>JBBRMI010000302.1:0-7487 GCA_038230915.1 Polyangiales bacterium | reverse complement strand
CTGCCCGCGGCGCGCGCGTGCCTGGCACGCGCCACAAACCCTGGCCTACTACCCCCAAATACCGCCGACGGTGACTCACGGACCGTCGGGCACGGGCACGGGCACGTTTACGCCGAGAGCGCAGCATTCAGGGACAGACCCTACGGGTCAACTGATGTCGGGGGCGTGCGCGATGCGCATTTGCGCGTTCGGAGAGGGAGTGAGCGTGGAGGGGTGGGAGGGTAGCGTGGGGGGCTGGAACTTTTGCCACCAGGCGTGGGCGCGTTCCTCGGTCCAGACTTCGTCGGCCGATAGCTCGAGCTCGGCGGCGGTCAGGCGCACGAGCAGGTCGCGGGCGGTTTGGGGACGGTGGTCGGGGGATTTGGCCAGGCAGTCCATGATGCACAGCTTCAATGCGCGCGGCACGCCAGGTGCGCGTTGGTCGAGCGGCGCGGGTGGTTCTTGAATGTGAGCGAGCAGCAGCAGCAGCGGCGTCTCTTTTTGGAAGACGAGGTGACCGGTTAGCAGCCAGTAAGCCACGCAGCCGAGCGCGTACAAGTCGGCGCGACCGTCGAGCTTGTGGCCGAGAGCTTGCTCGGGCGCCATGAACTCCGGTGTACCCATCACCCTGCCCGCGCGAGTCAGCTTGGCGTCGAGCGGTGTCGCGAGCCCAGCGGCAGCGGTGGTCTCGAGCACGGCCTGGGTCGAAAACGGCGGCGCGTCCGGCTCGTCGCTGGTCAGCGCGCGAACCAAGCCAAAATCGAGCACTTTGACCACATCGACCTCATCGGCGGCACGGCACACGAACAGATTGGCGGGCTTGATATCGCGGTGCACCAAGCCCACGTCATGCGCCTCGCCGAGCGAGCGGCACGCCTGCATCAACAGCCGCAGCACGCGGCCGGGCGGCTGCGGCCCGTGCTTCATCACAAGGCTTTCGAGATCGAGGCCGTCGAGCAACTCCATCACGTAGAAGAACGTGCCGTCGCTGGCGACGCCGTAGTCGAACAGCTCGATCGTGTTGCGCGAACGCAGCTGGGCCAGCGTCTGCGCTTCGCGCCGAAAGCGCTCTTGCGCTTCGCTCGTCGACGGGGCGCCGTTGTCGAGCCGGATCAGCTTGATTGCGGCTTCGCGCGCCAAGAGTTGGTGCTCGGCGCGCCAGACCTCGCCCATGCCGCCCTTGCCGAGGCATTTTACGAGCCGATAGCTGCCGAGCTCGCGCGCCTCCTGACTAGCGCGCTTGGCTTCGGCGCGCGCCGCCGCGGCTTCACGCCGTACGCGCACGACCAGGCGCGCGAACGCCACCGAAACCGCGAGCGCGATCAGCACCGCGACCGCTGCGATCGCGAAACTGCGTTGCCCATAGGCGTGCAGGCTCTGGAAGAAGGCGCGCTCAGGCACCACGTACGCCACCGTCCAGTCGAGCGTGGCGTCACTGCTGACGCGCGAAAGCGCGGCCAAGTGTTGTGAATCCCCGACGTCGAACGACAACAGCCGGCTATCCGTGACGGGCTGTGGGCCGAGCGCTTGGAAGAAGGCGTTCAGCGTGGGGTCGGCCAAATCTCGGTACGAAAGCGCGCGATCTAGCCCCAAATGCAGGCTGAGAATCCGCTTTTCGCCCTGCGGGTACGCGAGCAAGGTGCCGTTGGCGTTGAACAGCAGCGTGTGCATGTCCGGCAGCTCGCCCGCGCGCAGGAGTCGCGAGAGCTCGCTGACGTCGAAATCGACGGTCAAAATTGCGTGCAAATGCCGCTCCCCGCTGGCCTGAAGGTACACGGGGGCTGCGCGTGTGATGCCGGTGTGACGGTTGCCGTAAAACGTGTATGGCTTGGTCCAGACGCGCGTGCGTGCTGCGACTGCTTGCCGGTAAAAGTCGCGTTGGCGGGGATCGTAGCGCGACGTCCCTTCGTCGCGCAGCTTGAGGACGTCGTGCCCCTGGTAGTCGTAGTGGCGCACACGCGTGCTTTGCGCCCCGACCTGGCTGTCTTGGAAGCGGACGCTGCCGTCGTTGTCGATGTAGGCGCCCTCGAACGTCCCGTCCGGAAAGCTGATGCTGGCGTACGACACGCCCGCGCGGCCCTGCATCAAGTCGAACAACACGGCGGCGGCCGGCTCGAGCGGGGCTGTCGGCGTGTGGGTGAGCGCGAAATCCGAAAGCCGGTCGAGCATCGGATCCGCCGAGTCGAGCGCGCCGCGCATGTGTGAAGCCACCAGCTTGGCCTGCTCAGCCAGCCGCTGTTGTCCGAGCGCGAGGTTACTGCCGCGAAGCGCGCGCTGACCGACCAGCGTCAGGAACAGCCCGACCGCGAGCACGATCGCCGGAAACACGATCAGGATCCCGTACGGCGACGCCAGCGCGCGCATCACCACGAAAGCGCTGCTGTCGCCGTGCGCGCTTAGTCGCGCCGAAGCGAGCGCTTTTCTCCCGACTCGAGGCGTCGTCATCCCGAGCGGCAGATTACTCCGCGCGGCCTCGGCTCCGCTACGCTAGAACCCCGGCCATGGAACCGCAGCTGGTGATCGAAGCTCGACAGCGTGACGTGGGCGGCTTCTTCGTACGGCGCGTGTTGCCCTCAGCTCATCAGAAGCTAGTCGGCCCGTTCATTTTCTACGACCACTTGTGTCGAGTCGATTTCGCGCCGGGGGATGGCTTGGTCGTGCGGCCGCACCCGCACATTGGGCTGGCGACCGTCACGTACTTGTTCGAAGGTGCGTTCCTGCATCGCGACAGCCTCGGCTACGCGCAGCTGATCCAACCCGGCGACGTGAATTGGATGATCTCGGGCTGTGGCATTGCGCACTCGGAGCGGACGCCGCCCGAGCTGCGCCAAACCGGCGGCCCGCTCCACGGTATTCAGTGTTGGGTGGCGCTGCCGCTCGAGCACGAAGAGACCGAGCCGAGCTTCACGCACCACCCACGCGCCAGCATCCCGCGCGTGACGCGGTCTGGCGTGGTGCTGACGGTGATCGCCGGTACCGCCTATGGAGAGAAATCACCCGTTAGGGTGTTGTCACCGACCTTGTACGTGCATGCGCGGCTAGCCGCTGGTGCAAACCTTGCGGTCGATGACCAGCATGCCGAGCGTGCCGTGTACGTCGCCTCGGGCGCGTTGTCGCTGGGAGCCGAAGGCCAGGAGTACGGCGAGGGCACGCTTTTGGTCTTGCCTGCCAATCAGCAAGTGGAGCTGGTGACCCGCGGCGGCGCGGACGCGATGCTGCTCGGCGGCGCCCCGCTTGCCGGCGAACGCCACATTTACTGGAACTTCGTAGCCAGCTCGCGCGAGCGCCTCGAACGAGCCAAAGCCGATTGGCGCGACGGGCGCTTCCGAAAAATCCCCGGCGACGAGGTCGAGTTCATCCCGTTGCCCGAGACGTGACGCTGCCGCGCAGCGCACGCAAGCCCCCTACGCCGCGCGGATCCTGCCGCGTCGCACACCCAGCTCGCGCGTCACCTTGCGATGGCACTCCCAGCACAGGGTGCGCAGGTTCTCGAGCCCGCACGAGCCGCCGCCTTCGACGACCGCCCGGATGTGATCGACTTCCCAGTAGCGTCGTCGGCGCAGTAGATACGCCGGCAGCCCCAGCTCCTCCATCCGGCGCTTGCGGCACGCCCGCTTGGTGACGCGAATCTTCCGGAACAGCGCGTTGCAGTCGCGCTGGCAGGCCACGCACACGCCGCGGTCGCGAGCGTGCACCTGCTCGGCCGCAAACTCAGGTTGTGTCCGGATCTTCCACTCGACCACGCACGCCTCCGAGCAAAACGTACGTCGCCCGCTGCCCTGCTTGATCTCGCCGCCGCACCTTCGGCACCGTGGGCGGCCGTTGGGCCCCTGCGGCAGCTGTTTTGGATCGGCCCAGCCGCCCACTTGCTTGCGCGGCGGTCGCGCGCCCTCGTGACTCGTCGTTTCGGCGTCGCCTGGCTCGGGATGGGGCAATACTTCGAATTCTTCGCGCTCGTCGGCCACATCTCCGGATGCCCGCCGGGCCGGCTTGGGGCCAAGTTTTTTTCTTGCACTTATCGAAGCCCACGCCCCGCTAAGCTTCGCCGGTGAACCCGGCGCGCCCGCTCTACTTTCCGGTGAAATCGGAGCCGCTGCGCATGCAAGCCGGTCTGTTCCGTTTCGGTACCGACTTCGGCAACGCCGCCGCCGATCAGCGGTTCTTCCCGCGCGACGCCACGTCGCCGCGTTACCTCAACGAAAAAGCGCGTGTGCTCGCCGCGTACCCCGAACGCGAGGGCGTCAGCATTCAAAGCGAGCTCGACGAGCAGAGCGTCGCTGCCGCGCACGTTTGGCTGAGCCACACGCTGCGGGACGAAGGCCAGGCAGCTCCGGTTTCGCGCGCGGCGCTCGGGCGCGAGCTGGTCGAGGATTTTGCCGTGCTGAGGCGTGACGCAGGCGGGGCCGACCGTGTGCTGTGGCTGCACGCCTGCTTTCCGAGCGGTTGGCGACCCGAGCACGTGCTGGGCCAAAGCTTTGCGCACATTCACGGCCGAATTCCCAGCTTCGACGGCGTGGCGCGCAAGACCAAGAGCTTGGTCGAAGCGATCGTGACGCGCGGCCCGTACGTGCGCTTCGTGTGGACGGTCGCAGCCGACGACGCGCTCGACCACCACCCCGAGCAGGGCCAAAGGGCGGCTTGGTCGGCGTCGACGGCGCGCGGCTTCCTGCGCGTCGAGCGGCAAACGACCGTGCCGTTGCCAGCCTGGTCCGCGTGCATTTTCTTGATCCGCACGTACCTGTACGGCTTCGACGAGCTCCCGAGCAAGCACCGGCACACGCTGGCGCAAGCGCTGGCCGCGATGCCGCCCGAACTCTTGCACTACAAGCAGCTGACTTCCGCCCTGCCGCGCGCGCTCGAGCTGCTCGGCTGAGCTACAGCAGCCAGGTCCCGACCGCGCGCACCGACAGCAGCATCCCGAGCGGCCACGAACGGTACGCGGTACCCAAGCGATCGATCGAGAAATCGTTGTGACGGACTTGGAACAGCGCGCTAGCGCCGAGCTGTACACCGAGCGGCGACGACGTCGTCGATACCGACAGCTCGAGCGGCACCGCTAACCAAGCCTTGTCGACCGAATCGTTGCGCGTGTAGCCGACGGCGTGCACCTTGAGCCGACCCGCGTAGATGCCCGAGCATAGATCGAAGCGCAAGGCGTCGCCCCGCACTGCCGCCAGACACGTGCGTGCGACTCCGCTCAGCAGCGTCTCGTGCAGCTGCCCCGGACCGAAATCGACGGTCTGCGCCGGCATCCACAGCACGCCGATGCTGGTCCGAAAGCGATGCACGCCGATGCCGAGGTCGCCGAGCACGGCTGGCGCGACCGGCTGGACAACGCCGAAAAGCCCCGCTCCACCCAACGAAAGCGTCAGGTGCGCGGGTTTGTCACGCCGAACGGGTGGCTCGGGCGGGGTCGGTTTCGGCTCCGGCGGTGGAGCCTGCGGCGGCAGCTCCGGCTCGTCGTTCTCCGGCGGCAGGTCGCGCGAGTCCGAGTCGAGGAGCAGCGCGAGCGTGAGCGCGGTCGCTTGCTCGAGCGACGCGCACGTCGCACGCCGATCGCGCAGCACGCGCACTCCGCTGCTCTGGCCCACGCGAATATCGGCGCGAAATACGCCAGCGCGGTAGCTGAAGCTGACACGGTAGGCCGAAGGCTCACTTGTCGCCTGATGTCCTCGTAGCCGCTCGACGTGCGCGCTCAGCGCGTCCGTATCGGGACAACTCTCGGCGCCAGCTTCACGAGTAACGCTCCAAAACTCGGGCTGCGACTGAGCTTGCTCGCGCGCCACGTCGGACGCCGATTGGGCCTGCGCTGCAGCGGCGCGCGCCAGCACGAGCGCGGTCGAACAGAGGAGCGCGAAAACCCAACGCATTCGGGCGGCTGAGACTACCCGCGCTCTCGGCGTCCCGCGACGTTTCGCGCATATTTTTGTGATCGACGTGCACCACTCTCCCCACTACCTGGGGCAGTGGTATCGTCAACACCAAGGTACCCTTCCCGAGTTGCTGTCACGCTTTCCGGAAGCGTGTCGCAAAACCAAGGGATTTTTCCAGGGCATGAGCACGCCACATCCCGAATTTCGAGCCATTTATGAGGCGCACTTCAACTTCGTTTGGTGTTCGCTTCGGCGCCTCGGAGTGCGTGATGCGGACGTGCTCGATCAGGCGCAAAAGGTGTTTCTAACCGCGCATTTCAAGCTGGCCGAGTTCGAAGGCCGTTCCCAGATTACCACCTGGTTGTTTGGGATTTGCCAGCGGGTGGCCAGCGATTATCGTCGCTCCGCGCTGTTTCGCCGTGAAGTCACGACGGACTCCGCTGAAATGGATCTGTACGGTGGCTCGCACGAAGATCTCTCGCAAGGCGCTGAATCCCGTCAGCGCGCCCAGGTCGCCGAGACCATCCTCAACAAGCTGCCCGAAGCGCAACGCCTGATATTCGTGCTGTTCGAGCTCGAAGAAATGAGCGGTCAAGACATCGCTGACCTGCTCGGTATCTCGGTCGGGACGGTGCGTTCGCGGCTGCGACTGGCGCGGGAAGCTTTCTCGCGCGAGGTCAAGCGCCTGGCATTGGCGCAAGGCAACGGCCGGAAAGAGGCCGTATGAGCGGCGATCCCGAACGGCTGCTCAGCGCATCCAACGCCGATCCGCTCGAGCGTGAGCTGCTCGGTAGCGTGCGCTACGTCGGCCCGCCCGACGGCGCGCGGGATCAAGCTTGGCGCAGTATCGCCGGGCAAATCGCGGTGGTGGCTACAGTCGGCGCGGTCAGTAGCTCAACAGCTGCTGCAGCCAGCAAGGTCGGCTTCGGTACGCTGGCGTCGTGGGCGCTATCGACGAAGATCGCCGCTATCGTCGTGGTCGGGGGCGTCGCGCTCGGCGGCGGGTACTTGGCGGTGCGCGGTTCGCGGCCGTCGGCCACGCCCAGCAGGGCGCCGCGCGCAGTCGTGCCGCCCGTCACGCGCACGGCGCCTCCGCTGGCGGTAATGCCGAAAGCGCCGGAAGTCGTGCCTGAAGCGCCCGAAGACGCGCCGGCCGAAGTGACGCCGAGTCACAAGCTCGAACCGATGCGGCTCGATGCGTTAAAAGCCGAAAGCGCACTGCTGACCGACGCGCGGGCGCAGCTGCGCTCGGGCAATCCGGCCGGCGCGCAAGCCTCGCTCGATCGGCTGCAAGCACAGTTTCCGAACGGCATCCTCACGCAAGAGCGGGAGGTGCTGAGCATCGAAGTCTTGTACGCGCGCGGCAACGTCGAAGGCGCGAAGCGGCGCGCCAAGGCTTTCGTCAAGGCGTACCCAACGAGCCCCCACAGCGCCAAACTGTCGCGCTTCCTCGACTAGCGCCAACGTTGCGCGGCGACCGCGCGAGAGCGAGACAACAGGAAGGCGGCTGACCATTCATCGCATTTTGCGATTCGAGCAACGAGCGAACAGGAAGGCGGGAAGGCGGGAAGAATTCCAGGTGTTCGAGCAGGCAACTGAGGCCCAATTGCTATCCCTAGCGTCGAGCTTACCCGT
>JBBRMI010000301.1:0-7627 GCA_038230915.1 Polyangiales bacterium | reverse complement strand
CTACCCAGGCCTGGATTCGCGTTTCTCAAGCCGTTGGTCTCGCCCTCGCGCAGCTCGCTCGCGAGCTCAAGCCGTCGCGATCACGCCCTCGAATCGCACTGAATCTCGGGGCTGTGGGTGCTTAAGAGATCGGGCATGCCAGCTAGCCACATGCCTTGGGGCTCGCGAAACTGGGCTCCTGCGCCCTTGCCCTCGCGGTAGCCGGCAGTACCATCTCCAACTACCGTACTGAGGGTGCCATTCTTTTCGATGCGACGAATGGCGTGGTTCCAGTCGTCCGCCACCAAGATACGACCCTGTGAGTCGCGCGCCAATGCCGACGGATGTTTCAGCTGAGCGGTCAACAGCGGTCCATCGACGAAACCTGACCCGGCGAAGCCAACGACAGTCGACACGGTTCCATCGGGAGCGATCAAGCGCACGGCCGCGTTGCCCGAGTCAGCAACATAAAAACCCTCGGGCGTCGACAACACGCTCATCGGCTGCCTGAAGGTCGCACTTGCTGCAGGCCCGTTGTCGAAGCCCTGCACACCCGTCCCGGCCAACGTGGTGACGCCTGTGGGCAGAGCCTGCGACGAACCAGCTTGGCCGGCGTTCCCGCCTCCGCCGACGCCCGACCGCCCCGCGCTTGTTCCTCCTTGGCCAGCGTTCCCGGCTCCGCCGACGCCCGGTTGCCCCGCGCCTGTGCTGGTTCCTCCTCCGCCAAGGTTGGCGCTACCTGCTGTTTGGGTCCCTTCTCCCCCCAAGTTGCTCCCTCCATCCCCTGAGCGAGAACCAGACTGTCCTGGGAGCGCTCCCGCTGAGCCAGAATCAGTAGGAAGGCCCAGTTGCTGGTCGACTAGATCGTACCGCCACCGGCAGCTGGCCCCCACGGCCGCCATCACAATGACTAGCCAAGGCAGACGCCATCGGCTCGGCCGACGCGTTCGCGGAGTCTGGACGATAGTCGGCGAGCGCATTGAGAGCAACGTTACCGCGAATGTACCATGCCGCACGATGTCGACGGGGTCGACTTCACGCGCAGCCATTTGTCTAGGTTATGCCGCGTGGCACTCGTTTCGGTGGCGTGCTCGGCCAAGGTGGGTCCAGGTGGTCAGGTCGCCGCCGGCGTAGGTAGGGCGAATGTTCAGCCGAGAGCTCGCGCGGCGCGTGCGTAATCCCCTGGGTGCGCAGGCTGAGATCGCGCCGCGCGTAGCCCGCGGGCTCGAGTGATCAAAATACGCAGCCGCACCCACTACCTCGACGCCGGGATGAACGCGGCAACGAAGCCATGCCAACGACACACAAACCGACCCCGACGCACTTGACGTGGCTCGTTTCGCTTGGCCTTTGCTTGTCCGGTTGCACCGGCCCGAGTGGCTCGAGCGGCTCGAGCGGCTCGAACGGCTCGACCACGACGGGAGGAGGCTCCGGAGCGTCCGGGGGGAGCGGCGGCGACCAGACCGTTGACGGGCATGTGCTGGGATCGTTCTCACCCGCTCCGGGCGGCCTACGGCGCCTGACTTCGTTGCAGTACCGAAACACACTTCGGGATCTTCTGGGCGAGGTGGTGTCACCCCAGGACATCGAGCCCGATGTCGGCAACTTTGGATTGGTCTCGCTTGGCGTTGCGGTCTCCCCCATCTCGACGCACGGCATCGAACAATTCGACAGCGTAGCCGTTGCGAGTGCGAAAAAGGTGATGACCGATCCGCTGCGCCGGGTCGGCCTTGTGGGATGCACGCCGATCGCGAACGATCCGAGCTGCGCGACGGATTTCGCGCAACGGTTTGGCCGACGCGCTTTTCGGCGTCCGCTGTCGAGCGATGAGCTGGCAACCTATGCTCGACTCGGTGCGGCAGCGAGCGCGTCGTCGGGCGATCCATGGATTGGGCTGGAGATGATCCTGGTAGCGATGCTCGAGTCGCCCAAGTTGCTGTATCGGTTAGAGATCGGCGCACCAGATAGCGTCGACCCCGCTCGACGCTCGTATTCCGGCTTCGAGATGGCCACACGAATGGCCTACCTGATCTGGAACACCACCCCCGACGACTCGCTGCTGTCCTTGGCCAAGGCGGGTGACCTTTCGACCACTGATGGAATTCGACGGGCGGTCTCCGAGATGTTTACTTCGGGCCACGCGCACGAAGGGCTACCGACCTTCTTCGCCGAGCTGCTCAACCTGGATCGCGTGTCTGGTCTGCACAAGGATCCGACTCGGTTTCCGCAAATGTCCGATGCTCTAGCCGCATCGATGCAGGCCGAAACGCTGGCGCTCTTCGACGACATCGTACTCGGACAAAACACCGACTACCTGAGCATCTTGGAGAGCAATTCGACTTGGGTCGATCGCGGGCTCGCTCAGCTCTATGGGTTGCCGCCGCCCGAGAACACCGGGCTCGTGCGCGTGATGCTTCCTGAAGCGGGCAATCGGATCGGGCTGCTCGGTCAAGCCAGCTTCCTCGCGATGAACGCCCATGAAACCGAGACCTCACCAACGCGTCGCGGCAAACTCATTCGCAAGGCGCTCTTGTGTCAGGACGTGCCGGCCCCTCCGCCTGGCGTCAATACGATGCTGAAAGAGCCAGCTGGCGGAGGGCACCGCACCAAGCGCCAGCAACTCACCGAGCATCGGGACAATCCCGCTTGCGTGGGGTGTCACGCGTTGATGGATCCAGTGGGACTCGCCCTCGAAAATTTCGACGCGATCGGCGCCTATCGCAGCGACGATCAGGGGCTGCCTCTCGATACCAGCGGCGACCTCGATGGCGTTGCGTTCAAGGGGCCACGTGAGCTCGCCCGTGCCATTCGGCATAGTGATGACGCCGCGCGATGCGCGGTCGAGATGCTTTACCAATACGCCGCCGGCCACGTTACGGGAGACGGCGAGCGCGCGGTCTTGTCTGCGCTTGTAAAAGACTTCGCCGCATCGGGGGGACGCCTCAAAGATCTCGTGACGAGCATCGCGATCTCTGACGGCTTTCGTTACGCGGGAACTCCCCGCTGAAGGTGATGTAAAGATGCGCAACCGATCGAAGCCCCTAGACCGACGAACTCTGCTGCGCGGCGTGATGGCCGGAGCGACGGTGGCGATCGGCCTACCGCGCCTCGAGGCTATGTTCGGGATGCGTGGCGCTGCCTATGCCGACCCAGCGACTCCGCCCCTGCGCTTCGGAGTCTGGTTCTGGGGCAATGGCATCTTGGCCCCACGCTGGGTCCCGACGACGACCGGCGCCAATTGGGAGCTCACCGAGCAACTTGCGCCGCTCGTCAACGTCAAGC
This sequence comes from Polyangiales bacterium, assembly GCA_038230915.1. GTDB lineage: Bacteria > Myxococcota_A > Polyangia > Polyangiales > Polyangiaceae > PMG-095. The sequence goes on along the minus strand of JBBRMI010000301.1, from coordinate 4,366 downwards.
CATCGCTGAGCGTGGTTACCGGAATGAATGTTCGAACGCCTGGGCATACGCACGGATCGGGGCTGTGCGGGATCTTAACCGGTGCCGGTTGCGGGTCAGCCGACGCGGACATCATCAACGTCCTGCCGTCAATCGACCAGATCGTAGCCCGCTCCATCGGCGGTGCGACACGGATTGGCTCGCTGCAGGTGGGGTCCATCAACCAGAAACCAGACCCACAATTTGGCCCAGCCCTCTACTACACGTCGTATCCCGCAGCTAATTCGTATAACGCGAACGCGTACAACTCTGGCAAGCTTTTCGAGCGGCTGTTCGGCACGAACGTGGCCAGCAACGCGAACCAACCCGACCCGCGCCAAGCGCTCCGGGCGAGCGTCCTCGACGTGGTCAAGAACGACATCGTAGATCTGCGCGGAGCCGTCGGCGCCCAGGACAATATTCGGCTCGACCAGCATCTCGATGGCATCCGGGACCTCGAGAAGCAGGTCGCGGCCGCGTCGCAACCTCTGACCTGCGAGCCACCACAGCGCCAAGACTTAAACGCCCCGTTCGACGTTGCCGATGACGCCGTGGACGACGTGATGCTCGGCTTGACGGCTTATGCTCTAGCCTGCGACGTCACGCGCGTCTTTACGTATCAGTATATGTACCCCGGGCATCCGATGAATTTTCCGGGGCTGCCCGACGAGTTTCACAATCTCTGCCACACCGAGGGTAACGGACAGCCAACCGTCAACCAATACGTGATTCGAAGCATCACGCGGCTTGCCAAGTTTCTCGAGAAGCTCCAGTCGTTGCCCGAGCTGGGCGGCACGCTGCTAGATAATTGCGCGATCCTAGCGACTTCCGAGCTGTCCGACGGCAATACCCATTCGAACGATGAGTTTCCCATTCTGCTGGCTGGCAAAGCCGGCGGAAAGCTGCGCGCCGGCATCCATCACCGGGCGAACGGCGACAACGCGAGCAAAGTGATTCTGACCCTCGGCCGCATCATGGGGGTACCACTCACCGCGTTCGGCAAGGACGAAGGCTACGTGACCGACGAGGTGAGTGAGCTTCGGACCTAGAAGCAAGGCCTTCGCGTCAAGGTTTCAGTGCGCACCAGACCCCGGCCAGCGTGGCTCTGGCGGCTAACGCCCCCAGGATCTTTTTTTTCGGAACCATCACGGAATGGCGCGACGGCGTCCCTAACACGAGCGTTGCACTTGATTTCGACGACCGCCACGCGCCCCACCCCGAGCAGCACGTCAGCCGTGGTGACACGGCTGACGACCGCGAGGATTCAGCGTTCAAGCTGGCGGTTCGGCACGGTCGGTGCGTCCAACCACCCAACACGCACCAATCAATAGGAGATGAACGATATGAACTTGGTAAGATCCGTGCTTAGCAGCGCGGGAGTGGCGATGGTCTGTCTGGTGGTCGCAACTGGTGGTTGCGGTGGCGATGACGACACTACGGCGTCGGCGGCCGGTAGCTCGGGTAAGGGGACGGGCGGTTCTCATGCTGGTAACACTAGCGGTGGCGCAACCACGGGCGGCAAGGGCACTGCCGGTACTGGCGGCAAAGGAACTGCCGGTACTGGCGGCAAAGGAACTGCCGGTACTGGCGGCAAAGGAACTGCCGGTACTGGCGGCAAAGGAACTGCCGGTACTGGCGGCAAGGGCGGGAGCGGCTCGATCGGTGTCGCTGGCGGTGCCGGTGGCGCTGGTGGCGCTGGTGGCGCCGGCTGATCTCGCGACCATTCAGCGTGCCACCGTGTAAGAACGCGAGCCGAGCCGAGCTTCGTCTCGCTGAACCCAGCGAAGAACTTCTCCACGCCGCTCGACTCACCAAACGCGCCGCGATCGGCACCGAGCGCATGCCAAGTCTGGCGTTGAAGGGGAAAAAACACTAACCGGTTGAGGCATGTGAGGTCACTACAGTGGATGGCTCTTTCATCACGCAGCGTGCAACGTGAGCGCCGGTGCGCTTCGAACTCAGAGCATCGTCCTCGCGTTGCCACGCTGGCGTTGGTTCTGTTTGCTCTTCCGCTTGCTTTGGGTTGTGGCAGCAACGCTCCAGCAACGGGCGGAGGCGCATTCACCCCAATTGCCTCGCCAGCGGGGTTTGGCGGCTCCGGAATGCGGGAAGCGGGGTTTGGCGGCTCCGGAATCAGCGAGGGTGGGGGCTTTGCTGGTTCTACCGTAACCGCTGGCGACTCTGGCATGCCCTCCAGCGGCGGGGGCCCGGCGGGCGCTTGCGCGATTTACGCTTCTCCGACGGGCGCAGGGAGCGCCTGCAGCGCCGGTAGTCCCTGCTCGCTCGAAGGGGCCAGGGATCGAGCCCGCGTGCTCAGCCCCACGATGACCTCTGACCTGACGATATGCCTAGCCGGCGGTACCTACGCACTGACTCGCACGTTCGAGCTCACCGAGAGCGCGGACGTCCATGACTCGGGCAAGGGTGGCTTCGATATCGTGTATCGAGCGTTGGATGGTGACGCGCCGATCATTAGTGGCGGGCGCGTAGTCGCTGACTTCAAGCAAATCGGCCAAGGCGCGAAGATTTGGAAGTCTCACGTCGGCGCCGGCGTTCACGCGCGACAGCTGTTCGTCAACGGGCAGCGCGCGGTGCGGGCTCGCGGGGAGACTGACCCGGCAGGCTTTGAAATCGCAAGCCACGGATTTACGGCTCCGGACGCGGGCCTGTCGGCGCTCGGCAATCCATCGGCAGTCGAAGTGGTGGGGTTTAGGGCGTGGCAGTCGGTTCGCTGCCCGGTCGAGTCGATCCAGAACGTGTCCGTGCGCCTCGCTGACCCGTGCTGGACCCACAGTTTGGGGGGCCTCGATCGCGTCAAGTGGCTCGAGAATGCGTACGAGTTTTTGGACGAGCCCGGCGAGTTCTATCTAGATGAGGCACAGGGAGATCTATTTTACATCCCCCGCGCGCAAGAAGATCTGGCCACTGCAACCGTCGTGCTGCCCCTGCTGGAGGGGCTGGTGCACGGAGAAGGCATGGCCGATCGTCCGCTTCAGCACCTTGTCTTCCGGGGCATCACTTTCACACACGGGACCTGGCTGAGGCCGAGCAGCAATGAGGGCTATCCAATCATTCAGGCGGGGTTCATGGACGCCGGGCTGGTGTCCGACGAGGCGGCGAACAACGCTCTCAAGACGCCGTCGAGCGTCAGCTTCAGCGACGCCGCTTGGCTTCGATTCGAACGCAACAGCTTCCTGCAGCTGGGCGCGGGCGGCTTGAACATCGAGCACGGAAGCCACTCCAACATCGTCGAGGGCAATGTCTTCCAGGATATCTCGAGCACTGGTATTACGATTGGCAGCGTGGATGACTTCGCGGCGCCGGAGGCTCGTGTGATGCGCGACAACCGGGTCGCCAACAACTACGTGAACCACACGGGCGCCGAGTATTTCGATTCGGTTGGCATTTTCGTGGGCTACACCCAAAAGACGATCCTCGACCACAACTACATCTTAGATGTGCCCTACAGCGGAATTTCGCTCGGTTGGGGCTGGGACATCTATCCATCCACGGTGGCCAAAGACAACTCGATCACGAACAATCGCATCGAAGAGTTCATGTCTACGCTCTGGGATGGCGGCGGCATCTACACCCTCGGCCCCCAGCCGGGCTCGCTAGTCGCAGGCAATTACTTGCGAAATAGCCAGCACGACCAAGGCCTATATCCGGATGAAGGCAGCCGTTACTTCACGCTCGAAGGCAACGTCGTGGACAACATCGCGGTCAATTGGCTCTTCATGTGGACCCGTTCCGTCGAGGACAATCAGGTTCGCAACAACTTCACGAACATGGCCGCGATGCGCAACGACGGGACGAACAACACGCTGACCAATAACCTGGTTGTCGCAGAGCAGAACTGGCCGGAAGCCGCGAAGCGGATTATCGATAGCGCAGGGCTCGAGCCCGCCTTCCGGGACATCGTCCGGAAGGGGTTGCCGCAGTGATGACTGTAAAAACGTTCTCCCACTCCCGCTTGCCCGGCCTGCTAGCAGGCTGGTGAGAGATTTACCTGTCGGTCGAATCAGGGTCATCCGAGCGGCGAGTTCGATTGACGGGCGAGCCACGGCGCCAACGCGGGGCGACGCTTGGCGCCGGCGGAGATCGCGGGCAGCCGCGAGCGAGCCACTGCTGTGCAACAGGTCAGCCCTTGAGCCAGTCGAGCGGCCCGGAGCCAGCATTGCCGAAGGTGTCGATGTCGCTCAAGCCAGCGTGACGAATGATCGAGACGAACAGGTTATGCATGACCATCGCCCGCGCTTTGGTGTCTCCTGCGGCTTCGAAGTGCCGCCCGGTCTTGAACTGGCCAGAACTGTTGCCAAAGAGCATCACCGGGATGTTCGTATTGGTG
>JBBRMI010000300.1:0-7676 GCA_038230915.1 Polyangiales bacterium | reverse complement strand
GCCTCCCGCGCCTCAGATTCCGTCCAACGCTTCGCTCGCGCCTTCCCCGGCTTCTCGCTTTGATCTGACATCGCTCCTCGCCGCCAATCTAGGCGGCGGGGGAGGCGTCAGGCGTACGCCGTTCGGGGATGGGTTACGCTGCGACGTCAATCGAACGCTGATCAAGCTCAAACAAATCGCCGCCCGGCGGCCTCGCCGATGTTGCCGGACCCCGACTGGGGATCAGCCGAAGGCCGACTACGGACTCGGCCAGCCTTGAGTGCTCGTTTCGGGCCAGACATCGAAGTCGTTGGGTGGCGAGGCAACGACGCGCGCCCCATCAAGCACATAGCGGCGCTCGATCCGGCGCGCCTTTTGCGTGTGCGTGGCCCGGTTCGTGAACGCCCAAACCTCGTCGACGACGAAGCCTGCGCCCTGCGCCCTGATGCCGTCGGACGTCATTTGCCAGGCGAAGGGCCCTCGCCAAAATGTTTCATCGCTCGAATAGCGTTCCCACATCATGCCGAGCTCTTCGAGCCCGCCGTCCGCGACCCGCGTCACCGCGACGTAGGTGCCGCGTACGATGTCCTCGCTCTCGGGACCTGACGAGATCGATTGAAAGAGCACTTCGGCATCACCGAAGCGTGCGCGTCGGTACGGCCTCAGCTCGGTGGCGGTGCCGCCGGTCGTCTCCTCGATGACGAGCACGCGTAGTCGACCTGGCTGGCGCGCCAGGATTGCCCGTACGCCCACGGCGTAGTCGACCATTCCGGCGTCAACGCCAACCGGAAACTGCACGAGCTCGCGGCCTTGGTCCAGTGCCAGGCGCTCGACAGCGCCAACGGCTGGTGCGGCGAGGGACGTGAGTGCTGGCCCGAGGCATGGCTCGATCAGGAAGCGCTCAGCCAGATCCGAGTCCGGCGGTGGATGGCGAACCGGTAGACCCACGTTGGGTCGGTAGCCCGGAAGCACGAGCGAAATCAACTCGTCGCGGGTGGCTTCTCGGTTGGCGCGTAGCTCGAGTGTGCAAGCTGGCAGGGTCGCTTTGGCGGCGTTCGTTGGCTTCGGTCGGACCAGCGCTGAGGCGGGCGTCCCCGCACAACGGCCCGCGCAACCAACGCAGAGGATCGAGAGGCCCAAGATGAACCGTTCGTACATGCTAACCACCGACGCCCTTTTTGGCCTGAGGCTGGTGTTCAGCGATCCACGTTTTGGCCATCTGCACCAAGTCAGGGCCCTTCAGGTTCATGTCGAGCGGGATTTGGGTACCGAAGCGCTGTTCCAAGCTGTGACGCGCGAAGTAGCGGACGAGCGGGTACGGGTCGTTCAGCAGCGCGACGATAGCGTCGGTGGTGCCGGTGAGGTCATGCCGGACGGCGATGTCGGCGGCCAGGGCTTGTTCGTGCGGTTTGCCGGCGAGCAGTGTGACGCGCACTGGGTTGGCGCGTAGATCGGCGCCGTACAATCGTTGAAGCGCAGCGCGGTCGTAGCGCTTGCCCCACCACTTCTCCATCGTACCGACGATTTGCTCGACGCTGCGTTCGGCGTGGCACAGCGCGCATTCGAGCGGCCGGTCACCTGTCACGCGCTCGGCGTCCGTCGGCGAGCCGATCCGATGGTAGCGATTGAAGTCATACGCCAAACCCATGTTCTTCTTCGGCATGTGGCAGTTCAAGCACGCGCTGCCTTCGCCTTCGGGCGCGTGGTGGGAATGCTGTTTCAGCGCCGTCGGCGACGCCAAGTCCTTGTGACAGCTCGTGCAAACGTGATTGCCCGAAGTCGTGCCCAGCTCCTTCAGCTGGCTTTTCTGATCTTCACCGTGTGGGTCGTGGCAGGTCGTGCAATCCATGGCCGCCGAACAGTGGCCAAGCAGAAAATCGCGAGCCTCACCGGAGTTGGTCGTACTGCCGCCCGGCGCGTGACGCCGCTCGCCACCTTCCCAGGTGAACGGATACTGCGAGAACAGCACGGTGTGGCACTTGGCGCAGCTGCGATTGATGTCCTGCGCGTGCGTCGGCACGCCGCCCTGCGCGGTTTCGACGTGCATGAACGAGCTTTCGACGGCAAAGCTCGCCTTCACGCGCGGGTCCAGGGCGTGCGCGCGCGCGCCGCCATGGCAGCTCTCGCAGCCGACGCCCAGCTCCACCAGCGCCGACTCGCTGAAGCCTTCGCGCGTGTTGGAAATCGCGATATCGAGCGCGTGGCGCGGATTGTTCGGCAATCCGCCCTCGGCGCCGAGCAGGTGCAGCTCGCGCGTGAGCTCATCGCGCATACCAGCCGCGTCATCGATCACGTACCTGAAGGCCTTATCAGCCGGCAACTCGTTGCTGGCCGAGCCTTGGTACGCCTGCGCGCCGGGGCCAAACAGCTCGTCGTACAACGCCACGAATTGCGGCGCGGTGTTGTGGCAAAGAATGCAGGCCTTCTGCCAAACCAAGCCGGCTTCGAGCGTGTTGCGCTCGTGCACCATCACCGAATAGCCCTTGTAACGCAGCGTGCCGTCGAATTTCAGGAACGATAACGGCAGCACCCGTTGTGCGTCGAGCGCGGCGGCGTTCGGATGCGCTGGCTCGACTTGTTCGCCGACGAAGTCCTCGCGGTAGCGCCCGCCAATCACCTTCGTGATCCGGAACAGCGACGCCGCCCCCGCGTGTGACAACGAAAGAAAGCGCCGCCCATCGCGCGTTTCCAGCGTCGCGACGTCTTCACCCAACTTCAGACTACGACCGTCGAACGGCGCCGCGATCTTCGTCTTGGCCAAGTCGCGCGTCATGCGATGCATCGGCGAGCGTCTCCAAGCATCGTAAATCGTCTGGTGGCAACCCGCGCACGCCTCCGAGCCGATGTAGTCGGCGCGCGTCGCGTTGCTGCCGCGCGCGCCGCTTCCAGCATGCGCAGCACCCGATACGCTGCTCAAACCCTGCATCTGCCGCTGGCACGCAGCAGCGATCGTCAGCCACATCAACGCCACGAAGCCGAAACTGCGCCGCACCCGTGCAGCTTACACGCACCGGCCCGCGCTTGTTGCTGACGAGGCGGCCTGATGCAGGGCTACGGGGGCACGGCACGATCATGGCTGTTCGAGGGTCAGGTCGATATTCCCGCCCCCTTCAATGCCCACCGGATTGAGGACCCGCACCTCGACCGAATCCCTGCCGGCGCTAAGTTCGCTCGGCGGAAAGCTCGAGGAGAAGCTGCCCAGCCGCGGGCTCGTGTCGAGACGCGCGGTCGTCGGTGCAATGCTGCGTCCCGTTTCGTCCTGATCGGCACTTGGAGCGTCGCGCCAAGTAACGCGAGCAACGTGTCCGTTTTGTTGTTCACTACTGAAAGATGTTGGAGCCGATTTTCGGACTTGAACCGAAGACCTGTGCTTTACGAAAAGCCGGGAGCAGAAATTGACGAGAGCACACCCCCAAAACCTCGAGAAACCCGGGGGTGCGAACTGGCCGTTTCGACCTGTCCCGCCCCTGTCCCAGGATCGGTGGCGTGTATTAGCGCTTCACTTTTGTTGGCCCTGCAAGCCGCGACAGCTGCTGGGGAGTGGGCGACCGTGGCCGCCATCGCGCGGGAGCTGCGGGAGCTAGTACAGGCCCCGCCCTGACGAACCGCACTCGCCTAGTCGAGGGCCGTTGCATCAATGCGTCCGGTGTCCAGACCACGCATGATGAGAAACGGCTGAAGTAGCGGGTTAATGAAACGGTAGCGAAAGAATCTGCGCATGCCGTCCCCGCCGAAGGGCAGCACGCGGCCGTTGATAGGCCCTGCGATCGTCCGTGGCTATTCCACAACCCTTCCCAAACCTTGACACGGGATTGATACGACGCAGCCGGCGGGCAGAGCGGTTTAGGCAACTTCTTTTCCTAGCGATATGTCGCCAGGGTTTCCTTCGCCAATACTAGTTCGGTCATCAATCTGGCACTTGTTTTTCGAGTGGCGCGACCACACGATTGCGGTCGTGAAAACCGTCACGGCACGCTGTGCCTCGTGCAGAAGCATGTGGCTGTTGCCCGCTATCCACGCGACCGCAGATTGCACTGCGTGCGGCGGAGTCACGCGGGTTGTGCCAGGGCCTAGTTACACGGCTGGCAACGTTTTTATATTTGTGGAAGTAAGCGCAGGATTTCGTCTTGCTCGGCTGAACGCCTCGGACGCTCAACGGCTCTACGACTACGTGCATGCGGCGCCCGTCGACGCGCCAGCGGTTGCCCTGAGGCGTGCGGTTGAATGGCTGCCCGCTCTCGCGCCTCTGGCTGCGAGATTGTCCGGCAAAGAAAAGCAGCTACAACTCGCGGTCACCACCTTACTCACTATTGCTCGCGTGCAGTATTCGACCAGCACAACGAGGGACACTCCCTCCGCGCCGGCCGAACAGTAGCGCTGCGATCACCGCCGCCGAGTCTTCGCGCCCTTGTCGTCGAACGGGGTATCATCGACCGCGTCGAAGGCTCAGGCAATCAACGGCTTCACGCCCACGTAAGCGTCGAGGATGCCACCTAGCCGCCTCGTGGCGCGTTCCGTCAGCTCCCGCGCCTCGCGGCCCCCATTCGTGCCGGGCTTCGCGTCACGCGCCACGCGGAGGCCCCGCCGCACAGCTTTGCCGGTGGGTACTACCAACCTCTTCGTCCGTTTCGAGGTGCAACGCGTGGAAGTAGCTGACAGTTGGCGACCGCTCCACACTCACCTCCCAGCGTTCCACGGTCCACTCGGCTCGCGCACCGCGAACTAGCTGGGCGGGCGAGGCTGGTCCGAGCGTGCGTGCGGCCGCGGCGTGGCGTGGCGTACGGGCAAGCCGAAGTGGAGGGCGCCACGGTCGTGCGCGATATAACCCGCCCGCTGCGACGGCCAGCGGCCGAGGTACACGCTTTCACCGTTCACCTGGATCGTGGATCGTGGATCGTGGATCGTGGATCGTGGCTGAACTGTGCGCGGGCGCTGGGGCGGCTTAGGCGCTTAAGCACCGCTGAACGAAGCTAGCCCGACACGCGCCCCGGTCGCAATCGCAGCGTCCAAGCCGCACCCACATCCAAGGGAGAAACGCGAGCTCAGCCACAGCACGACCGCCACGATGGGCAAGCCGGTTCCGTACCAGCCGCCGCCGCTGCCCCAGGCCTTCGGGCCTTCGACGCAGTCGGCCGCGTGCTGCCACGGCAGCCGGCATGGCTCTTGACACGTCCTGCTCTCGGTCGTCACACGCCGCCACGCCGCCGGAAACCCTCTACTGCGCAGCACCAACAAGAGCTTTCACGACTGGAGGAGGTATTTCCCGCACGCAGCCTGCGTCGTCACGCTTGTCGATCCCATTATCCACCGCGTCGAGGGCGCTCAACCCTTGTTAACATGCGGGAAATTGCACGGTAGGTTGAGATCGAAGGCGCTCCGTTCCGTAGCCGCTGGCGCCTTCCCTCGGTGACCCATCGACGGCAATCGTCCGGCCATCTTCGGTGCTCGGTGCAACGTCGCGATCGAGCTTGGATTGGTGCTCGAGCCACCAGATGCGCGCGTCGCCATTGTCCCAAGGGGCGACCACACACGCTTCGATCCGGCGCCGAAGCTCGGCGGCGCTCTGAGGCCGGCGGCCGGGATCCTTTTCGAGACAAGCAAGTACAACCGCCTCGAGTTCGGCTGATATCGCTACACCTCGCGCCGACAGTGGCTCCGGTTGTTGGTGAAGGTGCTTGCCGCAAATCTCCAGGATCGAATTGCCGGTGAAAACATCGACCCCCGCGAGCAGGAAGTAGGCGACTGCCCCGAGGGAGTAGAGGTCGGTGCGGACGTCCACTGAGTCCGGGCTGAGGATCGATTCCGGAGCCATGTATTGGGGCGTGCCAAGTACAGTGCTGGCGCCGGTCAATTGGACGTCCCGATCTACCTCGAACTCCTTCACCAGACCGAAATCGAGGAGCTTGACCACGTCGCGCTCTCCCCCCTGGGTGCACAGCATGATGTTGGCCGGCTTGATGTCGCGATGGATCAAGCCGATGTCGTGGGCTTCCGTTAGTGCTCCGCAAACCATCCCCAAGATCCGCACCACCCTGCCCGCCGGTTGCGCACCGTCGACCGCAATGATCCGTTGCAGGTTCGCGCCGTCGAGCAACTCCATGGCGTAGTACAACACGCCGTCGTGGGTCCGACCGTAGTCGAAGATCGTGATGGTATTGGGGTGAGTAAGGCGCGCGGTCAGTTGCACTTCGCGTTCGAAGCGAAGGAGGTTGAGCTCACCCGCGCGATCACCCCGCAGCAATTTGATCGCAGTGGGCCGGCGCATCATGCCGTGGCGGGCCCGGTAGACCTCGCCCATTCCCCCTTCGCCAAGCTTCTGTTCGAGCACGTACTGCCCAAGGCGGCGTGCCTCTCGAACCTCGGCTCGAAGGCCAAAGATGATCCAGGAGATGACGACGCTGGTCATCACGGCGAAGCCCCACATGATGGTGAGGTTTGCCGGCATCCAGGGGAAGCCACCCGAGTCGAGCGCCCGCAACGCGAATCCACCATCCACCTTCGGTACCAGGCAGGAATTCACCAGGATCATCGGGACGCCGAACAGCGCCGTGACGAGGATGGTGCGTCGAGGTCGGGACGGAATCAGGGCAGCGCGAATGGCCAGCAGCATCGCCATTCCGCCCAGCTGCATCAGCGACACGTAGGCGTCGGCCAGCACCGCGCCCTGTGCACTCACCACCGAATGATCGCGGGCGAACGCGGCGAAGATGTAGCGCCCCAACAGTGCGCCAATAGCCGCGTTGATCAGAAGACCACCGCTCTCCATTCGCCGGGAGAACCGGATCGATCGCTCTCCGCGTCGACACAGCCGCCAGAAGATGCCCGCTTGTGCCGTCGAAGCCATCGTGAGCAACAAGTCCGCGCCTGGCTTCACGATCGCGCCGACGGCACCCAGCGCGCAGCTGACCAAAACGATGAAGAACATCACCTTCCAGAACAGGGCGACCCTCTTTTGGAGAAAGGCGCGTTCCTCGTGGCTGTTGTCGCTGCCGGACAATTGTCTTTGAGTCGGCATCCGGACACTATTGCCTGCCCGACGGTTTTTAGCGAGCGCCCAGGACCTGCGGACCACAAGTGTTGCACTCGTTGTCGAAGGTTCAGCTAAAGTCGGCTGGTGGCGCTTACATCCGTTCCCCCATTTGGGGCGACCGCTCGCACGGCGGTTGCGGGAGCCGCTGTCGTAGTCGCGCTCACGGTGGCCGCCAAGTCTGCCCGCGATGCTCTCTTCTGTGCCCAGTTCCCCACCACGGCGCTGCCCAAGGTGATGGTTGTGGGCGCCGCCCTGTCGGCGGTCTTCGCTATTGCGTCGGCTCGTGCCCTTCGTTCGTTGGGGCCTGCCAATGTCTTGCCTCTACTGCTGACGCTGAACATGCTCGGGTTCATCGCCGAGCACACCGGGCTCGCTGTCGCGCCGCGGACCGTGGCTCTCATCCTTTACCTGCACATCTCGGCGGTAACCGGCGTTGTCATGAGTGGATTCTGGTCGGTCGTCAACGAACGCTTCGATCCCCACACACTCCGACTCTCCATTTCGCGCATTGCTCTCGGCGGTACGGTGTAACCCATCCCCGAACGGCGTACGCCTGACGCCTCCCCCGCCGCCTAGATTGGCGGCGAGGAGCGATGTCAGATCAAAGCGAGAAGCCGGGGAAGGCGCGAGCGAAGCGTTGGACGGAATCTGAGGCGCGGGAGGCGCT
>JBBRMI010000299.1:0-7687 GCA_038230915.1 Polyangiales bacterium | reverse complement strand
GCAGCAGCGCCACGTCGTACGACGGGCTGATGGCCCACGCCTGCTCGAGAGCAGTCTTGGCGTCCACCCAGTGCATCGCTTTGATCGCTGCCTTGCCATCTTGATAGAGGGCTCGGCGGCGATCTTCGTCCGGCGTTGCAGCGGACGAAGGCGCCGTCTGCGCGTGGGCGACGTGCGGCGTGGCGACGCTGAGGAGCGATAGGGTGGCTAAGGCGGCGAACTGTTTCAGCGACATCTCGGTTGGCTCAATCTTCCCAGGGCTTGCTCTTATCAAATTCGCTCGCCGGCGGGCGGCCGGTTGGCGGCGTGGGAACCACCGGCTTCGGCGCGTGCCCGGTGTGCTCCTCCCCCGCAGAGGGTTCCGGCTTCGTGGTGGCTTTGGGCTTGTCGCGGGGTTCTGGCACGGCGTTCGGTGCTTCGGGGGCGGCGGTTGGTCCCGGAACCGGTTCGCTCGGCTTCGTTAGCGGCGCGGGCTGCGCGACCACAGACGTGGGCACAACTCCGGGTGGCTGCGTCGCGACTGGAGCGGGTTGTTCACGGCCATCCGCGGCGAGCCAATGTGCGATCACGCCCGCGGCCGTGAGTGCCACGGCGCCGCCGAGTGCCGCGAGAACGATTCCGCGCAGTCGTCGCTTTCGGCGGACGCGCGGTATCAGGAGGGTCTCCTGGTTTCGCAGGAGGTCGAAGGACGGGGCAGCCGGCTTGGGCTCGTGGTTGATCGTTGCTGTCAGCGCGGCCGCCGCCGATGTCGGCTCTGCTTTCGCTTCTGGCACAGGCTTCGGCGGCGCTTTTACTCCGCCATTGGGCGGAACTGTGTCTTGCAGCAACTCCGGCGAAGCAGAGGGGAGCTTCGCAGACATCCACTTGACGCGTTGCTGTGGCGGCAACGTGATTTCTTCGTATTTACCCAGGTCTTCAAACTCGACGCGGTCTTCGAAGCGAGGGCGCGGCGCGTCCTCAGCTTCCGGCAGCTTGGTGCCGTCGGCCTGCGTTTTGAAGTGGGGGTCGGTACGTGTCGCCATGGTCCTGCTTAGAAGACGGTCTGGCGCGGTCGCTGAGGGGCCGCTGTGGAAGTGGGGGCGGGTTTCGCCGCGGTCGCGGCGGGCTTGGATTTGGTTTTGCGATCGAGCTCCTCGAAGCGCTGGTGGACTTCATCCAGACTGGGGATGCCCAGGCCGGAGTCCACCACGTCGACTTTCGTCGCCGGATGCGGTGGGGTTGTGGATATGCGCGCGGCGGATGGAGCCGCGCTGGGGCGTGGCGCAGGTGTTTCTGGGGGTGGCACGGCAACTGCCGCCTGTTGAGGCGCGCTCGGTGGTGCCGGGATCGCAGCCGACTCGACGGCGGAGGCGGGAGCGGGTGGCGCCGTGTCCTGATGAGATGCGACTGGGGCGACGTCGATCGCGGTGGCGGCGCTGTGTGCGGCCGAGGCGGCTGCCTTGCTCGGATTGGTGGCGAGCACGCCGTATGCGGTGCCGCCGATGACGCCGAACAGCGCAGCGGCGATCGCGGCGAACTTGAGAGAGCGATCTTGAAGCCACGGAACGAGCGAGAGGCTCGGCGATGGCAGCGGAGCCCGCGTGGCGACTGGTGGCGGCGTGCCCGGCGTGACCGCCGCACGTTCGCGCCGGGACACGGGCGCTGGAGAAGACACCCGAGCACTCGAAGCAGACATGCTCGGCTGAACCCAAATCGTGGGCTGATCCGACGATGGCGGGGAGCTCGAGCGTGCCGGCGTCACGCGCGCGGGCTTGGCCGGCACGTCAACGCCAACGCCGCGGCCCGAGGCGCTGCTCACCGGTTGCAGACGCGGCGGCGAAATCGGCGGCATTGGCTCCGTGTGTCCGCTCTGCATTGGCGGCGCCTTGACGGTGACCTGATTGGTGAGCACGGGAGCGGCCCGCAGCGTGTTACGATGAGCGGGTTGGGGCTGCGCCGCTTGCGGCTGGTAGAGCTGCCGCGTCACGACAAGGCCCTTCGGGACGTCTTCCTGCAGGTGCCGCTGGAGCGCACCGAACAGGGCGTCTTTGAGCTCCTGCATGCTCGTGTAACGTTCGCTAGGGACTTTGAGCAACGCGCGATGGATGACCTTAGCCACGTAGCGCGGAATCGTCGGGTCCAACTCGCTCAGCAACGGCGGGACCTTGAACATCTGCATCCACGCGGCTTGGTCGCGCCCTACAGGCTCTTCGCCGACCCGCAACGGATGCGTGTGGAGCGCTTCGAACAGCATCGTCCCGAGCGCGAAGATATCGCTTCGCTCACTGACCGGATGGCCCTGGAGGTGCTCGGGACTCATGTAGAGCCAAGTGCCCTGCACCATGTCTGGCTGCGTCGTTTTCGGGTCGAGACCGTCGAGGCCGCGCACCTTGGCGATGCCAAAGTCGAGGACCTTGGTCGCGTTCTCGACCAAGACGAAGATGTTCTCGGGCTTCAGGTCGCGATGGATGACGCGCTTGCCGTGCGCGTAGGCCATGCCCGCGGCGATCTGGAAGCCAATGGTAAGGGCCTCCGCTACGGAGATGCGGCCGACGTCGCGCAAGACTTCGCGCAGGTTCCGGCCCTCCAGGTACTCCATCACGATGTAGACGAGACCTTGCCAAACCCCCGCGTCGATAACTTTGACTAGATTCTGGTGGTCGATGCGCACGAGGAGCTGGGCCTCGGTGCGCGCGCGCGCGTGAATGTTGGCCGCGTTGTCCCCACCGGATTTGATCACCTTGATCGCGACTACCCGCGACAAGAACATGTCGAAGCACTCGTAGACGAAGGCGTGTCCGCCACTGCCGATCAGGCGCCGCACCTCGTACTTGTCGAGGAGCGTATCGCCGGCCTTCAGCGGCCCCGAACGAACAGGCTCCATCACTGACCCCCAGTCATTTGACGAAGGAGCGAGACGGCCCCCGCCGATGCGAGAGCTACGATGATGGTGATGAACAGAAAGAAGGCGACGACGACAGCGGTGCTGCGCTTGGTAGGAGGCTGCAAGGTCGGCACGGCGTGGGCAGCACCTGCAGCGGCAAGCTCATCCGCTGATCGCGAACGTTGACGAGGGGTGGGCAGGACCGCAGCGGGAGCCGTCATGGCTTGGCGCGGGATTTCGGGCGCCGCACCGTCGATTGGGACCTGAGGCTTGAGACGCGCGCGCTCGGCGGTGATCTTCCGACGTTGGAGCACGCCAGCCAAGCTCGCTTCGAGCTCGCTTGCATTTTCGAACCGCTCGTCCGGGTTCTTCGCGAGCGCACGGCGGAGCACGTCTTCGAGCTCAGGCGTCGCGCCTTCGACCGTATGCGCAGAGAGCGGCGCCGGCATCTGGTTCACGTGCGCGCCCAACACAGCCCGTTCGCCCCGCACGTGGTCGAATGGATCTTTGCCAGTGAGCATGACGTACAGCACCAAGCCAGCGCCGTAGATGTCGGCGCGGTGGTCTACGCGCTTGCCAAGCGCCGCCTCCGGGCTCACGAAGCGCGGCGTACCGACGACAATGCCGGTGTCGGTCGGTACGGCGAGCGGAATAGGCGCCTGATCAGAAATGCCCGGCAGAATCCGAACTACGCCGAAATCCAGCACCTTGAGGGTTTTGGTGCCGTCGAGCTCGTGGTGGAGGAACAGATTGTCGGGCTTGATGTCCCGATGCACGATGCCGAAGGCATGCGCGGCCGCGAGCGCCGATGCGAGCTGCTGCCCGTAGCGCAACGCTTCGACAAGCGGCAGTCTCCCGCGCGCCTGCATCTCGCTCTCGAGCGTGTGCCCCGAAAGCGGATCCATGATCATGTAGGGGCGCCCGTCTTGCAGGTAGCCGAGGTGGTTGACCTGCACCACGTTGGGGTGCTCAACACGAGCCGCCGACTGCGCCTCGAGCCGGATGCGCTCCATCAGCTGGCGATGTGCGGCAAACTCCTCGCGCGGTACCTTCGCAATGAAGTCAACGCCCAGCCGCCGGTGCTCGACCGAATGCACGTCACCCATCCCACCCCCGCCAACGCGCCGCAACCAGCGGTATGGCGTTCCCTCGAACGGGTCGCCGCCCGGCGGCAGCGGACTCGAGGGGTAGGCGGAAGAAGACATCACTCTTTGTAATCGGGTGGGCTGAATGGCCGGTTGCGTTAAATCGTTCGCCCGCCCCAAAAAGTCCGGCGGGCCCTGCCAGGCATTTACCACGGCCCGGGCGGTGGGAGATCTAGCGCGAATTCCGGCGCGGGTACGCGGTCTGCCAAAGGCGAGAATTTTTGTCACGTCCCTTGACCGCCCCTGACGCCGGAGCAACACCCAGCCCCGAACGTCGCGTGTGAGTCGTCCCCCCCGACCCGCGTGGCGTTCACTGTTTTGTGGTGGGTCATGAATCGCGCGGCGGGTACCGAATTTCGGAAACGGTTGGCTCTGAAGGGCCGACCTCGAGTCGTGTCCACGCCTTTTCGGGCACGCCGAGGGAACATGACCAGTCAAAGCAAAAGCATGAAGGACGTCGTGGCGGAGCTACGGCGGGAATCAGTGGGC
The DNA here is from genome assembly GCA_038230915.1 of Polyangiales bacterium. Lineage (GTDB taxonomy): Bacteria > Myxococcota_A > Polyangia > Polyangiales > Polyangiaceae > PMG-095. The sequence continues at coordinate 3,190 of JBBRMI010000299.1, read as the reverse complement.
GCGCTCCTCGAGCTGTATGAGCTCCATGTCGCAGTTGGTGAAATGACCGTCAGCGCACGCGGGCTGTACGCAGCCGTCCGCGAACTCGCCGAGGAAGCGAAGCAACTCGCGCAAACGCCCGGCCTTGCTTCTCCGGGGCGACTTCAGGCACTCGCCTCCTACGCCAGCACGGCGAGCACCAAGGCTGAGTCGCAGGCAATAGCCTTGGTCGAGCTGGGGCGAGGCCTTGCCGCTTGGAGCATCGCCGGCTGATGGAAAAGCTACTCGTTCGCTTGGTGCTCCGTGCGCTGTGCGGGCCGGCGCACGTCGCCGACTCCAGCCTGTACTACTCGAAGGTGGCGCGGGGATTCGCAGTGTTCTTTCTCGTGCTTCTCGCCGGCATCACGTTGCTTGTCGTGCTTCAGACCAAGCCCGTCTCAGCTAGCCAGGTCAAAGGTTTGATTGCGACCGCGGTTGCTTTCGGCGCCCTGGGCGCAGTGCTCGCCATCGAACTGTTCGGCGTCAAACACGGGTACGATGGCGCCGGCATCACCTATCGTTCGCCCTGGTCGGGGCCACGTCGTATCGCATGGGCCGAGGTCGCCAGTATCGAGTGGAGGCACACGCTGAAGTGGCTGGACTTCGTACCGGCCGACGCAAGCAGGCGGCTGCACTTTCACCCGATGCTCGGTGGGCTCGCCCCGTTCGCAAAGCTCGCGCTACAACAAGTGCCGTCGCGCGCCTGGGCTGAGCAGCCCGAGGCCTACACCGCGCTCCGGCTCATGGCGGCAGGCCACCACGCCGCGCTGACCGTCGACGCGCGCAAGCCCAGTCAACTTGCCGACGATCCGGACCTTCAGCTCTCGGCCTAGCGGCCCTCTGACCAAGATCCGCCAGGTCGTTGGCCATGAAAATCGATCCCGAGTCCAACCCGATTGCGTTCGAAATTGCGCAACGCGCTTTCACAGCCACCGTCGTCATCGAGGCGACCGACACAGGCGCACGTGTCCCAACGATCACCTTGAGCTCGACCCCTGGCACGCCAGCGCGCACGCTCAACGCCGCCTGCCACTACCTCGCGCTCCTGGCCGAGCTCGGTTCCGGCCCCAGCGAGCGCTGGGCAATCGGCATCGAGATCGACCACGCCGACCTCGCCCTCGTCTTCATCGAAACCGAAGGCCACACCGACGACGAAGTCGCCCGCGCCGCGAGCATGCTCGAAGACGTGATCGTGGCCGCGCAGCTGTCACGGCCGGTGCCACTGCCCACGAATTGAGCGCCGCCATGAAGCTCAAGCCCTATCCCGACCTTAAGCTCGACTTGCTAACGGCATACTCGCTGCTCGACGACCATCTCACGGACGCGGAGTCGTGGGAGGTATACGCGGCGATCGAGTTTGGCCGGTATGACGAGGCGCTGGAGCGGATGCGCGAGCTAGCGCGCGAGAGCTTCGCAACGGATGCAGAGGAGATCTTGGCCGCGATTGAAACGCAGGCGTGTGAAAAGTAGATACCGTCGTCGCCAGGAACTGCCGCATTCCGCTCGCGCGCATGTGACTTTTTCCAGTCCTCCGCGGGGCGCCGGCTGACACGAAACGAAGCTACGTGGATTTCAATAACTCCAACGTATGGCCCCAGCCGTGCCTGCCGATGAACCAGTGGACGCCTGCTTTGAGCAATTGGTAAGGTTACGGATCGTGACCTGGAAGCAAATTGTCAGGCAGATGGAGGCCAGCGCGAAGCGACAGCGGCGCGCGGTGGACAGGGACGCCGTCCGACGGCACCGCGAACTTCAGAAGATCCACCGCGAAGTAACCAAGCAGTCGGCACAGGCGCAGGCAGCATACGAAGTGCAGGAGTTTGAGAACTACTTGGACCTGTTGGTCTCGCTGCACAAGGATCGCGCGGAAGCGTGGAGTTGGGAAGCCATCGTCCAAGCCGGCCCGCCAGCGCCGCCGCATCCGGTAACACGCAACGAAGCACATGCTCGGCACCAGTTGCAGGCGTATCAGCCAGGGTTCTTCGAGCGCTTGTTCGGGGGCGCGAAACGACACATCTCACAGCTGGAGCTTGCATTCGTCCAGGCGCAAAATCAGGACCGCACCGAACACGCTGCGCACGTGCAGGTGTACGAGGCGAGCCACGCGCTGTGGAGCTATCGACGCGCCCTCGCCGGCCGCCTCCTTGCTCGTGACACCGCGGCCTACTGGGAAGCGTTGCAACACGCGGGTGCCTTTGACGAGCTGACGTCGTTTCAAACACAAGTCGCAGTCACCGAGGCGGAACCAACTGCCGTCGTGCTGACCTGCCAAACGGCTTCGACGAGCCCCGTGCCGACGGAGGAGCTGAAGCTCACGGCAGCCAGCAAGGTAAGTACCAAGGCGATGGCTGCGGGTCGCTTCTGGGCGCTCCATCAAGACTTCGTTTGTTCGTCTGCCTTGCGAGCGGCAAGTGAGGCCTTCGCCGTTCTCCCGGTCGATCGCGTCGTCGTGAACGTGGGGTCAGTCCAAACGAACCCGGCCACGGGCCACCCCGAGTTCTTCACAGCTGTTGCCGCGCACTTTGCCAGGACAACCCTACTGCGGCTGAATTTGGCGCAAGTTGATGCTTCGGATTCGATGAAGAACTTTCCGCATCGAATGAAGTTCAAAAAGAGCAGTGGCTTCGAAGTCGTCGAGCCCATGACGTTGCAAGAGAACTGGGTGAGTACGTGACTGCCCACGCGACTCCCGGTTGGTACGCCGATCCCAACGCGCCTGGGACCAACCGATGGTGGGACGGCGCTGCGTGGACGCAGGCCACGCAGCCGTCGGGCGCCGTGGCCGCACCGCCGGCCGTGCCTTCTGGAAACGACCTCGATCGAATACGCGAGCAAGTCGCGGCGCTCCGCAATGAGCGGGCCGCGCTAGAAGCGCAGATTGTCGAGACTCGCGATGTCATGCTGCTGCAGGAGGTTGGTATCTATGAGTATCGGCATCCACTAGCTTCCGTCGTCGACTATGAAGCCGCGCTCGCGGCGCTTCAGGCGACGATGAAGGAGTTGGTCAAGGGGAACCAAGCAGTCACGGGCACTAAGAAGTGGGCGATCAACGGATCCGAGAAAGAGGGCGCCAAGATGGTGACCGATTTTTCGAAGCTCATGCTCCGCGCGTACAACATGGAAGCGGACAACGTCGTCGGGAACCTGCGCCCCTATTCGCTTCCATCGGCAG
>JBBRMI010000298.1:0-7716 GCA_038230915.1 Polyangiales bacterium | reverse complement strand
GTGGGGGTCGCTGCCGCGGGGGCGGACGGATTTGGGGTGAGGGTCGCTGCCGCGGGGGCGGACGGATTTGGGGTGAGGGTCGCTGCCGCGGGGGCGGACGGATTTGGGTGAGGGTCGCTGCCGCGGGGGACGACGGACTGGGGTGATGACAGATTGTGAACAATCGACGCCCTCGCTCTGCCCTGGCCCCTCCGCTGACTAACCCCTAGCCCCTCACTCCTCACCCCAAAGCGCCGCGGAACCGTAAGCTCGTATTCGCCCGCGCGTTTTCATCGGGGAGGGCCGGAAATCGGCCTTCGCGTAGTTGGGCCTTCTGGCTTTGCTGTATTTCGACTAGAAAACCACCACCGCCGATGCGGCGCCGTGGCGTGTGCCACGTCAAGGGAGAGAAACGGTATGTCTCGAAACACCTCGATCAGCTTCCTTCTACTGAGCGGCCTCGGCTTGCTCACGGCTTGCGGCGGCAGCGACAAGGCCGCGCTGAACGGTCAGCCCACGGCGGTTCAGTGTCCTCCAGGGCAGATCTACGACGGCCGTTTGTGTCAGACCGTCGGCGGCACGCCAGGCGCGACCCCTGCACCAGGCGCGACCGCGCCGGGCACGACTGCACCGGGCACGACTGCACCGGCAGCGACCGGCATCCCCGGTGTTGCGACCACCGCCAGCGGTCCGACCGCGACGCCGCTCGATCCGACGGCGGCGCAGGCTGCCACCCAGCTGATCGTCCCGCTCGGCGCGCAGCACGCTCCGGCTGGCGCCAAGCCGGTCGGTTCGGCGATCGCCGGCAACTTCCAGCAAGGTCAGTCGCTGGAGGCCCAGGTGCAGATGAACCCGGGCAAATGCTACACGGTCGTCGGCGTCGGGTTGCCGCCCGTGACCAACCTAGACATTGCACTCGTGCCGGCGCTACCGATCCCCGGGTTACCCGCTGCGACGATGGCCGCGGACAATACCGTCGCTTCGACGGCGATCGTCGGTGACAAGCCCAACTGCTTCAAGTGGGCGTGGCCGATGAGCGGCATGATGAAGGTCGTCATCACTGTCTCGCAGGGCTCCGGCGTGGCCGCTGCCCAAGTGTTCGAGAAGTAAACGCCTACGCGGCGGCGCGTTCGACGTTGTCGGACGCGTTGCTTTGCGTGCGGTCTGAACCGAAGACCGGGACCAGTGGCAGCAGGCCCTGGGTGCGGCGGCGCGCCAATTCCCAGCGCGTGATCAGCGGTGAGACGAGCGCGGCGAGCGTTGCGAGTGCGAAGCCGGCCAGCACGTCGATCACGTAGTGCCAGCGCAGGAACATCGTCGCACCGATGATGTTGGCGGCGAAAAAGCTGAGCAGCGGCCAAGTGTAGCGGAACGGGAGGCGATCGCGGTTCCGGAACGAGAACATCGCGATGAAGCACGGCCCGGCCGTGTGCAGCGAGGGGAAGATGTCCTTCTGCGCGCCGTTCGAGCGCACGGTCGACCACACCAGATCCATCCACAAACCGCTCGGCAGTTCGTGCTTGAACAGCTCGGGGAAGGCGCGGAACGGTCCGAAGCCGGGCACCAGGATGTAACCGGTGTGGCCCAAGCACACGATGATCAACATGCCGAGCATGAATTCGCCGAGCAGCATTTGATCACGCGAGCCGAACACTATTGGGAAGATGTGGGCGGCCAACAAGAAGAAGTAGCAAAAGTAGAAGAAGGCGAACCACTCGGTCGTCAGCGGCGTCACGAACCTGTCCGCCCACACTGCCGGCTCGAAGCCGAACAGCACGTGATCGAGCGCGAACAATTGGTGATCGAGCGAGCCCGGATTCACGACCGGCAGCAGGTGCTTGAAGAAGACGTAGCTCTGCTGAACCGTGCCGTAGATGCCGATTCGGTATAGCAGCGCCGTCCACACGTTCGAACGCAGCGCGCCGGTTCGTACCAGCCCCAAGCACACCAGATAAATTGCCAGCAACCCCAGCACCTCCAGCAAGCTCTGCCGGCGCATTGGGCTCGGCGGAGCTACCAGCACCGCGATATTCAGCTCGAGCAGGTAGGCGAGCACCATGATGTCGGCCACCGCGAACGAACGCAGAATTTTGCTAGCTCGGCTCAAGACTCAGCTCTCCGTGTCGAGGCGCTCGGTCGTGCCGGGCGGTTCGCCGCGCTCGGTCGTCGTTGGTTCGAGCTCGGTAGGGCTACCGATCACGGTGGGCGCGGACAGGTCGATGCGCAGGCGCGGGGCGGGGGCGGCTACTTCGTTGAGCAACGTGGCGATGCTGGCCTCGGCCAGCAGCAGCTCGGCACGTTCCGGCGCGAGCCGCATCAGCTCGGTCACGCGCTTGGCGTCGAGCACGCCCGTCACGGTTTGCACGTCGCTGAGCGCGCTGATCTGCGCGGTGCGCAGCGCCTCCGAGCGCAGGTTGCGCGCGGTGGCCGCGCGCGACAACGCGAGCAGGCCCGCGATCAGCGGCACCGCTGCCGCAAGGTAGGTGGCGAGCGTGGGCACCAGCCCCGGCGACGCGCTCAGCACCACCAGCGTCGCGATCAACAGCGAAAGGGCGCCCATGCCGGTGAGCAGGAGCCCGGTGGCCGAGAACATCACGTGTTTGGTCTGCTCACCGCCAGCCTCGACGAGCGCGCTCTGGGTGCGGGCACTGGGTGTGACGCCGGCGACGTCGAGCGCGACGCGTGGCCCCCCGCAGACTAAGCAGCGAAAACCGAGCGCGTCGTGCCGCTCGACGTCGGCGACGGCGTCGCAATGCGGGCAGCGATTGGCCTCGCCCTGGGCGGCGCCGCACGCCGGGCACACCGACTGCCCCGGCGGCAGCGTCTGGCCGCAGTTGCGGCAAGGCGCCCCGTTCTCGAGCTCGGGCAGAGTGCCAGCGGCAGGCGACATCGAGGCGGGCTCTAGCATCGTCATGGGTTCCCTCCAAGCACTAGGCAGTGCCGATGACCTGCGCCAAAAAACGCTCGAGTAGGCGGAAGGTCATCCCCCACACCACGCGCTCGTCGATCACGTACGCCGGAACGCGCAGCGTGGTACCTCGGACCTCGACCTCGCGCGTGTCGCGCAGCGCATCGCTCGCCAGCGCGTCCAGCGGTACCCACAACGCCTCGGCCACCTCGTTCGACAGCGTGGCGGTGCGCTGCGCCGTCACCCCAAACACGAACGGGCTCACGGTGAGGTCCGATGACCGCATCGGGCTCACGTCGTCGAGGCGACCCAAAAGCTCCGCGTCGGACAGGTCGATGCCGACTTCTTCGAGTGTCTCGCGACGAGCCGTGTCCAAGAGATCGGCATCGTCGGGGTGCGCGTGGCCGCCGGGTAGCGCCATGTGCCCGGACCAGGGGTCACCCTCGCGCTCGGTGCGGCGCACGAGCAGCACCGACAGCGCCGCTGACGTGCTGGGAGCGAGCACCAGCGCGACGGCCGCACGACGCCGCGCCGCATGCTCCCGGCTCGCTGCGTGGGTCAGCGCGCTTCGGACTCGCCCGAGGTCGATGGGGCCGCTCATCACTGCCCGATCGCTACCAGATGCGGGGCCCCAGCCCCACGGACCCCGCGGAAAACTCCGAATTCCCCTCACAGCTACAGTGGAATTTCTGACGACGCTTGGTGTAACGTCTCGCCCGCTATGCTTTTCGCCCCCCCCGCCCGCCTACTTGGCGCGGCGACCCTCGCGCTGGCCGTGCTGTCAGGTCCTCGCTCAGCCGCTGCGTTCCCCGGTTTCTTCGCGTCGAAGAAGCAGGAGCCGATCAAGACCTACTCGACGCAGATCGCGGTGATGAAGCGCGGTACGGACACGGTGGTCAGCATCATGCCCGACTACGAGGGGCCGCTCGAAGGCTTCGCGATGGTATTGCTCGTGCCCGCCGACGTGACGAGCGAGAAGGTGACGACGCTCAAGCGCGACTTCATCGATCGGCTCGACTCGCTGAGCGCGCCGCGCTTCCACGAATACTGGGAGCAAGATCCGTGTGACCCCGGCCCGGTGGAGCAGGAGTGGGAGCGCAACCTCAAAGTGGAGGGTGCCGCGAGCGGTCCGCTCGGGGGTGGCTCGCCGACGCCGGAGGGCGGCATTCCCAAGCCCGCCAAAGAGCTGTTCTTGGACGTGAAGGCCAAGCAGAAGGAGGGTGAATACAAGTTCACCCTGCTCGACGCCGGCGCCGACGTCGCGGCGTGGCTCGCCAGCCACGGCTACAAAGCGCCGGAGGGAGCGGCGGCGGCGCTCAAGCCGTACGGCGCGCTGCGGCCGCTGGTGGCGGAGGTCGATCCGAAGCGCATCGAGTTGGTCGGCGCTGATCGCGCGCAGCTTTCGCCAGTGCGTTTTGCGACGAGCCAGCCGTTCGACACGATTCCCAGCCGCTTGGGCCTGCTCAACGCGCCCAAGGAGCAGGAGCTGATCATCTACACGATCGACCCCGAGTCGCGCTACGAAGCCAAGAACTACAAGACGATCTTCCCGCCGACGAACATTCAGCTCGACTTCAGCGCCAAGGAGCGGATGGGCGAGTTCTACAACGCGCTCTACGACATGATCCTGCAGAAGCACCCGCAGACGTTCTTGTCAGAGTATGCGTGGTCGGCGGAGGGGTGCGGTCAGCCGTGCGCGACCGAGCCGTTGATGATCTCCGAGCTTTTGAGCTTGGGCGCCGACGTGTTCGAGCAATCGGTGCCGGACGCCGAGCGTCACCCGAAGCCGCCCGAGCTGACTAAAGAGCAAGATAAGGCGTTCAAAGACTCGATCAAAGACTTCACGCCGAAGGAAAAGCACGAGCGCGAGAAGGTCTTCCAGCAAGAGCGCATCACGGTGGTCGAACGGCAAGCGCTGGTCGCGCGCCACAAGTACGTCGTGTCGCGCCTGCACTACCGCTACGACGCCAAGAACCTACCGAATGATCCGCAGCTGGGCACGGCGCCGGCGGCGAGCGGCGGCACCGCGCAGCCGAAGGGCAAAGACGGCGAAGCCAGCACCGAAGTGAAGATCGGCGAAACCAACAAGCTGCAAACTCGCTACAACAACTTTCATCCGTGGGTGCCGGTCATTCAGTGCCCGAACCCTGAGCGCTATCGCTGGGGCAAAGCTGGGCGCGACTACCGCGGCCTGCGAAAGACGTGGATCACCGACGATCTCACGCGCAAGAGCCACACGCAGATCAAGCCGGCTTTGGTCGTGAAGACGCCGATTCCCGATCTGGGGCTCGGGCTCGCGGTCGCGCCAGTGAAGCCTGATGGCAGCGCCGGCACGACAGGCGCCGGAGCTGCGCCGCCTGCCGCTAAAGGCGCGTGCGGATGCCGAGCGGGCGCAGAGGGCTCGAGCGGCGGGGCCACGTCGATGCTCGCGCTTGCCGGGGCGTTAGGCTGGGCCAGGCGTCGCCGCCGCTCGCCGGTTGTTACTTGAGACCCGGCGCACTAGCCTGACAGGATGGCAGAGGACGTCTTCGGGATCGTCGGCTCGCTCCAAGCGGCCGTGTTCCGAGTGGAGCGCGTCGTTGCCGAGGGCGGCTTCGGGGTGGTGTATAGAGCGCACCACGAGGGCTTCAAAGCAGCGGTAGCGCTCAAGTGCTTGAAGATACCGGGCGCGTTCTCGGCCGAGCAGCGTCAGGCGTTCCTGCAGAAATTTCAGGAAGAAGGCGAGGTGCTGTTTCGGCTCTCAGCGCTGATTCCGAGCGTCGTGCGCCCGCTCCACGTCGGCACGCTCGAGAGTTCGAGGCATCCGTTCGTGCCGTTCATCGCGCTCGAATGGCTCGACGGTGAGTCGCTGGATTCAGTGATTGAGCGTCGCCGGACCGCGGGCAAGCCGCCGCTCGAGCTTTCGCGTGTCGTGCGCATGATGGGGCCGGTGGCGCGGGCGCTCGAATGCGCGCACAAATTTCCGGGGCCAGGCGGCGGGCAGCTCTCGATTTTGCACCGTGATCTGAAGCCCGAGAATCTGTTTTTGGCCAAGGTGCACGGCCAAGAGACGCTCAAGATTTTGGACTTTGGCATCGGCAAGGTGCGCAGCGCCGCGACACAAATGGTCGGCCGCGTGTCGGCCGAGCAGGGCGGCATCGCTGCGTTCACACCGGCGTACGGAGCCCCCGAGCAATGGTTGCCGAAGCGCTACGGTCAGACGGGGCCCTGGACCGACATCTGGGGTTTTGCGCTGTGCGCGGTCGAGGCGCTCACGAATCGGGCGCCGTTCGAGGGTGATGCGCCGGCGGTGATGGGCGCCTGTATCAACGAAGCGGAGCGCCCGACTCCGCTTACGTTCGGCGTGAAGGTGCCGGATCGCGCCGAGGCCGCATTTCGCAAAGCGCTAGCCGTCGACCCCGTGAATCGCTTCCACGACATTGGCGCGTTTTGGGATGAGATCGAGGGCGCGAGCGGTCACACGACACCGCGGATCACGGTGACACAGAGCTTCGAGGACGATTCGATGCCGCCGCCGCCGGAGCCGAGCGGCGCACAACCGTCGAGTCTGCTCACCGAGGTCGACGCGACCAAGCGCATTGCCAGCGCGCAGCCGTTTCCGGAGCTCACCTTGGGGCTGCCCTCCCCGGCCGCCCCCAAGCCGAAGCCGGCGCCCGCCGCGTCGCCAGGCAAAATACCGGTTTTGGGAGGTGGGATGCGCTCGTTCGAGCACGCCGAGGATGAAGCCATGCACATCTCGCTCATGCGCAGCGAGACCCCGCAGCATTTGGGGGTAGGCGCGCAGCCGCGCTCGTCACCGCGCGCCGCGACCCCGGAGTTGGCGGCCAGCCCGCGCGTGGCCCGCAGCGCCAACGTTCGCGCCATGCCCAGCGAAGCGCCGACGATGGACACCGTGCTCACGCGCGTGATGCCGGCGCTGCGGTTGATTGGCATGGGCGCGGCGATCATGATCGCCGACGTCGCTTACGCGAACGTCAACGGTGAAGCGTTCCGCGTCGGACCCGTGCGCGCGCTATGGATCGCAGGCCCGTTGGTTGGCTACGGCGTCGTGAAGCTCGTGCTTTCGTTGGTTGGCTAGCGCGCGTCGTGGAGACTCCTGATTCATCTCATCTGGGCTGCCAAGCTGCAGCTCGAATCGCAGAAACTTCCGGGTCGTCGCCAGGCCAAGCCGTACGGACGCCACGTTGAGCCGGTCTCGGGCGATCCGCGTTCTGGTCTGTCGTCTCACAGTCCCCGAATCTCCACAGGGAGATCGGGAGATCGGGAGATCGGGAGCCCGGAATTTGGGGTTCGAGACTCACGGCAAGCACGCGGATCCTGCGCAGTTCCGCACGCCATCGCACGGCTCGAACAATAAAATTCTCGCCGCTCGTCTCCTGATCTCCCGATCTCCTGTGAAGATTCAGGTTCTCGACACGAGTGACCAGTACGACAGCAGCCCGAAGCGGTTGCACAGCATGGCCCTGCGACGCCACGCCAGTTTCTGCAAGGAAGCTGCGGCGCGGCGGCCAGCGGCGCCCGAGAGCCAGCAGTCCTGATCCGTTGTCGGGGCCCTGCGCGAGGGCGGCCCCAGGAAGGGGTCCGGCAGCGGGATCGGGATCGGTCTCGGCAGGGGCTTCGGGCAAGCCAGAGGTGGGGCCGGGCTCGCGCAGGGCCTTTCTCGGACTCGACGCGGAGCCGGGTATTTCGGTATCGGTTGCGGGCTTCGGCCCTGGGTTTCGGTCGTCTCCTTAGCAGACAGGACTTGGTGGCCGCGAAAGCTCGGTGGTGGTGGTCGTGATGAGCGCGAACAAGCAGTCGCTCATCAACGTCTTGCACGGCGTGGCGCG
>JBBRMI010000297.1:0-7779 GCA_038230915.1 Polyangiales bacterium | reverse complement strand
CGCCGGTCACCTAGCTCAACGCGTCCAAATTCCTCCAAAGCCCAGTCATGCGTACTGTCCATCCGCGGTCAACGCGTGCCACCAGCAGAAATTCCCGGGCAATCCTGAGATGGAACCAATGCTCAGCCGCCTTCCTGTTGTCTCCTGCTCGAGTCTCTCGGGGCCTGCTAGGGTGCCGGGGTGATGGTCGACGCGGTGTTGACGGAGACGCGGGCACGGCGGCCGGAGATGCCGAGCTGGCTGCGGCAGGTCGGCGTCGTGTACCGCAAAGACTTGGCGATCGAGGCGGCGACCGGCGAGGTCACGGTGACGAGCGGTTTTTTCGCACTGTTGGTCGTCGTCCTGGCGTCGTTGTCGTTCTTTGGGGGGCCGGCGAGCGCGCGCAACGTCGCGGCCGGTACCGTCTGGCTGTCGCTGGCATTCGCGGCGGTGTTGTCGCTCGGAAAGTCGTGGCAACGCGAGCGCGACGAATCCGCGCTGGACGGCTTGCTGGTTTCGCCGCTGTCGCGCAGCGCGATCTTTGCCGGCAAGGCGCTGAGCGTGTGGACGTTCCTGTTCGCGGTGCTGGCGGTAGTGCTGCCGCTCTCGTTGCTGTTCTTCTCGATCGAAGCGTCGATGATCGGGCCACTCTTGGTGATCGCCGCCGTGGCGACGCCGGGCGTGGCAGCGTCAGGCACGTTGTTCGGCTCGATGACCGTGCGCACGGCCGCGCGGGACTTGATGCTGGCGGTCGTATTGTTTCCGCTGCTCGCGCCGACGCTGCTGTCCGCGGTCGCGGCGACGCGCGAGCTGTTCGGCGGCGCGCCGCTCTCCGAGCTGGGCGACTACCTGAAGCTGATGGGCGTCTTCGACATAGTGTTCGTGGCCGGCGGCCTGAGCATGTTCGGCACTTTGGTCGAACGCTAGAAGAGCCAGGCGAGCCAATTCGCGCGTGGCCTGAGCCGCCTGGCTGTCGAGCTGGTCGGACAGTGTCCGTGATTTCGGGCAGCTTGCTCCGCGCCTGCCGCGTTTTCTGCCCGATCGCCGCCTGGCACGGCGTGTGCTGTAGCGCGGGCCAGAACCATGACGAAGCTTCGAGTCGAGCTGGTGTTGATATTGTCGGGCGTCTTTGGCTGCGGAGGGGGCATCGCGTCACGCAGCGTTGCGGAAGCGGGCGCGGATGACGCCGGCACGGCCGGCACGTCGTCGGTCGCTGTCGGTGGACGTGCGATCGCTGGATCGGCGACGACCAGCGGTGGCAATGGCTTGCCCGTCGGTGCGGGGATGGGCGGTATGCCGGGCACTGGCGGCGCAGCGGGCGGTGGCGGTCCGGTCATGCCGTATTGCGCCGACACGGGCGCTGCCAGCGTCAACCCAGCACCGGTGCTCGGACTGTCGACCTGGGAGTACCAACGTAGCGTGCTGGCGCTGACCGGAACTGCCGCGAGCGATGAAAACGTGGAGGACGCGACCCGCGTGGGGCCGTTTGCGTTCTCGATGGACTGGAACTACGCGAGGGGGGCGTACCTGTTGGCGGAAGCCGAGCGGCAAGGCGCGGCTGCCCGCGACGCTAAGTTGCTGCCGTGCGACGTGACCAAGCCGGTCGACGGCGCTTGCGCCACCGCGTTCGTCGAAGCGTTCGTGGGGCACGCGTTCAGACGGCCGCTCAGCGACGCGGAGCGCTCGCGCTACGTGAGCCTGTTCAAGATCGGTAGCGGCAAGGGAGACATGGCCGCGGGCGTCGAGCTACTGGTCGAAGCCGCGCTGCTTTCGCCGTTTTTTCTGCATAAAATCTACTTGGGCAAAGGGGACGCCAGCGTCGGGCTGACGTCGTTGACAGGGTTCGAAGTGGCGGCCCGGATGTCGTACCTGCTTGCTGGCGCCCCGCCCGATGCCGCGCTGTCGGAAGCCGCTGCACGCGGCGCCTTGCTCACCGAGGCCGGTGTCGAGGCCGAGGCACGGCGGCTAATGGGCGCGCCGACATTCAGCGACGCGGTCGTACATTTTCACTCGCAGTGGCTGGGCTTGGACCAACTGGAGCTGCTGCTTTCGCCGAGCTTTACGCCGGAGTTGCTGAGCTCGATGCGCACCGAGACCGAACGCTTCGTCGCCGCCGTCTTTCAAGGCGACCGCAGCCTGAGCACGCTGCTGCAGTCGCACGCCGGTTTCGTCGACGCGCGCTTGGCGCCCCGCTACGGCGTCAGCGCGCCGGCGCAAGACTTCGCGCACGTTGAGCTCGACCCACAACGTTATTTTGGCGTGCTCACGCGGGCCAGCACGCTGACGCGCTTCAACGACCCGACCTACCGCGGCAAATTCGTGCGCGAGCGCCTGCTGTGCGGGGTCATGCCGCCGCCGCCGCCGCAGAGCCCCCCGCCAGCTGCGATTCTTCCTAATCAAACTCGCCGTGAAGCGTGGGAGCAGCAGCGCAATCAGCCCGTCTGCGCGAGCTGCCACCAGCTGATGGATCCGATTGGCTTTGGCTTCGAGAACTTCGACGAGCTGGGCCTGTACCGCACGACCGACAACGGGCTGCCCGTCGATGCCAGCGGCATACTGCGGCAGACCGGAGGCGCCGATGCCGACTTCAACGGCGTCGGCGAGCTCGCGTCGTGGCTCAGCCAGAGCCCTGTCGTCGGCAAATGCGTCGCCAAGACTTGGCTCGGCTACGCGCTCCAGCGCCGTCTAGAAATGGCTGACGATTGCGCGGTCGACGCCGCCTACCTGCCCTTCGCCAATGCGGACCTCGACATCGGTGCGCTGCTCGTCGCGCTCGTCAGCAGCCCGCGGTTCCGCTCGCGTGACGCATTCGTCGTCCCGAGCCCTGCACCGCCGCAGCTGGTCTCCGGCAGCGTCGACACGGAGCAGCAGCGACACAAGCTGCTGCTCGACTTTGCGCTGGCGGAGTCGCAGTGGCTCATGCAGGGCGTGCCGAAGGACGACCTGATGGTGCTGGATCAATACGCGACGATGTTGCGCGACTTAGAGATCCGGCTGAGCCAAGTCTCTGCGGGCCCGAGCCCGGCACCGGCACCGGCACCGGCACCATGACCGGCCTCCGCGTTACGCCCACGATTGTCGGACGGCCTCGAGCGTCGCCTCAGGGTCGCGTCCCGGCACGAACAGCCGCTCGGCGACGCGCCCGTTCGCGTCGGCGCGCGGGAAATAGCCGGCGCTCGGCTCGAAATCGACGCTAGCGCCGCCTTGCACGGCGAGCTCGAAACTGGGGGCACCGGGGCCGTCGAACGCCAGCGCGTTCACCTTGATTCGGCGTGTGCGGTCGTCTGTCTGAACTTCGACGCCACTGATGCGTTCGCGCCCAATCGCGCGCACGACGCTCGTGGCGTCGAGCTGCACGAGCTCGACTGCGCCCGCCATTTGCTCCACCAACCGCGCCGCGTAGCGCCCGCTGCCGACGACGGCGATGCGGCTGCCGACTAGCACGTCGTTTTGCCACGCCGACAGCGCCGCGCGCGCCGAGAAAATACCGGGTAAGTCGTTGTTCGGAAACGCCGGGACCGCGTCTGGCGTCCGGTCGCGAGCAGAACGCTTTGGCAACGGGCCACGTAAGTCCGCTCCGCGCCGACGATCAGCGCCGTGATGCGCCCGCTGCCGTCGTCTGGCTCGCGCGAGAGTAAAAGCACGCTCGAACGCTCCAAAACTCTCGCTCCGGCGGCGCGCGCCTGGCTGGCGAGCGCGAGCGCCAGCTTGGGTTCGAGCGCCAGCTGCGCGCCGCCCAACGTTGGGCCGTCGTCGACCAATGTGGCGCGCGCGCCGACGCGGGCGGCAGCCGTCAGCCCCGCGCGCCCACCGCCGACGATCAACAGCGGCAGCTCGAGCTGCTCGGCGGGCATCACTGTTGGCGCATTATCGGCGAGCCGACCGAGGCCAGCGATCCGCCGCGCAAAATTGCCGACGATTGGGCTGATGCCACGGATGCCCGCCATCAACCGGTGGTGGTCGATGCCTTGCGGAAACAGGAAATCGGCGGCTGCCAATAGATCGGTCTCGCGCGTGCCGAGCACATTCTGGGTCTCGACCTGCTCGCCGCCCTGCACGAGCACGCGGCACGCCGGTTGATTCGGCAAGCCATTGACGCGCACCAGGCACCCCTCGCACGCGCCGCGCAAACAATACGGACCTCGTGGGCGATGCAGCTTGGGACTGCGCGACAACAGCAGCCGATCGGCCGCGATCAACGTCAGCGCCAGCGGCTCGCCACGCCGCGCGCTGAGCGTCTGCCCATCGTGCGACAGCTCGACGGGATCAGCAGGCTGGCCAAGACGTGTCGCCACGCGGCGAGACTCTGGCAGACTCGTCCCGGCCCCGGCAACACGGCCGGCGACCGCCGGCCCACGAGGCAGCTTCTCCCCGGAAATTGCCGCGGGCGGCCCGGTTCGAGCATCCGGGTTAAGCTACCGAGCCTTGGATCTCCGGACCCGAACTTCGCTGTTTTGCGGTGTGCTCGGGCTCGCCATCGCGGTCTCGATCTTGCTGCGCGGGCGCCCGAACCGGCCGCGGCTGTTCTTCGCCGCGCTCGCGTTCGACACCGGGCTTTGGTACCTGGCGCAGTGGCTGTACCACAGCGGCCGCAGCGACTTGTGGGCGCGCTGGACGGCGGTGCTGGCGGTGTTTTTGCCGCAGTTCGCGCTGCACTTGTTCGAGTCGATCTTGCCCGAGCCGGGGCGGCGCTCGATTCTGCTGCGCGTCGCCAGCATCTTGGTCGTGCCGATGCTGGTGCTGGTGCTGACCGAGCATCGGCACATTTTCGTGCGCGGGCTGGTGTTCTCGTATGTGTTCGGCCTGATCGCGGCCGGGTTGTACCGGCTGCTGCGGCGTGGCGAGCGCAGCGGCTCGCGCGCGGTCCAGCGCCGGGTGCGCTTTCTGGTCCTGATCGGCGCGTTGGCGACTTGCTTCAGCTTGGCTGATTTTTTGTGGTTTGTCGGCGCGCCGTTGCCGCCGGTCAGCGCCGTGCTCAGTATCGTGTTTCTGTTCGTGCTGTCGGAGTCGCTGACGCGCGAGCGGCTGGTCGACCTTTACGACATCTTGGGCCAGCTGTTGGTGTCGACCGCACTCGCGTTCGCGATGGGCGGCATCTTCTACGTGTTCGTCGTGCTGCTGGGCGGCTTCGACACCATGTACCTGGGCGCGATTCTGGCGGCGATCGTGATCTTGCTGCTGTTCGAGCCGCTGCGCTCGAAGGCGGAGGACTACACGCACAAGGTGTTCTTCCGTGAACGTGTGGACTTGGAGCGAGCCGTGGCCAAGGCGCGCGCGGTGTTGGTCCACACGCTGCAAGTGGCTGAAATGCAGCAGATCCTGATCTCCGCGCTGGAGGAGTCGCACCGCGCGACCGGCGCTGCGATCTACCTGCGCGACCCGCTCGGCTCGGACTTCGTATTCGGGGCGGGTTTTGGGCCGGCGGCGCCGCCGCGCATCGAGCTGGCCGCGGCTCATCCGTTGGCTGAGCGCATGAACCTGGGCGGCGCGATTTTGCTCGAGGACATCGCGCACCAGGTGCTGGAGCACCGGCGCTTGGGGCTGACGCACGAGGCCGAAGCCGATGAGCGGCTGCTCAGCTCGGCGCAGCTCTTGGGTCCGTTCCGGACCGGCGTGTGCTTGGGCATTTGGGGTGAGAAGCGCGAGCTGCTCGGCCTGCTGTTGGTCGTCGATGATCGCGTGCGTGACGCATTCTCGCCCGACGAAGCCGTGCTGCTCGAGTCGTTGGCGGTGCAGGTTGGCGTCGTGATCGACAACTCACGTCAATACCGGCGGATGCAGGAGCGCGATCGCTTGGCGGCGCTCGGGCAGATGGCCGCCGGCTTGGCGCACGAAGTGAAGAACCCGCTGGGCGCGATCAAAGGCGCCGCGCAGCTGCTCGGTGATCCACGCGGCGGTCATCGCTTGGCGGCGGTCGAACAAGAGTTCGTCGGCATCATCTTGGAGGAAGTCGAGCGGCTCGATCGCGTGGTCGGCTCGGTGCTCGACTACGCGCGGCCGTCGAAGGGCGAGCTGGGCGCCGTGGACCTGAACGCGGTCGTGCGCCGCACCGTGACCCTGTTGGCGTCCGACCGGGCCGAGGAGTGCGAAATCGTCACAGAGTTTTCGGACGATTTGCCACGCGTCCGCGCCGACGCCGAGCAGCTGCGGCAGGTGCTGATCAACCTGGTGCGGAACGCGGTTCAGGCCATGGGTGGGCAAGGCACGGTGCGGGTGCGCACCGCGGTCCACAGCGAGTCGACTTCGGCGCTCGCGTCGGCTCCGGCCGGTGAGTGGGTCGAGGTTTCGGTCCGCGATGCCGGTCCAGGCATCGCGCCCTCGGTGCTCCGGAACCTATTCGTGCCGTTTTTTACGACCAAGGATCGCGGCACCGGGCTCGGGCTCGCGATCAGTCAACGCATGGTCGAGGAGATGGGCGGCCGGATCGAAGTGGCATCGCAACTGGGAGATGGTGCCACTTTCACCGTGCTGCTTCCGGTTGGCGAAGCGCACGGGCACCGGGCCGGTCAGAGTCCTGTGCCTCCGGAGGCCGGGGACCCTGCACCGGCGCCGAGCCTGGGCGCGGCAGATCCTGCTGTTCCGGTGAGAACGATTTGACCGTATCTGGCTCAAAGTCCTAAAGTTTTTGCACCCGCGCCGTCTGTACGGCGAAGCCCCGTCTCTTCCCTCCAATGGTTTCCCGAAAAGCGCAGCCAGGTCCTAGCGAGGCCAAGAACGAGCCTCGGTTCGCGCTCCGTTTCATCTCTGGCAAATATCAGGGCGGCGAGTACCCGCTCGCTGAAGGACAAGAGATCGTGATTGGTCGCTCGAGCGAGCTCGACATGGTGCTCGTCGAAGAGATGGTCTCGCGCAAGCATGCGCGCATCGCGCTGACTGACGGCGCGATCAACATCGAAGACTTGGGCTCGACCAACGGCACCTTCGTCAACGGCGAGAAGGTGCAGCAAGGCACGCTGCGCGAAGGCGACCGCGTGCTGATCGGCACCAACATCTTGAAAGTCGTAGCGGCGCCGCAAGACGCCGACGCGCGCGCCAACCTGAAGGCGATGGCCGTCGGGCGCGTGACCGCCAAGCAGCAGCCGGGCGCTCGCTCTACCGAAGAAGCGCCGCGCATGGCCGGCGTCTTGGAAGAGATCCCGCTGCCGGATCTTTTGCAGCTGTTTGGGACATCACGCAAAGCCGGCGTGCTGGTGCTGCGCTCAGCGGGTCGCGAAGGGCGCATCTACCTGAACGACGGGCGGATTCGCTTCGCTGAGTTCGAGGGTGTGGCGGGCGTCCCCCCGCTGAAGGTGCTTTACCGCATGCTCGGCTGGCAGACGGGGTCGTTCGCGCTCGATCCGCCAGACACACGCGAGTTCGAAGCTGGCGTCGACGTCAGCGCGCAGGAAGTCTTGATGGAGGGCTTTCGCCAGCAAGACGAGCTGGGTCAGCTGCGCGGCAAGCTGGGTGGCGGCGGGCGGATGGTGCTCAAGCTTCCGCTCACGCAGCACCTGCGCGAGCTCGAAGACGCCGATCTCGATCTGCTCGAAGCCGCGCTCACGACCGAAAACCTCGACGCCTTCCTCGACGCTGCACCCGGGCCCGATCTCGAATCAGCCCAGGCGCTCCTATCGCTCATGCAGCGCGGCTTCCTCAAGCCGGCCTAGGATTGATCGCAGGCTTGATTGGTGATCGGGCCGGGTTGGGGAGCGGGATCGGCTGATCGGCAGCGGGATCGGGGTCGGTCGGGGCAGCGGTTTCGGGTCAGCACAAATTCGCAGTCGGCAGCGGTTTCGGTGACGGCAGCAGGTTCGGTCGGCT
>JBBRMI010000296.1:0-7783 GCA_038230915.1 Polyangiales bacterium | reverse complement strand
TCGGTGCCGGGCACGCTGCGACCGCTCACCAAGCTCACGTTCGCGGTCGAGTCGAGTTTAGGTGTGCGCGACGCGACAGGCCGGCGTGCGCTGAATGGCGTGCTGTTCGTGATTGCAGCGGCGCTCTTGGCCCAACTGGCCTGATTGAGCGGCCTCGGCACCAAAGCCGCACTCGCGATGGCTACGCTTTGGGCGTGCCACCCGGTGCACGCAGAGCTCGTCGTCGCGCTGGCGGGTCGTTCGGTATTGCTGGCGCTGTGCCTAATGCTCGCCACGTCGCGGCGCTCGACAAGCTCGAGCGCGCCTACCCAGCGCGGAATCACGATCGAGCATCAATCAGACTCGATCAGAGCCGATGCCGATCCGGCCGAGCTGTCAGGGCAACATGGCCGACGAGTCTGGGCGTGCGTCGCCCCCATAGAGGATCCAGGTGATCTCGAAGCGCTGATTGCCTCGGTCGATCACGCCGCTGCGGAACTTGGCTCCGCCCCACTCCATAAATTTCGCCGATTCCACGTAGCGATCGCCGGTCTCCACCAGGACGCGTTGATCGGTCGAGACGAGCGTTAGCGCACAAGCGTCACGATAACATTCGATTTCGTCGAGACGCACCTGCTTCGCTTTCGGTGAGCCCTTCAGCAGCGCCTGGCCTTGGTCGCTCGCGGCCGCCGCTAGTGCTGGGTCCAGGCCGGACGCCGTCACCGGCACCATCAGCGCATCGAGCTCCGAGGCGGGCGTTAGTTGGGGTGGCCGCGTCGGCACTTCTAGCGCCCTGCCGTCGCGCTCAACCTTGACCGATGGGACAAGCGCAGCGACTGCAGCCGGTCGGGACTTTTCGACGCTAGCGGTGGCTTTGTTTCTAGGCGAGACGGCCGCGGGTGTGCCGCGGTTGTGCCAATAGCCGGCGGCCCCGCACAACGCGATCAGCAGAGCTACCAAGCCCAGCCGGCCACGAGCGCGTGACAACGTCACGGCGGGAACGGGGTGACAACCCCGTTGGCCATGCCCCCATCTCCCTTTTTTAGAAACTGCCAGGACGAGACGCCGCGCAGAGTGACGCCTGGCGTGAGGTCGCACCTCACGTATTCACGCAGAGTATCGGTCAATTCGTCCGAGCCAACGGTCGTGCGCATGCGCTGCGCCGCCGGCGTTTGGGTGTCGAGGGTCATTCCCTTCAAGAAATAGCTGCCTGTGCTGGTGTGCTTGAAGAAGGTGCACGATATACTGGGCGCCCCGCTGAAGTAGACGTACACGTCTTCGCTGGGCCTGAAGATCGGCAGCGAGGCTTTCAACGCGTACGACTCGATGGAGGCGCGCGTGACAGGGCAAGTTACGGTCGCCTCGGAGATTCCGCCCGGATTGCGCACGCCCCCCCAACCAAAGGTCAGGTTGTCGGCCTCCAGTTGTGAGGCAGGGTTGCACTCAACCCCGTTCACTTGAACGTAGCCGTGGTCTGACACGGCTGCGTCCGCTGTCACCGAGACCGCGCCGGACAGGGTGACAATCGCGAGACAGGCCAAGGATTTGCTTAGGTTCATGCGGTCGCTCACTCGCAAGTGCTGTTATTGACGCAAACGGATGTGCGGTATGCGATCACGTACGAATAGTTACCGGGCAACCAGCAGGTGTAGATGAGGCTGCGGATCGCCACGTTGTCGGTTCCGGCGCCAAGCGTCCCACCCCACTGCTGACCCGCAGGGGCAATCTGCAACGTCGACGTGCCGGTGCCCGCGTAGTCCGTCGACTTGGATCTCGAATAGTAATACGCCCCCGTCTCGCTCGTGCCGTATGCCAGGCAGGTGACGGATCCCGCCGTGCTGAGGTCTGAAACGTCGACCTCGGCTCCGCTCACGGGCACTGTGGCGTGGGCGTAGATTGCCTGGGAGTTGGTGCCGGTGACGACGCCGTTGAACTGTCCGCTCAAGTTGACCGGGCAGCTCACCCATGCTCCCGTCGGAGCGGCGACGACCACGCCGACCCGGGGAACATTCGCGTTGCCATCGTAAGACGCGCAGGCCGAGCCCTGATCGTACAACTGCCAGGCATGGTGGGTTGCTGACGCCGCATCGGCCACCAACAACGAACTCAGCAGGCTCAACCCGCCTAAACACAATCGAAGTCTTGCTTGCATGTCTGTTACCAGCTCGGGAAGGTTGAAACGCTCCCGATTATCGATGAACCGCGTGGCACCGAGCAGCCGATAACGAGGTTCGTAATCCAGAGCCCGGTAAGGGCGTTGGCGCTCAGCGGACGGTTAAAACGGAGGTGAAGGTAACCGGTGGTCGACGTATCGCGAAATGAGCATCCACCATCGCTCCAACACGCGTAAAGCGTAGCGGAATAATAGCTGCTGCCGGTGGCGGCGCCCTGAGCGCTCACCGAGCAGCCCAGGGATTTACTCAGGTTTCCGGAGGGCGTCTGCTTGACCCAAACATCGACGGTGCCCAGATCGACCTTGTCGCCGACCGAGAGGGGTTCGTCGACATAGTAGGGGGAAACGGTGCGCCGACTGATCGGACAGTAGAGGCTCGAGAAGCTGCTGCTGCCCGGCATGGACGGGTTCACTTCCGCGCCGTAAATGTTGTGACGAAGCCAATCTTCCTGCGCGCGATTCGCCGCCCGACACGTGGCGCCGCTGTTCCGAGCGATCACCGGGCCATAGTAGGTGTAGCTCTGCGCGTCGCTGCGACTCGCACCGAGCGCTATTCCTAGAATGGTTGCAACCGTTAAGCACGATCTCACCCTCATCGCTTCTCCACCTCTAGCTGGTCGCCATTGCCAGCTTGCGCGTTGTGGTATACCAAGCGACATCCAGGATTGCAACGGTCGAGTTGAAGTCTTGGATATTGCCTCGCTGATGTTCGAGAGCAACATATGGAGTTTGAAACACGCCTTGCTGCGATATTACTGCTGACGGTAAACTGCCGTGAGCATGGCCATTCGCGCGGGACATCAGTGTCTAGCGTAAATGCCTCCGCCTCTGCGCCGACCGTGAGCGCCATTCCTCCACTCACCGCTGAACCTGCGGAAGCGGTGTCTGCACCGCCTATGACCGCGGAGCGTGAGCTTGCGCTTCGGTCGGAAAAGTTGGCTGCATCCGGACCGGCTTCACCGGAGCTAGTCGCGAAGTTCCGAGCCACCACTGCCGCATGGCGACCTCTCGCAAAACGCTGGAAAACAACGTTCGGGGACCCTCACTGCTTCAACCGCGGTTGCGCCTTGAGCATGACTTCCGCAGATCTGGGCGCGCTCGAGCAGATGACGCAAGCGCTCGCGCACGAGCCCACGTTCATGGCCTGGGAGGGCGGAAAGTTTCGCAGTGGTCCGCTGTCGGTCCCCGAGAAGCCAAAACAGACGCAAGCCACCTGGATCTTCTTCGTTGATTGATCCCCGCACCTGGCCTCGCCTCAAAGCACCGCCCGCGTGCTCGGTCGTCGCGTTCCCGGAGCGATCGGCTCCGCCGGGAACGCGAGCCGCGGAGACACTTAGAAGGTGACGGTGGCGTAGTCGGTGCGTTGTTGGCCGATGAAGCCGAACAGCCAGTCTTGGGTCCCGGTGTCACGTTCGATGCAGCTGCTGCTCGTAAAGCCACAGCCGTCGGCAGTGCCATCGATGTAGCCGCCACCTTGATAGTAGGTGCGGTCGGGATTCGAAACATTGCCAATGACGTACCTGGTGCCGTTGCTCGTGTAGAACGATGGACCACCGCTGTGACCTTGGCTTACGTCGCAATTCGTATAGAAATGCTGGTTTTTTACGACCTTCACCGAGCACGACATGCCGTACTGCCGTCCCCTCACGCACGACGGGATCCCCGCGCTCGACACCTCGGAGCAGCTCGGATAGCCGATATTTTCTATCGAGCGCACTTGGCTCGTCGAGTAACCTAAGTATTTCGGAACCG
This sequence comes from Polyangiales bacterium, assembly GCA_038230915.1. Classification (GTDB taxonomy): domain Bacteria; phylum Myxococcota_A; class Polyangia; order Polyangiales; family Polyangiaceae; genus PMG-095. Next base: position 3,879 of record JBBRMI010000296.1, on the reverse strand, counting down.
CGCCGACCTCGGCCCACACGTTCTCGGGCATAATCAAGAGCGCCCAATCGTAGTCAGAGCAGGCTTGCTTCTTGGCGTCCGTCGGAAAATCATCCTGCGTGGTAGCCTCCAGCCAAGCCATGCAGCCCGCCGGCGCGGGCAATACGCTGTCGAAGCCCCCGCCGTACCAATAGAACGATGCCTGTTTGGGCATGAAAGTGACGATCCGACCGTTGATCGACCAGGTCGTTGGACCGCCGTCGTAGGCGAGCGTGAACGAAGGGTGGCCGTCCGTGCCAAACATGCAGTGAGCTGCCGTGCGCACGATGCGCCGGCCGATCAGCGTGCCGGTGCATTCCGGCGGGTACGCGCTCTCGCGGTCCACTCGAATCCCACCCACCGAGAACAGCGTTTTTAGAACGCGGTTGTCGACGCCACCCGAAAAGCCGGTGGCGCGCATGGCCATCGGAATTTTCACCGGCTCGACACCGCCGCCGACCGCCAGGCCGTCACTGTTCACGCCAGCCGTGCGTGACACCTCCGAGACGATCGACGTCATCGCCGCGACATCCGCGGTCGGAAGCTCGACGGTGTAGTTGCCGCTGGCCGTGCCCAAGCGCACGGTGTTCTGGGCCTTCATCTTTTGCAGGCTGCGCGGCTGATTGACGTCGCCGTCGGCGACGACGTTCGCGCCGCGCGCTTTCAGTCGTTCCAGCACCTCGTCGACCTCAGCGCGCAAAGCGGCAGGCTCGCTCGCCTTGGCCAAGCTGGGGCTTTTGACCATGCCACCCTTGCTGCAGTCGAGACCGTTTTGTGTGGTTTGGCACGGACCAGCGACGGTCTGGAGCAGTTCTGCGTCGATGCGTGACCAGCGATTGAGCCCGCCTTCTTGCGTGCACTGTGGGTCGGTCGCGTCGTACTGGGTGGCGCTGAGCACTGCGGACAGCACACCGCGCGAGCCGTCGGCAAGTGGCGCCATCAGCGGCCCACCCGAATCGCCACCGCAGATGCGAATGCCCGGCGCGGGCCGTCCATAGACCTGACCGTCGCCCTGTTGCTCGACCTCTACCGGAGCCGACAGGCGTCGACCAAGGGCGCGCGAGTTCTCCGCGGAACTGCTGCCCACGCCGTAGCCATGTGCGCGTTGCGTGGTTGCCAGCGCCGCGGTGGCGATCAGCGGCAAGCTGGCCTTGTTCACACCGACGAACGGCTTTGCGGATTGCAGGATCGCGACTTCGCTCGCGGGTTGGGTCGTGACCCGAAGTTGCCAGGGGCTGCACTTGCCGCCCGCGTCCTGCGTCAAACAACGCTGAGCACCGGGGCCGCTGCGCAGCTCGAGCGTCACGTCTTGCCCCTTCTTTTCGATGTCCAGGCAGTGGGCGACCGTGACCACGGTGTTAGGGTTTACCAAAATACCGGAACATTGCCCCAGAAAGACGACGGCATCGCTGCTCGGCTGCCGATCGGCGTCGCCCATCAAAAGCTGGCTGCGTGCCTCACCCGGCGCTTGTTCGCCCCCGCCTGGGTCGGCGTTCGAACACGCCAATAGCCCCAACATGCCCACGCCAATCCAATGAATGCCCTTCACGCGCGTACCCCTTTTTCAACCCAGGTTCACGCGTTCACTACCATGTTGCACGACGTCATCGATCTTTTGGTGCGTCCCGCGATGGCGATTCCTGTCACGTGACCGCGCCGGCGTACGGATGACAGGTGACAGCTGACTGCGACACGCAGCGTTGCAGCTTGCGTCGGCTGACGTCGTAGATACGCTGGGGACATGAGCAAATCGTGGCGACTCGTCGCGAGCTTCGGCTTGGGTGGCTGGCTAGCTGCTTGCGGCGGCTCGACAAATCACAACGACGGCGCGATGCACGCGAACGGCGCGGGTGGCTCGACAACTGCAGGCGCTGGCGGAGGCGGGTCATCCCCTGCTGGGTCCGGGGATTCACCGCAGGCTGGCGACGCCAGCTGCGACAGCGTGGCGTGCGCGCCGCTAACCTGCCTCCTGGACGTCGAGGGCCAGCCGCTCGCTCCTTCACTTCGCGTAGCCACGCCAAGCGGTGAGTGCTGCGCAGTGTGTGAGGTCGAGCCTTCATGCGATAACGTGGCTTGCACGTATTTTGGCAGTTTTGCTGGGCCGACCCTGCCACCGGACATCGACTGTCCGGCGGGTTATGACGTGGGTATCACGCCGGGTGCGTGTTGCTACGGTTGCGTGCGTAACGCGACACCAATCGAGCCGCCCAGCTGCGACAATCACTGTCCCGACGAGGTTCCATGCCGCAACGGCTATGTGCGGCAGTTGCTCGAAAGCGCTTGCTGCCCCACGTGCGTCCCCGATCCCGCTCAGTGCAGCACCGACGCCGACTGTGTCGTCGCGGCGCGTGAAGGCGCTTGCTGCGGCGGCTGCCCGTCGGGCATCTCCGTCCGAATGGCGAAGGCGGACCCGTGTTGGCGGGAGGCCGGCGAGACCAGGTCGCCTCAAACCAGTTGCAAGCCCCGTTACGACTGCACACTGGTGGACTGCGCGCCCTGTCCGACGCTCGAAAATTTTTCCGCCGAGTGCGTTCAACACCACTGCGAATTGAAGCCGTGAGAGCTCCGCCGGCGTCAGCGGGCCGGCCGCGAGATCAGCGCCCGGGTAAAGGGCCAAGCGATAGGCAGCGCGACAGGACCCTTCTGAGCTCGTCGGCTCGGCTCGCCGGAGCTATGGCTCCGGGCAGGGCGGTCCAAAGCGGAAGGCGTCGACACCGAGCGTGCCGGCGCCGTCGATGCGCAGCGCGAGCCCCCGAAACGGCTGCAAGTCATCGAGCGACACACAGGCGGTCACCCACTGACCGGGCTCGGTGAATAGCCCGTGAAGGTCGAGGACGCGGGCCGGGCCGGTCGGCTCGCACACGGGATTGGTGGGCCACAACGAAAGCTTGGCGTTGCGGGAGCCGTTGATCCACAGCGCGTCGAACCAGACGGCGTCGGCGCGCGTCAATTCGTCGAAGAAGAAATAGCCTTGCGGAACAGTGCCCGAAGCAGTCGGACTTTTGTCGACAGCTGGCGTGGCGATCACGAACTCGCTACCGCGCGTGGCCGCTGGACAAGCCGCACACGGCAACGCTGTGCTTCTCACCAACCGCGGCTCGCCCGTGCACCAGTCCCACCCGTCGCCGGCCTGAGCGTCGCCGATGTCGACGAGCCTGCCGTCGCCCTCGGCCGGCGGTGTATTGAGCTCCGGCATCAGCAGGTTGGGATCGCTCGCGCTAGCGCCCGGCGCACCTGCGCTCGTGGGGCCCGCGTCGCTACCCGCGGTAGCGCTTGTCGGCGTCGTCGCCTCGCTCTTGCCGGCACACGCGGTTGCCGCGATCATCGCGCATGCCGCCAAAACGATCGCGCGCGCTTCGGGCACGGCGGCGAGCGTTCGACGCGTCAGAGACAACATTGGGCACATGGTTGCCGATTCCTATGGCCTGCGCAAGTCGAAGCGCGCAGCCGAGGCGCTCAAGGCCTACGAGGCCAGCTGCACCCATCCGTGCCCGCGATCGCCTGCATCGAACCCGTGGTCCGTGTACGCCTGCTAGCGTAGCCGCGTGCGCATCACCGAGCGTGGCGTCTGGCCGACTCGCTGGCTGTGGCTGAGCTTGCTCGTCGTGGGCGGGTTGCTCGCGATCGCGCTTGCGTGGCTGCCGGCTGCTGGCGCCCCGTACCAGTATGACGACTACGTCACGCCGGTGAAGGATCCGGCGTCGCAGTCGCTCACCAGTTTTGCGGGCTCGGTGCCGGGCACGCTGCGACCGCTCACCAAGCTCACGTTCGCGGTCGAGTCGAGTTTAGGTGTGCGCGACGCGACAGGCCGGCGTGCGCTGAATGGCGTGCTGTTCGTGATTGCAGCGGCGCTCTTGGCCC
>JBBRMI010000295.1:0-7784 GCA_038230915.1 Polyangiales bacterium | reverse complement strand
CGCCAGAGCGACCTTGGCCTTGAACGCTGCGCTGTGTCGGGTGCGGGTGCTTTTCATCGTCTTCTGCTCCTGTTTCGTCAGGAGCAGGCGCCGTCTATCACCACCTTAGCTGCTGGCCCAAATTTTGGGGTCCACTTCAGAGACCTATCTCGATAACTCCTTGGTCATGTATGTCAACAACCTCAGCCAGGGTAGCAGCCACCTTCGTTACGACATCCCAGTCGTACTGGGCGGCAATCTCGGGGGCCGATTTCGCTCGGGCAATTTCCTCGACTACACGACTGCCGTGCAGCACACGGTCGAAAACAGCGGCAATAAGCAGGTCGGCGTGGACTACACCCGAACGCTAGTCACGGTACTGCAGGGCTTCGGGCTGTCCGAAGCCGAATACCAGCAGCCAGGTATGCCGCAAGGCGGGTTCGGCAGCGACCAGCGCAGCAGCAAGACCCACCCAAAGCCTAACCACCGCCCGCCGCCGCGACCCGCTTCCGGGCATTCTCACGTAGCGCCGAGTGCTTCGCAACCGGTCGCGAGTAGGGGTGCGCGCTAAGGTGTGCGCTGACGAGCGAGGCCGCTTTCCGAGCTGGGGCGTTTGGAACGACGGTGGTTTATGGCGCTGCATGCGCCTCGTAAAGGTCGAGATGTCCGCCGCGGTTGGACGCAAACACGGCGTAGTCGAGATTCTCCGACACCCACAGATCCTGCTCCTGAGCAGGTGAGTTGAGGTCGACGATCGGAACCGGGTTTGCGAAGGGCGACATGAGCGAGGGTCGCGCCGACCAAAATAGGTCGCCGCCGCCCTGACCGTCCGATCGCCCCGAAGAGATAAAGATTTGCGTGCCATCCGCGCGCAGCAAGCCCTCGTCCCACGCATCGGAGCTCACTTCGGATAGTGCCGTGGCGGCGCCCCAGGGCAGGTCGGCAGTCGAGCGAACTGCTGCAAAAAGATCGGTATCACCGCGCCCACCGCTGCGCCAGGAGCTGAAAGTGATGAGCAAACGCGAGCTGGGCTGAGGATACGAATCGCGACCGGCCGTCGATAACCCCTCAACGAGAATCGGCGCCGACCACGGCGCGTCACGGCTAGCTCGTGCGGATTTCCAAATGTCGGTGTTGATGAGCTCGTCGTTGCCAGCGGCGCGCGTGCTTTCGAACCAAATCTCCAGACCATCCGGCGATACGCCGGGAGTTCCGTCGAGGAAGTCCGAGTTCAGCTCGGCTACCGGGGCCGGAGCTGCCCAGGCGTCGAGGCGACTGAGCCGCGTGGAAACGTAGATGTCCTTCGCGCCAGCTCGACGCGCGCTGAAGAACATTTCGAGCTTGTCGGACGTCAGCGTTGGATCGTCATGCTCTTCGGCAGCCAGCAATTCCGCGATGACCGTGGGCGTGCCGAAATGCGGGGGCTCCGCTTCGGGAGCAGCTCCCGCGGCGCTGGGGGTGGCCGCCGCACCGCCTTGGTTCATCGCGCTGGCGCCGCCCTGCGAGGCTGCGCCGACACTACCCGCGGCGCCCGAAGCCGTAATGACATCGAGCGGGGCCGGGCCGCAGCTCTGGAGTAGCGCCGCGACGCCAAGCGATTTGACGCTCAAATGCTTCACAGCCATGCTCCGAGCGTTAGCGTAGCCAGAAGTCCTGGGCGAACGAGTCGCGCGACTTCATGCCCGACGAATCTAACGCTGGGGTAGGGGGCGGCGAGTAGGGCACGCAGCTCTAGATCGGCGCGCCAGCGTCGATGATAGACGAACGTCGCTCCGCCGCCGAGACTCGCCAACAAGGCCCATTGGCTGTCAGTGCTAGGTTGATACGGCGGCTTGGCTTGGGCCGCCGCCACCACCCGGTAGGCGCCGAGTCCGACGTCAAAACTCGGATAGAGGGGTCCCGGGAGCGCTGGCAGGTAGGCGATTTCGCTAAGCAGCAACAGTTGCTCGAGCGACACCGCGCCGACCGAGCGCTCTACGACGGGGCGCGTTCCCCAACCGCTGGCGACCGCCCGCAACGCGAGCTTCGGCGTAGGTGACCAGCGTACGCAGGCAGTTGGCAATAGAGCAGGCGCGGGGCCAGCCCAGCTGCTGAGAACGCTAGCTCCAGCGGACCCGCTCCAGGTCAACCTCTCTACATGGCGGGCGACCGGTCGCTGCGTCTCGGCTGTGGCCACTGAGGCCGGAGCCGGCGCGGCTGTCTCACGCGTTTCGCGACGCGGCAACAAGGTGGCGCGCAGAACTTCGACCGTGCGACGCGCGATTACTTCTGGAGACAGCGGGGCAGATCCATCCCCGCCGAGCTCAGCCAATTCAACCCGCGTCACCATCGGGCGCTCGCCGAGTCTATCCACCAGCCACAACTCACTGGCCGTGCTCGGTTCTCCGAAGGAGATGCTGACGATAGCTAAAGCGTCCGGCGTAGCTTCAGCGAGCCGCACCAGCGACTCCCGTGTGGCAGGTGAATCGAACGCTACCTCTCGTACTTGAAACCCGTCGGCGATTAGCTCGCCGCGGGCCAAATTGAGCGTCTCACTGAGCTCGCGACTGGCGAAGCTGTTGCGCACGAGAACGATCGGCAACTCTCGGGTCGCGGTTGCTAGGGCGGCGCGCGGGCACAGGAGCGCGAACAGGAACAGCAGCCACGGCCACATCTGCGCCGCTCGGCTCAGGGCTTCTCGCTCAGGGTGCGAGCCGCCTGGGCATACGAACCCGCCGGAAAACGCCTCAAGTATTCACGCGCTGCCGTCACGCTGTCGTCTCTACGGCCGGCGTTTTGCATCAGCAACATCTTACGCCCCAGCGCCTCGGACGCATACGTGCCGCCTGGCGCCTCCGCCAAATACCGCTCGTACCAGCTGGCGGCTTCGGTGGATGCGCCACTCGCCTCTTCCAGCCTGCCGAGTAAGAACGCGGCATCGCGTGCGCGCGTGGAGCCAAAGAACCTCTGCCTTTGAGCCAGGAGTGCTCGACGGGCGAGGGGATTGTGCCGTCGAAAGCGCGCCGCGTCAGCCAAAGCTGCCACGTCATCGCTCGGGCTCGTGCGCAGCACTTGATCGATGCCGCGGGTCGCAGCGTCTTCCAAAATGGCGTCGAACTTTCCGGCGGCGAGCTGGGCAGTCCAACTCAACTGCGGACGCGTGCTGAGCTTCGCGGAAGCTTCCGGCGTCGGCTGCGCGGGCTCGGTTTTCTCCGGTGTGAGCCCCGCGCTTGGGGCGCTCGCGGCCGGCGCTGGCTGGTCGATGTCGCGAATGACCACTTCCCGCTCCCGCAGGCGGATGAACAGCTGCTGCCCAGCGCGCAAGCGGATGGCTTCGTCCGATAGTGGCCCGCTGACTTCGACATTACCGTGGTCCAGCTTGACGCGAAGCTGAGCGGTGTCGGGATCCCACTCGGCCGCAAAGCTGGTGCCCGTCACCTGGATCAGAAACGGGCCCGCGTTCACGGACCAATCTGCCTGTGGAAGATGCCGCACGTTGAGCGCCAGCCTGCCGCTCGCCAAGCTCAAGTGAGCACCGTGTTCGCTGACCGCGCGCACCCGCAGCTTAGCTCCAGGCTGCATCGAGATTTCGCTACCGTCGGAGAACCGCAGCAGGCGCGCTCGCTCGCTCACCGGGAGGTCCCCGGACGCTGTCGAGCGCGTGCCGTCCAATTCATACGTGAGCGCAGCGGAATTGCGCAAAGCCAAGCGCCCCACTCCGAAGCCAAGCGCCAAGATCGTCGCGGTGACGAGCAGCGCTCTGGGAAGCGTCAGGTGCAGCCGCCAGCTTCCGCGGTTGAGCGCGCCTTGCATCCTGCGCCAGCCAGCGCTCTGTTGCGCGGCGGAAAGATTTCCCAGCTGCGTGCGAGCCAGCTCGTTGAGCTGCTCGGTAGCAAGGCTGAGTCTTTCCACGCGTTCCGCACTATTCGGCAAGGGCACCTCTTGACTGGCGAAAGTACGCCTTCAACCCTGGATCAGAGTCCACCAGCTCTGCCACACGCGCGCTAGCGACCGTCAGCCGCCGCTTCACCGTAGCCGCCGAAATGCCGAGCACCTCGGTCATCTCCTGCACCGTCAAGCGCTCCAGGTGTCGTAAGCCGAACAGCAGGCGCTCTTGACTTTCGAGGCGATCGAGCACGGCGTAGAACCTGCGCAGCAAGTCTCGGTGCTCCAGATCAGCCGCGGGCGCCGCAGAGTCGGGCAGCTCGCCGCTCGGCGATAGGCGCAAGAAATGGCGCACCCGCCGCTTACGTAGCTCCCATTTCAAGATCCGGATCGCCACGGAGTACACGAAGCTGCGCAGAGCGTTCGGATCATTGATGGTGTGCGCGCGCGAGTAAACGCGCAAAAACACCTCCTGCATCACGTCTTCGGCGTCGCCAGCGGGGCCTAGCGAGCGCTGTAAGAGACCAAAAACCATGGGAGCGTATAATTCCCAGACCTGCTGCGTCGCCCCCGGCTCCTTGGCCACCACTGCGCGCACGAGGCGTGCGTTATCGGGGGGGGGTGAATGCGGCGGAACTAGCCGCACTACGGGGTTGGCCAACGCGCTCATCAGGTCAAGGCTCGCTTTGAACCATCCGCGATGCAGTAGCGAACGGGCGGATTTGTGGCTCACCTAACTCGGCTACGTTGAGCCATTCTGGCCCTCCGTAGCTAGGCGGACTGACAAAACTCATCCTGCTCGACCGGTTTGCCCCAGGTTTGGCTACATTGTGGGTAGCGTAGTAAGCCGCCAGCCGGCGCACCTCCGCGCGAGCCCCCAACGGCAGTCCGACGCCGGCCGCGTCATGGGATGCAGGAGCCGCCGACGTCCCTAGCCGCTGGATTTTGCGTGGAGGCGCTCCGCTCCTCGTTTACACTTGGCGGCATGCGCACTCTGCTCGCCGGGACGGTCTTGGGTTTTTCGTTGCTGAGCTTGTTGAGTGGCTGCGGCGACACAAAGCCGGGCAGCATGGTGAAAGGCGGAGGCGCGTCGGGCGGAAGCGCGTCGGGCGGAGGCGCCTCGGGTGGTAGCGGGCACCAGGTCGGCGCTTCCGGCAGTCAAGGTTCGCTCAACCTTAGCGGCGGCAACGGGCCGCTGGGCAGTGGAGGAGGCGTGGCAGGGGCCGAAGGCTGCGCAGCCAGCACGCAGGAGGCGGGCCTCGCGCCTGTCTATCTGGTCTTCTTGCTGGACGAATCCGGCAGCATGGGTGACAAGCCCGAGACCCGGACGCAAAAGTGGGATCCGGTCACCTCGGCTCTCCAGGATTTCTTTGCAGATCCTCAGTCTCAAGGGCTCACCGCTTCGCTGAGCATCTTCCCCCTCGATCAGAATAAAACGATGGGGGCCGCGAATGACGCCCTGAAGCCGAGCTGTACTGCCGCCGACTACGCGCCTCCGATCGTGCCGCCAACCGCGCTTCCCGAAGCCAAGCTATTTTTAGACGCTATCGCTGCAATCACTCCACCGAATGAAAACGGAACGCCTACTCTGCCCGCGCTCACAGGCACCATCGACTATGCCCAGGGACTGTTGAAGCAAGACCCACTGCGCAAGGTGGCGATCGTGCTGGTGACCGACGGCGAGCCCAGCCAGTGCGACGGGAACACCGTGGACAACATCGCGGCAGCCGCTGGCGTGGTCAAGGCTCAAATTCCCACCTACGTGATCGGTGTGGGCAGTAGTTTGGTTTCGCTGAACGCCATCGCCGTCGGCGGCGGCACCGACAAGGCTTTCATTGTCGCTGTCAACGACCCAGCCAAGACCCGCACGGATTTCCTGAGTGCGGTGAACATCATCCGCGGCAGGTCGATTTCCTGTGACATCCCGCTCCCGCCCCCACCCCTGGGCAAAAAGCTCGATCCGAAAAAGGTAAACGTGCAGCTGTCCGGCACGGGCCAGCCCACTGATCTCAAGTACGGCGCGGATTGCACGGGCGACGCGGCCTGGCACTACGACGATCCGCTGAAGCCGACCAAGGTCTTGCTCTGCGAAAGCGCTTGCACCGCTGCGAAAACCGAAGCGGCGGGCCGGCTCGACGTGGTGTTCGGCTGCGTGGATCGCTCGGTAAACTGAGCGCGAGCGCGAGGTAAACGTCGAGTTCTTCGAACGATGCTCGAGAGCGGCTCTCGCCAAACACGCGAAGCGTGCCGTTGTTCTCGATGAGGTAGTTGCCCTTGATGGACAAGAATCTACCTTGGTGTGCGGAAAACGCACACGTGAGCGTGCTGTGCACAGAGTCGAGCTGAGCCGGCGCAACCACGTGTAGGGATTGATGCGTGTTCGCACCCTCTACACTCCTTGGGGTGTTCAGCGCTGGGCACGGCCAGAGGCAAAAGAACGAAGTTTCGAACGACGCATTCAGCGGCGTATGCAAAGTTCTAACGACGGCAGCATCCGAGATTGGCAAACAGTCTCAACGTCAAATCACACTCGCAGGAATTCGGGCCAATGGGCTGGACGCCCTGGTGTAGTGCTGTATCGTTTCTGTATGGTCGGCCGCATCCTTCGCAGCCTCACTTCGGGCGCGACGTGTTGCCAAGCGCTGACTGCGCTGTGCGCGTTCTCCGGGTTGCTCGCCTGCGAAGCACGGATTACTGGCCCAAGCTCGGGTGCTGGAGCCGTCGTTGGCCGCGGTGGGAGCGACCCCGCGGCACCAGGCGTGGTTACCGCGCGGCCGGTCGGTGCCGACGGTCTGCCGGACTATCGAACTTCCCCTGGCGTTCGCCTGCTGACACGGCGTGAGTACTCTCACAGCATCGAGTCGCTCTTGGGCGTCAAGGTCGACCCCAACCTGGTGCCCTTGGAGCAGCAAGTGGCAGGTCACGGGCAGATCGCGGCGGCGCAGGGTGTCGGGCTTGACGACGTCGACGCTTACTACGCCCTCGGCCTTCAGGTCGCCCAGACGGTCGTCGCGCGCGACGGCATGGGATGCAGCTTCGATGATCGGGCTTGCGCCGCGAAGTACGTCGACGATCTGCTGGTGCGCGCGTTTCGGGAGCCGCTGAGTGCCGAGGCGCGGGCTCGCTATCTGGCTATCCTCGACGCTCCGGCCGCCGGCTCTGCAACGCGGGCTCGCCTGGTGACCCTGGTTGCGGCTGCGCTTTCCTCACCTGATTTTTTGTATCGCAAAGAGATCGGAAGCGGTTCGCCCACGGCTGACGGGGTCGCCAAGCTGTCCGACTATGAGATCGCAACTCGACTGAGTTACCTCGTCGGGGAGACGGGCCCAGACCAGCCGCTGCTGGACGCGGCCGCTTCCGGCGCTCTGCAATCGCCCGCCGGGCGGCTCGCCCAGCTCGACCGTCTGCTGGTCGGCTCAGACGCGCGCCTCGGCATGCGTGGATTCGTATTCGATTGGCTCGGCTTGTCTGAAGGCAAAATCGAAAACAAGGATCCTGAAGTCCTCAAGGCGACTCCGCCGAACTACGCCGCGGACGCGCTCGAAAGCCTCGGCTTGCTGGTTGACGATGTGCTCTTCGACAAGGAACGCAATTTTCTCCGTCTGTTGGGTGCGGATCGTTTCGTAGTCAATCAAAGCATGGCGAGTTTTCTGGGCATCGACGGGGCAATCACGAGTGGTTTTGGACCGCTCGCGCTGAACACCGCCGAGCGTCGTGGCGTCTTGACGCATCCCGCGGTGCTCGCGGCGCACACCAAAGAGAGTGGTGCGTCGCCCTTCCCGATCGGAAAGTTCATCTATGAGAGCATGCTCTGCGAAGTGATCGGGAAGCCGCCGCAAATCCCCAGCGTCGACGCGACTCCCGTACAAGGAGTGACCTTGCGCGAGAAGCTCGAGGGAATGACCGCGGGGGTACCCTGCAGCACCTGTCATTCCCGGATT
>JBBRMI010000294.1:0-7834 GCA_038230915.1 Polyangiales bacterium | reverse complement strand
GATTCAACAACAAAGCCCGCGTCACGACCAAGTTGGCCTACGGATTCAGAAGCTACGACCACGCAGAGATCGCCTTGTTCCATCGCCTCGGCGCGCTACCCGAGCCGCACTGGCACGCCCACAGATTCGCGTAAGGAGGCGTATTTCCTTGCGGCAAGTGGAGCACCGCGCGCGCAAAAAGCCGTGCGCGTGGACGCCGCAAGCCAGGTACGCGCGCAGCTCGCGTTCGACGTAGCGCGGCACACCGCGGTCGTGCGCGGCGCGGGCCTCGGCCAGAAACGTCTCGAGGTGAGTCGCGATCAGCCGGTAGAGCGGAGTCGTCTCCGGTCGCCGCTGTTCGTACCGCAGGGCCGTGGCTTGCGCGGCGTTCCCCACGAGCGCGCACTAGCGAACGGCGTGCCGGCGATGAATCTTTGCCGATGTTGCTTTTGGCGTCTGGCCAATCGCTGGCGGGCGGCGGCCCATGCGTCGGGTACAGGCGCAGCGGCACGGCTGGGCAGCGGCGCTGCGTCGGGCGCTTGGGGGCCACGCTATCAACCGTCGTCGTCGATGTCCGAGGAGCGTAGCTGGCGGCTTCCCTCGAACACCGTCAGGACCCACAGGTCCTGTCCGTCGGTTCGATACACGATGCGGTAGCTTCGCAAATAGGTTTCGCGAATGTCCGGCTGGCCGAGCTCCGGAACAATTCTGCCGAGAAGTGGCGCCTCGGCCGCCAAGTCAGCGTGTTCCAAGATCCGCCCGATCCAGCGCTCAGCGGCGCCCCGGTTGTCGGCTGCGATGTGCGTGAAGATTGCGCCCAGATCCGCGCGAGCGCGTTGCGACCACCCTACTGCCAAGCGATCGGTCCGAACTCTGCCTCGAACGACTTCTTGAGCTCTTGGGTCGTGAGCACGCGCCCAGCGTTGACGTCCGCAAGCCCTTCGCCAGTCGCCGCCAAAAAGCGCCGGTGCTCACGCAGTGCCGCAAACTCGGTTGCACCGATGAGCACGGCCGCGGGTTCGCCTCCCTGCAGCACAACGACTGCATCGCCCGTATCGTGCACGCTTTTCACGAGCTCTTCGGCTCTCTCCGAAAGCTCTGCGGTCGAGACAGGCGCTTTTTCGCTAGCCATGCTCGAAAACTAGCAGCAGCTCCGTACGACGTCGAGCTGCCGTGCAGGTCACGTCGCGCGGCGGTCGGTCGCTCGCCCGCTGCCCATCCACTGCCCAAACGCTGCCCAACTTCAGTCGATCAGCGTCGATTCACGTCGACCTGCGGAGAGAGACGATCCGAATCCTTTTGCCTTCAGTTTCACGGCGTTGGCTCGCAAGCTCGCGTGCCGCTTGAGGTTATTGCAAACGCCGTTTGCAGGGTTCGAATCCCTCCCTCTCCCCAGGTATCCCTGGCCCCGTACCAGGTGTGTGTAGACGAAGGTCAGAGCCGCATTAGAGGTTGTAACGGCGCCGCAAGGCGGCTTCGCGATCGGTGCACGCGGCGACCTTGCGGCTCGCTTCGCTCAACTTCTCCTGGGCCGAGATCAGGAATTTTGCGGCCTGGGGTGCCTTGCCGTCGCGGAAGGTTTCTTTCGCCTGCTGCGTGAGCGTGACCGCTTCGACGTGCAGCGTGTAGGCGCGCCGACAGGCGTCGCGCGTTTCACACACGTCGACGCCGGTGCAGCCGAGATCAGTCAGCGCCACCAGCGGTTCGGCTTTATGCGGGTTCGAGGCGTTGCGCAGGACCTCGATCGCGCGAGCAACGCGCGCCGCACTTTGCTGCGCAGTCAGGCCATGCGGTGAACAAGCGCCGAGCAGACACCCGAGCGCCGCCGAGGCGACGACCCGAAGACGGTGGATCAATCGGCCGACTTCGGTGGCGGTCCCATCTGGATCCGCTCACCGATGTACGAGCCAATCAGCGTGAACACCACGCCCAGAAACGACATCAGCGCGTACATGAACGCGGGCATGGTCTTGACGGTCTGCCCGCCGTACAGCAAGAACGCCGTGGGCAACGCGACCAAGAACACCGCCACCATCGGCTCGATGAACGTGCGACCCGGCGATACTAAGCCGATCAACATGCCGCCCAGGAACCAAACCGGAATCGCGACCGTCATGCCGGCCGAGCCTTCGAAGTCGAACAGCGGCACGACCATCGGCAGGCCCATCACCAGTGCGGCGGTCATGACCGTGATGATGCCGATCGAGACGCCGAACCAAGTCAGGCTGAAGCCCTCTTGCTGGTAGCGGCGCTCGAGCTCCTCCTGCCGCGTCAGGGTGCGCTTGAGGTCCTCGATTTTTGCACCGCACGAGACGCAGCGATTGTTCGCGAGCGGCGCGATGTTCGAGAAGCCGCACGACGGGCAAAGGACCTTCTTACTTGCGAGAGCCATGGCGACCTCACAGACTAATCCACCTTCGGCACCGAAGTTCAGTCAGATTCTAGAAACCCCAGTCATTTAGATAAGTTACGTATTGGTTCGGGGCACGTTTGACGTCCACCGGAACAAGGTGGAAAACCACTTGTCTGTTTTTGGGCCTCCATGAGCGACCCCCGCAGCGATCCCCGCGACGAAGAACTGGAAGCCCTGCCCGCCCCGCGGCGGCCCTGGCGGAAGCTCACGCTGCTGGTGATGAGCGGCACCTTGCTCGGCTCGCTCGCGCTCGGCTTCGCGCTCCGCGGCGAGCTTTTGTTCTCTCTATCTACGGCAGCGCCGCGCGGCGTGGGTGAGCTGGCCAAGTACCGCCCACAGACCAGAGACGCCAACACCTGGGTGCAGGCCGAAGGCGAGCTCGAGATCGACGGGGCGATCGCCTACCGGCGCCCGCTCGAAAGCGACTCCTATCGGCTGTCGCGCGTGAGCGGTACCAAACAGCTTTGGGTCCAAGTGCGCGTGCCACGGGACGACGACGATCCGGATCACAAGCGCTTCGTGCCGCCCACCTCGTTCGTCGGGCGGCTCGTCCCGGCCGAGCGCGGCGGCGTGCGCCTCTCGCAGCTCGGCGCCGCGATCGCCGAAGCCGGGCGACCGCCGCTGCCGAGCGACGCTTGGCTCTTGGTCGACGGCGAGGCGCCGGCCACGACGCGCTGGACGTTGGGCGTGGCGATCTTGTTGCTGGCCTTCGCGGCGTTCAATTTGGTCGGGCTGCACCGCCTCTTGCGCCCCGCCGCCGGTTGAATCATTGCGGCTGGGCATGACCCGCACCCGCCCCGCTGCGCACTCGAAGCCGGCGAAGCTCTCCGTCGTGATCATCGGCGGCGGTGTGATGGGCTGCGCGGCCGCCTACGAGTTGTCGCGCCGCGGCGTGAAGGTCATGGTGCTCGAGCGCGCGGTGCCGGGCGCGGAGGCGTCGAGCGCCGCCGCCGGGATTTTGGGGGCGCAAGTCGAGTCACACCGGCCCGGGCCAATGACCGATCTTGGCCTGCTCAGTCGCAAGCTGTACCCGGCACTGGTCAAAGAGTTGGAGCGCATCTCCGGCATCTCGATCGAGTACCGGCGCTCGGGCGTGCTGAAAGTGGCGTACACCGCCAGCAACGTGGCGCGCGCTGGGCGCGAGCTCAACTGGCAAAGCCGCGCCAAGTTGCCGTTGGCTCGCCTGACGCGCGCTGCGCTCTTGGCACGCGAGCCGGCGTTGTCGCGCGAGCTTGCGGGCGGCCTGTGGTTCGAAGCCGACGCCACGCTCGAGCCGCGCGCGCTGTTGTCGGCGTTGCGCATCAGCGCCGAGAAGCTCGGGGCCGAGTTTCGCAGCGGCTCGTTCGTGAAACGCGTCGCCGAGCAGGGCGGGCGCGCCGTCGGCGTCGAGCTCGACGACGGCAGCGTCGTCGGTGGCAGCCACGTGGTGTTGGCGGCCGGCAGCTGGACCAGCCTGCTCACGACGAGCGACGCCAATGCGCCGCGCGTGGTGCCGGCGCGCGGGCAGATCGTCGAGCTTCGAACCAGCGCGCCGCTGTTGAGCTCGGTGCTGTTCGGACCCGACTGCTACTTGGTGCCACGCGCCGACGGACGGCTCTTGATCGGCTCGACGCTCGAGTTCGTGGGCTTTCGCCGCGGAGTGACGGCCGGCGCTGTCGCCAAGCTGCTCGCGGCGGCGATCCGACTCGTGCCCGCGCTCGCCGACGCCGAGCTCAGCGGCAGCTGGTCGAGCTTCCGCCCGTACACCGATGACGAGCTACCGCTGCTCGGCCCGAGCGCCACGCCTGGCTTGATCTTGATGAGCGGGCACTACCGAAACGGCATCCTGCTCGCGCCAATTTCTGCCCAGATCGTGGCCGACTGCGTGACGGGCAAAAAACCGCCGCTCAATCTCGCGCCGTTTTCTCCCGACCGCGTTTCGAAATAGGGCGATCGAGCGCGCGAGGGATCAACAGGAAGCCGGCTGAGCATTGGTCTCATCTCGGTTGGCTGCCGAAATGCGGCCTGCTTGCAGAAGCTTCTGTAGCGGAACTCGGTGATTCCGGGCGCGCGGGCGTGCAGCGTGCAGCGTGCAGCGTGCAGCGTGCAGCGTGCAGCGCTCAGCGTTTGGGCGGGCGGATCGCGGGTTCCGTGCGAGCGCGTGAGGGGGCGCGGGAACCGCGCACGGTTCCGCTGCACGCCGAGGCTCGCGTGGCGACCGACGACTCCATAAGTCTTCTCTCTTGCCTGGCTCTCACATCTTGCCTGCTCTGGCGACCCGCCTCCAGGCCGCAGCGGCCGCTACGCGGCCGTGAGCACTCGCTTTCGCTCGCGCTCAGCCTGGACCCGGGCCGCCAGAGCAAGCGTGTGGCCGCTGGCGTGCAGTTCAGCGCGTCAGAAGGAAGCAACATGCTCCGCATTTATCACGTAGTTTTGCAGGTCTTGAAGCAACTGCAGCCAGCTCTGCGACGGATTGAGCTCCGGGACCGCGACCTGGCTCGGCAGCTCAGGCGTTGCAGTAGCTCGGTGGCTCTCAACCTCGCCGAAGGCATGTACAGCCGCGGACGGAATCGCGCCGCGCGTTACCACAGCGCACTCGGCTCAGCCCGCGAAATACTCGCCTGTTTGGAAGTCGCGGTCGTGTGCGGCTACGTTCAACAAGACCCAAGTTTGAACGACCAGCTCGACCGCATCGTCGCGACGCTCGTCAAGCTGGTAGCCAGGTAGCCCGCCCGCTCTGACGCTGTCGCAAATGCGACAGCGTCAGCTTCGCCGAGAGTCGCCGCGAAATCATTGCGGAAACCGTGTCGCAAATGCGACATCGAAATGCGCCCCACAACCCCGGCACCGAGCTCATCAACGCCGCGGATTTGCGGACGAAGGCCCGAATGCGATGAATACTCAGAGGAAGGCGGGGAGGTGCGAGGCCGCCGGGGCTGCTCGCGTGGTCGGGTTTGCGCGAGACTGAGACCGCCAAGCGGCAGCCGCACATCCCAAAATCCGCCGCAGGCGCACGAGCAGGACGTCGGCGAAGACTTAACGCGGATGGGCACGCGCAAGTGCTTGAACGTAAGCTTCGGGAACTAGCGCGCGTCCCGCGTCGACCTCGGTCGTCCACCAGTCGACGTCCCCCCAGATCCACACGTAGCGGTCGGCGGTGGCCAGTGCAGTTTCAACTTGGGTCTCGAGCTGCTCGGGCGTGCGGAAATTGAGCGAGAATTCCGCCGGATCAGTGTGGAATTTGTGGCCCCGATTCCAGTTGTCCCAGTCGAGATCCAAACCGAAGGACGCGCCCATGTCGCGCGTCAGCTTCATTTGGTCTTCGAGGCTACAGCTCAGGCCGGGCGCATCGGGCCAACGCCGCTCGCCCGCCGACTGGCTGTCGACACCCGGCACCCACTCGTACGTCACGACGCCCGGCAGCCAGTGATCGACGGCGGAGGACCAGTTGAAGTGGACAAGGTCGTAGTAGAGGCGAAACGCTTTGGGGTCGCTGGTGGGGTACGCCGGCAGAAAGGCGTCCACCAACGTGGCGCTAGTGCGTGACTCTGCGCGCGCAGTTTCCATGCCGTCCAAGAACGCGGGCAGGAGTGCAAAATCGGAGTCGGAAAGCTTCGTGCCTAGCAGACAGGTCGTGACGAATACTCCTGCATACGCGAACGAGACGAGCACCGTGACGTCAGGGTAGCCGTCCAGCCAAGCATGCATGAACGCTTGCCCCCGTTGCTTGAGCTTGTCTTCACAACTGGCAAGATCGGTCTGGCCTGGGCACGAGGCTTCCGCATTCCAGAAGTAGCTGGCGTAGGCCTGAGTATCGAGGAAGATGCCCTTCAGACCCGCCGCCTTTACTGTGCGCGCGATGACCCTGACGTTGGCGAGCAACGCTTCGAATTCCGTGTCGTTCTGCCAATTGACAGCGCCGATGGTGACGACCTGAAAATTCGAAGAAATCCGCGCAAACTTCGCGTTGTTCAGGACGGAAACCTGCGGCGCATAGTCGGATTCGCTCAGCGCATCGTAAGGCCAGGAGCCGAAATCTATGTCGAGCATCAGCCCATCGAACGGAGTCGACTCAACCTGCGCCAAGTGATCCGAGAGCCAGTTGAGACCCATAAGTCCCTTCGGGGTGCCTCCGCCGTACTGCAGGAGCTGCGTTGTCGTGTGCTGCGGCGGTGGGCGCTGCGGCCGCGGGACGAGCGCGTCGAGGTCCGTACCGCTGCAGCCGCTGAGCAGCCCGCACAGCGCGAGTGCGGACCATGCCGTAAAGCCGGTGCTAGAGGGCAAGACCCACCCCCAAAGATGCTCCGAGCCACAGCCCCTCGACTGCGATTGCCCGTTGGCGCGCCACGTAGATGCCAACCGGCAGCACGACGTAGCCCGCCTCAGGCCCGCATTGAATCAGCCAGCTTTTGGAGAGCTGCAGGCTAGCCGCGACGCCGAGCGTGGGGCCCACGAACCAACCACTGCCGGAGCGGCCCTCGGTTTGCTGCGGATCGAACGGCTTGCCGGCTTGAGCGACGCGCCCGCCTTCAACGCCGAGGCCCGGGCGAAGAGTCACGGCACCAAGTCGCCAATCGAGGTAGAGCGCTGCGCCGACGCTCGCCATGTCGATCGAAACCGTCCCGAGCGACGCGCGATACGCGGCATGCTCCAGTGCAACGTGGGCCTGAAGGCCTAAGCCGACCTGAGCTCCGAAGTCGACGCCTACTTGAACGCCGCCGCCCCAGGCGGACCACTGCCCACGGAAGGTTCGGGCGGTCGCGACGGCCAGCGCGGACGTGCTCGGGCGCCGAGAACGCTCGCGGCGCACGACTTCGAGCGCTCGCGCCCGAACGGCCGGAGACGCCTGGAGTTGGCGCGCTTCGACTTCAGGCGGCAGCAGCTCGAGCTCCGCCCAACTGGCTGACAGCAGCTCGACGACACTCAACGCAAGCAGTCGAGGCCGTGCTATCGGCGCGACATGTCCGAGCTCGATTTGGCGAATCAGCTTCTTGCCGGTGACAGTGTCCACCAAGGTAATGGTTGCGTCGTCGCCACACTCGATCAGAACGGTAGTAAGCTTGCTCGTCGGATCAGTGCTCGACGGCTCGACCGGCAGGTGCAGCTCGAGACCTGCGATGCGCCGCACCTCCGCCGCCGAGACGTCCTCGCATTTGGCAAGCTCCAAGCTCACGCGCGGGCGGGCCGCCTGATGCAACGCTTGTGCGACGGCGGGACGCGCCAAGCTCACCCAGGCGAGCGGGCCAACCCAGAGCAACCATTGAGACGGCGAAGCCACGCAGGCCGGAGTCTAGTCGAGCCGCGCCGGCACGCACCTGCAACGCCACAACTCCCAGTCTTGATCCGTTGTCGGGGCCTCGCGCGAGCGCGGCCCCGGGAAGGGGTTCGGGAGCGGGTTCGGGAGCGGCCTCGGCAAGGGCTTCGGGCAAGCCCGAGGCTGGGCCGCGCTCGCGCGGGGCCGTT
>JBBRMI010000293.1:0-7866 GCA_038230915.1 Polyangiales bacterium | reverse complement strand
TCACGACCACCACCACCGAGCTTTCGCGGCCACCAAGTCCTGTCTGCTAAGGAGACGACCGAAACCCAGGGCCGAAGCCCGCCACCCGATACCGAAATACCCGGCTCCGCGTCGAGTCCGAGAAAGGCCCTGCGCGAGCCCTGCCCCGCCTCTGGCTTGCCCGAAGCCCCTTGCCGAGACCGATCCCGATCCCGCTGCCGGACCCCTTCCTGGGGCCGCCCTCGCGCAGGGCCCCGACAACGGATCAGGACTGGTAACCAACGGTAACCAACGCTGCGGGTTGCGCCGCGCGGCCACTTTCGGGCAGGATGGCGGATTGCTCGGGGGTAACCCCGGAAGAGGCAGGACCTGAGGATGTTCATGGGATCTCGTTTGTCGCTAGCAGCGTGTGCAGTGGTCGTGGTTGGAGCCCTACTGGCTTGCAAGAAGAAGGGCGGCTCCGCCGAAGAAGCAGCATCCGCCGCAGCCGCTGCGGCGCCGCCTCCGGCGGTCACGCCGCTAACGCCGACGGTCGATACCGGGGCGGCCGAGGCCGCAGCATCAGCAGCAGCCTCTGCAGCGGCGGCAGCCGCATCGGCAGCAGCTTCAGCCGCAACAGCTGTCGCCGCGCCGACAACGGCAGCCAAAGGCGCAGCAGCCACGCCCTCGGCCAAGTCCGCAGCGCTGGTGGCGTCTACGCCTGCAACCAAAGCCAGCGCCGCCGCAACGCTGGCCAAGCCGGCAGCGTCCACCGCGGCAAAGAGTGTCGCGCCGACCGCCACGAAGACCCTGGCGCCGACCGCAGTGAAGACCGCGGCCCCCGCGGCAGCGCCAGCAGCCAACTCCAAGGCCGCCGCGATCGCCGCCGCCGCCGCCGCCGCCAAGGCGCGCAACAAGAAGAGCCTCGGACAGTAGTCGGAGTTAGCGCATCATTCGAGACGTCTGCTCTTGGCGAGGGCTGGCGGCTCGTTCGTCAAGCAAACGAGACAATCGGAAGGAATGAGAGATGAAGGCTTTATTCAAATTGGTGCTTAAGTGCTCGGTCGCCGGCGGCATGGCCGCTCTGACGGCAGCTGCCGGCTGCAGCGATACCAGCAAGGGCGATACGACCGGAGCAGCTGGCACCGGCGACACCACGACTGGCGGCAGTAGCTCGAAAGCTGGAGCCCCGGGCAGCGGCGGCGATGACACGACCACGGTGACCAAAGGTGGCGCGAGCGAAGGCGGCGCCAGCAACGGCGGCGCAGCGGAGATCACCAGCCCCGGCGGTGGTGGACCCGATTTTCCCGTCGCCATGGGTGGCGACAACGCGGGCGGCGCCGGCACTGGTCCGGCGGTCGCGAAATTCTGCAATAGCCTGACCTTCGGCAACGCACCGACGACGATGATCCTCGAAGTCGGCGATGGCGCGAAGAAGGTCACGTTCACGGCGGTCAGCGGCGAATGTGTGCCGGCCGACGGCGACGCCTGCACCGAGATTCCAATCGGCCGAGACGTCACGATCCAAATGTTCGACGGAGATGATCCGAGCACCGCGCTCGATAGCGGATCAGCCAACATTAAGGCTGGTCAGGATTGGATCTTCTGGACGGACGTCGATACATCTGGCGCCCAGCCGCAGCCGGTCTTCGGCGGCGGCGTGAGCACGCAGGTCGCCTGCGAAGACATCACGTACGGCGACGTCAACCCGTAGAAACCTAGGTTAGAAGGCGCGGCGCTCCGGTTGGGGCGCCGCGTTTTTTTTCGAGCTACCGGCGCCAGCCGACCCTGAAAAAGCTCATATCAGTTGAGGATTTTCGTGCTGCAAAATCGCGACTATTTGGCGATCGGGTGCGCTGCCAGCGTTTCGAGTGCCTGAACCATGCCTGAATGATCCAGCGCGGCGCCGCCCGCAGCGACAACGGCGTTGAACAGCTGCTGGCAGTTGGCGGTCGCGGGCAAACTGATGCCCAGCTCGCGCGCGCCAGACAACGCCAAGTTCAGGTCTTTTTGGTGGAGCGCGATCCGGAAACCGGGCGCAAAGTTGCGCTTGATCATCCGCTCGCCATGCACTTCGAGGATGCGCGACGCGGCGAACCCGCCCATCAAGGCTTGGCGCACCTGCGCTGGATCGGCCCCGGCCTTCGACGCGAACAGCAACGCTTCGCCGACGGCTTCGATCGTCGCGGCGACGATGATTTGGTTGGCGACTTTGCACGTCTGACCGTCGCCGTTCTCGCCAATCAAGGTGATATTTTTGCCCATCAGCTCGAATAGCGGCTTCACGCGATCGAACGCCGCTTGTGCGCCGCCGACCATGATCGTCAGCGTGGCAGCCTTGGCGCCGACTTCACCGCCCGACACCGGCGCGTCGAGGTAGTCGCAGTGAAGCTCGCGCACACGCGCCGCAAACTTCTTCGTCTCGGTCGGCGAGATCGACGACATGTCGACGACGGTTTTACCCTTGGTGAGCGCGCTTGTGACGCCGCCTTCGCCGAACAGCACGGCGGCGACGTCCGGCGTATCCGGCAGCATCAAGATGATGACGTCCGACGCTTTCGTCAGTTCGCTGATCGATTTCGCCGACGTGCAGCCGTCGACCGCCGTGTTGCTGCGGCTGAACGTGACGACTTCATGCCCAGCCTTGGCGAGATGCGCCGCCATCGGCTTGCCCATGATGCCCGTGCCAATGAATCCGATCTTCATTTGGGTTTTGTTCCTAGTTCCAGTTTGTTGGCTCGGTGCGTCTTAGGCGATTGCTAGATCGCGTGCGCCGGTCTCGCCGGTTTTCCAAGCCAGGTTGGGGCCTCGGTGGCAGATCGTGATCTGTTCTAGCCAAGACTTTCGGGTCGTCGTGGCTGGGGCTTTGCCCCAGCGCACCATGTACAGGTAGTGCGCCACCAACGACATCGGGCGTCAGAGGTAGGGCTTGGCCCATCCGAGGCCTTCATCGGTCTTGCCGCGCGGCTTGTATTCGGCGCCGACGTAGCCTTTGTAGCCTTCTTTATCGAGCAGATCGAACAGGAAGGCGTGGTTGATTTCGCCGCTGCCCGGCTCGTTCCGGCCGGGGTTGTCGGCGATCTGCACGTGCGCAATCTTCGGCAGATTGGCTTTGATGGTCGGGCCCAAATCGCCCTCCATGATCTGCATGTGATAAATATCGTACTGCAGGTACAGGTTCGATGATGCCACTTCGGCGAACAGCTCGAGCGCATGCTTAGTGTGGCATAGGTAAAAACCAGGGATGTCGCGGGTGTTGATCGGCTCGACCAGCAACTTGATGTTCTGCTTACCGAGCTCAGAAGCCGCAAACTTCAAGTTGTCGACCAACGTGCTTTCTAGCGCGTCCGGGTCGGCGCCGGGCGGCGCGATCCCGACCAGGCAATTCAGCTGCGGGCAATTCAGCGCCTTCGCGTATTCGATCGCCAAGCCGACACCGTCGCGAAACTCGCCACGACGTTCCGGCTGACACGCGACTCCGCGGTCACCCTTCGCCCAGTCACCGGCCGGCAAGTTGTGCAGCGCCTGCGTGAGCTTGTTCTGACCCAAACGGTCGACCAGCGTTTGTTTCT
Organism: Polyangiales bacterium; assembly: GCA_038230915.1. GTDB lineage: Bacteria > Myxococcota_A > Polyangia > Polyangiales > Polyangiaceae > PMG-095. Next base: position 4,336 of record JBBRMI010000293.1, on the reverse strand, counting down.
CGTGGGAAAACGGAAACAAGTATTCGACCGCCGAAAACCCGGCTTTCGCGGCCGCGCCAAAGCGGTCGAGAAAATCGAGCTCGTTCCACAACATCGTCAGGTTGGCCGCTAGCTTCGGCATCGTCGTACTTACTCCCTTTACGCTGGCCGGCTCAGGTCTGAGCTTGGGCGACCTGAGCCTCAGCGACTAACCGGCTGGCGGCTCCCGCGGACTTCACTTTGATGCGCGTCGCGATCAGGCCGCCCAAGAAAACCAGCAGCGCCAGCGTGCGCAGGCCCCAGTCGTGCGACTTCAAATACTGCTCGGTCCAGCCCATGATGTACGGGCCGCAAATGCCACCGAGGTTACCCACGGCGTTGATCAGCGCGATTGAGCCGGCAGCCGCGGTTCCGCTCAGAAACGTCGTCGACAGGCCCCAAAAAGGCGCGACGGCGCTCCAGCGACCCGCCACCACGAAGCCGAGGGCAATCACGCAGACAATGGCCGGTGGATGGAAGCTGGCGACCAACAGGCCCGCTGCAGCCCACCAGACCGCCAGCGCGTAGTGCCACTTGCGCTCGTTCCGACGATCCGACGAGCGACCGTACGGCCCCATGATGATGATCGCGAACACCGCCGGAATGCCGGTGATGCAACCTTGAACGAACGAAGTCGAAGTCTTGTATTCGCCTTTGATCAGCGTCGGCAGGAAGAAGTCGAGCCCGTAGCCCGCCAGCACGTGCGTGAAGTACACGAAACACAACACGAGCACGCGCGGGTCAGTCAGGGCTTGCTTGAACGAGGTGTGCGCGCTGGGGCCCGCGGCCACGCGATCTTGCTCGAGCCGCTCGGCGAGCCAGCTCTTCTCGCTCGGCTCCAGCCACTTGGCTTCTTCAGGGCCGTTCGGTAGGCGGAAGAACAAGACGACGCCCAGCACGAGCGACGGCACCGCCTCGAGCAAGAACAGCCACTTGTAGCCAGCCAGACCGCCGGCGCCGTGCAGCCCGAGAATCGCGCCCGAGAGCGGCGCGCCGATGATGCCGGTGCCGGCCGCGGCCATCATGAACAGGGCGATGGTGCGCGAGCGGTACGCGGTCGGGAAGAACTTGGTCAGGTAGAAGATGACGCCGGGAAAGAAGCCGGCTTCGGCCGCGCCGAGCAGGAAGCGCAGCACGTAAAACGACCTTTCCCCCTGCACGAACGCGAACGCCGCGCTGATGATGCCCCAAGTCACCATAATGCGCGCGATCCAGCCGCGCGCGCCGACCTTGGCCAGAATCAGATTCGAAGGCACCTCGAACAAGAAGTAACCGACGAAGAAGATGCCGGCGCCGAGCGAGTAAACGGTGGCGGAGAGCCCCAGCTCTTTCGACATTTGCTCTTTGGCAAAGCCGACGTTCACGCGGTCGAGGAACGCCGCCATGAAGCAGACGCACAGAAACGGAACGACTTTCCAGGTAATCTTGCGCATCAGCTGCGCTTCGTAGGCGGGTACAGCTCGTTCCGTCATTGGGTCCACCTTTGCTCTGCCGGCAGGTCGCGCGCGTTTCCGACACACGCCCTGTGTCCCGGGGCGTGGATCCTGATCGCGCCTCGATCGCCCGGTCAAAGCATTTTTTGACCTGGCTTCGTAGTAAATGCGGACCGAAAATCCGCGGCCGCGAAGCAGGGCGTTTCTTTTGATAGAACTTCAATGATCCGGACACTAAACTGCTGTGCCGTGCGCGTTCCGTCAGTGGAGCGCGCCCCTACGCTCGACGTGGCATGGTAAGCTTCTCTTCGTGGAGCGCGAGTTGCGAGTCTTTCGGTCCTTCGAGGAAGCCGACCGCGCGGATGACGGCTATTATGCGTCCTTGTCGCCGGCCGAGTGCCTCGACATCACGCTGACGTTGATCGCCGCGCACAGGGAGACCGCCGGTGAAGTTGGATCGCGATTTGAGAGAGTTTATCGAGTTACTCAACTCGCATCAGGTTGAGTTCTCGGGCCGCCCCAAGGAGCTCGCCGATGTCGCCAAACTCGAGGCGGTAGCGAGACGCCGAAGGTAGTCTGCACTAAGTCGTCAGTCGGGCAACAGTTTGCAGACTGAGGCGCGCATCATGACGCGGCTTTCGACGAGCATGCCGGAGGCCGCGTCGCTGCATGGCGAGCACTACTACGCGTCCGGACAGCCCGCGGTCACAGGCGCGGCCGGGCCGGGCCTACGCGGGCAGTGGGCCGCGTGCACCGACGCAAACCCGAGCAATCTCGCAAGCCTCGCGCGGCCGCCTGATGCGCGCGCGGGATCTGCTACTTTTCCGGCCGAGAGCGGGACGATGCTGAAGGATTTGGACGCCGTGCCGTGGCCAACACTGCGCCATGCGTTTGGAGACGCGTCGGAGGTGCCGCGGCTGATTCGCGCGCTCGCATCCGCACACCACGAAGAACGGCAGACCGCACTCAGAGAGCTGTTCGCTTGTCTGCTGCATCAAGGCTCGGTCTCGGAGGCGACCGCGCTCGCGGTACCGTTCGTGTTCGAGCTACTGCAGAGCCCGAGCACGCCCGAGCGCAACTGGCTCGCTTTCCTGCTGGCGTCGATCGCCGATGGCGAAGGTTACCTGAAGATCCACACCAACCTGGACGAACAACGCTGGCGCAAGCTGCTCGCGGAGCGCGGCACCACGCTCGAAGCCGAGCTCGAACGCGAGGACGCGATCGTTCGCAACGTCCGCAGCGAAGTCGGCCGCGCCGTGCACCTCTTGCTGCCGTACCTGACCGACGGTCAATCTGAGATCCGCGCGGCTGTGGCGCGCGCGATCGGTCAATATCCGGCGCGTGCGGCCGAGTTGCTGCTGCCGCTCGAGACAGCTGAAGCGCGCGAGACGGCGAGCGACGCCCGTGAGGCCATCCGCGCCAGTTTGGCCAAGCTCCGGGCGAAGCCGACCGAATAGCGCACCATGAACGCACTTTCTCATCAGCTCGCGACACTGTCGGCGCGCGAAATGGTCGCCGCGCTCGGCTTGCGACGCGCGCCCGAGCTGCTGCGCAAAGGCCTGGCGCTAGCGTTTTACCTGGCGTCGCGCAGGCTCGGAAAGACGTTGGCCGAGCTGGACGAAACGCTCGCGGCGCGCGGTCTGCCAGCGGCCGCCACGCAAGCGCTCGAGCGCTTCGGTATCGCGCTGCAAACTAGCGGCGCCCCGCTCGGCACGGGTCCGCGCCTGGTGCTGGCGAATCATCCGGGCGCGTACGACGCACTGGCGTTGATGAGCGCGCTCGGCCGCGAAGATTTGCTGATTCTGGCGGCGGATCGCAGTTTTTTGCGGGCGCTGCCGCGCTTGTCGTCGCATTTGGTGTTCGTTGGTGAGCAGCCGGGCGAGCGCGCGGGCGCGTTGAAGCGCGCACTCAGGCACTTGCGAACCCGCGGCGCGGTGCTGCATTTTCCGGCGGGCCAGATCGAGCCGGACGCCGACTTCGAGCCTGACCGGGCGCAACTGCTGAAGGCCTGGCAGCCCGGCGTGGGCGCGCTCGTAAAAGCCTGCGCCCAGGTCGACGGGCGCGTGGTCTTGGCAGGCGTGCGTGGTGTGCATTCGCCGCGCGCCAAACGTTTTCTGCTCAATCGCCTCGCCGAACGCCGCGGCATCACCACGCTCTCGCCGCTGTTGCAGATGGTCGGCCAGCTCAGCGACGTGCGGGCGAAGGTCTGCACACTCGACGCCGACAGCGCGCGTGTGCTCGCAGAGCTTCCGCCGGGGCAACAAGCCGCGCGGCTCCGCGCCGTGCTGCAGCAGGCGCTCGTGTAGGCGCGGTGATTTCCGGCAACGTGTCGGACACGTTGTGGGTGCGCGTGGCGAGCCTCGCCTTTTGACCCGCTGTCGTCTCATTTCAGCTGGCAAGCTCGCCCGCCGATCCCGGCTTCTGGCTGCGTTCTCGCGCCGCTCTGCCAGAAACCAGGCTTGGCGGGCGGGCCGCTGGTAAGTGTCACCGGCGGTCCGGTGAGGTCAGCGCTCTACTTCTTGGCCGGACTGGCCGAGCTGGCTTTCTTCGTCGCGTCGTTCTTCTTCTGATTCTTCACGTCGGTGTTCTGCTTTTTGGCCTTGTCTTTGGCCTTCGGTGACTTGTCGCCCATGTGTGACCGCCTAGGTTGAAGTTGCGAGACGCAGCAACCTACGCGAAGCGGCGCCGACGCGATAGGGCGCCGCCCGGTCTGCCAGTCTTGATCCGTTGTCTTGGCGCCTCGCGAGCGCGGCCCTCGGGAGGGGGTTCGGGAGCGGGGGCGGGGGCGGCCTCGGCAAGGGTTTCGGGCGAGCCAGAGGCTGGGCCTCGCTCGCGAGGCTCCTTTCTCGGACTCGGCGCGGAGCCGGATTATGTCGGTATCGGTT
>JBBRMI010000292.1:0-7871 GCA_038230915.1 Polyangiales bacterium | reverse complement strand
GAGTAGCGTTGCTGGCGCGCGGCGGCAGCGTGCTCGGCCTGCTTGGCGGCGGTGCGCGCACTATCCGCGCCTGACTCGGGACAGCTCGTTTCGGACGATTTGAGCGCGATAGGGTCCAAGGTCTCCGCCCGTTGCTCGGTGCTCGCGTCCGCCCCCTGCCAGCCGACCCATACGACCGCCGCGCCGAGCGCGAGCAGCAGCGCCGCGCTGGTGCCACGTTTGGCGTCGGCCTCGGCGACGAATGAGAGGCGAAGCCCATCGACGAAGGCGTCCGCGCCCCAAGCGACCAGCGCCTCTTTGGACGCGACGCCGTCGGTCACGAGCGACGACGCATGGCCTGGCGCGAGGCGAACGAACGCCCCGTCCACTCGCGCCTCGACGTTCAACAGTGCGCTGGGCAATCCGTCCAAGTGCAGCTCCGACTCCGGTCCCGAACCGAGCCGCACGGCGCTCTCAGGAAGCGCAAAGCGCTGCGTGACCCGCGTCTCCGCGTCGACTTCCAGGAAGTATTTCATCTCAAAACCCGACGCCCTTCACAATGAACGGCCCCATCAAGAGCAGCAGGACGCAGCAAACGAGAAGCATCATCGGCCCGACCAGCATAACGGCGGCACGGGCGGCAGCTTCCTCCGCGGCGACGCTGCGGCGCATGTTGAGCATGCGGCCCTGCACCTGCAAGACCTTAGCGAGCGGGTTACCCTTCTCTTCCGCTTGAATGACGGCGTTGACGAAATCACGCACGGCGTCCGTGGGCACTCGCTCGGAAAAAGATCGGAGCGCATCGCGACGGGTGTGCCCGAGCTCGAGATGCTCCAGAATTACGTGAATCTCGCGAGAAAGCGCCGAGTGGTGGCCGCCTTGAGGCTCGGCCACGAGGCGCAACGCGCCCGGAAAGTCATGGCCTGCTCCCATGCACATCGCCACGATTTCTATCGAATGCGGCAGCCCTCGTGTGATCTCTTTCGCTCGACGCCGGATCTGCTCGCGAAGCTGCAGCGTCGGCAACATGAGCCCGAACGCTGCGGCCGGGAGGATCCAGAACAGCGAAAGCGAAAAGTAGGGCCCCAAACCCAACATGGTCGCGGCGAGAGCGACAGCGGAGACGATGCTGAGCCCGCTCAGCTCGTCTGGAGTCAACCCCAGTGGATGATCCGCCTGGCGTAGCTCTCGTTCTTGCCGCTCGCGCAATTTCGCGAGCGGTATCGAAGCCAGGCTTCCCGCGATGAAGCGCACGACCGGTTCGAGCAACGGAAATCCGCCTCCTGCGTCCAGCACGCGGCGGCGCTCCAGCCCTCGGCGACCAAGCCGGGGCCTGGCGGGTATCGGCACGCGCCAGGCCCAAGAGGCCAGCCCGAACACCGACGCGGCAATAGCTGCAATAGCTGCAATGCGAAGTGCGAGCGTTGCGTTCATCTCAGATATCCACCTGCAGGATTTTTCGTGCAGCGGCGATGGCCAGGCCCCACAGCAAGAGCGCCCCGGCGATCACCAGATGACCCCTGAGGTTGCCGACCAGCGGATCGAAAAAGTGTGGATCGGACCACCGCACCAGCAGGACGAGCGGCACGGGGATCGCGCCAATCACGAAGGCCTGCGCCTTTCCTTCGGCCGTCTTGGTCCGCACGACTCCCTCAAGCCGCGCCAGCTCACGCAGCGCCACGGCGGCGCTTTCGAGCATTTCGGGTAAGTTGCCACCGCTGCGCCGAGCGACTTTGAGGGCAAGGGTGGTCCCGGCCAACGTCTTTGACGGTATCCGCTCCGCAAAGTGGTCGAGCGCGTGGTCGAGCGGTGTGCCCAGCTCGTATTCCTTCACGACCACATCAATCTCTTCGCACATAGGCGGCGGTATGAGGCCAATGCTCGAGGCAATCGCCTCACCAAGCGAGGGACTGGCTCGGAGCGCGTTGGCAACCGTATTGAGCCATGCCTCGATCTGCTCCTCGACTAGGTTGGCGCGCTTCGCCGCCCGCTGTTCGAGCACGACCGAAGGCAGAAACAGCGCTGGCACTAGCAGAGCCAAGAGCGCCACTTGCTCGAACCAAGCCGCACTTGCCACACACGCCACGACGGCGGCGGCCTGAGCCAACAGCAATCGCCGGCCCGTCAGGGACGAACGCAAGAAGCGCAAGCGAGTCGTTAGGGCGCGTTCGTGCGCAACGAGCAACGCGCGCGCACGCGCGTCTTCCACGCCGATTAGGAGCCACCCCGCCCCGACCAGGGCGACGAGGGCACACACCGCGGCAGCGCGGCCGAGCCAGAACACAGAAAGGCTCACAGCAGCTCACTCCCTTGAACCAGGCCATGGGACAGGAACTGATCGAGAAACGTCGGCAAGTAACCGCTCGCCTGAAAGGCGCCTTCGACCTTTCCGTCGCCGCGCGTCGCATGCACCCGGTAGACGAAAATCTCGCGCAACTCGACCTCGCCGTCGTCGTCCATGCCAACGACCTCCGAGATATTCGTCACCCGTCGAGAGCCGTCCGAGAACCGCGTCTGCTGGATGATGAGCTGCACACTTGAAGCGATCTGATGCCGAATAGCCCTGACCGGGAGGTCGAGCCCGGCCATGAGGCACAACGTTTCGATGCGCGCCACTGCTTCTTTCGGACTGTTGGCGTGCGTTGTCGTGAGCGATCCATCGTGACCGGTGTTCATAGCCTGCAGCATGTCGATCGCTTCGCCACCGCGGCATTCCCCCACGACAATGCGGTCCGGTCGCATGCGCAGCGCGTTCTTCACCAAATCGCGAATCGAATACTCGCCTTTGCCTTCGAGGTTGGGTGGACGCGACTCGAGCGACACCACGTGTGGTTGTGCCAGTTGCAGCTCTGCGGCGTCCTCGACTGAAACGATGCGTTCGTGGGCAGGGATGGCGCCGGAGAGGACGTTGAGGAGCGTCGTCTTGCCACTGCCGGTGCCGCCGGAAATGATCATGTTCTTGCGCACCTTGACCGACCGCTCGAGAAACCACGCCATGGCCGGTGACAGTGACCCGAACCGCTCGAGGTCGGGCATGCGGAGGGGGTCCTTGGCAAACTTGCGGATCGTGATGCAGGGGCCCTTGATCGCGAGTGGAGGAATGACGGCGTTAACGCGAGAGCCATCGCGGAGCCGTGCATCCACGAGTGGGCTCGATTCGTCGATGCGGCGCCCAAGCGGCGTCACGATGCGCTCGATCACGGCACGCACAGCGTCGTCGTCGGTGAAGCGAAGCCCCGTGAGGCGCATCTTGCCGTGCGCCTCGACGAAGATGGTATGCGGATCCACGACCATGATTTCGCTCACATCAGGATCCGACAACAGTTGTTCCAGCGGGCCAAGGCCTAGCGCTTCATCGGTCAGCTCTTGAACCAGCGCCTCGCGGCTCTCGTGCGAGGCGTCGCCACCTTGCTCGGCCAGAATGCGCCTAAGGGCAGCGACCACCTTGGGCCGCATGACCTCGGGATCCATGGCTTTCCGATCGAGGCTCTGAAGGTCGAGGTGTTCGAGCAATCGGCGGTGCACGCGACGACGTTCCGCAACATCTCGCGGCATGACCTGCAGGCCCGATTCATCCGGCGGTGGAACCACCGTCGGTGACGTCGGGGAGCGTACCTCTGGGGGCGTCGCGACCGGCGGCGCTTCCTGCTCGGGGTGCTCGGGCTGCGCCATTGGGCTCGCGCTCGCGTCCGTGATGCGCACCCGAAACGGCCCCACGAGCAAAAGGGCGGTGGGGCCGAGGACGCGAGCGGCTTTGCGCAGCGGCAGCCCATCGACGAGCGTGCCGTTTGCGGAGGCGTCCGTGACGCGAATCCCCTCCGGCGTAACCTCAAGACCCACATGGCGACGCGAGATGCGCGAGGACAGTAGCTGGACGTCGCAGCCGTCATCGCGGCCGATCCACAACATGCCTTGACCCAGCCAGGTCTGCCGAGTTACGCCCTTGTCGGTCGTCACATCGAGGAAGATGGTGCGCTCGGTCACGGCGACCTCCTCGACGCTACAGGCTTGGCTGGTGTCGCAGGCGCTGGTGGCACGATCTTCACTTCGTCGATGTCGCCCGAATAAGCGGTGTACTGCTCGAGGGCCGACTTGATGCGAGCCCTGTCTTGCATCGAGATCGCATCGACGACGGATGGGACGATCAAGACAACGTTCTCGGTCTCGTCCTCCGAGTGACCGTGGCTGCCGAAGAGCGCGCCAATGATCGGAATTTGGCTCAGCAGTGGTAGCCCTGTCTTCGAGCTCCGCTCGCTCTTGGCGGTGAGGCCACCGAGCACCAAGGACTGTCCCAGTTCCAAATTAACAACCGTGTCGAGTGTTGCGGTGGAACGACCGGGAATACCGGTGCCGCGATCGGACTCGAGCTCGGAGATGTCGGCGTGGAGTCTCAGCTCGACGCGGCCCGAGGTGGCGTCGTACACGGGCTCGACCTCGATCTGCGAGCCGAAGGAAACCTTCTGCACGCCGCTCGAGAGCGCGCTTTGGATCGGGATGTTGACCTCGCCGCCCCCCGAAAACGATGCTTTCTCGCCGTTCGCCGTAACCACGGCGGCTTGGCGCATGACCTTCGCCCAACCGGTGGATTGCGCCATGTCGAGCCGCGGCAGTGCTTGGCTGGTAATGACGGCCGTGGCGCTGTCGAGCTCACCGGACTTGAGGTTGAACGACGCGCTGGGCGTGAGCGCGACGGAGGACGGGTAGCCGATGCCGAGCTGGTGCCCGTAGTTTTTGTTCATCTGGACGAAGTAGAAATCGAGGCGGATGTTGTCTCGCGCTTCCACGGTGCCGCTACCCCGCCCGCTGCGCTGGGGCCGGTTCGGGTCGGTTACCGTGATTCGGTAGTGCTGCTCCGTGCCATCCGTCATGAGAAACAGCAGCGTGGTCGTGCCGGGCGAAAGCGCGACGACAATGAACTGCGAGGCATCCTTGGTCAGACGCACATCCACGATGCCCCGCACGGCCTCGGAGTAGCTCTGCACGCCCTCGCTTGGGATGACCTTTTGCTCGCCGAGTTGGAGCGCAATCTCCTCAATCTTCACGCTGCGTGCTGTCGTTGATCGGCTCGGTGTAACGGGGCCGCCTTGTGCCCACCCGGATGGCGAAGCCAAGCCGACCGACACGGCGAGCGCTACGGCCGCGTGCTTAGCGAACATGGTCAATCGCTCCTTTCGTCGCAGCTGGGCGGCGTTGCGCGTCAGCACGATCGCGCGATTGGAGGAGGTCTCGGGAGCTTGTCTCCGGGAGCCCCTCGGCCAGCGTGAGGTCGTCGGTGTTGCGTAGCGTCAGGCTGAGCCGGCCGCGCAGTTGAGCTTGCGTGAGGATCTGCGCCTGCTCGATGGTCGCGCTGAGCGTGACGCCGCCGCGCGCCCCGGCCGCCGCCTCGTCGTCGCCACCGAGCGCGCCGCCGACCGAGAGCACGAGCAGGTTTTGGAGGAGAGTCTGCGTGGCGCCCTCATCGCCCTTCGCACCAGTAGAGAACAGCACATCGACACGGTCGCCGGGGCGAAGCAGGCCGTCGAAGTCGGCGGAGCGCAATTCGAGCGGCACCGCACGCATGCCGTTTTGAACCAAACCCGAAAGCACGCGAGCTCGGTCGTTGAACTTCGCCAAATCGGTCCACAGCAGTGCCTCGTTCGCCCTCAAGCCGCCGGCTGCCTTCGCGCCGATCACCTTCTTGACCTCGGATGCGCGCACCTGGCGACCTTCGACGTACGCTTGAGGCACGTCGCGCACGGCCAGCTGATTCTCTGTAAGGGCGGCGCCGACCGGAATGTCCGCGGCAGCCACCAAAACTGCGACGCGGGGGCCGCCAGAAACGTCGGCTTCGAGCCGCGCCAGGTAAAGATGAGTCAGGAAGGCCGCCAGAGCGGCCGCCCCGAGCGACAACGGGAGCGCGATCTTCTTCATGGGCTGCTCTGGATGTCGGCTCCAGCCCAGCGGCCGTTTCGTAGAAAATGCGCTACTTGAGCTCGGCGACCGCCACGGCCACGCCATGTGCGGTTTTGGTCGCGTGGATCAGCAGGGTCCGCTCGTCCTGCCGCGCCAGGAGCGCGCTGCTAGCGGCGTCTTCGACAACGAAACCAGCCGCCGGCAACGCCGTACGGTACCAGCCCAGAAGCGCTTCCGGAGTTTCCATTTCGGTCCGGTACACAGCGATGGAGTACGGAGCGCCGTGTTCCGCTCCCGACAGCAGGCGCGATGAGCCCTTCGGTCGGGGGACGCCGTGCGGATCGAAGCCTGGCGCGTCACCGCTCTTCGGGAACATGGCGCGCAGCGGCACCGACCCTTCGCTCCAAATGAACAGCACAGTCGTCACGTTGCCGGTGCGCCGCGCGGTCGCGTACCTGAGAGCACCCAGCTCTTTCAAGTCAGCGGACTTGGCGAAGGCGTGCAGGCGCGCGTTCAGCTCCTCGAGACCGAGCGGCATGCCGCTATCCAGGCAGGCCAGCACGCCGTCCCGCTCCGACTCTTTCCGAATGCGACCACTCAACCAAGAACGCGACACCGCTGTCGTTGCCTTGAGGAGCTTCGGCAGGACATTAGAGCCAACGACGCCACCGCCTTGCTCGCACACGCCCTCCAAGCGATCGAGCGTATCAGCAATGGACAGTTGCGTGGTCGCAACCACGAGCTCAAGCTCTGCGCCATTCAGCGAGATGCGCCGCGGCGCCGTGCTCAGGTGGAAATTCTCCCAATGCGACAGCTCTGCGCCAAAGCCGAGCAGGCGTTCGCCGAATGCTGCCTTGGCCGTGCTGAGGCCCAGCGCCAAAGTTGCCACGAAGAGCGAGCCAATTACCAACGCCGCGCGGACGGCGCCCCAAATCGCCCGCTTGAGCTTACTGACCGACAAGCTTCCTCCAAGCGCGCCCAGCCATCTCCGCGGGCGTGTCGTGTGCGAGATTGCACGGCAGGTGGTATTGCCCCGTGACGACCTTAATGCCGCCGCCATAGGCTGCCGGTTGGGGCATCTGCTGCTCGACCCGCGCATCGACCGCGTTGGTGAAGGCTGCGGCCAGCGGTGCCATCACCAGGCTACCCACGATCGACCCCACGATACCCTTCGCATCGCCGCCATTCATCGCATTCTGGGCGCCTTGATTGAGCGTGTCGGCAATCTTGGGAGGTATCGTCGATGCGTGGGTGTTGTGCACATAGTCCTGACAGCCCGCGGGCACCTTGCTCTCATCGCAGCTGTTGGCCGAATAGAGCCAAGCGCAGCTCCGGGCCGTGGCTTCGGTCCTCTGCTGGGTGAGCGCCAGGCCGCCCGCGTAGTAGAGCGACACCCAAAGCAGGATCAAGACCGGGATAACAATCACGGCTTCGACCATCGCCGCGCCGCGCTGCGTCCTACCGAAACGTCTAGTGCGCAATTTGCTTCTCAAACAGCAGGATGTTCAAATCGAATTTCGCGGCGGCTTCCGCTCCGAACGCCAGCAGCGGCTTGCCCAGGAAACTGGCCTTGTCTTCCGTTTCACTGGGCAAACGAAAGACTCGCAGCCGCGCTCGCCAATTCATGTTCCACATCCAGGCGTCAGCGGCTTCAGTTCCGTCGTAGAAGTACTCCGCTTGCGCGAATGCGAAGGGCGCCAGGTCGTGCCCTGTGGGCTGCTCGGCCTTGGGTGCATCGGCGCCCCAGAGCGACAGCTTGACCGCCTTCTCGGCCTTGGCCGAAACCTGCTTCGTTCTGATCACTGCGCGCAGTTGGAAGATCTCGCTGCCCAGCTGCAGCTTGTCTTTTATCTTCTTCGGATATTTCTTCTCGTCGTCGTCGGAGTCCCCGGAGCCCTCTGAGTCCGACGAGCCCTCTGGGTCGCTCGAGTCGCCCGAGTCGCTCGAGTCGCCCGAGTCCGCGGAGCTCTCCGAGTCGCTGGAGTCGCTGGAACCATTCG
>JBBRMI010000291.1:0-7978 GCA_038230915.1 Polyangiales bacterium | reverse complement strand
CGCGCGCGTCGTGTACGACCGGGCCGAGCACGCGGGGCCGACGAATCAAGTCAGCCAGCACGCTGGCGAAGTCATCCGTCTCGCTCAGCAACCGAAGGGAAGGTGATCCGAACCACGCTTCGAGCTGAGCCCACGCTTGCTCCTGCGTGCTTGCTGCGTCTTTCCAGATACGTCGGTTAGTCACGACGCTCAAGAACTCGTAGACACACGGCCAAGGGATGGCCCAAGAGTCGTCTCCTGTCGCAAGCTGTACCAACTTGCCCGACGCCTGAACGTGCTCGCTTGCCTCGCGACGGTGTGCGTAGACGAGCACGTTGGTGTCGACGGCAATCATCGCCGACTCGGCTCGCCATAGGTTTCGTCACGCAAGTCCTGCCACGACCAGCCTTCGAGCGGATTGGCCCCTGCGGCGTCACCGATACTCCGATCGGGCAACTGGTACCGATTGGCTGACGCACCGTGTTGGGCCAGGACGTGCTGCAGCCCCTCCTCGACCAACGCCCGCAGCGGCCTACCGCTGCGCTTGGCCAGACGCTTGGCGCGCACTAAGAGCGCATCCTGAATGTCTAGCGTGGTTTTCATGACCCCATTATGCCCATATTCGTGAGTATGGGTCACCCATATCGCAGTCATTCCTAAGGATTTGCGGGCCGGGGCAAGCTCTCGAAGCAGCCCGCGTTAGTTCTAGTCTCTCGAGATCAGCCCAGGGGCACCCGCTGGCAAACGGCAAGCCATGGCTACCTTAGCTTAGCTTAGCTAGCTAGTGCGTGTGGCCGGGCTCGGGGTGCTCGATGTGGAAGATCTGCTCGTCGGCGGTGCGGGCCCAGGCGGTGTCCGGCGCTCGATCGCGGAGGCGTCGAAGGTCAGCCAGGGCCTCGTCGTTGTGGCCGAGCTCGTGCTCGAGTGTGCCGAGTAGGAGCAGGCCTTGAGCGAGCTCCGCGGGGGTGGAGAGCTGCGGCAGCGCGCGCTGCAAAAGCTCGATCGCGGGCGTGACGCGACGCTCGGCGGAGAGCACCAAGGCTTCGGTGAGTACGAAGCGGTCGGAATTGCTATCGACGACGAGGGTTCGAGCTTGGGTGAGCTCGAGCCGAGCGCGGGCGACTTGTCCGGTCTCGGCGTCGAGGCGCGCGAGGTGCTCGAGCGCGGGTGCGTGCAGCGCGCTGGGTGTTGACACTTGCGAGAACAACGCGCGAGCGCGAGCTTGACTGCCTTGGGCCGCGTACAGCTCACCGAGCGCGAGGCGTGCAGCATCCGACTTGGGGGCGAGCCGGCGCAGCTCGCGCAGCCTCGGCAAAGCCTTGACCGCGCCGGCGAGAAACTCGACGTAGCGCGGCGGCTCGGCAAATCCCGGCAGAACTGCGACGATGTCCGGCTCCGCTGCGCCCGTGAAATCGAGGATGCACGTGCCGAGCACGCCCGCGCTGCCGAGCCAGCGACGAAATAGGTCGGCGTGCGCGGCGGCGTCGAGCTCGACATTCACGAAGTGCGTTCGAGAGAGCTGTTCGACCGGCAGGCTGTGCAGCGTGTCGTCCATGCGGCGAGCGAGCGGAACCGTGCGCGTGCTGAACCGCAGTTGAAGCGGCTTGCCCTCGCGACGCGCAAGCTCGATACCAATCGCGAGCTCGCGCTGCCACAAATCAGCATTCGGAGCGACCGGCGCCGAACGGGCGCGGGCCACGCCCAAGCCCAACACCAGGCAGGCCATCAGCAGCAGCGCGCCGAGCGCCGGCCAGCCAGCAAACGGAGCCGTTTGCGGCTCAGTCGAGGCGACGCAGCTTGTTGACTCGGCCACGGAAGTTCCAATCCATCACGTACAAGTTACCGTCGCTGTCCCAGCGCGCGGAGTGCGGCGCGATGAACACGCCGTCTTGCCACTGCTGCTTGTCGACACCGTTCTGCGCGCGTAGCGCCTCGTTCGGATTGTCACCCAAGTGAGTGATGACCTGATTGTCTTTGTCCAAGATCGTGACGCGGCCACCCAAGTCCGGAACGACCAAGTCTTCACCCAACTGATGGATGCCGCACGGCCGACGAAGACCGGTCACCGCCTGGATGAACTTGCCGTCCAGATCGAAGATCTGCAATCGGCCATTTTCGCGATCGGCGACGATGATGCTCGGCGTGGCGGTGCGCGTGTCGATCCAGATGCCGTGCGGGGTCTTGAACTTGCCATTCTCGCTGCCGAAGCCGCCCCACGAGCGCACGTAGGCGCCAGCTGGATCGTATTGGTGCACCCAGCTCTGCCCGTAACCGTCGGCGACGTAGATGTTGCCGTTGGGCGCGACGGCGACGCCGGTCGGCTTGTATTGCGACTGCATAGCGTACACACCCGAGCTTTGCGGAAACGGTAGGCTCATGACGACGGTGCCGTCGAGCTTGGCCTTCACGACCTCGTGCCGCTCGGTGTGGGTCAGATAGAGTTGTTCCTCGCCACCGCAGTCGCGCACGATCGCCATACCGTGGAGGCCACCGGCAAACTCTTGACCCCACGAGCCGATGAAGCGCCCGTCGAGGTCGAACATCAGCACGGCCTTCGTCGTGTCGGTGTTCAGGTACACGCGTTCGGCTTCGTCGATGACGATTGCCCCGTGCGTGTTGCCGTAGTCGACGCCTCCCGGCAGCGCGCCCCAACCGTTGACCCACTCGTAACGGTGTGTGCCGACGCCGAGCACGAGCGGCGTTTGTGCGCGCGCGTCTTCGGGCCGCGCGCCCAGCGTGAGCGTCGCGCCGAAGCTGGCTGCAGCCGCCAAGAACTCGCGTCGTCCGCCTTGCGTCATAGTGTGCTCCTGCCGTCGCTGGTGTCGCCCCAGACGGCGAATTTTTGGTCCACGGTGACGGCGCCCGCGCTGCGGAAGGAGAGCGACAGCGCGCTGGCCTTGAGCCCTGTGGGTAGCGCCGTGGCGTTGCGCGGCGGAGAGCCCCAGCAGGTCACGCTGTCGTCGAGCGCGATCGCGCAGGCATTGCTGCGGCCGACGGCGACGCGCTTCGCTTTCAATCCGTTGGGCGGGTTTTGCACTTTGCCGACGTCGTCGCCGAAGCAGCGGACGTCGCCGGTTACGGTCACGGCGCAGCCGAAGCGCGGTCCCTGTGCGGCGTCGGTCAGTTGGCTGCTGAGCGCTAACTGCGACGCTCGCAAGTCCGCCGGTGGCATCGCCGGGTGGGGTCCCCAGCAGCGCAGCGAATCGTCGCTGGTGATGGCGCAGGTCATGGCGCCAGAAGCGGCCACGTGCTTGGCGACGATTCCGTCTGGCGCCGCGTGCGCGGCATCGCCCCAGCAGGTCACCGCACCTTGCCGGCTGAGCGCGCACGCATGCTGGTCGCCCGCCGCCAGCTCGACCGTATCGGCCAGCGTCGGTGACTCCGCAGCCGCGCCCGCACCCCAGCACTGAACCGCGCCGCCCGGCCCCGGTGCGGCCAACACGGCGCAGGCGAAGTCGCGACCAACCGCAACCGCATGCGCCTGCAGCCCGGCCGGCGCCTTGTCGCGCGAGCCACCGTTGCCGGCGCTACCGCAGCGCCCGACGCACTTGACCAGCTGGTCCGGGCCGATCGCACAAATCGAAAAGGGTCCGACCGCCAACGCCAACATCGGCGATGTCTGTCCACCACCGCCGGTGGCCGCGCCCGCGCTGCCGCCGACGACGCTCGTGCCACCCGCGCTCACGCCGCCGTTGGCCGAGCCGCCCGGGTCAGTGCCAGCGCCACTCTGCCCGCCGGCTCCTCCGGACCGAGCCGCCGGTCCGCCCTCGTCCGCGTGGCACGCCACAGCCAGCAGCAAGGCGCCTGCGCTCAAAGCGAAACGGTATTGGACGTCCATGCGACTTCTGGTTCAGGCAATCAAGGCGTCGATCACTTTGGCTTCGCGCGTCAGTGGGGTCAACCGTTGATCAACACCCAAATGCGGGTAAGTCAACGCCAAGTGCTCGACGCCGAACAGCCGCAAGATGGTCGCGTGAAAATCGGCGATGTCGACTGGGTCTTTGGTGATTGACCAGCCAATTTCGTCGGTCTCGCCGTAGGTGAGGCCACCCTTCGCGCCCCCGCCAGCCATGAACACGCTGAACGAGTCCGGATGGTGATCGCGACCCGTGACCGTCGCGTAGCCGGGCCGGTTTTCGCCGAGCGGCGTGCGCCCGAACTCGCTGGCAAACACGACCAGCGTCTCATCGAGCAGGCCACGCTCCTCCAAGTCCTGCAACAGCGCCGCAATCGGCTGATCCACCAGCCCGGCAAAGAACGGGATCTCGGCGTTCAGCTGCGAGTGCATGTCCCACGAGCCGGCGAAGATGTTGACGAAGCGCACGCCCTTTTCGACCATGCGCCGCGCCAACAAACAGTGCCGCGCAAAGTTCTTGTAAACGCCCGCCGCCGGTGCGCGTTCACTCTTGATCACGATGTTCGGATCCGGACGATTTAGCCCGTAGCGCTCGAGCGTGTCGGCGCTTTCGCCGGCGAGGTCGACGATCGCCGGCGCTTCGGTTTGCATCCGGAACGACAGCTCGTAGTTGGCGATGCGCGCGGCGATCTGCGGATCGAGCTGCTGCGCCTGGTGAAGCTCGTTGAGGCGCGACAAGCTGTCGAGCTGGCGTCGCTCCGTCGCCCGCGTGAAACCGGCGGGAACGTTCAGGTTCAAGACCGGATCCCCCGTAGGCCGAAAGGTCACGCCGCTGTAAGTCGACGGCAAGAAGCCGCTGTTCCACAGCGTCTCGCCGCCGCTGAACGCGCCGCTCGAGTTCATCACCACGTAGCCAGGGAAGTCGTGGTCGGCGCTACCCAGGCCGTACTCGAGCCACGAGCCCATCGCCGGGTAGCCCTGTAGGTTGTGGCCAGTCTGCATCACCAACTGCCCAGGGTGATGGTTGAACTGCGTCGTGTAGATCGAGTTAATCAGGCACAGCTTGTCGGCGTGCTGGCTGAGCTTGGGCAGCAGGTTCGACAGCACCATGCCGCTCTTGCCTTGCGGGGCGAAGGTGCGGCTCTGATCCGTGCCGAGGAGCACCGCCGTGTCCTTCTGCAAGAACGCGAAGCGCTTGCCGTCGAGTAGCCCAGCCGGTGGAGGCTGCCCGTTCAGCTCATTCAAGCGCGGCTTGTGCGAGAACAAATCGAACTGCGAGGGCGCGCCCGCCATGTACAAGAAGATACAGTTCTTGGCTTTGACTGGGAACTGCACCGCACCGGGCTTTTGGCCGTCGGCAGCGCTTGCCCCGCGCTGTTTGAGCAGCAGCGCCAACGCCAAGCCTCCGAGCCCACCGCCGGCGGTGGTAAGAAACTCACGCCTATCGAGCACGCAACGTTCGAGCACTGGATGCATCTGAGGCTCACTCCCGGGTGATGAATTCGTCGAGGTTCAAGATGATGCGCGCCGTAGCGACCCAAGCCGCCGCGTCGGCCATGGCCACGCCTTGCGGCTGGAATTTGCCGACTGCGGCCGTCGCCGAGTCCGTGGCCGCCGCGAAGGATGCTTTCGCGTCCGCGTAGAGCTTCTCCAGCTCAGCGGACTCTTCGGCGGTCGGCGAACGCGCCAACGCGAGCTGAAAAGCGTAAGCGACCTGGTCGTGCAAGCCGGTGGTGACGCCTTGCTGCACACGCTGCGCGAAGGCCTGCGTCGCCTCGACGAACACCGCGTTGTGCAGCGTCGTAAGCGGCTGCAGCGGTGTGTTCGAACGATCGCGCCCGGTGACGCTCACGCTGGCCGAAGGGCGATCGAACTCGGCCAGACTCGGGTAGAGCTGCGTGCGTTGGTGCCAAGTGTAAAGCCCGCGGCGGTGCGCGTCCCCCCCCTGGCTGGTGGGCCAATCGATCCCGTCGTACGTGAGGTCGGCGATCTCGGGTGGGATCGGCGGGTAAACGCTGGCGCCGCCGCGCTTCGTCGAGAGCAGGCCGCTCACCGCGAGGAACGAATCCCAGACGATCTCGGCTTCGACGCGGACGCGGTTTTGGCGATAGAGCAGGGTATTTTCCAGATCGCTCGCGATATCGGGTCGCGTCGTCGAGGCCTGACGGTAGGTCGCAGACAGCACGATCTGCCTGATCAGTTGCTTACGACTGAAGCCAGCTTTGACGAACGTCGACGCGAGCCAGTCGAGCAGCTCGGGATGCGATGGGTAGGTGGCCCGCGACCCGAAGTCCTCGAGCGACGTGACCAGACCTTGCCCGAACAGGTGGTACCAAGTGGTGTTGACGAAGACGCGCGGCGTGAGTGGGTTCTTCGCGTCCACGACCCACTTCGCCAAGTCCAAACGGTCTGGCGTCGCGCCGCGCGCGGTGAAAGGCGGCAAGACGGCCGGCGTGCCACCTTGCAGCTCGGTGCTCTTGTCCGGGTTCAAGAAATCGCCACGCGTGAACAGGTAGCTCTTGCGGCGGTTGTTGCTGCGCTCAGCCAGCACGTCGGCAGGCATCGTGCCGGCGCCGTTCGGCACAGCAGTCGACACCTCGTCCGCGTTGTCGAAGAACGCGTACATCCGGTAAAATTCCTGCTGTTTGATCGGGTCGTACGGGTGGCTGTGACACTGCGTGCAGCCCAGGGTGAGGCCGAGCCAGGCGGTGCCCACGGTCGCGGCGCGGTCGAGCACGCGCTTGGTGCGGTCCTCTTCCGGATCCACGCCGCCTTCGTTGTTGAACAGCGTGTTGCGCGAAAATCCGGTACCGAGCCGCGACAGCGGCGTCGCGTTCGCCTCCAAGTCACCCGCCAGCTGGTCGATCGTGAATTGATCGAAGGGTTGGTCCGCGTTTAGGGAGTCGATGACCCAGTCGCGG
Organism: Polyangiales bacterium; assembly: GCA_038230915.1. Lineage (GTDB taxonomy): Bacteria > Myxococcota_A > Polyangia > Polyangiales > Polyangiaceae > PMG-095. The sequence goes on along the minus strand of JBBRMI010000291.1, from coordinate 1,222 downwards.
TAGCGCCAGGCGCTTGGGCGACCGTTGTCTTTCTCGTAGCCGTCGCTGTCGGCGTAGCGCGCCTGATCCAACCAGTGGCGGCCCCAGCGTTCACCGAAGGCTGGCGACGCAAGCAGCCGATCGACCAAGGTTTCATAAGCGGTTGCGGCGCCGTCGGCGACGAACGCATCGACCTCGGCCGGGGTCGGCGGCAGCCCGACCAGATCCAGCGCAACGCGGCGGATCAACGTCTGCTTGCTGGCCTCGGCCGACGGCGTGATCTTCGCTTGGTCGAGCCGATTGAGCACGAAACGGTCGAGCGGCGCTTTGATCCAAGCCTCGCTAGAAACCGGCAGCGAAGTCGGGTCGACCACCGCCAGCGGCGCGAAGGACCATTGCGTCGGCCAGGGCGCGCCCTGAAAGATCCAGCGCCGCAGCTTGTTGAGCTTATCGGCGGGCAACGCTGGTTGCCCGAGCGGCATGCGCAGCTCGGGATCATCGATCGACACCTTGATGAACAGCAACGAGGCGTTGGGGTTGCCGGGCAGACCGAGCACGAACGCTGCGTTTTCACGGCTTTGCAGGTTCAGTGGCGGCTTGCCCAGCTCGCGCACTCCGCCGTGACAGCGCACGCAGTAGTCACCGAGAATTGGCTGGATATCGCGGAAGAAATCGACCGGCACGTCATCAGCTGGCAAGGCCTCGCCGCCACCGCCACCGGTGCCGCCGTTGCCCGCCGTGCCACCCGTAGCCATGTCGCCGCCAGCCGTAGCGCCAGGCATTCCGCCGCCGTTCGCGCCGCTCCGGCCGGCTGCCGCTCGATCGGCGCAACCGCCGAGCCAAAGACCATGTGCTGCCAACGCCAAAGCGCACGCCCGCTGCATCCAAACCATGGACAAACTCCTGTTTTGGCGCGCACTCCTACACGAACGCTCGCCGCTCCGTCGCACCCTAGTTAGCGCCCGTAAGCGCGGAAATTAGGCCACCCAACGTATGGAGGATCAGTGGAACGATATGGACGATCCACCGATGCGTCGCGCACCGCGGCGCCACTGTCGGTCTAAAGTCGCGTCGCACAGGGTTTCTCCTCGGAGCACGAACAGGTTCAATTCCCGGCGCCTCCACCCTGTTTCCTGAATCAACTCGCGGTGTTCTGATCCGCCGAGTGTTCCGTCGCCGTCAGGTTGCCATTGCCGTGCACGCTCGAACCTTCAAACGGCGTTTCGAGTAGTCTGATCGCGCG
>JBBRMI010000290.1:0-8180 GCA_038230915.1 Polyangiales bacterium | reverse complement strand
CGGATGTTCCACATGGTGGCACGGCTGAGGTGGATCGCCTTGGCGATCCCGCGGAGGTCACCCTTGACGAGGGTGATGCCGGCGCTCTGCATGGCGACGTCGGTGCCGGTCCCCATGGCGATCCCGACGTCAGCCTCGCTGAGGGCAGGCGCGTCGTTGATGCCATCGCCGGCCATGGCGACGCGCCCACCGGCGGCACGCAGCTTGGTGATGTACGCCGCCTTGGCCGTCGGTTCGATTTCGGCTTCCACGACATCGAGACCGAGCTGCTTGGCCACCGCTGCAGCGGTGCGTCGGTTGTCACCGGTGAGCATGATCAGCTTCAGGCCGAGCGCGTGAAGCTCGCGGATCGCGTCGGGAGTGGTGGCTTTAATCGGATCGGCGACGGCGATGATGCCCGCCGGCTTGCCGTCCAGGGCGATGAACATCGCGGTCTTGCCGTCTTCCTGCATTTTTTTCGCCGACGCCTCGAGCTGCTCCAGGCCAGCGATCCCTTCCTGGTGCAGGAATGCCGCCTTGCCGATCTTCACCGAGCGACCGGCGATGACGCCCGCCACCCCGCCTCCGGTCGTCGAGCGGAAGTCCTTCACACTCTCCAGGGTCAGACCTTGCGCCTTGGCGCCGAGCACGATCGCGGCCGCGAGCGGATGTTCGCTGTTCTGCTCCAGGGATGCGGCGAGCTTCAGGAGATCCTTCGCGTCGACGCCCTCGACGGGCAGCGTGTCCGTCAGCGTGGGTTTCCCTTCGGTGAGCGTGCCCGTCTTGTCCACGACCAGGGTGGTGACCTTCTCCAGCCGTTCGAGCGCTTCCGCATTCTTCACCAGCACGCCTTCCTGCGCACCGCGTCCGACGCCGACCATGATCGACATGGGCGTGGCCAGGCCGAGCGCGCACGGGCAGGCGATGATCAGCACGGCGACGGCGTTGACGATGGCGAATGCGAGCCTGGGCTCAGGCCCGAGCCACATCCAGAAGACGAAGGTGAGCACCGATGCGGCCAGCACGGTTGGCACGAAGATGCCGGCGACGCGATCGACGAGGCCCTGGATGGGCGCGCGGCTCCGCTGGGCCTCGGCCACCATGGTCACGATCTGCCCGAGCAGCGTGTCGCTGCCCACCCGCTCGGCGCACATGACGAAACTGCCAGCGCCATTGACGGTCCCGCCGGTCACGGTGTCACCAACGGTCTTCTCCACCGGGAGAGGCTCCCCGGTGACCATCGACTCCTCCACGCTGGAGTGGCCTTCAACCACCTTGCCATCGACTGGAATCCGATCGCCCGGAACCACCCGCAGCCAGTCGCCGACCTTCACGACCTCGAGTGGGACTTCATGGTCGCCACCCGGCGTAACCTGACGGGCCGTCGGCGGCGCGAGGTTGAGCAGTGCGGCGATGGCGCTGCCGGTGCGGCTGCGGGCACGGAGTTCGAGCACCTGACCAAGGAGCACGAGCACGACGATCACCGCTGCCGCCTCGAAGTAGATGGGAACCATGCCATCATGCTGAATCGTCTGGGGAAAGAGACCGGGCATGATCATCGCCACGGTGCTGAAGCCGAATGCGGCACCGATTCCGATCGCGATCAAGGTGAACATGTTCAAGTGCAGCGACCGAATGGAATGCCAGCCGCGCACGAAGAATGGCCATCCAGCCCACCAGACCACTGGGGTGGCGAGCGCGAACTGGCTCCAACGCGATACGACTCCATCGGCCCAATGCTGCCTGCCCAGGGCCGGCACCAGATGCACCATGGCCAGAATGAAAACCGGCACCGTCAGCGCGGCGCCGATCCAGAAGCGCCTGGACATGTCGTGCAGTTCGTGGTTATCCTCAGCGCTTGGGGCTGATTTTGCCACCTGCGGTTCCAAGGCCATGCCGCACTTGGGGCAGCTCCCTGGATGATCCTGCTGCACCTCGGGGTGCATCGGGCAGGTGTAGATGGCTTTATCGGGTGGCATGGCGGTTCACTTCGATGCTGCCGGTGAGATCCGCAATCCACATGTGGATGCCATCACAGGAAAATGATTTTGGAATAGGGCTGAACATCCTGAATCGGGGTGTCAGCTGGATGATGCTAAACCCCAGCTCGGCCGAAGACCACCCTACATCGGCATGTGAGCCCCGCCGCTCAGCGAATGAGGATGTCTGCACAGCAAGACCCTCGTCAAGATGACTCGCCAGCCTGGGCGCCGAGCATCGTGCATTCCGCAAGATCGGCAGGTTCCCGGGGATTGCCTACCGAGCACATGCCCGGCGACCGGCCCACGCTCTATCCCTTCGGGGCGTATCGCCGCTCCATGGCTTTGATCTCGTCGATCCGCCGCTGGTGGCGCTCCTCGCCGGTGTAGCGCGCAGCGAGGTAGATCCGCACGAGCTCTCGCGCCACCTCGCGCCCGACGACGAGCCCGCCCATGACCAGCACGTTCATGTCGTCATGCTCGACGCCTTGGTGCGCCGAGTAGCTGTCGTGGCAGAGACCAGCGCGGATTCCCGGCAGCTTGTTCGCCGCCACGGCTGCACCGACGCCGCTTCCGCAAAGCATCACACCCCGCTCCGCCTTGCCGGACAGCACCGCGTTGCCCACCGCCTCGGCATAGACGGGGTAGTCGACCGGGGCCGGGCCGTCGGTCCCGAGGTCGAGCACCTCATGCCCTTCCTGGGTCAGGAAGTCAGCGAGGTCGCGCTTCAACTCGAACCCGGCGTGATCGCATCCCAGGGCAACTCGCATGGCTATTTCCTTCCCAGGACTTCTCGAGCGACCGCCACCACGCGATCCGGCTCGAAGCCGAAGTGCCGGTCGAGTTCCTTGAGCGGCGCCGACGCGCCAAAAGTGTGCATGCCGATAACCCGTCCCTCGGTCCCCACGTAGCGCTCCCAGCCGAAGGTGGAGGCCTGCTCGATGGCAACCCGGGCGCGGACCGTAGGTGGAAGCACCGCATCGCGGTACTCACGTGGCTGGTGCTCGAATAGGTCCCAGGACGGCATGGAGACGACGCGCGTGCGGATGCCCTCGGCACAGAGCGTCTCGTGGGCTTCGACGGCCAGCGCCACCTCGCTGCCGGTGGCGATGAGCAGGAGCTCCGGGTTGCCTCCTGGCGAGTCGGCGAGCACGTAGGCGCCCCGAGCGACACCCGCGGCAGAGGCGTACCGGGTACGGTCGAACGTGGGAAGCGGCTGACGCGAGAGCACCATCGCCACGGGCCCGTGCCGGAGCTGCAATGCGTAGCGATAGGCCTCAACCACTTCGTTGGCATCGGCGGGGCGGAGTACGGTGAGCCCGGGCACGGCTCGCAACGAAGCGAGCTGCTCAACCGGTTGGTGGGTGGGGCCGTCCTCGCCGTCGCCCATGGCGTCGTGAGTGAATATGAAGAGGGTCGGTATCTCCATGAGGGCAGCGAGCCGAATGGCCGGTCGGGCGTAGTCGCTGAAGATGAAGTAGGTGGCGCCGAACGCTCGGAGCTTCGAGAGCGAGAGCCCATTCACGATCGCCGCCATGGCATGCTCTCTGATACCGAAGTGGAAATTCCTTCCTGCCGGTGTCGCAGCCTGGAAGTCGCCAGCACCGGGATACGTGAGCAACGTCTTGGTAGACGGGCCCAGGTCCGCGGCGCCGCCCAGAAACCAGGGGATGTTCTGGGCCAGCACGTTCAGCACGCGGCTGGACGCATCTCTGCCCGCGACTCCCTTGGAGTCAGCAGCAAAGACGGGCAGGTTGCGGTCCCAGCCGGAGGGCAGCTCACGCTGCTGCATGAGGTCGATCTCGGCCGCGAGCTCTGGAAACGTCGCTCGGTAGGTACCGAGCAGGTCGTTCCACTCCCGGTGCGCTTGGCCACCGCGCGCGCCGATACCTTCCGCGAAGTGGCGCTCGACGCCGTCGGGCACGAGGAATTGCGCGTCTTCTGGCCAACCGTAGGCGCGCTTGGTGAGCCGGACCTCCTCTACACCAAGCGGCTCGCCGTGGGCAGCAGCGGTGTCGTGCTTGTGTGGCGAGCCGTAGCCGATGTGGCTGTCGAGGACGATGAGGGTGGGACGGCCCTTCGTTTCCCGGAAGACACGGAAGGCGTGCTCGATGCGGTCGAGATCGTTCGCGTTCCCAACGCGGAGCACGTTCCAGCCATAGCCAAGGAATCGTGTGGTGACGTCCTCAGTGAAGGTGATGCTCGTGCTGCCCTCGATGGTGATGTGGTTATTGTCATAGACCCAGCAGAGATTATCGAGACCAAGATGGCCGGCGAGCGAGGCGGCCTCTGAACCAACTCCTTCCATGAAACAGCCATCGCCGGCGACCGCGTAGACGGCGTAGTCGAAGAGCGGGAAGCCGGGCCGATTATAGTGGCTCGAGAGCCACTTCTGCGCGATGGCCATGCCCACGCTGGTGGCGATGCCCTGACCGAGCGGGCCAGTGGTCGTCTCGACACCGGATGTGAGTGGGTACTCGGGATGCCCCGTGGCCTTGCTCCCCCACTGCCGGAAGCGCCGAATGTCCTCGAGCTTCACGGACAACTCGCCGAGCTGCTCATAGTCGGCGTTCACCGCGCGCGTGCCAGTGAGGTGGAGCAGCGACCAGAGGAGCATGGAGGCGTGGCCGTTCGAAAGGACGAAGCGGTCGCGCCCTGGCCAGAGAGGATCCTGCGGATCGAAGCGAAGCACCCGGTTCCAGAGCACATACGCCATGGGCGCGAGCGCCATCGGCGTCCCTGGGTGCCCCGACTGCGCCTGCTGAACGGCGTCGATGGAGAGCGTGCGAATCGTGTTGACGCACCGCATGTCGAGATCGTCTAGCGATGGCATGGGCTCCCCCTCATCGTGCGGTAACGGCGGATGAGCGCGTTGGTCGATCCATCGTGCGCCAGCGCCGCATCCCCTGGAGCTGCAAGCTCCGGGACGATCAGCTGGGCCAGCGTCTTACCGAGCTCCACACCCCACTGGTCGAAGGAGTCGATTCCCCAGATCGCGCCCTGGGTGAACACATCGTGTTCGTACAACGCCACGAGCCTGCCGAGCGCTGCCGGCGTCAGCCGGTCGAGCAGCATCACGTTGGAGGGTCGGTTCCCGTCGAACTCGCGATGTGGCGCGAGCCAGGCCGGCGCACCTTCGGCCAACACCGCGGCGGCGGTCTTCCCGAAGGCGAGCGCCTCGGCCTGCGCAAACACATTGGCGACGAGCAGGTCGTGGTGGTTACCCAGCGGGTTCAGTGCTTCGCCAAAGGCGATGAAGTCAGCGGGCACCAGGCGCGTGCCCTGATGGATGAGCTGGTAGAAGGAGTGCTGGCCGTTCGTTCCCGGTTCGCCCCAGTAGACGGGGCCAGTGTCGACGTCGACGCGAGTGCCATCGAGGCTGACGTGCTTCCCGTTGCTCTCCATGGTCAGTTGCTGGAGGTAGGCGGGGAAGCGTTTCAGGTACTGCTCGTAGGGCAGCACCGCCACGGTCTGGGCAGCGAAGAAGTCGTTGTACCAGATCGAGAGCATCCCCTTCAGCACGGGCAGGTTCCGCTCGAACGGGGCAGTGCGGAAATGCTCGTCCATCTCGTGGAAGCCGCCCAGCATGGCCCGGAAGGCATCGGGTCCGATGGCGAGCATGGTGGAGAGGCCGATGGCCGAGCCCATCGAATAGCGGCCACCCACCCAGTCCCAGAATTCAAATATGTTGGCGGGGTCGATGCCGAATGCGGCCACCTGCTCGGCGTTCGTGGACACCGCAACGAAGTGCCTCGCCACCGCCCGCGCGTCGCCACCCACGCCGGCGAGCACCCAATCGCGCGCGGTCTGGGCGTTCGTCATGGTCTCGAGCGTGGTGAAGGTCTTCGACGAGATGACGAAGAGGGTCTCGGCTGGGTCGAGGTCCCAGGTGGCCTCGGCGAAGTCGGTGCCATCGACGTTGGAGACGAAGCGGAAGGTCATGGCGCGGTCGGCGTAGTGCCGGAGCGCCTCGTAGGCCATGACCGGACCGAGGTCCGAGCCGCCGATGCCGACGTTCACCACGTTCTTGACGCGCTTCCCGGTGTAGCCCATCCACCCGCCGCTACGGACGCGGTTCGAGAAGTCGGTCATCTGGTCGAGCACGGCGTGGACGCGCGGCACCACGTTCTCGCCGTCCACCACGATGGAGGCGCCCCTCGGTGCCCGCAACGCCACGTGCAATACGGCCCTGTTCTCGGTGACATTGATCTTGTCGCCGCGGAACATGGCGTCGATGCGCTCGCGCACACCCGACTCCGCCGCGAGTTGCACGAGGAGCGCCATCGTCTCGTCGGTGACGCGGTTCTTCGAATAGTCGAGGAAGATTCCCGCGGCCTCGACGGTGAGCCGCTCCCCGCGTGTGGGATCCTTCGCGAACAGCTCGCGGAGGTGGAGCGGCGCAATTGTGGCGTGGTGCGCGGTCAGCGCCGACCAGGCGGGGCGCTTACGCAGCGGAATCGGCGTCATGACGCCTTCGTTGCCGCAGCGATTTTTTGGGCAAGCCGCGCAAGCAGCTCGTTCCAGGATTTGGAGAAAGCCCTCGCACCCTCGTCTTGGAGTTGCGAGGCCATCATCTGGACATCCACGCCGGCGCGGGCGTGACGAGCGATCACCGCCTCTGCCTCATCGCCGTCTCCAGCGAGAGGCGCCCCAACCTCGCCGTGGTCGGCGAAGGCGAGGAGCGTCTTCTCCGGTATCGTGTTCACCGTGTAGGGCGAGGCGAGCGCCTTCACGTAAAGGAAGTCCGAGGCATCGGAATCCTTGGTTCCGGTGCTGGCCCACAGGAGTCGCTGTGGCCGCGCGCCTGCGTTCTGCGCCCGCTGCCAGCGTGGTGACGCCTGCAGCGCTCGCACCGCTGCGTAGATTCGGCCAGCCATGGCGATGCCGAGTTGATGCTTCAGGGCTGGCGGGATCTTTGGCGCCACTGCCACATCCCAGCGGCTGACGAAAACCGAGCCCACCGACCGGACGTCGGGATCGAGGCCGGCCCCGATTCGTCGCTCCACCCCGCGCAGCCATGCGTCGGCGGCGGCGAGGTACTGCTCGCGCGAGAAGAGCAGCGTGACGTTCACCGGAATGCCCGCGAAGGTGGCTTCCTCGATGGCGGGGAGCCCCTCTTTGGTTCCTGGGATCTTGATGTGCAGATTCGGTCGACCGGCGCGGGCGAACAGATCCTTCGCGGCCTTCACCGTCAACGCGGTGTCGTGGGCGAGCAGCGGGGAGACCTCGAGGGACACCCAGCCGTCAACGCCGTTGGTGCGTTGGTGGATAGGCAGGAAAAGATCGGCGGCTCGGGTGAGGTCATCGATGGCGAGATCGAAGAAGAGCCCCTCGCCGGTGCGGCCGGCTTTCACGCCGGCGCGGATGGCGTCGTCGTAGGCGTCGCTGCCCTTGAGCGCGTGCTCGAAGATGGTCGGATTCGAGGTGAGCCCGGTCACCGACAGGGTGTCGATGTACCGCTTCAGGGTTCCCGAGTTGAGTAGGTCTCGGGTGATGTTGTCGAGCCAGAGGCTCTGCCCCAGTTCATGCAGGATATGAGTGGCGTTCATGCGACATCCTTGCCAGCCAATTCGTGATATTTCTTGCGGATCATGGCTATGTCCACGTTCGTCGGCGGCAGCTGGAAGTCGAACGATTCCATGGTTTCGACGATGATCTCGGAGATGGCGAGGTTGCGGAACCATTTGTGATCAGATGGGATCACGAACCACGGCGCCCGTTCCGTATTGCACTTGCTGACGGCATCCTGGTAGGCCGCCTCGTATTCGGACCAGTATTCCCGCTCCGAATAATCGGCCTCGCTGATCTTCCAATGGCGGGCCGGATCGTCGAGGCGATCCTTGAAACGCTTCAGTTGCTCCTCCTTGCTGATATGCAGGAAGAATTTCAGGATGTGCGTGCCGTTGTCGTGTAGGCGCCGTTCGAAATCGTTGATCTGTTCGTAGCGCCTTGACCATATCTTCTTGGGCACGAGATCATGGACGCGCACGATCAGTACGTCCTCGTAGTGCGAGCGGTTGAAGATCGCTACCTCGCCGCGTCTGGGGGTGGCGGATTCGATGCGCCAGAGGAAGTCGTGGGCGAGTTCCTCGGCCGAAGGCTGCTTGAAGCCGACCACGCGGCAGCCTTGCGGATTCATCGAGCCGATGACATGGCGCACGACGCCATCCTTCCCACCGGCATCGAGCGCCTGGAGGCAGATCAGCACCGAGCGACGTTGTT
>JBBRMI010000289.1:0-8206 GCA_038230915.1 Polyangiales bacterium | reverse complement strand
CGTCGCGGACCGAGGTCAAGAACTGATCGAGGCGATGACGATCGCTCACGCTCAGCTTGGCTTGTAGGGCGCCCGCATCCTTGAGCACGTAGTCCAGCACCGAGAGATCGCGATCCTTGCGCTGCTGGGCGAGCGCCTGGTTCTGCGGGTTTGTGCTGCCGCCCGGCGCTAGCTGCGTCACCAAGCTGTCGAATACCGCCTGCGGATTGACCTCTTTGTAGAGCGGTTGGTCGCTGGCAGCCCACGAGATGCTGCGCGTCATCGACGGGTGGCGACCGTCGGAGCTCGAGACCATCGTCGCGCAGCCGAGCTGCAGCGACTTGAACGGGGTCGCGCCGCCAATGCTGCCAGCGATCAGCTGATCCACGGTCGGGCCACCCAGGATGGCTTGCTTGGTGTCAGGCACCGTGCACGAGAACGACGGAGCGCAATACAGCGAGTGGCTAGGGTTGGGGTTGACGCCAGCGTTGTACAGCGCCTCTTGCCCCACGTTGGTCAGCACCTGTAAGTACTGTTTGTACGGTGCGAGCGGCTCGAGCAACGCCGAGAGCGACCAGGCGGTGCCGGCTCCCGTGCCTTTCGGGTCCCAGTGCGGACGAGCCACGCCGCATGGGAAATAGAAGAGCAAATAGCGTTTGGTCGGGCTGGCAGTTTGCGCGCGCACCGGGCGAGGCGCGAGCGACTCCAGCCAGGGCAGGGCGAGGCCCACACCCAGGCCACGCAGCACGTTACGTCGTGAAAAAGAACTCCGAACGCTCATTCTGGTTCTCCGCGGCGGAAACGGAACGCGTCGCTGACGACGATTTCCTTCACTAGGTTCTTCAACGTCAGGCCGCGGCCGGCCCATCGCGTGTTGAGGGTTTGCATCGAAGCATCGTCGTAGGCTTCGATCTCGCGTCCGAGCGCATAGGTGTACAGCTTGCTGGCCACGCATGCGCTGAAGCGCGGGTCCTTGCCGATCAGCCCGCCGAGCTCCTGCGGACCGCTAAACGTGGTCCCGTCCGGCATCGCGCCGTCAGCTGCAATGGCGTCACCGTTGCCGTAGGTCTCCCGGTAGCGGCCGATGCCGTCGTAGCGCTCCAGCCCAAAGCCGATCGGGTCGAAGGTCTGGTGGCAACCGCTGCAACCTGGGTCGGCGCGGTGTCGCTCGAGCCGCTTGCGCACGTTCTCCGCTCCCTGCGGCGACATGTCGTTGGGATCCGCGCTCTTGTCGAGGTCAGCGACCATCGCTGGTGGTGGCGGCGGCGCTGAGCACAGCAACTCCGAGAGCACCCAAGCGCCACGCTCGGGTGGAGAGGTGCGGCTGACGACCGAGGTGCGGGTGAGGAAGCTCGCCAAGCCGAGGAAGCCGCGACGCTGATCGGTCGTGACCACCACCCGAGTCAAATGGTCCGAACCGGGGGCGGGGAAGCCGTAGTGCTTCGCCAGCGTGTCGTTCACGTAGTTGAAGTCCGCGGTGAACCAGTCGGTGAGCGGGCGGTCCTGGTTCAGGAACTCCTGAAACCACAGGTGACCCTCTGCAACCATCGCATCGACGAGCGCGTTGCTGTACGTCGGGAACACGGTTGGCGCGACGCTGTGCGTGAGCAGGTTGCGGATGTCGAGCCATTGCCCGGCGAAGCTCTCGGTGAATGCGGCCGCTTTGGCGTCGGCCAGCAAGCGATCCACGACGGATTCGAGCGCGGCGGGTTGCGTGAGCTTGCCGTTCTTGGCCGCGTCGAACAGCGCGGCGTCCGGCATCGAGCTCCAATGCAAGTACGAAAGACGTGACGCCATCTCGTAGCCCGACAACGGGTGCGGGGTCGTGGAGGCGGGGTTGGCGTCGAGCTCGACGCGGTACAGGAAATTGGCCGAAGCGAGCATGGCGCGCAGCGCTTGACCGATCGCCTCGCCGCCGTCGTTCGCACGCGCCAAATCGGCGCTGTACACGTTCATGGCGCGATCCGCCTCGGCGGCTTCGAGCGGACGGCGGTAGATCTGCATGCCGAAGGTTTCGATGATCTGCCGGGCGCACGGATCAGCGGCTACCTTGGGTACGCACGTCAGGAAGCGTGCTTTGTTCGCCGGGTTGGCCAACGACTCGACCATCAGGTCACTGGCGGCGCCGAGGTACTTCTCGTACTGCTGCCCGGTCATGCCCAGCGCGCTGGCGGTGTTGTCGAAGTTGTTGCCTTCTTCGGCCAGGAACTTCGCGGCTGGTTGGGATGCAGTTCCGAGCAGGTCCCTGACCGTATTGTTGTACTCGGTGTTGTTCAGGCGATGGATGCCGACGCGTCCAGGATCGATGTTGGCAGCTACGGTCGAGCCGGGGCCTTGATCGGGGCCGAGCCCGCCGCCGCCCGAGGTCGGCGTTCCGTTAGCCCCATCCATCGTGCCGTCGAGCTTCCCCGTACAACCGAGGCTCGAGATAAGGAGGAGGAGCGCAGCGGCCGAAAGCCTTTGAAGCGGATGCTCGACGGGCATTGCTGTGAGTGGACCGCCTGCCGCGAATGGATCCCGTGCGCGAGCATTTCGGTCGTTCTCCGCTATCAGCGCTACCGCCGACTGAATTTGCTGTCACGGTGCGCGAAAGACACGCTCAGGCGGGAAAGTTCCCGTCCGGCGGAACTTGTACGCCCACCGCACGTGGGGTCGCTACCTGCCGATGGCAATTCGGACAGGCGCTTTCAGCTCCGAGACTGGCCGAATGCCGCTGATATGAGAGTCCTTAGCAGGGGCCTGCCCCGCGGTGAGCGGATGTCGCACGGTCGGCGGAGGTGGCGGGGTCGAATCGGTCCTCGGCGCCGGCCGCGATGTGCCCTCGAGCTCGAACAGTCGTTGCAAGAGCTCGCTCCTACCCGACACCTGCAGGCGTCGGAAGACCGCCGTAATCTGATTCGCGATCGTGCGTTCGGCGGTGCCGCGACGCTGCGCGATCTCGGCGTAGCAGCAGCCCTCGACCAAGCAGCGAATGACCTCCAGCTCGGCGCTCGGCAGTACCCCGACCAAGCGCCGGTCGGGACGAGGAATGCCGATGACTTGCAAGTCCGAAGACCCGGACGTCACGAAGCTCAGCGACCCCGCCGCCAGCGAGCGCTGGCGCGTCGCCGTCGCCGCCAGCATCAGCAGCGGATGCACCAGCGACGGCCGCCCGAAAACGCCCATCCCCTCCAGCGCCAACCGCGCGTGCGACGCGATCGTCGACGGAGCCACCCCCAAGTCGAGCGCTACGTGATTTTGACTCAGCCCACACAAGACCGACTCCAAGATCTCGAGGCGCCGACCGGCCAGCGGGGGATCACTCGGGCAACTCGTGGGCGCCAAGACAAGTCCGCAGCGCGTGGAGGTAAAAAAACTCCCGACGACTACCGAGAGCCCCTGGGTCAACTCTCTCCAGGTAAGAGACAAGTCGATTTCGGATGCGCTTTGCTGATCCGCGATGATGGCCTCGCTGATGAAGGCCGCCGCGTCTCTGCGAGCAAAGTCGAGACGCGAACAAGAACCGGACTCAAGAGATTGCTGCACTACGGATGACTCGCTCATTGGATAAAGCTCCTTAGGACTGAAAACCTTTGCCCCTCGGCAACCACATCGACGATGCCTCGGAGCAAGACGCCTCTCGAGTACGTCCCACCGAATACCTTTTCGTCTCACCCCTTGAGAAGCTCCACGCGACGAGTGGTCGATCGAGCCTCATGAGCGGCGGCGCACGCCGATGAGACGACTCGTCAAAGACGCTGGAAAAGTGCCTAGGACGAGAGGCTCAGCGGCGCATCCACGAGAAAAAGCGGGCGTCAGGCGCCGCCGCCGGACGCACACGGCGCGGAGGCTACGATGGGCGCCGTAAACGTGATGTTTCTTCTCGTGCGCTGCCGTCACGCATCGGTCTCCCAGGAGCGGCGACTCACTAGCCCGTACGCCTACGACGATTACTACGCCGAGCTGAGGCCAGGAGTGTAATCCGAGTCGCAGAGCATCGCTCGCAAACTGCGACGTGCTCTGAACACACGTGTTCCCGCGGTTCCGACGGGTACGCACAGCCGGCGTGCGGTATCCGCGAGAGATAGCCCCTGTTCTTCGTGCAAGACGAATGCGTCACGAACCCGTGGATCCAGTCGTACCAGGCAGCGCCGGACGTCTTCGTACTCGAAGGCGTGCCACAGCGGGTCTGGCGTGGCGGAGCCCATCGCTAGCGCGGGAAGCGTGGCTTCGTCGAGAGGCAGCGTGGTACGGCGGCTGGCCCGGCGGCGACGATCGATGTGCAGGTGCGACATGACGACGAACAGCCAACGCTTGGCGTTCTCGGCGTGGGTAGCGTCGAGCCCGCGGTCGATGGCCCTCACCAGCGTATCCTGCACGAGATCACTCGCATCGGCGTGAGCTCGAGTCAGTTTGAGCGCTCGCCGAAACAATGCCGCTCCGTGGAGTCGAACGATGGTTGCCAAGGTGCTCGAGCAGAGCTGCGCCGCTTTCCCTGAGAAAGCCGGCCTGACTTCTAGTTCCATGTCACGTCCTCACAAGCGCGGGAGCATGAGCAGTGAAATACCCGCTCCAGTGCGTTGCCGTTGAGTCGGTCGCGATAGCTACACCACCCTCGGTTGCAGTGCTCCGGAATCCGACGAACGAGCGAAAGAAAGCGCCGAGTAACCACTACAGGGTGACAGGTCGGCGGCGAACTAAGTCTTAGGACTTACAGGCTCCGCAGGTTGTCCGCGCACGACCTGCTGGCAACGAGCTCAGTATTCTTGGAATCGCAGAGCACGACGCGCATGCGACCGTCATACGAGCGCCGGATCTCCGCAATCCACGCTACGTTCACCAACGTGGAGCGGTGGATGCGCACGAAATCGCGAGGATTGACCCGCTGCTCGAGCTCGATCAAGGGAATGTCGATCAGGTATTCACCGCTGGCGACCTGAACTGATGTGTACTTGTGGTCCGCTTGAAAATAGAGAACCTCCCCAATCTTGATCAGCACCGTGCGGTCACCAATCCGACACGAGACTCGACTGAGGTAACGCGAACCGCTATTTTCGACGAGGTGCTCCAAAGCGCGCGAAAATTGGGTGTGGTTGAACCCCATAGCACGCAGCTTACCGAGCGCGCGCGTGATCGCTTCTGAGTCGATGGGCTTCAATAGGTAGTCAATCGCGAACTCGTCGAACGCGCGGAGCGCGTGCTCATTGAAGGCAGTGGTAAAGATGACCGCCGGCCGGTAATCAAGCTGTTCGAGTACCTGGAACCCATTGCATCCAGGTAAGTCGATGTCTAGAAAAACGAGATCCGGCTTGTGTCTCTGCACCGTTTCAACTGCGCTCGGACCGTCGGCCGCCTCTCCCACGATTTCGAGCTCGTCCTCGAACGCGCTGAGCAGGCGTCGAAGTCTAGTCCTCGAATGCTCCTCATTTTCAACAATGACGGAACGATACATTGCAGGCATCAGCCTCGGGCTCCTTGGGGCAAGGAAGCGCTGTCCGGACGAAGGCGGCGAGGGTGGCGAAGTCGTCACCGCACCACAATAGACCTGAGGTGGCGGTTTGCCAATCGGGCCAACGCATTAACGAGAGCCTAACCCGAGCTGAAACACAGGGAATGCTCCACGCGACCGGCGGTGGATTGCGAACGACGACCGACCAAATGGGGCGACGAGCGGTAGGAGCGCGGGCCGACTCTGTCGACACGCTTCGCGAGGCTGGACCTAGAATGCCAGACAGGCAGAATTCCGCACGGGAACTGCGGGAAGAAATGACACGCGCTGCGTTATGGTGAGCAAGGACGTCAAATGGCAAAGCCTGGTCACACAGCAAAGCTTACTGATCGAAACCCGCTCGACGAGTCCGCGCTAGAAAACGAACCGCTTTTGGGCGATTTGCAGTGCAATATTCTTTCGAGCAACGGCCGACCGAATACGCACTACTTTTTCTTGAAGTTCCCAAATGGCGCGGCGGCGAAAGGCGTGCTCCGGGCACTGGCGAGCGCCAAAGAATTACCTAGGGGACTCAAGCTCGAGTCTGAGGCAGGCTCGCGTACCAGGCGCCGCGAACACTTAGCTGCTGCAACACCGAAGGGCCGCGAGCCTTCAGCCTTTTCGGCCAATCTTCTGCTTTCTGCCCGCTGCTACAATGAGTTTCTGGGAGATTTCACGACACCGCCCGACGCTGCCTTCCGTCAAGGCATGGCGACGCGCGACGGTTCGCTGGGGAGTGCCGTCAAGCTGAACGATCCGCCGGTTTCCGAGGAGGCCAGCCCTGTTCACGCGGTCTACGTCGTCGGCTACGACCCTGAGGCCGCCGACTGGGCGGCTGTCAAGAGTGAGATCATTACGCTGCTCCGGAGCGCTGACGTGAGTGTGCGTGAGGAGGCTGGCTACGTGCTGCGGCATCCGACCGAGCGCTACCCGATTGAACCGTTCGGCTACCGCGACGCGATCAGTCAACCGTTGTTCTTCAAAGCGGACCTCGCCGCGCGACGCAAATACGAGGGTGCCGCGGCCACCGTAGAGGGAGGCCGTTGGAGCTCATTCGCTCCCCTCTCCACGGTGCTAGTGCCGGATCCGAACGGCGATACCGACCAGTCGTTCGGTACCTATATCGCGTACCGAAAAATCAAGCAAAAGGTGGACTTCTTCTACGATCAGGCAACGCAATTGGCTCAACAGCTTGCGGACCCTGCGCTATCGCGGGACGACATCGCAGACCGCTTGATTGGGCGTCAGGTGGACGGCACTCCACTCGACCAGTCTCCAGACCTCAACAATTTTACATATCCCAGCAACAGCGCATGCCCGATGCACGCGCACGCGCGCAAGGTCAATCCGCGGAATCAATACGTAGGCAATCGTCGGATCGTGCGTCGAGCAACGGTATTCGGGCCCAAGCTCAGGCGCGACGTCCAAGGCCGTCCAGCGATCCCGACAAAGCCCCAAGAGGGCGAGACATCGGGCGATGTCGGACTGCTATTCTTCTGTTGCCAGGCAAACATCGCCGGACAGTTCGAAGCGATCCAAGCCCAATGGGCTAATAACGCAAGCGCCGGCGCAGACACTGTGATTGGTCAGTTGCCTCCGAGCACGAAGAACAAGATTGGATTCAATGGCAGCGGTCTCAAGTTTGACTACGAACCCGTAGTAAAGGTGATGGAGGGCGAGTACTTCTTCGCGCCCAGCATCAAATTTTTCTCTAGGCTCTAAAGATTGCGGAGTTACCCATGGCCGACATTATTGACAAATACAGACCCGAGATTTGGAGGTCAGCCGGCGACACGTCGGCGGACCGCAAGAACATGCTGGATGGATTCCAGAATGGCCTCCTGCACCTTGTCTACTATCTGCTCTACACGGAGGCCGGCCGTGAGTACATGCACGAGTGGGTTCCCGGGGAGAAAGGCAAGACCGAGGAGGCTGTTCGGGTGGAGTTGAAGCGGAAGTTTCGGGAGGAGTTCGCTGTTGACGACGGCGCCCAAGAAGCGATGATCGGCGCTCACCTCGCCGGCTTTGCATGGATTGCAGCGTACAAAGCTAACAACATCGCCGAGCGCGACAAGCAACAAGCCATTTACAAGCAGAACTTGGCGGCAGTTTCTTGGTTCCTTTGGGAACAAGGCTCAGGCGACCTTTTCCCGTTGGGTTGGTAGACCCGCAGCGGCGCGCTTCAGGCCGACGGGCTACAGGCTTCGCACGGCACCTCGAGCTCGACCCGGTACCCGCCATGCTGGCTGATAGCAAAGCTGAAGTGGCTACCGTAGACGAGCTCGAGGCGCTGCTGGACGCTGCGCAAACCAAAGCCGGTGCCAGTGCTGGTGTGCTTGGTGCCGTCGCCGTCGTCTTGCACGACGATGTTGCAGCGATCGTCCTGCACCCGAGCGTGGACCCAAACTCGCCCGTCACTCATCTTGGGCGCGACCGCGTGCCGAATGCTGTTTTCTACCAGCGGTTGGATCAGCAGGCCTGGTAGGCGAACCTTATCGAGCGGTCCTTCGTGGGTCACCGAGAAATCCAGCTTCGAGCCAAAGCGTAACTTTTCCAAAGCAAGGTAGTCGCGCACGATGGACAGCTCACGTTGCAGCGGAACCAACTCGGTGGCTGAGCTGTAAGCCATCCGCGGGCGGCGTAGTTTCTGAGCGTTGCGGCCGGCGGAAAGCCGTGCTCGCGGCGCGATTGCGATCGGGCGTCGGGCGTGCGACGCCAGGGGCGTGTCGAGCAGCCACGGACCGCCGCCCCGTCTTTCGG
>JBBRMI010000288.1:0-8265 GCA_038230915.1 Polyangiales bacterium | reverse complement strand
GCTCGGCCTTGTGCCTTCTCCACATCCAAGGGCCTGGTGCTCCAGGTCAAAGCTCTTGTCTCTTCGGTGTCGGGTTCCCTGCATTCGGGCCCCGGGTCGGTCTTCTCCTTCCTTTCTGTTGCGCCTGCCAGGCGCACTCCTCTCGCCCGTGGTGAAGTACCACGGGCTCGCTCGTCGCCACCTGTTGCCTCTCGGTTTCCTGATGCGGCCGCAGCTTAACAGCGATACGTTGGGCCGAGCGGGGAGACAGCGCTAAGCGGCTCGACCTCGGCGCCGCTGTTTGATTTGCGCCAGGCCGATCCGAAGTCCGAACGGTTTCAGGAGACGCTCCAGCGTTTCCTGTGTTGGGTTGTGCTTCGGGTTGATCGCGCGCAGCACGTTCGGGCTTGGCATTCCCACCGTTTCCGAGAATTCTTTCACACCTGTTGCCCGAATCACTTTCGCTAGCGCCACCTTCAGCGGCACACCTTCTTCGACCGACGCCGTTAGAAACTCACGGGCGAACTCGGGGTCCTGAAGGTCTTCTGCCAAGCCCTCGTTCCAATCTCTACTTCGCCTTGCCATCCTTGTGCTCCTTCAAATACCGCGACCAAAAGTCCTGCGCGCGTTTGATGTCCTTCTTCTGCGTGCCCTTGTCTCCGACCAGCAGGAGCAGAACCAGCTCGCGCCCTTGCCGACCAAAATACACGCGATACCCCGGACCAAAGTCCAGTCGCGCTTCCAAAACGCCGGCACCCACGTCCTTGTGGTCACCCAGGTTGCCGCTCTCGAACCGCAGGATTCGCGTCTGCACCCGGGCCCGTGTCGCCGTGTCCAGCTCAATCAACCAATCCCGAAACGGGCTTGGCCCGCTGTCCTCGACGTATTCGCGGACGATGAACGCCACCACTGAATCTTATCTCTTGTGATAACTTTGTCAAGAGACCGACCGTAGCGAGCCGTCGCGCTTCTGGCAGGCCTGCCCAACCGCGACCGCGATCGTCTCCGCATGCACGTCGAGTCCAACAAATCGTGTATTCTTGGCCATGACCGGCTCCTTTCACCCTGTGGCTCTGCATTTCGTGCCTCGCAGCTCGGAGCGTAACCCACGACCTGGGGAACTCGAGCCGGGGGTTCCATACTGACTAGGCGGACCAAGAGACGGCACACTGTGGCACAAGAATCGCTGGCGCAAATATTGCTGCCTAGTCCGATATGCCGAACCTCAAGTTCCCCGCTGCCGTATTTCTCGCCTTGGTACTTACAGCCTGCACCTCTGCCCACGACTCCGGAGAGTGTCACTCAGATGCGGGCGGCTCCGACGCCGGACTAGGCCGTTGCGAGACGGACGCAGACTGCGTCATCGCGACAGATTGGCGCACGTGCGGAAGTTGCCCGAGTGCATATTCATTGTCCGACCTAGCAAGGGATTCTTGCATCGCGCAACGGAGACCATCGGACTCTTTGCAATGCGCGATGTGCCAGGGCAACGAGGATTGCGGCCTACTGACATATCCCAAGGCGGCGGCGTGCGAAACAGATGCAGGCGGAGAGCGCCATTGTCTCGTGAATTCAGAATAGGACGATGCGGGGAAAGGCGACACGTCCAATGACATGTCATTTCTGACATATGCGCAAGCCGCCAAAGCTGTTGAAGCAGACGGCCGCGCCAAGTGGCTTCCAGTACCGTCCTTCCTCTCGCCCGGGGTGAAGTTACCACGGGCTCGCTCGTCGCATCCCGATGCCTCCAGGTTTCTCGTGCGGCCGCAGCTGAGCGGCGATACGTTGATATGGAACGACCTTGCAAGTTTCTGAAGTTGGGGTCAGCTCACTTTCTTGCGGTCAGCTTCGTCGACATAGAATGACTCGCGGTCAACGGCAAACGGATCGGGGTAGCGGGGGCTCGCTGCCTCCGACACCGCGACCGCGATCGTTTCTGCATGCACGTCGAGTCCAACAAATCGTGTATTCTTGGCCATGACCGGCTCCTTTCACCCTGTGCCTCTGCATTTCGTGCCTCGCAGCTCGGAGCGTAACCCACGACTTGGTGAACTCGAGCCGGTCGTTCCATACTGACTGGGCGGACCGCGAGCGCGACGTCTGAGGCGATGGCTTCGGACCTGCAACGTCTTCGTGCGAACGAAATCTTTGATTGTCGTCTGTTGGGCGTCGCGAGACGACGAATTCCGAATCATTTCTGCTCGCCGTGCCGACCGCGCTGAGACCCGTCAGTACGAAAAGGAAGCCTAGCCATGCGAAAAAACTATGACTTCTCCAACGCAAAGCGCGGGCCTGTTCTTCCCGCTACCCCTGGCAAGACTCGCATCACCATTCGCCTCGACGACGACGTCCTAGAATGGTTTCGCGAACAGTCCCACGCCGCTGGCGGAGGGAACTACCAAACCCAAATCAACGACGCCCTTCGGGCCTTCGTTCACGAACGGAAGAAGCCCCTCGAAACCGTCCTGAGACGCGTCGTGCGAGAAGAGCTCCGTCGAGCGCAGGGCGAACGTTAGCGCGATGCGCCGCCCAACTCACGCCCTGAGGCGGACCGCCAACAAAATCAGGTAGTGTTCCGAGCGGCGTGCTTGAGTAGCCGAACGCCACCAAAAGCCGCGGAGCAAACGTTGGCCCCGCACCTATCAGCATGGTCCAAAGGAATCCGAGGAAGCTCCGGTGGTCTACCGCAGCCTTCAGGCAGCCGCCGGCGTTCCGCACTATCCCGAGCGGAACACTGCTAAGGTAGCGGATCATGGTTCGAGCGCTCCGGTTGTCTCTC
The DNA here is from genome assembly GCA_038230915.1 of Polyangiales bacterium. Taxonomy (GTDB): domain Bacteria; phylum Myxococcota_A; class Polyangia; order Polyangiales; family Polyangiaceae; genus PMG-095. Next base: position 5,507 of record JBBRMI010000288.1, on the reverse strand, counting down.
GGGTTGGCGGCGTTTAGCTGCACCTTCCCGGCCTACCAAGTCGTGCAACAGGACCCAGCGTCAGCAGTGGCAGGCGCCGGAGCAATGGACGGTGTTGCCGGCAGCAGGGTGCAACCCGGCGAAGGTGGCAGCGGAGCGCCGAACGGCGGGGAGAGTATTGGCGAGGCGGGACAAGGTGGAAGTCCAATCGTTGATCCGCTGCTGAGCCTCGACCTGCGCGGATCGTGTCACGGGTCCATTCCAAGCGGCGAGGGACAGACAGATACGCTCGCGGTGCTCCAAGCCTATGACCTCACCGCGTATGGCGCGGAAGTCGGCCACCACTGCGGCGAGGATCAGGGGCGCTTCGTCTACCTCGAGATCGCGGGAGACTTCGACGTGGCCGCGCAAGTGACTTCGATGGACAACTCCGGTGCGCCACCGGGCACCTTGGGAAACCCGGTAAAAGCGGGCCTGATGATGCGAGAGGGCTTGGAGCCGACCGCCCGCTTCGTGGCCATCATCGCGGTCCAACCCAAGCTGGACTTTCCGGACTGCTTCGTGTTCGACAATCGCTCCAAAACGGGCGGCGCGTTGGGGACCGGCGGCTTCGAATACGCCTGGCTCAACCGGAACGACGCCATCTTTGGGCGGACGTTGCCGAATATTTGGGTGCGGTTGATCAGGGTTGGGAGGACCCTGTTCGCCTTTGCGAGCGAAGACGGCAACAACTGGATCCCAACTTCGCGTGCATCCTTCGCGACTGATATCGGACCGAAAGTGTACCTGGGCATGGTCGCCAGCTCCGCGGAGGAAACGGGCAACAACGTACGTTCCGTCACGTCGTTTCGGAATCTCAGGGGCTTCGACGCACTGGTAGGCTCGTCGCACTGAGCGGCCCGATAGGCGAAGCGGCGCCAACGCGAAGGTCGGAGGTGAAGACCCGACAAGGCTTTCCGACCAGCTGAGCGCCGAGGAGCTGGATAACGTTCGCAGCCAGACCGCTAAGCTCACGAATGGTCAGACGAAGGCGAGCACCCTGAACCGTCTGCGCGTGTTGGGGGGACATACGGCGCGTGCGCCGCCTCCAGCAAGCTGTTCTTTTCACGTGCTTCCTTACGAGTCCGGGCTGTTCCGAGCGTGGAAGCTCGCCAGGGCAACCGCAGGGCAACGCTCCAGGTGCGAACGGCGCGGGCGGTTCTGTGGCCGCCGCGGGCGGCGGTGGGAACGTCGGCAGCGGCGGCATCTCCACGCTGGGAGGCAACGCCGGAAGCGCCCCAGTCGTTGGCGGAAGCTCGATAACCGTCGGCAGCCTTATCTGCGAGTACCTGACCAATCCCGCGGCCGTCGATGTCCCAGCGCCACGCCTGTCGTGGGCGCTCAGCTCGGCCGAGCGTGGACAAAAGCAGACTGCTTACCAAATCGTCGCTACTTCCAATGACGCCCCGCTCTGGGACAGCGGCAAGGTCACGTCCAATCAGCAAGCGCACGTCGCTTACGCGGGCTCGCCTCTCACCTCGGGACAACGCGTCACCTGGAAGGTGCGGGTGTGGGACGCTCAAGACCATGCCACCGCATGGAGCGAGGCCGCGAGCTGGGAGATGGGGCTTCTCAACCCGGCGGATTGGCAGGGTAAATGGATCGCCGGCAGCACTGAGCTCGTCACGCCTTCGGCTCCCGCGCCCTACCTCCGAAAGACGTTCACCCTCACCAAACCGATCGCCAGAGCGCGCGCGCACATCGCTGGCGTCGGCTACGCCGAGTTGGAGCTGAACGGCAACAAGGTCGGTGACCATGTGCTCGACCCCGGCTACACACGATTCGATCGTCGCGTCATCTATGCGACTCATGACATCACGGCATCGTTGGTGCAGGGACCCAACGCCGTCGGCGTACTGCTCGGAAACGGCTGGCTCAACGTTAACGCCAAGGATGTTTGGGACTTCGATACCGCGCCTTGGCGTCAGACCCCGCGCGCTTTGGTGCAGCTAGAGATTGACTACACCGACGGCACGCATGACACGATTGCGAGCGACGCCAGCTGGCGCCGCTCGACGGGCGCGATCGTATTCGACGGTATCCGCAACGGGCAAAGCGACGACGGTCGGCTCGAGAAAATCGGCTGGACGACGCCGGAGTACGTCGAGGATGCGAGCTGGTCGCCGGCCTTGGTCGTGCAAGGTCCCGGAGGCGTGCTCAGCGCGCAGATGTTTCCACCGCAAAAGGTGATGCAAGCATTGACCGCCAAAAGCGTCACGGCACAAGGCGCGGGTGTTTTCTTGTTCGACTTCGGACAGAACACCGCCGGCTTCGCCAAGCTCAGTGTCAGCGGTCCGGCAGGCACGAAGATCACGCTACGCTACGCGGAAAAACTCGGTGCCAACGGGCGCATCGATCAGAGCAACATCAGCGGCGTCGGCGGCTTCAACTTCTACCAAGGGCCTTACCAGACCGATAGCTACGTGCTGCGCGGCGGAGGGGCGGAGGTCTGGCAGCCGCGTTTCGCCATCCATGGCTTTCAGTATGTGGAAGTCAGCGGTTTCCCGGGTGCTCCGACCAAAGACAACCTCGAGGCCGAGGTCGTGCACACCGCCTTCGAGACCAGCGGTGAGTTCTCGAGCTCGAACGAGCTGCTGAACAAAATCCAGAGCGCGACCCAGTGGTCGTACAAGGCGAATTTTCAGAGCATTCCGACCGACTGCCCGCACCGCGAGAAGAACGGCTGGATGGGCGACGCGCACATGGCTGGCGAGCTGGCGATGTTGAATTTTCAAAACGGCGCCGCTTACACCAAGTGGGTGCGCGACATCGAAGACGAGCAGCGCCCTTCGGGGGAGCTACCGGGCATCGTGCCTTCGCCAGGCTGGGGCTACACCGACTACAGCGGCCCGGCCTGGGGTAGCGCGCTATTGCTCGTGCCGTGGTACCTCTATGAGTACAGCGGTGATACCCAGATTCTGACGAACGGTTACCAGCACTTCAAGCGCTACGTCGACTACCTGGGGACGTTCGACTACATGGCCAAAAACCCGCCAGGCTGGCTGGGCGACTGCGTCATGCCCGGGGCGACTACACCCGAGGCCGTCACCCACGCGGGTTACCACGCCACGGCGGCCCGCATCACCGCGGCAACCGCCAAGCTGTTGGGCAACGACGCCGATAACAAAAAATACCTAGCCGTAGCCGACGACGTGAAGCACCGCTTCATCACCAAGTTCTTCGACGCTGGCACGGCTCAAGTGGCCGGCGATAGCCAAACCGCGCTCGCCACCGCGCTCTACCAAGGCTTGCTCGATGATACGGACAAGCCGCGCGTGCTGGCTCGACTCGTCGCCAATATTGGTGCCCACAAAGACCATCTGGACACCGGATGCCTCGGCACCAAGGCGCTGCCCTGGGTGTTGACCGAAGGCGGCCAAGCCGAGCTCTTTTTCAAGATAGCCACCAAGACGGATTTCCCGAGCTGGGGTCGTTGGATCAACCAGGGTGCCACGACGTTGTGGGAGACGTGGAACGACGACGGCTCTCACGATCACATCTTCTTGGGAGACATCTCCGCTTGGTTTTTCCGGGGGCTAGCCGGCATCAATCCAGATCCCGAGGCGCCCGGCTTCGCCAACGTCATCATCAAGCCAGAGGTGGTGGGCGACTTGACGTCCGCCAGTGGCAGCATCCGAACCCTGCGCGGTAAAGTCCACAGCGACTGGAAGCTCGACGGCCAAAGCCTCACCTTGTCGATCGAGATTCCGGTCAACAGCACAGCGACCGTATTCGTACCTGCCGCTAACCCAGCCGACGTCACGGCCGAGGGCGCCACCTTCGTCCGCTCGGAGCCTGGTCGGCAAGTCTTCAGCGTCGGTTCAGGCAGTTATCAGTTCCTGGCCAAGCGATAAGTCGACCGGCGCTGCGCTCGGGCGCAAGTCGATTGTCTCAGAGCAGTGGCAACACGCCGCTGCCCGGATCCATGTTGCCGAACTTGTCCTGCTGGATGCCGAATTTCTGCAGCACCGACACGAAGAGGCGACTGTTGACCGCCCACTGGGCAGCTTTTGCCTCGCTACTGTCGTCGGCCGGGTGGGCGAACTTCAAGTAGCGCCCGGTCGGGAATGCGAAGTTCTTGCCGCCGGCAAGCCAATACGGAGACCGTGCGAGTTGATGAGCACCAATGCCAGGCGTACCGGTGCCGGTCGTGGTGTCAGAACCGAAAACGATCAAGGTATTGTCGAGCAGCGAACCGTCGGCTTCTTGCACAGCGCTCAGCTTGCCCAGCAGGTACGCCCAGCGGTCAGCGAACCAGCGATCGATCTTCTTGTGGTTGGCTACGACGTCCGGAGCGAGGTTCGTGTCGCCCGTGGCATGCGTCGTGTCGTGGTGATTGAGGCCAGGAATCATGTCGAGCCCGCCGTCGCAGCCTCCGAGCTGGAGCGTCGCGACCCGCGTCAAGTCGCAGGTAAAAGCCGCTGACACGAGGTCCATCTGGCTGTCGATGTTCTTTACCAGATCGCCGCCACTCGGAGCCGTGGGCTTGGTACACTGCGTGACCATCCCGCCGCTATTCGAGATGCGCGTCTCCAGTTGGCGTAGCGCGGCCAGGTGCGCGTCACACTTGTCTTTCTCCTGAGCGCCAATCCGGCCGCAAACCGAATTCAGCTCCCCGCGCACGAGATCGATGACGCTCTGCTTCTGGGCTCGCACGCGGGCCAGCGCCTGCGGGTCTGGACCAGTTCCGGCCTGAAGGCTCTTGAACAGGGAGTCGAACGCCGCGCTCGGGCTATTCTGAGCCGTGACCGGCTGCTGCGAAGCCTTGAAGAAGCACGCGCTGTGGGGACTCGGGTCCGAAGCGTTGACGCCCAACCCAATCGATCTGAAGGACGTGGGGCTATCGGCGTAAAGTTTGTCGGCGATGACTTGCTCGAAAGACGGGCCAGTGGAGTAGTTCTGCTTCTTGCTGCCGGTGAAGCACATTGCCATGCCCGAGCCATGCTCGTTGTCGTCGTCGGGGAAGAAGTACTGCGCCCCATAGTTGGTCATGCCATCGAGGTAGATCAGCTGCTTCTTGTAAGGCTCGAGCGCAGTCATCGTTTCGCCGAGCTGGAAGTCGCTGATCGAGCCAGTCGGAAAAAATCCAGACTCCAGGTAGCCCATCGGGCTGAACACGACGAGTAGGCGTTTAGGTGACGCGCTGCCCTGGGCGCGCGCGCCGACTGGCAAGAACGGCAACAGGCTGGCGGCCGTGCCACCGGCGGCGAGCCGCAACATCGAACGTCGAGATAGCCGGTTCACGTTATTGTCCCTTTCGAATCCGGAAGGCGTCACTCGACACCAAAGTCAAGAGCGCTTGGCGCATGTCGCCGTCGCCGGCCGCCAGCACCTTATCGACGGCCAACAACGAGCACTCGTCACCCGGGTGCGGGTCTCGAGCCAGTGCGAAACGGAACCATTGCGTCGCGAGGCACGATCGCACTTGCGGGCTGGCGGCTAGCTTTTCGCTGAGCTCGCCGGCATTCGCAAAATCGACCTTGGCGTCG
>JBBRMI010000287.1:0-8357 GCA_038230915.1 Polyangiales bacterium | reverse complement strand
GAACCTGCTGCCGTCACCGAAACCGCTGCCGACTGCGAATTTGTGCTGACCCGAAACCGCTGCCCCGACCGACCCCGATCCCGCTGCCGATCAGCCGATCCCGCTCCCCAACCCGGCCCGATCACCAATCAAGGCTGGGTCGGGCCGCGTTCGTGGCAAGCTCTCGCTGTGGCGCTTGGGGGCGCGGCCGAGCACCGGCCGGTGGCGGCGCGCAGCGCAACGTTGCTCCTACGATGAGTGCCGCGAAACAGCCAACCTGAGGTCTACGCGAGCCCCGGCAACGGGCCGCTGCCGTCGTCGTCGCTGCCGAACTTCGTGATCTCGAGGTCCATGGCCTGGCCGATCGAGGCCAGCAGACGGTTATGGAGCTGCCCGTTGAAGGTCAGAAAGCGTCCGGGCTTGATGGCTCCGGCGGCGCTGCCGGCGAGCACGAACGGCATGTGATCGATGCTGTGCGCACCGCCGCGCGACAGCTCGTTGCCATAGGCGACCAGGCAATTGTCGAGCAATGTGGCGCCGTCCTCCTGCACGCTGTCGAGCTGGGTGAGTAGGTACGCGACCTGCTCGGCGTACCAGGTGTTGACGCGTGTCAGGTAAGCGATGTGGTCGGCATTGCCGTCGTTGTGCGACGACTCGTGGTGACCGACGGGCTGGCCACTATCGCGATCCGGACTGGTTCCAGAAGACGGCAGGGGTCCGGCCCACCTGTGGACGACGTTTCCGACCGAGACCGACCATTGGATAGAAGCGACTCGAGTGAGGTCGCACTTCAACGCCAAGACGAGGATGTCCGAGGTGAGCTTGACGAGCGCTGGGAAGTTGTCGTTGGCGTCGATATCCAGCTTGTTGTCGATGGCAGAGCGCACCTGGGTAGCGTCACAGGTTGGCGCCACGCTAGACAGCCGCTGTTCGATGGCTCGGATGGCGGTCAAGTGCGCCTCGAGCTTCAGTCGATCGGTCGTGCCCATCGCGTTCGACAGCGTTTTCAGATCGCCATTGATCCGATCGATGACGCTCTTGTTCTCCGCGCGGATCTGGTCCAGCTCGGCCTGGCCCTGAGCCGCGGGACCCTTGAAGAGCGAGTCGAACAGTGCGTAGGGGTCGTTCTGTGGGGGCCGCTGCTGACCTGGCCCCGAGTAGATCATGCGTTGCCAGGCTGGCCCCAGGCTTGGCTCGGTATTGGTCTGCACCCCGAGCTCGAGCGACTTATAAGCCAGGGAAGTCTGGCCCTTGGTGGCGATGTTTGCCGCCACGGCTTGATCGATGGATAGCCCATCGGGCATCGCCTTGTTGCTCGCTCCGGTCCCAAAGTCGTTGCCCACCAAAAGCGCGCCGGTCCAGGTCTTAGCCATGCCAGTCTGGTGGTGGTCGCCCCCCTGATCCTTCTTCTGCAGACCATCGATGATCACGAGCTTGCTCCGCAACGGCTCGAGTGGCGCCAAGATCGGCGAGAGTCGAAAGTCGGTTTCGCCCCCGCTGGGCTTCCAATTTTCGTAGATGGTGCCGTTGGGCGAGAACAGCAAGACCAACCGCTTGAGGCGAGTGTTGATCGGGGCAGCGCGTAGTGCCCCCAGCGGGATGAAGGGGGCCAGCGCGGCGGCGGTCAATCTGAGACAGCTCCGGCGAGAGAAGGGACGAAACGTCGTGTGTTTCATGATCGAAGACCAGCCTTTCGTGGGTGGCGCGGGCTCACGGCTCAGCGGCTCCATAGCGGAAGGCGTCGGTGGCGACGGCCGATAGCACGAGCTCTCGCAGGTTCTGTCCCGACGAGGTGAAGCTCGCCAACATGCTGCTGGCCGTGCAGGCGTCGCTGGCCTGGGGCTGCCGCTTGTAAGCGTAGCGAAACCATTGCGTCACGAAGCAGCTCCGTACGAGCTCGCTCGCCGCCAGTTTCTGTCCCAAGCCTTGCGGCCCCTCGAACGGCCCCTCGACGTCGGGCGTGGCGGCGACCAGGTTTCCAGTCTGGTCAATCGCCCGACCATTCTCCACCGCGCGGTAGCCGCCCACGGCGTCATAGCGCTCGAAGCCGAAGCCGATGCCGTCGATCAGCGCGTGGCAGCCGGCGCAGCTGGGGTCTTGGCTATGCGCGGCGAAGCGCTGACGCGTAGTCAGGTCGGGGCTCAGCGCTGGCGGAGCATTGTTCACGTTGGCAGGTGGCGGCGGTAGGTCCTGGCAAAGAATGGCCTGCCGAATCACGACGCCACGCTTGACGGGAGAACCTTGGTTCTGATGCGCGTGCGTCGCTAAAAACAGCGGCTGGGTGAGAATCCCGCTGCGCTCGCCAGCAGCAAAGTCGAGGCGCGTGGGCGCTGCCGCAGGGCCCGGCGAGCTCGCTCCATAGAGCTGAAGCAGGGGACCGGTCACCAGTGCATAGGGCGCCGTGAGCAGGTCTCGATAGCTGCCCTCGGGGCGCTCCAAGACGCTGGCGAAAAAGTCCGCGACCTCGGTCTTCATGGCCTGCTTGAGCGCAGCGTCGAAGCTCGGGAACATCTGCCTGTCCTTTTCCAGGTGGGCGACGCCGTCGAGCTGTAACCACTCGAGCTGGAACTGCCCCAGCGTTTTTTTGCCACGCGGATCGGCCAGCAGGCGTATCGCCTGGGCGCGCAGCTGGTCGGGCGTCGAAAGCGCTCCACTGGCCGCAGCCGCGAGTAACGCAGCGTCGGGCGTCGACGCCCAGAGCAGGTAGGCGAGTCGCGACGCGATTTCGTAGGGCCCGAGGGCGGTCGCTGCCTTATGGCCCAGCGGGGTTCTTTCGACCTGGTACAGGAAGTACGGCGACTGCAGCATGGCCCTGATCACCAGGCCGACGCCGCCAGCGAAACCTCCCCTGACACCGCCAGTGCGGTAGACGTCGAGGTAGCTCGCTTGCTCCGCGGGTGTGAGCGGACGTCGGAAGGCCTTGAGCCCCAAGTCGCCGATGAACGTCGAGGCGCAGGCCTCGCCACCCGACGGAGCGCAAGGCACGATGCTTCCGAGATTGGCGGTCGCCTTGGCCGCCGCTGCTTCCGCCGCGAGTCGGTACTGATCGGCCTGCAGATCCGAAACCACCACTTCCACGTTCGAAGAAAACGTTCCCACGCGCGAGTCAGGCACGAATCTGGCGGTGTCGACCTCGACTCCCAACAGGTCAAAAACGCTGTCTTGATACTCGAGTTGGTTCAAGCGCCGGAGCGGCGTGAAGGTGACCGAGGGGCCTCCGGTCGCCTGGCACTGCACCGCGATGTCGGCGACGTTCGTCACGCGCTCGCCCGGGGCGGCTTCAGCGCTGGGGGAAGAGCCGCCGGACGCTTCGGTCGAGCCAGGTTGCGCTGGATCACCCGCAGACCCGCCGACGGTTCCCGTACAGGCTGCCCCTAGCAGACTCAGCCCCCACAGCGCTTTACGACACGGCAAATGATAGTCGAACATGTCTTGCTCCGCTTCTGCCGAGCCCTACAGGCACCCGACGCGAGTGGTGTCGAGCGCGACGTCGTCGATCCAGATGTCCGTCATGCTGGGGGCGTCGTCGTTGTTGTACGTGGGGCAGAGAAACGGGGGGTAGTCGGGGCACGAGACGGTCGATGAACCGTGATAAAACTCGATGCCAATCTTGAAGATCGTAAACTGCTCTGCCTTGAGAACCGCGGCCGGTCCTCGATAGTTCTGAATCGGATCGGTGCCTGCAACACGCTTGGAGTCGAAGATGATCTCGCTGCCATCCACCCAATAGCGGCCGACACTGGGCGCCGCGCCATCGAACAAGAATTCGACGCACACCCACTTGTTGCCCGGGACCGTGACAGTGCTGCGCATGTACTTCTCGAGCCAGTGGTCGCCTTGAATCCACATCCCCAGATAAGCATTCGACTCGAAGCCAACCTCGTAGAAGTTCGTTGGCGAGCCGGCGTCCCCGACCCAGACCATCGCCCCATGTCCCCAGGCGGCAGCAGGGCTCACGTAGTGGTAGTAGCGGCCCCACATCACGTCCTTGATGCCGTTCAGCTCCCCCGTCGTGATCAGCGCCGAAGGTTTGGAGTGCAGATTCGAGACGTGCATGGCGTACTCACCGTGGGCGGCGTGCCCTCGTTCGACCTGCAGCTCGTGCGTCATGGGCGTCTGCCAACCAGGTGGCACCTGACCGCCCTCGAAATCGAGACAGACTGGATGTTTGCCGTCCGTGCAGGATGCTTTCACCGGCTGCTGCGCAACCGGCTCAGGCGCACCAGCGCCTGCCCCGCCTGTGCCACCGCCGACGCCCACGGAGCCAGCCATGCCACCTGAGGCGAGGGGAGCGCCCGCGGCCTCGCCCGGCGCGCCTGCCGTGTGGCCGACCGCGCTGCCGCCGACTAGTTCTTCGTCGCTCTTCGTCCCGCCGCTCGCGCCGCTCGCCCCGGCGAGTGGGGTCGACGGCGCGCTGGGCAGCACGTCACTCGCGTTACAATACAGCAGTGATGACCCGAACCACACCGCGAGTGCAGTGCTCGGACCCAGCCTTCGCATGGGCAAGGGCAAAACCTCCAGGGTGGGCGATGGGATGACTGCTGAAATGAGTACGGAGAGCTCCCACAACCGTCTCTGTCGGAGCCCGCTTTCTGAAAATTCCTCAACCGGCCACGAAAATGCGCCTCGCTTCGACCCGACTACCGTGGGCGTGCGTCCTAGGATCGTGTAGTCGTTGCCGAGGTGGCGACCGCGGGCATGGCCTACAACCCCACAACGCCGCTCCGCCGGCAGCCGCGTCGTTGCGTGCGCCTCAAGGCGTGGCTCGGCTGGCTCACGGCCAGTGTGTTCTTCTCGATTCTCGCCGCGCCAGTGGACGCGTTCGCGAAAGTTCCTGGCTTGACCTTGACGTGGAGCGCACCTTCGGGTTGTCCCGACTCCGTTGAGGTCGAGCAGTCGATCGAAAAGCTCTTGGGCGAGCGCGCGCCCGGCAAAGCGTTCCAACCCATCCGGGTTAGGGTCGAGGTGCAGTCGCTCGGACCAGGGCACTTTCGGGCCGAGGTCGCGGTGAGCGGCTCGGCTGCCGGTAGTCGTCACTTGGCAGGGGCATCGTGTCAGGCGATGGCCTTGGCGAGCGCGGTCGTGATCGCCTTGGCCATGGCCCCTGACGCCGTGCCGCAGCCACCGACAGAGCCGCCGAAGCGGCTTCTTCGATTTCCGCCTCCCCAATCACGCATCGTGGCGTTCGCGTTGGCTTGGGGCGGGGGGATTTTCGGGTCGCTCCCGCACCCTGCTCTTGACCTGGGGCTCGGGATCGGGGCCCGGCGAGGCCACTGGGAGACGCTGCTACTGTTTGGCTATGCGCCCCCGCAAACCTTTCGACTCGGCGTGGGCAACCCGGGTGCTCGGCTGGATCGCTCGTCGGCGACAGGCCTTGGCTGTTTTGCGGTCATCGCCGAGTCGCCGAGCATTTTCGAGGGATGCCTGGGCGCCGAGCTCGAGCGCCTGGCAGCGCGAGCCTTGAGCGTGTCGAACCCAGGCCGCGGAGCCGCGGTGCTGGTCTCACCCGTCGCGACTATCAAATCCGAGACCCGGCTCTTTTCGAAAGTCTCGCTGGTGCTAGCCGTGAGCGCGCTCGTGAGACCGTTTCATCCGCGCTTCGTCATCAATCATTCGCGTCTGGTGTATGCCATTCCAAGCGTCAGCGGATCTCTCATAGGAGGACTGCAACTTGCATTTTGAGGGCTCCTCGTCAGCGCTGGGTCGTGCGCTTCGTGGCTCGACCCGACTCTTATTGGGCGTCTTCGCCTGCTCGTGTCGGTTCGGTCCAGACGACGTGAATATCGGCTTCGATCAAGCACGCGGTGCCGCAGGCCCCGGCCACCCAAGCGGCGGTATGGCGGGCTGCACCGCGTGGCAAACGCCCACGCCCGTCAGCGAGCTCAACACCCCAGGAACCGACTGCGGCGGCTACATCACCCCGAACGGGCTCACCTATTACTACGATGCGGATCACGAGCTTTTCGTTGCCCGCCGCCCCGACCCGAATCAGACATTCAGCCCGCCCACGCCAATCAGCGAGCTCAATACCGGCGCGACCGAAGCGGATCCATCTACGACGCTGGATGAGCTCGAGGTCTTCTTCACCAGCGACCGCCAGGATGGCTTTTGCATCTATCGAGCCGCGCGTGTGACCACGTCGGAGCCGTGGGGGCCGGCGACGCGCCTCGACGCGCTCTGTCCGACCGGCGCGGTCGGGCCTACCATCAGCGCCGACGGCTTGACGCTCTATTACAATCGGATAGAGGTTCCCACCCTGCTCGGCACCGTGATGGTCGCGACTCGCGCGTCGCGCGACGCGGCGTTCGGCGCCGGAGCCACCGTGCCCATGCTCTCGTCGTCGGCTGACCTCGCCTTCGGTTACCCCAGCTTGTCGCCCGACGGCCTTTCGCTCTACGTCTCGACGACGAGCAACGGCCTCGACATTTGGATGGCGGCCCGCGCCGGCCCAAGCTCGCAGTTTGGCACGCCGGTTCCGGTCGACGAGCTCAACGGCCCGACGCTCGACGGCGATCCGTCGATCACCGCGGACGGCTCGCAGCTGTTCTTCGCCTCCGCACGGGCAGGAAACAGCGACATCTACCTGGCTCGGCGCACCTGCCGCTGAGCCCGACCGGCCGGGCCTAATTCCCCGATAAACTCCCGTAGCTTCAGGACTTTGCTGGGACCTGGCCCGCTGGCTAGGCGCCGACGGACGCCGGGTTCGAAGAAGATTCGGCCAGCGCGGGACGGATCAAAGGTCTGCTCGTACTAACTTTGGTAATCCGGATCGATCGCCATTTCAGGACGTAAGGTTGTCACAACCAAGCCAGCTCGATCATGAGCCATTACCGGCTGCTGGCGTGCCAGCCGTTGCGGACATCTACGCCGAGTATGCGAGCTTCGTCTGGCGCAATCTCCGGCGGCTGGGGATTCCGAACGAAATGATTGAAGACGCTGTCCAGGACGTTTTCTTGGTCGTCCACCGCCGCCTGCCTGAGTTCGAGGCTCGTTCGAGCCTGCGAACTTGGATCTTCGGCATCATTCTGCGCGTGGCCTCGCGGCACCGAGAGCAGCGCGCGCTGCGAGAGCGGCGCTACACGCCGGCAACGCAGAGCCTGCTCGAGGGCTTGAGCCAGTCGACGAGCCAGGACCCGTTCGACGACTTGGTTCAACAGCGAGCGGCGGACCTGATTGAATGGGTGCTTTCAGAGCTAGAAGAGGACAAGAGGAATATCCTGGTCATGGTCGAGTTGGAGCAGATGCCCGTCGTCGAGGTGGCCAGGGTTTTGAACGTCAACGTCAATACCGCCTACACCCGGTTGCGTCTGGCGCGCCGAGCCATGGAGGCGAAGCTGAAACAAGTGCTGGGCGACGCGGAGGCAACCTCATGAGCCCACTTTCACCGCGGACCGAGAGTTTGTTGCGCGCGGGCCGGACCGCGCGCGACCCGTCGCCGGAACAGCTGTCGCGCGTTCATCGTTCCTTGCTGACCAGGATTGCCGCGGGTGGCGCCGTGGTGAGCGTGGGTAGCGCCACCGCCTCCGCCAGCGCCGCGTCGGGCGTCGGCCTTACGGGCAAGGTCGTGGTGGGGATGCTGGTCTTGGCCGCCGGCGGAATGGGAGGCTTTTACTGGGTGAGCTCGGTTGGCTCGCGGGAGCCTCTGCACGCGGGGCAAGCCAGCCGCCGCGACGCGCCAGCCGCCGCGGTCGGTCTCGCGCTCGCGCCGCCGCAAGAGTCGGAGGCACCCCCTGGCGTGCAGGTTACCAGTCCCCCAACGGAGCCCGCCGCCGCGCCGCGCTTGGCGCCGCGGGCGGCGCAAGGTTTGCCGGCTCCTTCGTCATCATCGCCGTCCGATGCGCTGCTCGACGAAGCACGGCTGCTGGGTGAGGCGCAGCGGCAGCTCGGCGCCGGTCGTGGGGCGCAGGCCCTCGCGACGCTGCGCGACTACGATCAGCGGTTCCCCAACGGCACGCTCAGGGCCGAGGCAGAAGCCGCCCGGGTATTCGCGCTGTGTCAGACCGGGCGTGGCCCTGAGGCGCGTGCGACCGCTGCTCGCTTCCTGCGACGCCATCCGACGTCGCCGGCCGTCAGCCGCGTTCGCCAGGCGTGCTCTTTGGAAGGGCCGGCGCAAGAGAAATAGGCCGTGGCCGCGGATGCGCAGGGCGGGCGCGGTCGCGATCTGCTGGTGGCGAGCTGCGACTCGACTGGACGACCGGCGACGGCAAGCCCACCAGGCGGTAGCGGCCCAACTGCACCGTAACCCATCCCCGAACGGCGTACGCCTGACGCCTCCCCCGCCGCCTAGATTGGCGGCGAGGAGCGATGTCAGATCAAAGCGAGAAGCCGGGGAAGGCGCGAGCGAAGCGTTGGACGGAATCTGAGGCGCGGGAGGCGCT
>JBBRMI010000286.1:0-8443 GCA_038230915.1 Polyangiales bacterium | reverse complement strand
GGCGCGGGCAAGCACTCCAAGCTCGACAAGCGACGGTACTACCTGACGGCCAGGGGCTCGGCAACGCAGTCGGCGGCGCTCTTGGATGTCTGTCTCCGACTCAAGCTGCTCGATGATGCCGGGCACAAGACCGCGAAGGGCCATGCCCGGATTTCTCAACCCAGGGCGCCGCGCGCAGCTGCGCGCGCAGGCAAGGCCTACCCTACACAAGCCGTCCTAAGGACCGTCGGGCACGGGCACGGGCACGGGAGAGCAAAGCGAATTCAGGGACAAGCCCTAACTCGTCAGGGCTTGGACGAAGGCGAGGGCGGTGACTTCTCGACCGTCGGTCGCACCGCCTCGATCTTGGGTGGATGCTCAGGCGGCGGAGCACCGCCACCACATCCCGACAGCGCCAGGCAAACCGAGCAAATTGCCAATTTTTGCATGGAGCTAATGCCAAAAGCCGATGCTGAAGGCGGTGTTCAAGTACGAGCGCGCGGCATCCGCGCCTAACGAAAGCTGCCAAAAGTCGAATGGCTCTAGTAAGCCGAAAGCGCTCCATTCGAACAGCCTGACGTCCAAACCGCCGGTGCCGTGGATGCGCCCGTTGGTACGTGCGACACGCGCCGACTCGTAGTAGCTGCCGGCCCGAAGCTTGAGGTGGTGTGGAATGACCTCGCTCTCGAGGCCAAGCCGGGGCGAGACCAAAGGGTGGGTGGAGGCGGTGCCGGCATCGGTCGAATTGAGACCGACGTGAGCGCCGCTACCCTCGACCAAGGCAATTTCAGTCGTCAGTAAGAGATAGAAACGCTCGCGACGCTGATAGCGGTCCAACAGCTCCTGCTCGGCGGCATGCCGCTCGGCTTTCGAAGGCTCGCGGCCACCGGTGTTCTGGCGTGCGACGTCATCCACGGTAATCAAGCGAGGATTGAGCGGTCGAACGCCGAACTGATACGCCAATCCGAGCCCGACCTCCCACGGCACGTGCAGTCTGGTCGGTTGCGCTGGGTCCGCCCCGGGCACGCTCGCCGTCACGGGAGACTTGGTTGTGGCGGCGAGTCGATACTGCGTGTTGGTCGGCTTGAAAATGACGCCGGCCTCGTAGCCGACACCGGCCGTGCTGAATAGGGAGGATCCACCGCCGAGGTGCATACCAATCAACCTTGGTCCGGCGCCGAGCACGACCTGCCCCGCGTTGAAGCCGTAAGCGAGGCTTGCGTGCACCATGCCGTAGTTGGCCGTCAACTGGCTGGGAGCCAGACCTTGCGACTGATCTTGCGCGGTAGCGGCGTTGGTTTGTGCCTCTGCGGCTACGCCCAGGCCCGCGTACTCATAGTAAACATTCGCGCCCAACGAGCCAAAAAACGCCGAGCTCTTCGTGGTGCTGCTGTTCTTTGGTTGGTTGTAGATATCGTTTTTGGGGAGCCAAGCGCCCACGGACACATCGACACCAAAGCCATAATCCCATACGTCCCAGGAATAGCCGAGCCGCACGGCATCCGACGCGGGGTTGATCGCAATACCCTCGTTGCCTTCGGCGATGGCGACGAACGCGCCACTCAACCCAAGGTAGCGCGTGCCGCCGGTGATCGGACCGAGCGAGGTATCAATCGCGCTAGGCGTCGTGGGAGGGGTTGTTTGTGCCTGCGCCTCGCGGGCGGACGCGGCGACTAGGATTAACGTTGCGACGCGAGTCCCCCGCCCGAGGGATCTGCGCATGAAAGTCTTTTTTAACAAGCGCGTGGGCCACTGCAATCAGCGTGCCCATACGCAATCGCTACGAGTTGCCGTGCGCGCCCGCCACTAGCCGGCGACGCTCCGCGACATCACGCCCCACTGAGACACCAGCGCGCTCTCCCTTGCGCCCGCCCCCCGGGACACCGCAACGAGCCCGCTAAGGATCGGCGAGCGAAGTCTTTGGCAGCGGCTCGCGCGTGGCTTCGGCGATGTTCGACTCGTCGAAATCGTAGGCGAATTCCTGGCTGGCGCGGGTGCGCACGAACGGCCCGCCGTCTTCCTCGGGCAGCACGCGCTCGTGGCGCTCCGATTCGCTCTCCTCGCCCGACGTGGCAGATTGGAGGAACGCTTCGCCGAAGCCCTCGGCCAGTGGTTCGCGAGTGTAGAACCCGGTCAGGAACGCGTGATCATCGCCGCGCGGGGGTGGCGACGAGGAACGCAGCTTCCGCTCGTATTCGGCGTCCAAGTGGCCCGTGGCGTCTCGACGCTTGAATGCCTTCTTTCGGTTGACCATCTCACTCACCCTCTCTCTTTCGAGACTCGTTGAACGTGTTGGGAAACGACTCAAGCTAATGCGCAGCCCAAGCAATCCCCCGAGCCCAAGAGTAAGAGCGAACACAGAACCTACGCTCCTCAGCGCGCAAAGCAACGCCTCACTCACATGCGCCGACATGTCGCAGACACACGAACCATTCCGATGACTTATCAGTCTGGTATCGTGGGCGTTTGTCGAGATCACTGACGACATGAGCCGGCTGTCGCAGAAGTTCACGTGTTTCGGGGCGATACTCGCTCTGACGCTGAGCGCTGTCGCGGGCTCGGCCCACGCGGAGAACGCGCGTGACGTCACATTTCGCGCCACGCTCGCTCTGCGCTATGCGCCAATCCACGAGCAAGAGGTACACAGCCGTGGCCGCCACTCGCTGGGCGGTGCCGCGGACTACATCACGAGCGTCGACTTCGATGGTGACGACGACGCGCGCAACAACTGGGACAACGCCGGTGATCCGCGTTACCCGCTCGCCGCCCACGCCTACTACTCGGTCGTCGAAACGGCGAGCCACTGGTTCATCACCTATCAGTTCTTTCACCCACGCGACTGGTCCAGCAGCTTCCTCGAAACCGAGCATGAAAATGACTCAGAGGGGGTGCTGCTGGCGGTCGCGCGCGACGGCTCGCGCTGGGGTGCGCTGCGCGCTGCCGTCACGGTGGTCCACGCCGATTTTTATTCTTACGTGCCGGCAAGTAGCCGTTGGACGTCCGGCCAAGAAGACGTGGACGGCACGCTGAGCGAACGAATGTTCGCGGGCGAGCTGCATCCGGTGACCGCGTCGCAGGCCGAGACCCACGCCATCAAAGCCTGGCCGTACTATTCGATTCGCTCGCAAGGCGTCGTTTATTATCCGTCGTTGACCGAGGCCGAGATGCCGTCGGGGCCAAGCGACCCGAGCGTCCTGTACCGACTTCACGACATGCTCGAGCCGGGCGGGCTATGGCAGAAGCGCAACAATCCCCGGCTTTTTGCGCGCTACGGCGCCTTCGGGGGCAACGCCTCGGGCGGCTGCGGTGACGGCGTCTTGTGGTGCCGACGCGACGCCGCGCACGCAGCTTGGGCCTGGAACGACCACGATGACAAGAGCCCGATCGGCGCGATCGCCACCGATCCCGCGGGCCTGGTACGCGCGTATTTCGATACTCACGAGCGCGTCGCAACGAACTATCGATTCAATCCGTTCCGCTAGCTCGGTCTCGCGCCGGTCGTGATAGGTTTTGGCCCGCGCATGCCCACCACGTCCGACAGCCTCAAGGTGTTCTCCGGCAGCTCACACCCAGGCCTGGCGCAAGAAATCTGCGATCAGATTGGCATCCCGCTCGGCCGCGCCAGCACCAAGCGCTTCTCGAATGAGAACTTGAAGATCCGCATCGAAGAGAACGTGCGCGAGCAGGACGTGTTCATCGTGCAAACGGCCTGCCCGCCGCTGTCGGAGCACATCGTCGAGCTGTTGATCACCCTCGACGCGCTCAAGCACGCGTCCGCCAAGCGGGTCACGGCGGTCATTCCCTACTTTCCGTACGCGCGTAGCGACAAGAAAGACGAGCCGCGCATCTCGATCTCCGCGCGTTTGATGGCTGATTTATTGGCCACATCGGGGGCCGATCGCGTGCTGACGATGGATCTGCACTCGCCGCAAATCCAAGGCTTCTTCTCGATCCCCGCTGATCAGCTGACGGGCGTGCCGGCGCTGTGCGACCGGCTGAAGAAGGACGACCTCTCCAACACCGTGATCGTCGCGGCCGACGTGGGTGAAGCCAAGGACGCGGGGCGATTCGCCAAGCGCCTGGAGCTGCCGCTGGCGCTGATCGACAAGCGGCGCTTCGGCGACGACGAGAACGCCAAGCCCGCCCACGTCATCGGCGACATTGCCGGCAAAGATTGCCTGCTCGTCGACGATGAAATCGCTACCGGCGGCACGCTGTTCAACGCGACGGATTTTTTGCTCGATCGCGGCGCGCGCTCGGTATCCGCCGCGGTCGTGCACCCGGTGTTGTCCGGCAAAGCCGCCGAAAGGCTGCGGGCATCACGCTTGAAGCGCCTGCTCGTCACCAACACGCTGCCGATTCCGGAAGCGTCACGGTCATCCAAGATCGAGATCTTGTCGCTGGCGCCGCAGCTCGCCACCGCCATCCTGCACATCCACGACGGCAGCTCGGTTTCGGCGCTTTTTACTTAGAGCTGCCACTACCTCAGGTTGCAGCAGCAGCGTCGCGCGCCGCGATGCCGAGGTAACGCAGCGCCCCGGCGACGTTCGTCGCCATCGCACACACTGGCTCGAGCCCGGGCTCGGCGTACACCAAGTAGTCGCGCGCGATCACGTCGTAGCCGGCCAAATGCCGCACGTGCCGCAAGCTCGCGCCCGCGCTCAGCGCCAAGACGCCGAGGCTATCGCTCAGCGCGTCGGGATCGAACGGTGCGCCGTAACGCAGCATGACCGCACGCAGCGCCCCCGCCGGTAGCCCGAGCTCGCCATCTTCGGAGACGAGCCACAGGCTTTCGGCATCGCTGCGCAGAAGGACGCTGGAAAGCTCGCCGTTCGGCAGAGTGAACTCGTGGATCTTGAGCGAATCCTCAGGCAGCGGCGCGGACATCGGCGGCCGTAGCCTTAGCAAAAATGCGGTAAATCTGCGAAGTTGACGGCGATTCACGTTGCCCGGCCCCCCCGGCGAGCCACATCTACAGCGTGAATCCGAGAAATTTCGGGAAATCTGCAGCAGCCGGAGCTGCAGCGGCCGACACCACCACCCCGACGCGGGTCGACCTGCCGCCAGCGACTGGAATGTTTCGTCCGCACGCTATGCTCGGCAGGCCTTGTCCGACGCCTCCGTTCTCGAGCTCCAAAGCGCGCCTGACATCGAGGCGTGGGCCGAACGCTACGTTCTCAGCCGCGATTTAACTCACAAGCTCGCGCCACCGACCCCGCCCCGAACGTTCCGCGAAGCGGCCACGGCACTCCGACTCCCCTCGCCCGGCCGGCCCCCGCAGCTACGCCAAGCGAAGCGGACCGAACGGACGCCGAAACAGCTAGCGCTCGAAGACCCGCTCTATCGCGCGCGCACCTTGCACGCGTTCTTGCACCACGAGCTACAGGCGGCGGAGCTGATGTGTTGGGCGATCTTGGCGTTTCCGGATGCGGAGCCAGAATTTCGGCGCGGCTTGCTCGCGATCTGTCTGGATGAGATTCGCCACATGAGTCTGTATGCCGCGCACATTCGGGCGCTCGGCAGCCAAGTCGGCGACTTTGGGATCCGTGATTGGTTTTGGAAGCGCGTGCCGAGTTGCGCGTCGAAGATCGAGTTCGCGGCCGTGATGGGCATGGGGCTCGAAGCCGCCAACCTCGAGTATGCACCCAACTTTGCCGCGCGCTTTCGCCAAGCCGGCGACGAGCTCGGTGCGCAGATTCAGGAGCGCATTGGCGCCGAAGAGGTCGCGCACGTCGGCTTCGCGACACGCTGGTTTTCACGCTGGACCGGCGGCTGTGACTTCGACGTGTGGTCGCGGCATTTACCGGCGCCGCTGTCGCCGTGGGTCATGCACGGCCAGCCGATCGCCGGCGATGCTCGGCGCCGCGCGGGCATGTCCGAAGAATTTCTGGCAAGGCTTGCGGCTTACGTGCCGGAACCGAAAGGTCGACCCGCGCCGCGCGTCGAGCCGATATGAGCGGGCGCTACGCTTGGATCCTCAACTTGGACGCCGAGCTCGAGCTAGCCCGAGCGCGCCCCGGGTACGTGCCGCAGCGCAAGCTGCTGGCGCAGTTGGCCGAGCACGGTGGCGGGTCGCGCGCATTATTGGGGCCGTGTGACGTGCTTTTGGAGCCGCGCACTACCAACCCGGAGCCGACCGAGCCACGAGCTGGCTTGATCGGAAGAGCGTGGTGCCCGACGCCGATGGCGTTGGCGCGGTTGCGTGCACACGGCGTCGAACCGGAGCCGCACCCGGAGGCGGCGGTACTGCGGCGCGTGAACCATCGGTTGTTCGGTCACGACCTGGGCGGCGGCCTGGCGCAGCAAACGTACGTGCAAAGTCGCGAGCAACTGTTGGCGCGCGTGGCTGACTATTCGCAGCTTTGGCTGCTGAAACGTCCGCTGGGCTTTGCTGGGCGCGGGCAGCTGCGCGTGATTGGCCCGATCACCGACAAGCAGTGGACGTGGGTCGACGCGTCGCTGAAACGTGACGGCTTGTTGCTCGAGCCACTGGTGACGCCAACCTTCGAGGTCTGCCTGCACGGCTTCATTTGGCGTGACCGGCGCTTCGAGCTCGGCCGAATCTGCACGCAGCTGGTCAGTGAACGCGGCGCGTTTCGTGGGGCGCGGCTGGCGACGCCTACGGAGCTCGAGGCGAGCGAAATTGCGTCGTTTCGCGAGCGCGCTGAAACGGTCGCCGGAGCGTTGGCGAGCGCCCGCTACTTCGGCCCGTTCGGAATCGACGGCTACCGTTACACGTTGGATGGTACGAGCGCGTTCTGCGCCCTCGGCGAAATCAACGCGCGCTACACGCTCGGCTTCGCGACTGGCTTTCCACGGCACCCGAGCCAGCTTGCCCTCGAGTAGCCAGTCTTACGGGACGCGCGTCTTGAGCCTGTCGACAGCGTGCACCGGAGCCAAGTCGCCCTTCATCAGGTGGGCGATCGCGCTGTAGACGAGGCGCTGGCTCTCGAGCATGCCCAGGCCAGCAAACACGGTCGAAACAACCTCGATGCTGAAGTGACCGCCGGCGCCGGTGACGTCGGCTTTGGAGCTCGGGATCTTGCTCTCGATCGCCTCACGCAGCGCGTCGACGACGTTGCCTTGAAAATCTGTCGGGTGTGAAGACATGGATCAATACCGCGGGATGGACGAGTCGATGGCTTCGGACCACGCGTCGATGCCACCCTTCAAGTTGTAAACCTTGCGAAAACCTTGTTGCACGACCGACTGCGCGACGCCGCGGCTGCGCATGCCGTGATGACAATAAAAGGCGATCGGCGTCGCCTTATCGAGCGAGCGGAGGTGCTCGGCCGTCTCTTCGTTCAAGGTTTTTCCGACCGCGATGCGCGCGATGTCGCCTTCGCTCTCGGGCCGCACGTCGAACAGCGTGAGCTCGCCCTTGTCGAGCATGGCTTTGGCATCCTGCACCGAAAGCTCGACGAGCTGGGCCGGTTGGTTCGGGTTGTCGACCTTGAAGCCGGCGTTCGCGCCCTCGATGTAACCGATGTTCACGCCCTGAGCGCGCGCGATGCTGGAGCGAGCCACGTACAGCTTGAGGCCGCCCAAATCGACCTCGACATCGCCGCGCTCGATCGGGCCGAAGAACAAGTCGTGCTCGAAGGTCGCGCTGATTTGCAGATGCAAGACATCCGGATCGCCTTCGGTCATGGCGCCTTTGAAGGCCGCGATGGCTTCAGCGCTAGCGGTCACGCGCGGCGGCGCCACGGTCAATGCCGGCGCTTCGGCGCCGAGCAGCTGCTCGAGCTCGCCCGATGACTTCAAATCTTTGACGATGTCGCAGCCGCCCACGAATTTTCCGTCGATGTACAGCTGCGGAATCGTCGGCCACTGCGAATAGTCTTTGATACCGTCGCGTAGATCAGCCGACGACAGCACGTCGTGCGTCGAATATTCAGGCACCAATTCGTCGAGGATGGCCACGACCTGCGCCGAGAAGCCGCACTGCGGCGCGCGGCGGTTGCCTTTCATGAACAAGACGACGCGATCACTCGCGACCATTCCATCAAGCCTTTGCCGGAGCGCGTCGTTCAGGGCCATCGTTCGGCCGGAGTCATAGCGCAGAACCCCCGCCTCCGGGAGTGCCTCCGAAAAAGGGCTGCCAAGCCGCAGCCCACCTCGCAGAAACTGCCGTATCGCCTCCAGGCCACTCCGCCCGGCGGGGGCCCCGCGGCGAACTGGTCGCCTGATTTCGACCGCAGCCCTTGCCGAGATTTTTTCACAGGGAGATCGCGAGATCGGGAGATTTTTCGGGTTCGAAACGCACGATGGCGTTCGGATGCGAAGTGGACGTGCGCATTCGTGAGTCTCGAACAACAAACCGCTAACCCGGTAGGGACGGCCCTTTCGGGCCGCCCCCCGGACAGAACCCGGCGAGCGGATTTCCCGCACCGGGCTCCCACCTTGGGTCAACGGAGACGCGAAGAGCTTCTTCGCGGTCCGATCCGCTGCACGGGTCGTGACG
>JBBRMI010000285.1:0-8453 GCA_038230915.1 Polyangiales bacterium | reverse complement strand
TGCGCATCGGGTCTCCGTTTTTTGGGGTGCATTGGCGTGCTTCCCGAGAACGGATACCCGTCTGTTTCTATTTCCATCGCCGCCTGCGCGCGAATTCCCTTTTGTTTTCGCGCGCTTCGACTTTTGTCGCCGCGATCTAGAGCTAGCGCATGCGGTGGAGACGCGTTTCGGTCGCTGTGACATCCTCGTCAACAATGCGGCCATCCTCGACGCGACACCCGTTTCGCGGCTGACTCCTGCGCGCTATCGCGAGGTGGTCGAGGTCAACCAGCACGGAGCCGTGCGGGTGTCGCTCGCGTTCCTGCCGCTCTTGCGTAAGGGCCGAGGAGTCGGTCGAGTGCTGAACATCGCGTCGATCATGGGGCTACTCGGCAGTCGCGACGCGATAGCTTACTCGGTTGCCAAGGGTGGCCTGGTGAACTTCACTCGCGCGTTGGCTTGCGACCTCGCTCAAGACAACATTCTCGTCAACGCGATCGCTCCCGGTTTCGTCGACACGCGCATGGCGCAGCTGCCCGATGGGGCCGGACACGAGCACGAGACGTCCTGGTTTCGCGAAGTCTACCTCAAGCATCGCCGGTTACCACTTGGGCGCGCCGCTCACCCTGACGACATAGCCGGGCCGGCCCTCTTCTTCTGCTCGGATGATGCTCGCTACGTCACCGGACAGATCCTGGCGGTCGATGGCGGCGTCACGGCGACGTTCTAGCATCGTTGTTGGGCGCGCCGACCTCCTCGCGACAAGCACGACCATGGGAGCAACAACGAACAACGACGACGACGACGACGGTGCCCGATCCAAGGCGGAGAGGATCAACATCCGGGCGATCGTTTCAGTGCCACTGTTGGGAGAGAGCCCGAAAGGCGGTTGGGCCAGCGAGATCCGCCCGGAGGACTCGGTCCACACCCTGATAGCGGTTCACACGGACGCCGGGCTCATCGGGCACGGCAGCGTCTTCACCAACGGCGGACTCGTGGAGGCTGCGCTCAGAGTGCTCGAACCGCTGTTCCGGGCGGAGAATGCGCTGGAACCCGAGCGCGTTACCGAAAAGCTGCATCAGCACAGCTTTTGGATGGGACGCGGCGGAACATTGACTCACACGATCAGCGGCATCGATATCGCGCTGTGGGACATTCTCGGCAAGGCCACGGGCCAACCTGTCGGGCGCCTGCTCGGAGGGACCTACCGGCAAAGGGTACAGCCGTACTGCTCACTCCTCATGGATGAACCGGAGCGCTTGCACGACACCGTCGCGCGCTATCGTCTAGCCGGATTCCGGGCCTTCAAGGTTGGTTGGGGTCCCTTTGGGCGCAGGGGCGACCACAAGCTCGACGAGGCTATCGTCCGAGCCGCCCGTGAGGCGGCCGGCGACGACGCCAAGCTACTAGTCGACGCTGGAGCGAGCGACGCCCATTGGCCCCATGGTCTCAAATGGGCGCTGCGCACAGCTGCCATGCTGAAGGACTACGATGTCGGTTGGTTCGAGGAGCCCCTCAAGCCCGATGCCCTCGAAGACTTCTGTGCCCTGAGGCGAACGAGCCTTGTCCCGATCGCTGGAGGCGAGGTGCTGACGCGCCGTCAGTCGTTCTTGCCCTGGCTCAGCCGCGGCGCTCTCGACGTGGTGCAACCCGATGTAACCAAGGTTGGCGGCATCAGCGAGCAGCGGCGCATCGCGTGGACGGCCGCTGACTTCGGGGTCAAGTACGTGGGTCACGGCTGGAACACCGCTCTCGGTCTCGCGGCGGACTTACAGCTCGCGGCCGCTCTACCGGATGCCGATCTGGTCGAGTTCATTGGCGGTAGCCCGTATGTCGACGGCATCGCCCAAACTGCTTTCTCCCTCGATGCTGAAGGCTATCTCGAGATTCCTGCCGCGCCCGGCCTTGGTGTCGAGCTCGATCGTGAAAAACTCGGCCGCTACACTCCCGATCCGTCCGCTCTGTTCTAGCGTGCAAGCCAGCATCCAAGTGCTGGTGTTTATGATAGAGGGCCGCTAGCCGTGGTTTGCTTGCGGCGAGCGAAGCGCAACGCATCGAGCTTTCGTTGCTTGCGAGTGAACTGCCGCGACGAACGATTGTTGCGGTCCGCAAACGAATCTTGCTTTGCTCGTGCATCGGAGGCCTCGTGGTGGAGGGTTTCCCTGGGGAAGCGCGTTGAACCAACGCGGAGCACTCCCGGTGAGCAAGTGGCAACGAGGCGAAGATGGGATAGCCGACTTGGCGTCTCTGGTGTGAAATTGACGTGAGGGTAAACGCGACACGGCAAGATTGCTGTTGATGAGAATATATTCTCAACTCCAGCGCGGCTCGCGTCACTCCTATCGCATGGCTAGAACGCGGATCTCACTGATCGCAGTCCTCGGCGCACGAGCGGGGTTGGTTAAGGGTCCTGGCTCAAGCCTAGCGCTCGGCACGGCGCTGCTTTGTGGTCTTGCTTGCACGGGTTCGATTGCGGATAACAGCTCGCTCAGATCTGGCGCGCGCGGTGCTGGAACGGAGAATGACCCGGTCGGCTCGGGCCCGGCGGGCGGGCCAGTGGCGATCGGACCTGATGGCAAGCCGGTCCTCCCGCCTTCCACCACCGTCGTGCGCCGACTCAGTCGTACCGAATACAACAACACGGTGCGCGACCTCTTGGGCGACACGACACACCCCGCCGCCGACTTTTTGGTCGACGAAACCAAGTTGGGATTCGACAACATTGCGGAGGCGCAAACGACCTCGCCGGTGCGAGCCGAGCAGTACATGCTCGCGGGCGAGAAGCTCGCCGCGACGGCGGGCGCGGAGTTGCTCGCTAAGCTTCCCTGCGCGGCAGCCGGCGGCGCGGCTTGCGCCGCTCAATTCATAGGCGAATTCGGGCAACGAGCGTATCGACGTCCGTTGAGTGAGGCGGAGGCCACCCGGCTGCTGAGCGTTTTTCAGCAAGGCAGTAGTGCCGGTGGTTTCAAGCATGGCATCGAGCTCGCGCTGCGGCTGATGCTGTCGTCGCCGTCGTTCTTGTTTCGGGTCGAGTTGGGGCAAGCCGGGCAGGCGCCCGCCGGTCTTCAGCCCTTGTCGCCTTGGGAGATGGCGTCACGCCTGTCGTACCTGCTGCTTGGCACCATGCCCGACTCGGCGCTCTTCCAAGCCGCTGGCGAGAGCGCGCTCGGCACGAAGGCACAGATCAAGGTCCAGGCTGAGCGCTTAGTCAACGACCCGCGAGCCAAAGCCAATATCGCCCACCTCCAAGCTCAATGGCTCGACCTCGGCTCGATCCAAGCGAATCGAGTCATGAAGGATGCCAAGCTTTTTCCTAACTTCAACAACGAGGTTTTGCAGCTCGCCAAACAAGAGACGGAAACCTTCGTGGATGACGTGGTCTGGAACGCCCAAGACGGCGTCAAGGCGTTGTTGACTGGCAACTACTCCTTCATGAACGGCAAGCTCGCGACGTTCTACGGTGTCACTGGGCCCGCCGGCGCGGCCTTCGAAAAGGTGCAGCTCGATCCGGCGCGGCGCTCCGGGTTGCTGACTCAAGTCGGCATCTTGGCTCGCTACGCTCACCAAACCCAGACCGCGCCCACGCTGCGCGGCAAGTTCGTACGCGAACGGCTCCTGTGCAACCTGATTCCGCCACCACCGCCCACCGTTAACGCGAAGCTTCCGGATCCGACGCCGACCACTAACGCGCGCGAGCGCAGCGCCCATCACCTGGCTGATCCCAGCTGCAAGGCCTGTCACGACTTGCTCGATCCGATTGGGCTCGGCTTCGAGCACTACGATGCGGTAGGCGCCTGGCAAGAGCAAGACGGAGGCAAACCCGTCGATACCAGCGGCTTCGTCAACGGCGCGGAATTCAGCGGCGGCCAGACTGGATCCTTCAACGGCGTACCGGAGCTCGCTACCAAGCTCGCCGCCAGTCCCGATGTGCGGGCCTGCATCACCAAGCAGTGGTTCCGCTTCGCTTACGGCCGAGAAGAAACGCCGGCGGACGCTGGCGTGCTTTCGACGCTCGATGCGGCGCTCAGCGCGACCGGCAATTTCCGCGAGCTCTTGCTGTCACTGACTCAGACCGATGCCTTCATGTATCGCACTCCCGCAGGTAGCCCATGAGAAACTGTCAACTGTCACGCCGCACCCTACTGACTGGCGCCGCCGGGTCCGCCCTCGCCTTGCCGTGGCTCGAAGCGATGTTGCCGATCAAGAACGCGCGCGGGGCCGCTGGCAAGCCTCCGCTGCGATTCATCGCTTTCGTGACGAGCGGCGGCTACTTCCCGGAGCGATTCTGGCCCAGGTTGCCTGGCGAGGCGTTCTATCCCTTGGATAAGCCGCCGAACGAAGGCTACATCGGTGGCGCCACGGGCGGCGACGGTCGGGACCTGACGAAGTCGAGCGTCAAGTTCACCGACAGCACCGACTTCCTGTTCGCGCCGGGGCTCGAACCGCTGTCGAGACACCGCAAAGACCTTCTGATCGTCGAAGGCTTGGATTCATCCGGTGGACCCGGCCACGACCAATGGAACTCCGTGCTCAGCGGCCGCAAAGATCGCGTCGCCGGGATTTCGCTCGACCAGGCGATTGCCAACCAAATTGCCGGCAACACCAAGTTCAAGTCGCTCAATCTCGGCGTCCAAACCGACAACGGCGGACCCTTCAGTGCCTACGGGGCCAATCAGCCCGTGCTCCAAGAGAATGACCCCCAGGCGGTCTTCGACCGCGTGTTCGCCGAGGTCGCGCCCCCCGACACGACTGCCGTTGACCGCCTACGTGGCGAGCGAAAATCGGTGCTCGACGGCGTGATGTCCGAGATCACCGACCTCAACCAGAAGCTGGGACAGGCGGATCGCGCGAAGCTCCAGAACTACTTCGACTCGGTGCGCGAAGTAGAAAGTCGCCTCGACAGCGTCGCCACCGGTGCCTCGTGCGGTCGGCCGATGCTCGCCCCCAAGCCGGGTGAACGTTGGTTCGAAAGCGACGCCAACATGCCGCAAATTCTGAACACCCAGCTCGACCTGGTAGCGATGGCCTTCGCTTGCGACCTGAGCCGTGTCGCCACTATCTCGATCGGCAACGCCGCGACTTCGTTTACGATGCCCTGGCTGGGGATCACCGAGAGCTTCCACGATGGTTTGGGGCACGCCGTCGACGCCAACATGGACGCGCAGAACAAGATTGCGAAGGCAGACGCCTGGCAAGCGGAGCAGCTCGCGGGCTTGATTGACCGTCTCAAGAAAATTCCCGAGGGTGACGGCACCGTCTTCGACAACACGGTCATCTTGTGGGTGGGCGAGCTTACCAAAGGCAATCAGCACAACACGGATAACATGCCGCACGTGTTGGCGGGTTCGGCGCAGGGCTACTTCAAAACCGGCCGCTACCTCCGGTTGCCGCGCGGGGCCAAGCCCTTCCTTCGGTTCCCGTACTCGTTCGGCACTTGGTCGAACGACTTCAAGCTATCGGTGCTGCAAAGCATGGGGGCGGACGCGAAGACGTTCGGCGAGCCCACGGAGTGCAACGGCCCAATCGATGCCCTGCGCGGCTGACTGGGAGATGGAGATGACGGCTTGTTTGCTCGACAAGATGCACAAGATCCCAGACTCCGTCGACCTCGGTAGCAAGCCGCCGCTCAACAACACGACCGTCAGAACTGGTCGCGAGCTCAGCCAAGCCGAGGCTCATTCTCGGCAAGGTGTGACGTTGTGCCTGGCAGGCACGCCGGGTCGCGTTGTCGGCCGGATCCTTCGCAGTCGCACTTGGCGCGCGACGTGTTGCCAGGCGCTGGCTGCGCTGAGCGCGTTCTCGGCGTTGCTCGCCTGCGAAGCCCGGATTACGGGGCCAAGCTCGGGTGCGGGCGCCGTCGTTGGCGACGGTGGGAGCGACCCCACGCCACCGGCCGTGGTTGCCGCGCGGCCTGTCGGTGCCGACGGTCTGCCAGACTACCGAACTTCCCCCGGCGCTCGCCTGCTGACACGGCGTGAATACGCTCACAGCATCGAGTCGCTCTTGGGCGTCAAGGTCGACCCTAACCTCGTGCCCTTGGAGCAGCAAGTGGCTGGCCACGGGCAAATTGCGGCGGCGCAGGGGGTCGGGCTTGACCATGTCGACGCCTACTACGCCCTCGGCCTGCAGGTAGCGGAGACGGTCGTCGCGCGCGACGGCATGGGATGCAGCTTCGATGATCGGGCTTGCGCCGCGAAGTACGTCGAGGCTCTGCTGGTGCGCGCGTTTCGGGAGCCGCTCAGCGCCGACGCGCGGGCTCGCTATCTGGCTATCCTCGACGCGCCGGCCGCTGGCTCGGCAACGCGGGCTCGCCTGGTGACCCTGATTGCGGCTGCGCTTTCCTCACCAGATTTTCTGTATCGCAAAGAGATCGGCAGCGGCTCACCAACCGCCGATGGGGTCGCCAAGCTGTCCGACTATGAGATCGCCACTCGACTGAGTTACCTCGTCGGGGAAACGGGGCCGGACCAGCCGCTGCTGGACGCGGCCGCTTCCGGCGCTCTGCAATCGCCGGCGGGGCGGCGCGCCCAGCTCGACCGTCTCCTGGTCGGCTCGGACGCGCGCCTCGGCATGCGTGGATTCGTGTTCGATTGGCTCGGCTTGTCTGAAGGCAAAATCGAAAACAAGGATCCTGAAGTCCTCAAGGCGACTCCGCCGAACTACGCCGTGGACGCGCTCGAAAGCCTCGGCTTGCTCGTTGACAATGTGCTCTTCGACAAGGAACGCGATTTTCTCCGCCTGTTGGACGCGGATCGTTTCGTCGCCAATCAAAGCATGGCTACTTTTCTGGGGATCGACGGCGGCGCCAGCAGTGGCTTTGGACCGCTCGCGCTCAACACCGCCGAGCGTCGGGGCGTCTTGATGCATCCTGCGGTGCTCGCGGCGCATACCAAGGAGAGTGGTGCATCGCCCTTCCCGATCGGAAAGTTTATCTACGAGCGCGTGCTCTGCGAAGTGATCGGGAAGCCAGCTCAAGTCCCCAGTGTCGATGCGACTCCGATGCAGGGCGTGACCTTGCGCCAGAAGCTGGAGGGCATGACCGCCGGATCACCGTGCAGCACTTGTCATTCCCGGATTGGCCCGCCGGGCTTTGCTTTCCTGCCCTACGACCCAGTGGGTCGGTACAAGCCTGATGACGGCCTCGGCCGGCCCTACGACACCGCCGGCGTGGTCCCGGTTGGTGGCGACAATGTTGCGTTCCAGAACGCGCCCGACCTTGCGAGCAAGCTCGCTGGTCACCCGAACACCGCGCGTTGCGTGGCACGACGGATGTTCCGCTGGACGTTTGGGCGCTTCGAAGGCGAGCCGGACAAGCCATTCCTGGACGGCTTCCAAACCAGCGCCGTGACCGGGGGCGCAGGGGTAACGGCAGTGCTGCAGGCGCTGGTTGGCTCCGAAACGTTTGCCCAAGTTCGAGCAGGTGCGCCATGAACCTACCGCGACGACGAGTCTTGGGTGCGGGTCTTGCGGCCGCCGCCTGTGGCGCCTTGCCGTCTCTGTTGACCACGCGCAGCTCCAGCGCTGCGACTGAGCGTCCGAAACGCGTGGTGATCATCTTCACCCCCAACGGGCCACAGCACGAAGTCGGGCCGACGCAAGGCACGGAAACCGCGTTCGCCCTGCACCCGTGGTGGAGCCCGCTGCAGCGTCACGTTGCCGACGGCTTGTTCTTTCGCGGCGTCCACGTGCCCGGCGTGCCGTTCGGCAAGGTGGACGAGTACGGCCACCAATCGGGCACCGCGGGCGCCCTCACCGCGCGCTGCACCGAGGGCACCGCCACCGGTACCGGGCCGTCACTCGACCAGTACCTCGGTCAGCAGCTCTTTCAGCGTGGGGTGCTAACGCCCAAGCGCTCGCTGCTTTGGGGCTTGTACGACAACGCCGACGGCCCCTTCTACGAAGCCGCCGCGCGACCCATAGCGCCGGTGAGCAACCCGTACACCGCGCTCGCGGCTCTCGCTCCCAGTTTTGGCTCCAGCAACGGCATGGCGATGGTCGATGAGGCTCTGAACCGAAAGCGGTTCATCCTCGACCATATCCGTGAGGACTGCTCGCGCTTGCGGGGCCGCCTCGGCGCCGAGGGGCGCGCGATGTTGGATTTTCACTGTTCGAACATCGAAACGCTGGAAAAGAGCCTCTCCGTCGCGATGACGGCACCCGCCCTCGAATGCAAGATGCCGACCGGGCCCGTCGCCACGCTGCCGGAGAAAACGAACTTTAGCCAACGCGAGACGCGCGACGTCGCGATGGCTTCGTTCACCAAGCTCATCCCCCTCTCGTTCATCTGCGATGTCACTCGGGTGATCGCCGTCTCGTTCGCTCCCGGGGCGGCTCGCTTCTCGATCCCGGAAAAATACGGCGTGGCGTCGTCGGCTCAAGTCGACTCCGGCGATTCGGGTCCGCAAATGCACGCCTGGACGCATCAAGGTCGCGACAACCCGGGCACCCTGCCGTCTTTGCAGACCTTCTACCAG
>JBBRMI010000284.1:0-8636 GCA_038230915.1 Polyangiales bacterium | reverse complement strand
TCGGCCCGAGCTCGAGTCGCTGCGTCTTGGTCTGGCCGTTTCGCGTAACCGTAACCTCGTATTCGCCGAGGAACGCACGAGTCCTGAGCGCACCGTCCGCGCCCGTCTTGCGCTTCTCGTTCGTGCGCCACTGCTTGAGGACCAGATCGCGGTAGGCCTCGCCGGCTGGCTTCAGCGACCAATCTTTCCGGTACAGCGGGGCGTTCTTGTGCCAATGCGAGCCGTCCCAGAAGCCCCACATCATGATGCCCTTGACGGCTGGATGACTGAAAAGTGTCGTGTAGAAATCGCGAGTGAACTTGCCCGCCAGGGCTTCGTCCTCGACCTCGACGTCGTACTCGGTGACCCAGATCTCCTTGCCGAGCTTGGCGTAGCGGTCGAGGATCTTCAGCAAATCTTCAGGCCCGGTCAGCGCCGCACCAAAGTGGCCCTGCATACCGATGCCATCAAAGGGCGCCCCCTTGTCCTTCAGGAAGCGAATCGCCTTTTCGTAGTGGTCGCGGTGCGGCGAGTCACCCCCGCCACCGGAAAGGATGGCGTAGTCGTTGATGAACAGCTTGGCCGATGGATCGGCCTCGTGCGCGGCCTTGAACCATTCAATCATCACGTCCTCGCCCAACAGATCCATCAGGTCGTGGTTGTCGAAGGGCTCGTTCAAAACGTCCCACTGGCTAAGCTTGCCGCGCATGGCCGAGGTCAGCTCTCGGACGTGCTTCAGCACCTCCGCGCGCAGCTTTGCGGGATCCCCCTCGAGTTGTTTGAGGGAACGCGGCAAGTTGCGCCAGCTGGGCCAAACCAGCACGTGACCGCGAGTCTGCAGGCCGTGCGCCGCCAACCAGTCAACGCCCTTCTTGGCGACGTCGACGGTGAAGCCGCCACCCCAATCACCCGCCAGCGGCTGCCACTTCAAATTGTTCTCGAGCACGGCGGTGTTGAACAGCTCGGCCGTCAACTGCTTGTACCTGTCGTTGCCGGGCAAGGTCAGAGTTTGGGCGACGACGGCCGAGCCGAAGCCGAAAGCTTGACGGGTCTGGTGCAGGCTCACGTCGGCATCGGCGACGGGCTTGCCGCTCTTGTCGCGCACCGTGATCTGCAAGTCTTGCTTACGTAACTTCTCGATTCGCTCAGCCGCTGCCTGGCGCCAGGGTGCGTCTGCCTCCATGCCTGGATAGGTGACCTTGGTGGTTGGAAGGTCTGCCAGGACCAGCTGCTTGCCGAAGTTCTCGAGGGTAATCCCGCCGATCTGGATGGTTTGCGGCTCGTAGCCCAAGCGCAAGGTCACTTGTGCTTCGCCCGCGGCGTAGGACATGGCGGCTTTGTAGCGCACGAACACTTTTTTCCAGTCGCGACCAGCGCGGATCGGAAGGCTTACCGACTTGGTCCACGGATCGCGTGCAAGCTCCATGACGAACTCGGTCTGCCCCTCGCCGCTTTCCTGGCGTGTCGCTTCCGTTTTCAGGTAAAGCGTGGCCAAGAGCACGTCGCCTTGCTCGACCGCCGCCGAGACCGGCATCTGCAATTGCAGATCCCACGGATTGCCCGAGCGCTCGCGTACTTCGGCGCGCAAGGCCTGCTTGAAGGGCTGACCTTCCACGGACACCAAGGAAACGCCGGCGCGTTCTGCCTTCCCATGTAAGCCGAAGCTCTTGAGCCCCCCGTCGGGTACCAACAGCGTGCCCGAGACCTTACCGAATTTTCCGGTGGGCGCTTCCGCAGCTTCCGGAACGCCGGCCGTCTCGACCAGCGGAGTTGCCGGCTCGACCGGAACGCGCTTTTTTATGCAGCCGGCGAGGGTCAGCCCGCACAACAAGCCGAACGTCGTAACCACGGTTGCGGCTGCCCGACCATTGACTGGTGAAAACATGAACCGTCGCTCCTGAGGTTCCGTCTAGTAGTCGAACGTGACCACGCTGCCGGGCCGATGTGGAATCAATTCCAGTTAACCACAAGCTCGGTGACTTGCCCACCGAAAAAAAATCTAACGGGGGCCAATAAAACCGCTGGGGAGTAAAAACTCGAATGGCTCCCGAGGTTTATGTGGAAATGATTCCACACCTTTTTACCCGTATTAACCGGGGACAGGTTGACAGGCAAGTCGGGATACGACATCCATTGTGTGGCCGCTGTGTGATCGCATCCCGCTGAGTGATGCGCGTCGGTCTGGAGGTTTCATGATCTTTTCTCGTTGTTTTGCCGAGTTGAACGTCTTCCGGCGTGCCCTCGTCCTCGTCCCCGGATTGCTCGCCGCGGCTGGAGCCATGGGCTGCGACAACGGGTCCGCGGACCCGCAAGGTTCCGGGGGAACGTCGCCGACGACGGCCAGTGCCGCTGGTACGGTTGCTACGGCTTCGACGGCCGGCGCTGGTCAGACGGGTGGCGCGAACAACGTCGGCGGTAGCCCCGCCACGCCCAGCCCGTGTCACACGCCAGTTCCGGGCACGGGCCTGATTACCAGCTTCGAGCCCTGGAGCCCGAGCGGCATGTGGGGCACACCGAAGGCGCTCAACGGCGGACAATTCTTCTACCAGGATACGCCGGAGCAGAAACTGACGGCCACGGTCAAAGACGGCGCTTTGACCTTGTCCGGTACGGTAACGACCTACGCTGGCTGGGGGCTGTACTTCGGTCCCTGCTCCGACGCTTCACGCTTCACTGGCGTCAGCATGTTGCTGGGCGGCACGATCGGCGAGATGGGCGAGCTCGAGGTCCAAGCTCAGACGTCCAAGAACACGCCCATCGACAAGGCCAACAAGCGCGGCGAGTGCGTGGGCGACTTTACGACCTGCACGTACAACAAGCTTGCGGGCGTTCCAGTGCCGGCCACGCCGATGCCGCTCCGAGTTCCGTTCGTCAGCCTGGTGGGCGGCCAACCAGTCACGCCGTTTGATCCGACTGAGATGCTGGGCCTGCAGTGGCAGTTCAACTGCGATCCGACCAGTCCGTGCGCCGTCGAAGTCACGCTGGATGACTTGATGTTCTATCAGTGATCTGAGCTTCGCCGAACGGTTGCCTGCGCGGTGTTACGAGCCTCCATGTCGATTGCCATCAAGTTTATCCACCCGTTCCAGAATCTCGCTGTTCCGATCGACGAACGGGCGCGAGACCTGGTGGCGCAGCTCACGCCTGAAGAGAAGGCCGCGCAAATGTTGCACGAAGCCCCGGCGGTCGAACGCCTGGGCATACCGGCTTACAACTATTGGAATGAGTGCTTGCATGGCGTGGCTCGCGCTGGCGTCGCCACGGTTTTTCCGCAGGCGATTGGGCTTGCAGCGACGTGGAACGTTCCATTACTGGGCCGCATCGCCACGGCTATCTCCGACGAAGCGCGCGCGAAGTACCACGAGTTTCAGCGCCAGGGCGACCGTGGCATGTACAAGGGGCTCACATTTTGGAGTCCGAACATCAATATCTTTCGAGACCCGCGCTGGGGTCGCGGACACGAAACGTTCGGCGAGTGCCCGCACCTCACCGGTCGCCTCGGCGTCACCTTCGTGCAAGGCCTGCAAGGCGATGACCCGCGCTACCTGAAGCTGGTGGCGACTCCCAAGCACTTTGCGGTGCACAGCGGGCCTGAAGCGCTCCGGCATAGCTTCGACGCTCGGGTCTCCCTCAAAGATCTGCGCGAGACCTACCTGCCAGCTTTCCGCGACTGCATCGTCGAAGGCAAAGCGCAGAGCATCATGGCGGCGTACAATCGCACGAATGGCGAGCCGTGCGCTGCCAGCGACACACTGCTGAGGCAGATCTTACGCGACGAATGGGCGTTCGAAGGATTTGTCGTCAGCGACTGCTGGGCGATCAAGGATCTCCACGAGCAGCACCACGTAACCGAAACTCCCGCTGAATCGGCGGCGCTGGCCGTCAAGGCCGGCTGCGATCTGAACTGCGGCTGCACCTACGCCCACATTCCGCAAGCGCTCGCCGAAGGCCTGCTCGAAGAGGCCGATCTGGACGCGTGCCTGCTGCGATTGTTTCGGGCGCGCTTGCTACTCGGGATGTTCGATCCGATCGAGAGCGTGCCCTACGCGTCGATTCCATACGAAATCAACGCCTCGGCCGAGCATCGCGCGCTGTCGCTCACGGCGGCGCGTGAATCCATCGTGCTGCTCAAGAACGCTCACGGTTTGTTACCGCTCAGCAAGGACATCGGCAGCGTCGCCGTGATCGGACCCAATGCGTTCGATCATCGAGTCTTGCTGGCTAACTATCATGGCCTTCCGTCGCACAGCGTCACCGCGCTCGACGGAATTCGGGGCGCCGTCTCGCCCGCTACGCGCGTCCTCTATGCCGAGGGTTGCAAGCACCAGGGCCTCACGACCGACGGTTTGGCGAGCGCCGGGAATCTTTCCGAAGCCCACAGCGTGGCTGCCCGTGCCGACGTGGTGGTGCTGTGCCTTGGTCTCACGGCCGAGATCGAAGGCGAGCAAGGCGACGCCGGGAACTCCGAGGCAGCCGGCGACAAGCAGGACTTGAGTTTTACCGGACTGCAGCAGCGGTTGCTCGAAGAAATCGTGGCTTTGGGCAAGCCCACGGTGTTGGTTCTGCTTGCCGGCAGCCCGATCGATCTGAGCGTTGCCGACGAGCGCGTCGGAGCCCTCCTGACCAGCTGGTATCCGGGCCAGGAGGGCGGGCGCGCGATCGCCGACGTGCTGTTCGGCGACTACTGCCCGGCTGGTCGTTTGCCGATCACCTTTCCCAGGAGCATCGCCGACGTCCCTGCATTCACGGACTACTCCATGAAGGGGCGAACCTACCGCTTCCTTGAAAGCGCACCGCTTTATCCCTTCGGGTTTGGTCTCAGTTACACGCGCTTCCAGTACAGTAAGCTCTGCGTGTCCAAAGCGAGCCTTGGCGTGCACGAGGAGTGTGAAGTCACGGTCACGGTGTGCAACACAGGCGAGCGAGCAGGCGACGAGGTGGTGCAGCTGTACGTTGCGGATCTCGAGGCGTCCTGTGTGGTGCCGCATCACTCACTCCGCGGCTTCGAGCGTGTGCACCTGGTGCCTGGCCAAGCTTCGACGGTGAGCTTTCGTCTGTCGGCGCGCGATCTGTCGCTCATCGATCTGCAGGGCCAGCGAGTGCTCGAGCCCGGATGCTTCCGCCTGAGCGTCGGCGGCAGCCAGCCCGACGCTCGCAGTCGCCAGCTGATGGACCAGGAGCCGCTGGCGCTCACGATCGAAGTCGTTGGGGTGCCGGTTACGCTTCCGTACTAACGGCTCGAGACGGGGGCGAACGAGCCCAGCGTCGTCAGCCAGGATTGCGCCGTCGCGGGCGAGAAAGTGAGCAAGGTGCCAAAACGCAATACACCGAGAGCCGCTGGTCGTGAGCATAAGGAATCGATTCCACAGCGCGCCCTGGCGTGCTTCGCCGCCGTTGCGCTATTGGCGTTTGCTGATTGTTCGGCCCGCGGCGTCAACGACACACGCCCACCTGGCGGGTCTGGTCGCGGCGCGACCGGCGGCAGCGGCGGGCCGCTGGTGATCCAGATGTCGCCAGAAGTTCACTGTGATCCTGCAGCGCCCGGTTCGCCTTGCGGGCCCGATGCCAAGGCACCCACCGGTTGCGGTGACGGCGCGCTCGCCGACGACGAGGCCTGTGACGACAGCAACCGCATGGATGGCGACGGCTGCCAAGGTAACTGCTTGGCGGTCGAGCCTGGCTTCTCGTGTAACCCGCCCGGCAAGCCTTGTCACGAGCTGGTGATTTGCGGTGATGGCATCACGGGCACGGCTGAGCAGTGCGACGACGGGAACGCGAAAGTCGGCGACGGCTGCTCTGCGCACTGCAAAGTGGAGCTCGGCTTCAAGTGCCCTGGCAGTCCGAGCGTGTGTACGGCCACCATCTGCGGCGACGGCATCAAGGAGGGCGCCGAGAGCTGCGACGATGGTAATAAGGAGCCTTTCGACGGTTGTTCGTCCACTTGTCAGACGGAGCCCAACTGCACGGCTCAAGGCTGTACATCCAAGTGCGGCGACGGCCTGTCGATCAACGAGGCCTGCGACGACGGCAACACCGACGATGGCGACGGCTGCTCTGCCGACTGCCAACTCGAGGCCGGCTTTACCTGCGGCCAGAATACCGCGTGCGACCAGGTCAATGGCGGATGCGTGCTGCGCGTGCCGGTGATTTATCGCGACTTCGACACAACCCACGCCGATTTTGGTGTGGACTGTCGAGGCACGCCGATCGCCACCAAAGGCCTGGTCGCGTCGGCGCTAGTTGGCGGTGTCCCGGTGGCGACCAGCGCCGCACCTGCCGCCTGCATCAGCAAGCTCGGCGACTGGTACAACGACGCTGTCAGCCCCGCGATCGTGCGCGAGCTGGTCTTGTTCGCTAACGCCAAGGGCGGGTTCGTGAATCGCTTCGGACCCAACGGCGAACAGTGGTCCGCGAAGCCGATGTACTCGACGCGCTATTGCGGCGGCGTCAGCACCGCTTGCGTTGCGGCCCCCGGCGCGCCCAACTATTTCGATGGTTGTGGGTTCGACCCAGCTAAAGAGCAGTGTTTCTCGCCTTGCAACGTGCCCAACGGCTGTGGCGCGTCGTGCTCGTGTGCCGGCGCCGTCACGGTTGCGGGCAGGTATGACGGCAATCCCCTGTTCTTCCCGATCGATGACATCGTCAGCGGCGACGTGCGCGACGATGCCAAGGTGCCGCCGCAATACGGTTACGGTTGGGAGTACGAGGATCAGGTGCTGCCGACCTACGGCGCGCAGCACGTCAACCACAAGGTCGTCCACAACTTTCACTTTACGAGCCAGGTCGTCTATTGGTTCGCGTATGACGCCAAAACCGCGGCTCGTCTCGACTTCACGGGCGACGACGACGTCTGGGTCTTCGTCAACGGCAAGCTTGCGGTCGACTTGGGTGGAGTTCACGAGCCGGTCGATGGCGGTGTCACGATCGACGCTTCGACGGCCGCGCTGTATGGCCTCAAACCCGGCAACGTTTATCAAATCTCCGTCTTTCAAGCCGAGCGGAAGCTCGACTCTTCGAGCTTTCGCCTCACGCTGGCCGGCTTCAACGCCGGACGCAGCGACTGCGTACCGATTTGCGGGGACGGCATCGTCAGTCTGGGCGAGCAGTGCGACGACGGCGTGAATGACGGCGGCTACGGCGAGTGCGCCCCGGGTTGCGTGCTCGGTTCCTACTGCGGCGACGGTGTCAAAGACCCCGCGGAAGCCTGCGACGACGGCAACCGCATCGACGGCGACTCGTGCAGCTCGTCGTGCCGTCGAGTCGTCGTCAAGTAGAGGCGTGGCCGCGGTATTTGACTCGGCAATCGGTTGTAGGTAGGCGTGAGGCGAGCCATGAACGTCAACACCCTCACGGGCTGGGAGCGCGCCCATTGACCGAGACACGCCGCGCGGCCAAGCCGCCGACGATCGGCGCGGTAGCCAGGGAGGCCGGCGTTGCCCTGAGCACGGTGTCCCGCGCGCTGAACGGCGGCTACGTCAGCGTCGAGCTGAAGCAGCACATCGAGCGCGTGATGAAGCGGCTCGGCTACAGCCCGTGGTCGACTGCTCGCAATTTCAAGCTCGGCAAATCGGGCGCGATCGGCGTCACCGTCGAGAACAGCGGCAGCGCCTGGTTCATGCAGTTGCTGATGGGCATCGAGTCCGAGCTGCGTCCGCAGCGGCATTCGCTCCAGCTCGGTAGCCTCGAGCTCGATGGCGCCTACGACTCGACGGTGGTGGCGAGCTGGATCGAAGAGCGACGCGTCGATGGCCTGGTGTTTGTACGCGCAGGCAAACGCGAACGCGCGTTGGTGCAGGCAGCCAAGCGCGCCAAGGTACCGATCGCCTTGATCGCCCCCGACGAAGAGTTCGATTACGGACATGTGTTTCGCACGCGCAACCGCGACGCGGGACGCGACGCCGCGGAGCATTTGCTGAGCCTGGGCCACCGTCGATTTGGCTTCTGCGGCGGCCCCAAGGCCTCGCGCGATACGCGCGACCGGCTGGCAGGCTTCGCCGATGGCCTGGTCGCCAAGGGGCTGACCCTCAATCGTGAGAACACCCACTATGGCGAGCGTTACGATTCCAAGAGCGGCGCCAAGTTCGCCGAAGAGTGGCTTGCGCGCGGCCGGAGTCGAGCACCCACGGCCCTGCTTTTTGGCAACGATTCATTGGCCCTCGGGTTCGTAGGAGCCTTGCAACGCGAAGGTGTCGAAGTTCCGGCAGAAGTCTCGGTGATTGGCGTCGACGACGTGCCGGAGGCTGGACTGCACTGGCCCGCGCTGACTACGCTGCGCCAGCCGCTGCGAGAGCTCGGCGCCGCAGCCTGTAAAGCGGTACTGCGGGGCGCCGACGCGCAAGCAGGCGCTTCCACCTCCCTACACGAATTCAGCGCAGAGCTCGTGGTCAGGGAAAGCTGCGCCCCGCCGCCCAGCGGTCGGCGCTGAGCCCTGAGCTTTCATCACATCTAAAGGTCGGCGCTGACCCGCGCCCCACTCGTGGCGTAAACAGGCCGAATCACCCGAGCGAGATTTTTTCACAGGGAGTCGCTGATGGCGGGCGCGCCCGCCGCCCTGATGGGATGAAACCGGGTATCGCTGGGGCGCGTCGCCACCAGTTTCTTCTTAGCGAGGGGCTCAAGGCTCGGAACACCCATTTCGGGCCCCGCAATGACTGGGC
>JBBRMI010000283.1:0-8640 GCA_038230915.1 Polyangiales bacterium | reverse complement strand
GCCGCCATCGACCAGCCGACGATCACGAACGCCAGCCCCGAGGCAACGCTGAGCGCGCGCCACACCCAAATCAACCACAGCGGTCTGCGCAGCAGCGC
Source organism: Polyangiales bacterium (assembly GCA_038230915.1). Lineage (GTDB taxonomy): Bacteria > Myxococcota_A > Polyangia > Polyangiales > Polyangiaceae > PMG-095. The sequence goes on along the minus strand of JBBRMI010000283.1, from coordinate 8,542 downwards.
CGTGACGCCCGTTGCCACGTGCAGCACGGCCAGCAGCGTCAGGGTGATGGCGAAGGTCGTGCCCGAACGCCAGGGCAGCGCCGTCGCGGCTGCGCCGAAGACGATGGCGTGGCCCAAGCACGTTGCGGCGAGGCTGAGGCGAGGTAAGGGCTCGGGCGGGGCGCTCATGAAGGGCGCATTGTTCCGCCGGCTCGCAGCGGAGTTCCACAGGAGAATGACCGCTTTCGAATCTTCGATGGCGGCGAAGCCGATCGCCAGGCGCTCGAGGAACACCAGCCGGCCAAGTTCGGGATTTTGGCGAGGCTTTCGCCAGGCTTAGGTGACTCACGAGCGCACTTCCGTCCGTGAGCATCGCTCCGCCGGGAAAACGAAGCAAAAAGCCGAAATCGGCAAGGGTGGTCTCCGCTTAAGCTACCGATGATGCGGCGAAGCCTTGTTGGTTTCCGAGCCAGGCACTAGATAGGAAGCGTTGGCGCAAGCGAACGGCAAAAAGCGCATCCTCATCGTCGAGGACGACGAGAGCATCTCGCTCGGATTGCGGATGAATCTCGAGGCCGAAGGCTACGAGGTTCAGGTAGCCATCGACGGCGACGACGGCCTGACCCGCGCTGGCGGCGGCGCAGTCGACCTGGTCATCCTCGACGTGATGCTACCGAAGATGAACGGGTTTGAAGTAGTGCGCCAACTGCGCGCCAAGCACGCCACCGTGCCGGTCATCATGCTCAGCGCGCGCGGCGCCGAGATGGACAAGGTCATGGGCCTCGAGCTCGGGGCCGAGGACTACATCACCAAGCCGTTCGGCCTGGCCGAGCTTCTGGCGCGCGTCAAAGCCGTGCTGCGGCGCGACGGGCTCAGCCGCAAACACGTCGAAGCAGTGGTGCTGGCAGGAGATCTGACGATCGACTCCGGGACGCGCCTGGTCAGCCGTGCGGGCGCCCCGGTCGAGCTCACCGCGACCGAGTTCGACGTACTCTGGTGCTTGGTCGAAGCGCAGGGCCGCGTGCTCTCGCGCGAGGAAATCCTGACCCAGGTCTGGGGTGTCGGGCACCACGGCACCCTGCGGACGATCGACAATTTTTTGCTTCAACTCCGCAGCAAGCTCGAAAAAGACTCGGCCGAGCCTGAGCACCTCCTGACCGTCCGCGGCGTGGGGTATCGCTTCAAGGTCTAGCCCGCCCGCCGATTTCGGTTTTTCGCTTCACTGCGCGAAAGCCTCGCCAAAAACCGAACTTGGCGGGCGAGCAGTCTATGAGGCGGGGCGAAGTTGCGGTAACTAACGCCGCCGTGGACCAGAACCTTCTCCGCTCCTACTTCGCGACCGTCTACGAACTGCCCGGCGACAGCGGCGTGATTCGGGTCTCGTTAGATGGGGAAATCGTCAAGGATGTCACGAGTTTGCCGCCGGTTCTGCGGCAGCGCTTCGCAATCCTGACCGCCTACAACCCGCGCTCGATGCTGCTGCCTCGCCGCGTCAACGACACCCGCCACCAGGTCATGCGCGATTTGCTCATCCTCGGCTGTTATCGGGTGGAGCACTGCGTTGGCTACGACGAAGAGCCGGAAGGCGTGTTTCGCGAGCCGGCGTGGGTCGTCCACGGCATCGCGCGCGAAGAGTCGATCCACTTCGGCCACACGTTTCGCCAGAACACCATCATCTACTGCCAGGATTCGCGGCCGGAGCTGATCGTGACCGACCCGACCTGCGACAACATCGGGCAGAGCTTTCAAGGCAACTGGCGGGTCCGGGTCTAACCTGTACAATGCGGGCAGTGACCGCGCCCCGCTTTGCCCGCGCCCTGCTCGGAAGCGTACTGCTCGGCGCGCCGTTCGTGCTCGCAGCGCACGCCGCAGCTGCGCTCGTAACTCCGTTCACGAAGGCGACGGTCGGAGCCCTGGTGCGGGTAACGGCACAGCTCAACATCGGCGCCAGCGGCCACGTAGAAACCGAGGCCCAAGCTGCTCCGCCGATCGTGTTCGAGCCCGCCGAGGCGGCAGCGTTCGGCGCCGCGCCCAAGCCTTGGGCGCAGCGCGCGCCCAAGGCGCCGGCCAAGAGCGCTCCCACGGCGCTGTTCGTCTCGAAGGCGACCGTGCTCAAGCTGGCAGAGAGCGCTGCTCGTCCGCACGGCAGCTTCGTCTCGGAGACATCCGAACACCCCGCGGGCTTGCGCCTGGCTGGCGTCGGCCCGCTCGGGATTGGCGTGCAAGACGGCGATATCCTGATCGAGGCGCTCGGCATCACGCCGCGCTCGCCCGGCCAGGTCATCGGCGCGATCATCGAGGCGCGCGCCAAGCAGGCGCGCTTTCTGAGCGGAAGCCTGTGGCGCCAGGGCAAGCGCATTTCGATCACGGTCGAGCAACCGTACCTGCCCGAGCGCTCCTGACGCGCTCCTCAGCCTGGCACCGCACCCCGTTGTGCGTCGGCATGCCCGGCGTTTGGAGTCCGCGCGGGCTCCGGGCCTGCGCTTGACGCGGCCGCTGCTCGCGGTAAGAGTCCGGCGCAAATGGCCCGCACCGTGCACTGCGTGAAGCTCGACAAGGACCTTGACGCGATGGAGAAGCCGCCGTTTCGCGGTGAGCTCGGGCAGCGCGTCTTCGACAATGTCTCGGCGCAAGCTTGGAAATCTTGGCTCGAGCACTCCAAGATGCTGATCAACGAGTACCGGCTAGATCTGACGAGCGAGAGCGGGCAGCGGCTGTGGATGACCGAGTGCGAAAAGTTCTTCTTCGGCGAAGGCTCATCCGCGCCGGCTGATTTCAAGCCGGTCGGATAACGCCCGCGGATCCCGAGAGGGAATCAACAGGAAGGCGGCTCATCATTGGTCTCATTTCAGCTGGTGACCACGCCCGCTGATCCTGGGTTCTGGCTTCGTTTTCGCTGCGGTCCGGTGCTCACGTACCCACGTACGCTCCGCTCCGGTCCTCGCGAAAGCCTCGCCAGAACCCAGGCTGAGCGGGCGGGCAGCTGAAAGATCAGACCAATGGTCAGAGGAAGGCGGGAAGGCGGGAAGATTTTTGGGGGGGTTACTGGGGGCGTCTTTGCGGGGTAGGGCCCAATGCTTCTGTTCGACCGCTCGAACAAATAAATCCTTCCCGCCTTCTTGGTGTCTCGCTCGTCTGCGGTCAGCCGGATTTGGCAGGCAGGCGTAGCGAGCCGCTCGAGTGCGAGCGGGCGGGCGCTTGGGACGGCGGGCGTGATGGGTGGCGCGAGGGCGCGGCGCCGCCGGTGTCTTCGGCGAAGATCACGCGGTTGCGTCCGGCCGATTTGGCTTCGTAGAGCGCCGCATCGGCACGCGCGAGCCAGGTCTTGCCGGTGTCGCCCGGGCCCAAGACCGCGACACCAATCGACGCGGTGACGCTGAAATGCTCGTTGCCTTTGCTGAAGCCAATCTCAGCGATGGCTTGCCGGACGCGCTCGGCGCGCTGGCGCACGGCATGCGACGATGAATCGGGCACCACCACCACGAACTCTTCGCCGCCGTAGCGGGCCACGAAGTCCTCGCGGCGCAAGAAGTTGCGCACCAGCGTGTCGGCGACGCTGCGGATCACTTCGTCACCGATCGGGTGCCCGAAGCGATCGTTGACCGACTTGAAGTGGTCAACGTCGATCATCAGCAGGCAGGGGGTGGCGCTCATCAGGAACGAAAGGTCGGCTACTCGCTCCAGCTGTGAGTCGAGCGACGAGCGGTTGTGGAGTTGCGTCAGCGGATCCAGCGCGGCGCTCTCGCGCGCTTCGTGCAGCTCGGCCTTCAGGTTGTGAATCTTCTCGCTGAGGATCCGCATCTGCTCTTGCTGCAATTTCTTCCGCTGGTCCATCACGTCGGTCACGACCTGCACGACGGCTTCGGCTTCCTTGCGGATCACGTCGGCGTCGTTGGCGCCGAACGCCGCCACCAAATTTCCGAGCTGCGCGCCGACCTTGGCGTCCGCGGCGCGATCTTCGCCGACGGTGCGCGTCAAGCAACGCGCGAAGGCGTGGACCGCCTCGCGCAGGTTGGTCACCCTTGAAGAGACGTACTCGCGCTCGTGCGCGCGGTGAGCGGCGAAGTAGCGGCGCGCGCCGCCGAAATCGCGCCCGACCGAGTCGCTTTCGACACCGACTTTCTCGCCCAGAGCAATTTTCCTAGCCCAGCCATCGCACTCACCGCGTGTGTCCTCGGCGCTTACGTTGTCGGTGTCGAAGGCGTGCTCGCCGAAGGCCCGCAGCAACCCCACGACCGCGTCGATGCTTTGGTCCAAATCGCGACTTTCCGAGCCCGAGGCACGCCCGCCTGAGTCCGTTTCGGCTTCGGGAGCGGCCGCCGTACGCCCGCCTTCAGTCGCTGGGGGGCTTGGGAGAGCACCGGGGGGGGTGGGGGCGTTCCTTTTCCAGAACATGGCCTTCAGGGTCAGAACGGCGTAAATTCTGCAAACTTCAGTAGGGATGCCAGCCTTTTGCGTGCTGGTACCCCTTCAGTTCGACGCGATGGGTCCGTTGTGACCGGAGAGGCTCAGGGACCTTTGCTGCCCCCCACTACCGATTCACTCAGAGTTTCCTCCAGTCCGCCGATCGCGGAGCGCGCCGGTCGTGTGCTCGTGGTCGAGCCGGAGACTGAACGTCGCGCCGAGCTGCGCAGGTTGCTCGAGGCTGAAGGCTACGACTGCGTGTTCCTACCCGACGGCGACGAGCTTCTGCGGTTGACTAAGGAGTACGAGCCCGACTTGATCCTGCTGGCCGCCGAGGTGCCCGGCATGAGCGGCGTCGAGCTGGTCGGAGATTTACGGGCGATGGACCCGCGCGTCCACTACCCGGTGATCTTGGTCGGGACTTCTGCCGATGAAGACGAGGTTGCGCGCGGCCTGCTCGCCGGCGCCGACGATTTCGTCGCCGATGTCGAGCGGCATCACGAGCTGCGGGCGCGGATTCGCGTGCAGCTACGCAACAAACGCTTTTATGACGCGCTCGAACGCGTGCGCCACGAACGCGACACTCTGCGGCGCGACTCGCAGACCGACCCGCTCACGGGTCTGCTCAATCGCCGCTCGCTCCACGCCGAGGTCACGTCGCGCTGCCAAGCCAAGGAGCGCTTCGGCGTGTTGTTCATGGATCTCGATCACTTCAAGTCGGTCAACGACCGCTACGGCCACGAGATGGGTGATCGCGTGCTGGTTGCGGTGGCCAGCGTGTTGAAGACGGCGCTACGTCCCGGCGATGTGGTTGGCCGTTACGGCGGCGAAGAGTTCGTGGGCGTTGTCGCTGGCGCTGGGCCGGAATCAGCGCGCTTGGTGGCCGAACGGCTGCGGCACGCGATCGAAGCCATGTTGCCGCCCAAGGGTGGTCCGACCAAGCTCACGATCAGCATCGGCACGACCGTGTTCGACCCGCGCCAGAGCGACGAGCGCACCGAGGAGCTGCTGCACCGCGCTGACATGGCGCTCTACGCCGCCAAGCGCACGGGTCGCAACCGCGTGGTGCTAGTCGCGCCCGGCCAGAGCATCCCCGCTGCAGTCGAGCAGGACGCGCGCGGAGCTGCGACCCTGAGTATTCCCTTCACGACGCCACCTGACAAACCGCAAGCTAGCGTGCTGCCTATCCCCGATGTGCCGGTGTTGGCAATCGAGAGGCTGCGTTCCGGATGAGCGCACAGCCTTCGCTCCTGATGCCAGAGCCGGCGCCAGAGCCCGAGGTCGCCACCGACCACGACAGCCAGGTCGTGCCGAGCGAGGGGGTGGTGTCGTCGCAAGATCCGAACATGCCCGAGCTCGAGCGCGAGCTGGTGCGGCGCCTCAAGACCGGGCGCGCGGCGTTGCCAGTCTTGCCGGCGGTCGCGCAATCGGCGATTCGGCTAGCCAACGATCCTGACGCGCGGATCACCGAGCTAGCCGGCTTGGTCGATACCGATCCGCCAATCGCGGCCCGGTTCATGTCGGTCGCCAATAGCGTGATCTACTTTCGCGGCTGGGTAACCAGCTCGACGCAGTCGGCGATCGTGCGTTTGGGCTTGGCCAGCACCCGAGATCTACTGTTTCAGGTGGTCTATGCCAACACGTCGGGCGGACTGATGAAGTACCAAGGCGCGGTGCAAGCGTCGTTTCGGCGCAGCGTGACCGCCGCCCACGCGGCGCGCGTCATCAGCCGTGAGCTGTCGATCGCCAGCGAGTACGACTACATGAGCGGGCTGCTCCACGACATCGGCGAGTCGCGCATCTACCGCATCCTCGACGGCTTGAAGTTGCCGACGACTCCGGCGCTCGTGGCGTCGCTCGTTCAAAAATACCACGAGAGCGCCGGCGCCGAGGTGGCGATGGCGTGGAAGCTGCCGACCGAAATCGTCGACGCCTGCGCGGCCCATCACGACCCAGCCGCCGCCGCCAACCCGCACGTGCGCTTGGTCATGCTCGCCGACTGCGTAGTCACGGCGCTCGAAGCCGAAGCGGGCCAAGAAAAGCGCGAGGTCGACTTCGAACCCTTCGACAAGCTGCTCGTCGACCCCAGCCTCGCGCGCCGCCTGATCGAAAAGACGCGCCCATTCGTCGTCGACCCCGGCAAACTGTAAACGTCGCCCGTAGCGCGACTCTTCCGGCAACGCACTGAGCGCGAGCGTTGCTCGCCAGCACAAGGCACCAAAAAAGTAGCAGATCGATGTACAGTTCCGAGCGATGTCGGTAGCCACCATTGCGATGACCGAGGCGCTGCATGGTTACCTGCTAACGACGGTCCGCGAGCCCGAGCTACTCGCGCGCCTGCGCCGCGAGACGGCTGCGCTGCCGAGTGGCGGCATGCAGATTTCCCCGGAGCAGGGTCAGCTGATGAGCCTGTTGATCGAGTTGATCGGCGCGCGCCGCGCGCTCGAGGTCGGCGTGTTCACCGGCTACAGCTCGACCGTGGTGGCGCTCGCGCTTCCTTCCGATGGCAAGCTGGTGGCGTGCGACGTGAGCGAAGAGTGGACCAACGTGGCACGCCGCTACTGGCGTGAGGCCGGAGTGGAATCGAAGATCGAGCTGCACGTGCGACCCGCGCTGCAGACGCTCGACGCGCTGTTGGCTACGCAACAAGCCGGCAGCTTCGACTTCGCGTTCATCGACGCCGACAAGTTGGGCTACGACGCCTACTACGAGCGCTGTGTGACGCTCGTGAGACCGGGCGGGTTGATCGCTGTCGACAACGTGTTGTGGAGTGGGGCGGTCGCCGATGACTCCGATCGGCGCGATACTACCCGCGCGATTCGCGCGCTGAACGCCAAAATAGCCGTCGATTCGCGCGTTACGGCATGCCTGAATCCGATCGGCGACGGTCTGTATCTGGCGCGCAAGCGCTGACGGTTTTCATTCGGAAGTTCGGCTATCTACGGGAGAATTGGCACCGGGCCACCCCTTGCGCACCGCGCCGCGCACGCGCATCAGCTTCATTCTCACCGCGCTCGGCGATTGTTCGGCTTGTTCGGCAAGTTCATCGGCACTTCGACCCATCGAGTAACGTTCGACCATCAGTCGGCGCGAGCGCTCGTCGACGCCGGCGAAGAGCCGGTCGATCAACTCGCGCGTCGCAAAAAAGTTGTTCCGGGTCGTGCGGAGGTTGTGCGAGTAGCCGGTGACCTTCTGGTTCGGCGCGGTTGAGTAACGCCGCTTGCCGCCGTTGGGCGCGGAAGTGGTGCGCGACGACGTTGCGCGCAATGCCGCGGCACCATGCGTCGAAGCTCTGCCCGGTGGGTGGTGCGCCAGTGTGGGCGAGTAACAAAATGCTTACTTCTTGCAGCAACTCCGCGGCCTGGTCGCGATCGCGCACGCGGCGCCGGATGTAGCGCTCGATCGACCGGGCGCAGTCCAGGAATCGGCTGTAGTTGTCGCTGAAGCTCAGTGGCTCGCTCAACACTTGATCCCTCTAGGGCACGGAAGGTCAACGCGCTTGCATGTGTGGCGTTCTTCACGTTCTTCATGGCGCACCTGGCGCCGCCGCCACGCGGCGCCGTGAACCCGAACACCGCCGAGTCGCGCGGGCAAACGCTGTTCAACTCTGCGGTCCTGCAATGTTCGGGCTGCCACCGTTCGGACGCGGACGTGTTCGTGTCGAAGCTGCCCTGCTCGAACAAACAAAACTTCCCGCCTTCCCGCCTTCCTGTTCTCTCGCCGCTCGCGCTCGTGGTGCTTACACCGTGCGCAGATCGCGCTCGTTCCAGCCCATCAGGTAGAGCAGGGTGTCGAGGCGTTCGTTGTGGTTGAGCGACATGCTGGCGACGGCTTGCAGCTTGGGCTTGGCCCGGAAAGCGATGCCGAGTCCGGCGCTTTGCAGCATCAAGATGTCGTTCGCGCCGTCGCCGATCGCGACGCTTTGCTCGAGCCGACAGCTGTACACCTGCGCCATGTCCTTCAGCACTTGCGCTTTGCGCTCGCTGTCGACGATCACGCCCTTGACTCGGCCAGTCAGTTTGCCGCCTTCGACCTCCAGTTCGTTGGCGAAGGCGAAGTCGAGGCCGAAGCGCTGCTTCAGCACATCGACGAAGAAAGTGAAGCCGCCGCTGACCAGGCCGATCTTGAAGCCCAAGCTCTGCAGCTTCTTCACCCACAG
>JBBRMI010000282.1:0-8737 GCA_038230915.1 Polyangiales bacterium | reverse complement strand
GCGGCGCGGGCATCGCCCCGCTCAGTCTTCCCTAGCGTCCCTGAGTCGCTGCGCTCGGCGCTACTCGACGGCAAGCACGGTCGTCGCCGAATGAGCCAGCTGGTGATCGTCGAAGGTCCAAACCACCTGCTTGTCGCGACTGACCTCGAAGGCATGCACGCCTTTGCCGTCGCCGCCCTCGACCCAATTACCAACCAGCAGATTGCCATCCTTCAGAAGTTGCAAGCTGGTGAGCCAGTCTAGCCCGAGCTGGGGTGCGTCGGTGTCCTTGAACTCCCAGGCGACTTGCCCCGCGGGAGTTACCTCGACCACTCGTTTCGAGGTTCCGCCGGCGATCAGCGTGTTGCCATTCGCGAGGCGCAGAGCGTCGTGCACGCTGTCGAGCTTGCCGAACTCCCAAACGGCTTTGCCCGTCGGATCAAACTCGCGGACCACACCTTCACCCTCGAGCGCGGCCAAAGTGTTGCCGTTGGCCAAGCGGTGGATGTGTCTGATCTGGTTGTGTGCCCCTTCGTGGGAGGTCGAAACCAGCATGCTCGCCACGACGTTTTTTGCTTGGTCTAGCTCGAGCACGCGCGGGGGCCCCTCTTCGCCCAGGAGGCTATTGCCGTTTGCCAGCCTTTCACCGCCCATGAGCTCCGTTGCCTGGCTCGTGAAGGACCAGACGATGTCGTGATTGCGATTGACTTCAATCGCGCCTGGCGGCTTGCCATCTACCGGCACGAATAGGTTGCCGTTCTCTAGCAGCTGAAACATCACCGACAGCGCCGGCGTTCGATACTCCCAAAGCAGCTTGCCTTCGGCTGAGATCTCCATCAAATGCTGCGGGTATTCCATCAAATACACGTGGTGCGGTCCCACGTGCTTGCTCGGTCCAGCGAAAGTGCCAGGGTCCGCGGCGCCCGTTCCGCCGCCGCCGCCGATGGCCGGCATACCTGCCGTGCCGGCAGCGCCCCCGCTTCCGCCATTCGCAGCGCCTGCTGTGTCCGGCACGCTTGCGGTACCTGCGGCGCCGCCGATCGCTACCGATGAAAGGCCGGCAGCACCCGCTGCATTCGCACTAGCCGGAGACCCGCCGTTGGCGGCGCCACTCGCCGGAGTGCCAGCCGCACCGGCGGACGGAGTCGCTCCCGAGCCTGCGTTGGGATCGGAGCAACCCCAGACCGCCATCGCGTAAAAGAGGCTCGTCAGTGCCGCGCGCAACGATTGCTGCATGGGGGATTAAGCCTTGAGAAACGGCAGCACGTCGGAGGTTTGCCCGCCGCTGAAACCGAAGCTCGGCTCGTCGATGCCGAGCGCGCGCAGCACGGTCAGGTGGGCCCGCGAGTAGTTGCCGCCCTCGTCCCGCACGTGCCAGCCCGGCTCGAGCGCGCCGCCAGCCTTACCCGCGATGATCACCGGGGTTTCTTTGTTGCTGTGCGTATAGCCCTCGCCGTACTCGGAGGTTCCAAGGATGCACGACGAGTCGAGCAAGCTTTGGCCGTTGACGTCGATTTCCTTCGCTAATTTGTCGAGCAAAAGCGCAAACGCGGTCATGTGATACTTGGTGGCAGCGGTGGCAATGTCGTAAGTGCCTTCATGCAGCGCGGCGTGCATGTTGTTGGAGCCCGGCCCGTCTACCTCTCCCGCTGCGTTGATGCCCATCACCGACGCGCAGGTCGTAAACGCGATCGTGAAAACGCGCGTCATGTCACAGCGCAGCGCCGCTACGAGCATGTCGCCCATCACGTCGAGCTTGGCCATGTTCTGCTTTTCCTCGCCGAACGTCCCGGTGGGTGCTGCAGGATTTACGCATTCGGCTTGCGCCAACTTGAGGCGGCGTTCAATCTCGCTGACGTGCGTGAGGTGCTCTTCGAGCCGCTGCCGGTCGCGCGCGCCAAGCCGCGGCTGCAGATCGCGAATGTCCTGCAACACTACGTCCAGCACGCTCGTGCGACGCCCCACTTCAGCGAAGTCTGCCTTCACGGCGAACACTTGATCGAACAAGCTCTGCGGATTACGAACCGGGATGTTGAGCGCGTCGGGGCCACTGTGTGACACCGCCAGCCACGTGCCGTAGTCGTGCAAGACCGCTTTGCTCATGCCAAGCTCGAGCGACTTAAACAGCGGCGCGCCATCGGTATAAAACTGGGGGTGCTTGGCGATGACCTGATCGAAAGTTTGGCGGTTTACCGCCAAAATGTGGGCGTCGTGATCGAAACCCTGCGGGCGGATCTGGTCACCGGTTAGCGTGACACAAACGCCGCGCATGTGACCATCGCCCAGCCCACGCGGATCCGTCGGAATGTCCGTGTGCGGCTCGAGCCCAGTGACCACGCTGAAGTTGTCTTTGTGCCGTGCCAGCGGTTGCATCAGCGGCGTGAGCTCGTAACCCTTGCCGGTCGCGGTCGGTGTCCACAGGTCCGGCAGCGGGATGTCACGCGGCGCCGGATTGCCGTCGCGTGCCGGCTGCTTGTGGCGGGAATTCCACGGCAGACCACCACCCCAAAAGAACAAGCCGTAGCGCTTGGGAAGCGCGATACCTTGCGCGAGCGCCGTACCGTGCGAATTCAGCATCGGCTCGAGCAACGGTAGCCCCAGGGTGAACGCGGACCCACCGAGCAGGCCTCTGAGGACGGTGCGACGAGTGATCATGGTGCCTCCGGCTTGAAGTAACGAAAACCATCGCTCTGGACGAGCGCCACCATCAGCGGCTGAAACTGGTAGCCGCTTGCCGCAAAGCTCGAGCTCAGCGCGCCCAGGAGCCCTTCCTCACCGCCGTCGTCGAGGCGCGCGGAAGCGTAGCGGTACATCTGCTTGACCAAGCAGGCGCTGACCCGCTCATCCTTGGCCAGCAGCTCGCCGAGCTGGCGCGCTCCCTTGAACGGTGCACCGTCCAAATCCCCAGTGTTGTCGACTGGCAAACCGTTTTCGTACTGCGTCCGAAAGCGGCCGTATTGGTCGAATTCTTCGAGACCGAGGCCGATTGGATCCATCAGCCGATGACACGCGTTGCAGGTCGGATTGGTGGCGTGTGCCTCGACCTTCGCGCGCACGGTCGTGGGCGCCCCCATATCCGCTTCTGGAAACGGCGGTATGTTGTCGGGTGGCGGCGGCACCGTCCCGCATAGCAACCGCTGCCGAACGAACGAACCGCGCAACGTCGGCGCCGTGCGATTCAGTCGATTGTGGAGCGCAAGCATCGCGCCCGTCGTCAAAAGACCCGCGCGCGGTCCGTCCATCGGCAGCTCGGCGGTTGTCGACGTTCCGGCGGCCGGTGGTGCAAGGCCATACAAGACGGCTAACGGCGCGTCGACGACCGTATTGCGCGTGGTGAACAGGGTGCGCATGTCGCCCCGTTCGTCGAGCGCGATGCGACTCACGAGTGAGCTGACTTCGTTTCCGAGTGACGCCGCAAGGCTACCCGGCATGCCGGTTTCAGCCGGAAACTTCACGGCCTCCAGCAGCGGAATATCCAGGTATTCACGGAACAGCTGGTCGACCATCGTGTGGGTCGGTGCAGCGTCGGCGAGCAGGCGCTCGGCCTCGCTACGCACGCCTTCTGCCGTGCTCAGCTTGTTGCTAGCTGCGGCGTCCAAGAGCGCGCTATCCGGCAGGCTATTTCGGAGTAGGAACGAGAGGCGCGAAGCCATTTCGTACGCCGTGTACCGCGACCAGGCCGGATGCTCGGGGGCCGGTTCGCCCAGCTCGACGCGGTACAAGAAATGGGGCGACTGCAACATGGCTGCGGCAATCTCCTGTGGTCCCAGCCAGGGCTCACCCATACCGGTCGCGACCCCGAGCGCCACGTAGCGCTGTAGCTCGGCGTCCTTGAGCGGGCGTCGGAACGCGCGCAAGCCGAAATCGGCGACGAACTTGCTGAGACATGCGGAGTCAGGTGGCGCCGCGCCGAGACACGGTACGAGTCTCGTGCGCACGGCCGGGTCCGAGAAAGCATGGCTTACAATGTCGTGCGCCGACACCTGATACAGGCTGACCCCGCGCTCGGACACGTGTGACTCGGAAGCGCCGATGACCGAAAAATTGTAGGGTCTGGTATCGAGCTCGAGCTCGCGCTCAGCGAAGGTGACGCCGAACAAATCGCGCACCACGTTGCGGTATTGGGCTTGCGTTAGCCGCGCCATCACCGCGGGTGCCGGCGTCAACGGAGCAAACGACGTGGCGCCGCCCGACTCGACCCCACCACCGCTGCCGCCGGTGGCAGCGCCGCCACCTGCCGCAGCGCCCGACGCGCCTAGCTGCGGCGTACCGGCGCCGTCGAGGTTGCCAGTGCAACCAAAGCACAGCACGACAATCGGAGCCCAAGGGGCACGCTTGATCCGCTTCATACGACCTTCGGCTCTGGGCGCTCGCCGGCGCCCGCTCGGGAAAACAGACGGGGCTACCTGTTGGTGATTGCGCGCTGGAGGTCGGTTTTTGTGAGAGGGCGGTCGATTTATTGGCGCCGGCGTAACATTCCTTGGCGCTTGACTTCCCGGCGCTTTACCGGGCCCTGGTTGGCTTTCGCTTCCGAGGCGCTATGAAAAGGGCTCGCAGGTTGTGGAACCTGAGCCGCACGAATGCGGGGGCGATCTGGAGTCAGCGACGCTGTTGCGCTAAGTTGGACGCGATGACCCGCGCGTTGCCATCTTCGTTGCGGCTGGCGTTGGGTGAGTACGCAGCGCGGCTGCGTGCGGTGTTCGGGGACCGGCTGGCTGAAGTGCGACTCTTTGGGTCCTTCGCTCGCGGCGAAGCGAACGAGGACTCGGACGTCGATGTGCTGGTTCTCGTCGATGGCCTGACGGACGCGGAAATTGGTGTCGCTGCTGGCGAGGTCGCGCCAGTGATTCACAAGACTGGGCTCCCGCTCGCTCCGTTGCCGATGGCCACGGAGCGCCTGGCAGAGCTGCGGCGGCTGCGTCGCCCGCTCGCCCTCGACCTCGACGCAGACGGTATCTCGGTATGATGGGCGGCGATGCTCGCACCCTCGACGTCGAGCTCGAGCTCGGTCATGCGCAGTCGGCGCAGCGGGCGGCGGAGCTGCTGCGCGATTCCGGACTGTATAATGACGCGCTCAACCGGCTCTACTACGCGCTTTACCATGTCGTAACGGCCCTACTGCTCAGCTCTGGCGTGGAGCCTCGCCGGCATCGAGCGCTGCCTGGTCTTTTAGGCACGCACTTCGGCAATGTGCTCGGCCCCGGAGAGCTTGCAGTCGTTGCTCGCGCAGCAACGTGGCGTGATTTGGCGGACTACGAAAGGACCTGGCAAGCCAACTTGGAAGTGGTCTCGCAGGCGTTCGCGGAGATTGAACCGCTAATGCAGCGGCTTCGCGAGCTTTTGCCGGCCTGAGGGACGTGCCAAGCTGCGAGTCCGACGGGTGCAAACTTGATACCAACCGGCGCCGGGCCGGTCGAGAACGTCAAGGAGTAAACCGTTTGAAGCTCAGCGGACTATCGTGGCAGCCGATGCTCGCTTTCGCGCGTGCTGAAGATGGTTCGTTGCCTGCTCGAGCGCTCCCCAACCGACCCTTGTTCGTGTTTGGAAGAGCCGCGACGTTGGCGGCTCTCGCGCTGTGGCTGGTCGGTTGCGACGAAGCCACGCTTTCGCTGTTGCCGCTGGCGAAGATGCGACCGACGCGGGGCGATACCGCTCTAGTCGGCCAATGGTCCTTCGATACCGATATGACCGACCAGGTCGGCACCAACGACGGCACGCCGCTCGGCACCGCCAGCATCGTGACCGATTCGCAGCGAGGCAACGTGTTGGCCTGCGACGGCGAGAGCGGCGGCGTCTCGATCGCGAATCAGACGACGAACGACTTTTCGTACGCGCTTTGGATGTGGACGAACGTTTCTAGCGCGACGGGTGCCAACGCGGTGGACGGTGACGCGCTGCTCTGGGCCAACGCCGTCAACCGTCTCGACGACTTCACGCTGGCGCTATTGAACGACAAGCTTTCCTACCTCAGCTATAGCCAAACAGCGACCGGTACCCGGAGCCTCACCGACTCGGTCTGGCATCACGTGGTCCTCACTCGTCGCGACACCCAACGCGTGGAGCTCTATGTCGACGGCGAGCTGGATGGCGATGGTAACGCCGGCACCGGTCCGGTGCTAGCCACGCTAATCGTTCAGTTGTGTGGCAACCCGATGGAAGGTCACTATTTCCAGGGCAAGCTCGACGACGTGCGCTCGTTCAACCGCGTGTTGTCGGCAGAGGAAGCGCGGGCGCTTTACCTGGCGACTCGTCTTTAAGCTCGAGCCGTCGAACCGCGCCTCAACCGCGCAGAATGTCGAGCGCCGTACCAGATTGTGCAGGGTCGCCAAAGCTCTTCGCGTCGACGCCCCTGCTGTGCAAGACCGAGAGCTTGAAATTGTTCGACCAGCGCCCACCGGGTACGAGCCGCGCAAAGATGAGCTGGTGCGCGGTAGTCGCAAGTAGCGGCCGGTCTTGAAGTAGCCTTGCGCAGAGCCGGCCATGATGTGCCCGATGTTGCCGGTGTCGTGGTCGCCGCGCGTCATTTCGTTGAGCCACACAACTACCGTGTTGTCGAAAACGGTGCCGTCAGGGCGCCTCCGCCGTGGGTCCGCGATAGAGGAAGGCGTCGCTTTGGGTCAGCGAAAGCAACAGCTCTTTGAGGTTGCCGCCAGAGGCGGTCAGACCCGACTCGAGCGAGGCCAACACCCCTTGATCGAGCTCAGTCTCCTCTCTACCGTAGGCAAAGCGGAACCATTGCTTGGTGATACACGCCTGCACCTCGGGGCTCGCCGCCAACTGACCGGCAAGCTCCGGCACGCCGTCGAACGGAGCCGTGAAGCTGACGCCATTGACGACGCCAGTCGCGTCGACTGGCTTGCCGCCGTCCTGGTCACGCCAGCTGCCGATCGCATCGTAGTGCTCGAAACCAAGCCCGATCGGATCGAGCATGCTGTGGCACGCTGCACAAGTCGGATCGGAGACATGCGCCGCGACACGCTCGCGCGTGCTGGAGTCGGGCGTCGGCTGCTTGGGGTTAGCGTTCACGCTCGGCGGTGGCGGCGGCATGATCGTGCAGAGCAGCCGCTCACGAACGAACTTGCCGCGCAACGTCGGCGCGGTCTGCTCGGCATGCGCGTAGCGCGCCAGAATGCCGGCTTGCGTCAGGAGGCCTGCCCGCCGCTTGGGGTCGAGCTCGACGCGGACGAAGTCGTCCGTGGTCGGTCCAGTCACGCCGTAGAAGGCGGCCAGCTTGGCGTTCATGAACGAGTAGTTGCCGGTCAACAGTGCCTTGGCGCCGTCCTTGGCGTTCCAGACCAAGTCGTCCAGAAACGTCTCGGTCTCGCGTCGAGCGAGCACCATTAGCTCATCGTTGAACTGCGGAAAAAGCTTCGAGTCTTTCTTGATTTTGACAGGGTCAATCTCATTTAGCGCGAACCACTGCGTGTGCAGGTGTTGGATATTCGCCTTGGCTTGGGGATCAGCTAGTAGCCGTTCGGCCTGCGCGCGCACCTGTTCCTTGGTCGTTAGCGCGCCTTGGCTGGCCGCCTGGAACAAGGCCGTGTCAGGCATGCTGCCGATGAGCAGGTACGACAGGCGCGACGCCATCTCCCAAGCGGTGGGGCGAGTAAGGCCTGCGGTGGTCGTCGGCTCTCCCACCTCGACGCGGAACAGGAAGGACGGCGAAATCAGCATCGCGCGCAGCACGAGCTCGATGCCGTGTTTGAAACCGCCACCTGTGTCGCCGACGTTGAAAACACCGAGTAACCGTGTGGCCTCGGCGTCTGCCAACGGTCGTCGGTAGGCCTTCTGGCCAAAATCACGGATGAATTGGCCAGCGCAGGCGGCGTCACCGGTTGCGGCGCACGGCAGACTTGCGAGGGCACCGGTCAGCGCTTGCGCGGCAAGCTTTTCGGCGGTGAGCATGTACTGCTCTGCCCGGACCGGGGAGGTCGTCTGTACCTCGGCGATGTTGTCGAAGCCGAGTCGGCGTTCGTCGACTAGAAAACTGTCGGCCGGGTGAGTCGTGTCGGCCACCAGATCGCGCGTGGTGTTGTTGTATTCGGTATTGGTTAGTCGACGCAGAACCGTGGGCGGCGGGGGGCCGAGGCTGGCCCCAGCACCACCTGTTCCAGTTACTCCGCCCGTGGTCGAAGCGGTCGAGCCCGCCACCGATCCGGAGCCACCATTCGTACCGTTCGCGAGCGGCTTACCCTGATCCCCGCTCAGTTGAGCCGAGCAGCCAACGTCGAGGGCCGAAAGCCCCAGCAGCGCGAGCCACGATGCCGCCACAAACTTCCGCATCCCGTTGGGTTCCCTGAGCCCACGGGTTGGTGAGAAAAGAAATGGCTTACTTAACCGGCACGGCGACGGCGGCGCTTCGGGCGACCTCTCAGAAAAATCCGCTGGTAGCGGCCCGGTCGCGGCGGTGGCCAATGGCGCCAGCGCGCTAAGGGCGCGCGAATGGCTAAGTCAGTCGATGATCGCGGCGGAGGCGCCCGGATGGCGAGGCGCGACGAAGGCGCGTACTGCGGTATGTAACTGAGGAGCAACGAAGCCAGCCCGGAAAGCAGTCCTGATCCGTTGTCGGGGCCCTGCGCGAGGGCGGCCCCAGGAAGGGGTCCGGCAGCGGGATCGTGCGGGATCGGGATCGGGATCGGTCTGGGCAGGGGCTTCGGGCAAGCCAGAGGCGGGGCCGGGCTCGGGCAGGGCCTTTCTCGGACTCGACGCGGAGCCGGGTATTTCGGTATCGGTTGCGGGCTTCGGCCCTGGGTTTCGG
>JBBRMI010000281.1:0-8757 GCA_038230915.1 Polyangiales bacterium | reverse complement strand
TCGGCGCGATCAGCAAAACTCACGACGGCGTGAAATTCATGGCCGAATTCGAGCGCATCGTACGGCGCGTCAAAAACGCCAAAGCGCCATAGCCTCCGGGGGGATCAACAGGAAGGCGGGAAGGCGGGAAGCTGAGAAGAAGAGTTTGTTGCGCGCAGCGCGCAACAAACTGCGCTTGCTCTCGCCTTCTCGCCTTCCCGCCTTCCTGTTGTCTCGCGCTCGCGCTCGCGCTTGCGGCTCAGTCGACCGGATCGGGGTCGAGCGACTTGGCTTGGCCGACCCAGTCGTCTTTGGTGATGCGATCGGGCCTGATTTTGAGCTTGTCGGCGATGTTGACGATGTCGGCTTCGGTCCAGGCGGCGACTTGCTGCACGCGTTCCACGCCGAGCTGCTCCAGCACACGCTGGTAGGCGGGGCCGATACCGCGGATGCGCCGCAAGCCTTGCACGGCCTTTGCGGTTTTCGCGGCGGCGGGCGCGGCGGGCGTCGCAACGACGGCGGTGCTTCGCGAGCGGCTCCGTTCGACCTCCGCGCGAGCTTGTTCGAGCTCCTGCCGGGTCTGCTCGGTCGCTCGGTTGGCTTGTTCGAGCTCTTGCCGGGTCTGGTCGCGTTCTGCCTCGACCTCGGTCAGGCGCGTGCGCAGCCCGCTGAGCGCCCCGTAGTGCTCGTCCGAAGCCTGACGCCGCAGCTCTTTCTCGGCGCGCAGCGCTGACTCGAGCTCGTGCAGTCGATCCGCCTCGCGCCGTAGCCGCGCCCGCAAAGTGTGCCGCTCACTGCCGAGCTTGCGCAGCTCGACTTGGGTGGCGCCCAGCCGCTGCTCGAGCTGCGCCGTGGCGTTGCCGCCCGGCGGCTGCGTGAGCGGACGCGAGAAGCCCGGCGGCGCCGAGTGCCGCTGCGGCGGTGGCGGTGGGGTCGCCGCTGCACGCGGCATGACGCTGGGCGACGCCACGACCGACGACGCCGACCCGAGCGGAGGCGCCGAAGTCACTAGCTCCGATGGCGCTGGGGCGAGCGGCGTTGCCGACGTCACCGGCCCCGACGCGGCAACCGGCGCTGGCGCGGCCGCTAGGTTGCGTTGCGGCGGCGGCGGTGGGGTCGAGCGCAGCGCACCCGGCGTCGCACTACCCGGCAAGACCCCGCGCGACGACGGCGGCGGCGGCATCCGCGACGTCGGCACCGCGTTGCCGAACGGCCGTGGCACCACACTCACCGGCCGCGGCACGATGCTCGGAGGCGCAGCCGGCGCAGCCGAAGGCGCCGTTTCCGAAGCGGCCGAAACGCTGGGGTCCTTGTCGTCACCCATCGAAAATCTCGCGGCGCATGCTCCGCACGGCGCCGCTAGGACTCTAACCTGAAGCGCCGCTACTCGCGCACGATTTCGTAATGCATGCTGTGGTGGTCGGCAGAAAGGCCAAAGCTCAGCCCGCCGGCGGTTTCTACCACCTCGACAGCGTGGTCGCGTTCGCCGTTGGGCCCCAGCGCGTGCACTTTGGCGTGCCCGCCGCCCGTCAATGCATGCAGCCCCAAGCGGCCCACGATCGGCTCCACTAAGACGGGTGATACGCCGGCGTTCTCCAGCCGGTTGCGCGCCGGCCCGAGCGTCATCCCCGAATTGACCGCGTTGCCCAGCGCCGACACCAAAATCCGCCTCGAAGCCGCCAATGGCTGATCGTCCAGCGCGGTCACGATCACGACCGCAAACGCATTCGTGAGCTCCAGCTCCAGGTTGCCGAGCGACAGCTTTTGCTTCGGCTTGAAGCCGGCAAACGCTTGCGTGCGCGCGGTGTTAACGAGCAGCGTCCCGGCCACGGCATCGTGCGTGAGCTCGCCACCGTTCGCGGTCGCGACCCCGTCTTTGATCTCGGTCGACGTCAGCTGCTGCAGCTGCTCGAACGTCTGCCCTTGACCGAAGCCAATGCCGGTCTTGCCGAGCCGCGCCAGCTCCTTCGGTACACCACCGCGAAACAACGGATCGAAGACGCTCGCGTCGTCCAGCTTCAGCACGGCTTCTTGCTTCGCCTCCGCCACGTCGTGACGGTGGAACAACAGCGACACCGCGGGCCAAGCGCCGAGCATCGTCGGCTGCTCGATGACATCGAAGTTGCTGGACAGCCGACTGATGGCGTTCGCTTGCTTGCCCGCCTCGTGCGTGAACGCAAATTCGATCGGGCTCACGTTGCCGAGCGCGGCGTACGCGCCCATCGCCAGCACGCCTTCCTGGCGGTAGTCATTCGGCGCCGACGTCTGCCATTCGCTGGCCGTGTACGGCACACCCTTCACGCGGCGCGCGGCAATCGACCCGATGATCCCGAGCCCGGCGTCTTTCAGTAACGAGCCCGGATCCCACGAAATTTCCCGGGTATATCCCCAGCCGCCGTTCGGGTGCGACCAGTAGGCGTGGCGGTCGACGAAGTCGAGCTGCGCATTCACGAACAAATCGATCGGCATCTCGACCCAGTGATTGCTACCGGTGACGAGGCCTCGATAACCGAGCTGCTTCAGCTTGCTCTGGATACGCTTGTAATAGCCGAGCGCGGTGTCGTAATAAAAGCGCAACGTATCGGTGGCGCGCGCATGACTCAGGCGCTTCGGGTCATCAGTCGCAAACATCACCAGCGCATCCACGTTGGCTGCCGCCACGTCCTCGTTCGCCAAGAGGCCCTGCCCGCCAGCGGCGTCCGGCCGCCAACGCTGCTCGAGCGCGCTGCGCCCGCCCGGCACCTTCTTGACCAACCAATTCGAAAACTGTTTGGCAAGCTCCTGCTTGTACTCGCGCGAGCGGACCGCAAAGTCGCCATCCTTCTGGATCCAGAACAAGCTATCTTCGTTGATCACCTCGACCAGCGCGACCGCCGGATCTTTGGCGTACGTGCGATTGGTGTAAGGGTTTTGATGCCCCATCAGCTGCTCGATGAACTTCTCTTGTAGCTCGATCAACTGCGGCGCGAACTCACCTTCGATCTTGAAGCCTTTGGCGACATCGGTCGGCGCCGTTACGCCGTCGGCCTCGCCCGCCTGGCGGTGCACCAACATGTCGAAAAACTGGTAAATGCCACGCTTTTGCAGGGCCGCGACCAAGTAATCGAAACGCTCGAGCGCTTCCGGATCGAGCTTCTGCGTGCCCGCCGCATTGCCGAACACGTTCGGCGTCGACCACGGCGCGTCCATGTGGTGGTGGCGCGTGATGTTCACGCCCAGCTGCGCCAACAGCTCCGCCAGCCGATCAGCTTGCTCGTGAGTCGGAAAATTCGCCGAAGCCACCAGGTTCACCCCCCAGAAGCGCACCGTCTTGCCGTTGGCGAACGCGAAGTTTTCACCCTGACGTTTGAGCGGGCCGTATTTACCGGCGGGCGCGTCGAGCAAACGACTCACGTCGAGCGCGGTACCGCGGCGCTTGACCGGATCAGTCCCGCGGTAGGCGAACCATTTCTCGGTGTCGTACGCCACCGGGGTCAACACGACCTCGTCGGGACTCAGCTCGATGTGATCGATGCTGACGTCGAACGGGTGCGAGAACGCCGCCGGAGCAAACTGAATCATCGCCACGTCGTCGAACACGTTCGGCTGCTTCTTGCCCCAACCGGCTTGGGCAAAATCGCTGAGCGGCAGTGCAATTTGCGTCCAGTCGCTGGTCGCGACGAACTCCTGCCTGAAATGATCGTAATCAGTGACGGATTGCTTGGCGAGCACGACCGCATAGCGACCACCGTCGCCCTTCGCCCAGAAACGAACGCTGCGAAAACCCCGTAAATCCACGGGAGCTTTCGTAGAATTGAGGAACACCTGCAGCTGGGCCCACGAGTACGGCGGGCGGTTGTCACCCAGCGCGCCGAAGTAACGCGCGCTGTGGCCGGGCGAAGGCGGCGCACCGCCGGGCGTGAGCTCGAACGGATCCGGACTCACCTTCGTGCCAAGCCCATTGTGATCGAACGCGCACCAGAAACCGCCCGACGTGCCTTGCGGCGACTCGAAGGTTTCGACGAGCCACGTCTTGGCTGCGAAGGGTAAGCCTTTCGGTGACGGTGTAGGCGGCTTGAGCGCGGGCGCTGTCGGCCGATCGATACAGGCCGCCAAAGCCACCGCCACCAAGAGCAAAGCGGCACCGAAATCGCGCAAAAGCTCCAAGGATCGAACGGCAACGCAGCGCATCGTCGGCGGAGGGTAGGACAAAGCTGGAAGCGCGCGCTACACTCGTCTGGTCACCAAATTCTTTGCCTGCCTTCGGGCAGACTGTTTCCTTTCAGCTTTCGAGGTTCGATGCGTCAGATTCACATCTGCGCCTGGCTGCTGTTGATGTCCCTGACCGCCGCCGCGTGTAGCGGCGAGAAGTTCACGGCCAGCGACCAATCCAGCGCAGGCAGCTTGGCAACGGCAGAGGTACCGAGCGCCGGTACTTCGAGCCGCAACCACGCCGGGTCCAGTCAGGTTGGAGCGGGTGGAACGTCGGCCTACGGCGGCAAGTCCAGCACTGCAGGCGCGGGCGGCGGAACGACCAGCGGTGGCATGTCCAGCGCCGGCGGCAGCAGCAGCACCGGCGGCCTCGACAACGCCGGCGGCGACGGCACCGACAGTTGCCCCAGCGGCTCGATCACTTTCCGCATGCTTCCCAGTCCTGATCTGCCCCACGACTATTTGTGCGACGCCGGCTGCGGCACGGGTTGGCTGTCGATCACCGACGCCGAAGGCGCGATGGCGTTCTCGATCTTCTCGGCCTGCGGCACCGCCAGCTGCGAGTCGTGCGCGCTGACACCATGCGCTGCCGCGGCGTGTCTCCCTACCCCGCTGACCGCCAAGGGCAGCGAGCTGGTTTGGACTGGAACTTACCTGGCGAAGGATACCTGCGGCGCCAACATGGCCTGCCAGCGCCAAGCCTGCGTCAAACCGGGCTTGTACAAGGCCAAGGCATGCGCAGCCATCAACGGCGGCGCCAGTCCCACCGGCAGCGCCTGCACGCCGAAGAACGAGCAACTGTGCACGGAAGTCGAATTCGAATTTCCGGCGACCACCACCGTCCATCTCGTGCTGAGGAAGTAGCTTCGGTCAGCGTTGGCTGCCAAAGCGCAGCTTGAATTGCAGAAGCTTCTGGGGCGGATGCAGGTTGCGCTGGGCGCATCCCACCCTCTCCCGCATCCCTCTCCCGCATCCCTCACCCGCATCCCCGCCCGCCTGACCGTTGGTCTCATTTGCCAGCTGACCGCCAGCCAAGCCTGGTTTCTGGCGAGGCTTTCGGGAGGACCGGAGCGGAGCGTACGTTGGTACGTGAGCACCGGACCGGAGCGAAAACGAAGCCAGAAGCCAGGATCGGCGGGCGTGCTCAACAGCTGAGATGAGACCAATGACACGCCGCCCGCGGACCCGCTGCTCGCTGGCGCGCGCGCCGCCGGGCGCCTCGCCCGGCGCTCAACACTTCTTCACGCAGGGCGCTGTACGGGCTTCATATTCGCGACTGACGTTTGAGTCGACGCCGCGTGGTTTGGCTCGGATTTGCCGAGCCGGCCGGGGACGGCGCTCGAAAGGAAAACGTTAGGATGTTTGGATTTTTCATCGGTACGGCTTGCCTGATTGGGTTCGCGGCGCTCGCTCGCCGCGGCCGCCGCCACCATTTCTATGGCCATGGCGGCTGTGGCCACAGTCGCCGCGGCATGGGTGGTCGCTTCTTCTTCCATCGGATTTTGGAGCGGCTCGAGGCCACGCCCGGCCAAGAGAAAGTGATTCGCGACGCCATTCACGACTTCAAGGAACAAGCCTGGAGCCTGCGTAGCGAAGTGCGCGGCACGCGCAGCGAGGTCGCCCAAGCTATCCGCGCACCGGAGCTGGACAAAGCGCTGCTCGATCGCGTGTTCGGCAAGCACGACGAAGTGATCGAAAAGCTGCGCGCCTCGTTCTTGCGCACCGCTGAGCAGGTGCACGGCACGCTGGACGAGCGGCAACGAAAGCAGCTCGCCGACATGATCGAGTCAGGCCCCTGGGGCTATGCGGGCTGCTAAGCCACCCAGAAAGACGAAAAGGAGAACCACATGGGACGCAAATTCTTGATGGTGTTACTGGCCTTCGGTGCGATTGGCGGCTTCGCCGCGGGCTTCGGGCGGATGTGCTACGGCGGCTTCGGCCACTACGGTCCGGGCAGCCGCTTCGATCATCACGGTGACTTCGAGCGCCACGTCGCCGATACGTGCGCTGAGTCGGCGCTCAAGGTCTACAACCGGCAGAACCCGCCCGGAACCAAGCCATGAGCAGCCCGGCATTGCAGGGATTCGGAGCCTTAACCAGGGTTACGTCTCCGATCCCTGCCGTGGCCGACAAAGGCATGGCATTCTCGGCGCGTGTCATGGACCTGAACGTGCTCATCGTGGACGACGACGAGCGCTTGTACGAGCTGCTCGCAGAATACCTGGCCGCAAATGGCGTGATCGCGAAACGCGCCGCGACTGGGCCTTTGGGCTTGAAAGCCATCGAGAGCGGCGAGTCGTTCGACGCCGTCTTGCTCGACGTGATGCTGCCCGGGCTCGACGGCTTGAGCCTGCTCAAGCGCGTGCGCGAGAAGAGCCAAATTCCGGTGATCATGTTGACCGCGAAGGGCGACGAGACCGATCGCGTTGTCGGCCTCGAGCTGGGGGCCGACGATTATCTGGCCAAGCCGTTCAGTCCGCGTGAGCTGTTGGCGCGGCTGCGCGCGGTGCTGCGCCGCGCGCAGGTCGATCCGAACAAAGAGCAGCTCACGGTCGGCAGCATGGCGTTCGACGTGGCGGCGCGCAGCGTGCAACGCGACGGGCGCCCGGTCGAGCTAACCGGGCTCGAGTTCGATCTGTTGCTGGCGCTGGCGCGACGCGCTGGGCGAGTCGTGCCGCGCGGCAACTTGCTGGAGTTGGCCGGGCGCAACGACGTCAACGTCAGCGATCGCACGGTCGACGTGCACGTCTCGCACATTCGAAAGAAGCTCGGTGACGACGACGCCGTGCTGCTCAAGACGGTGCGCGGCGTCGGCTATGTACTGACCCGCGAATGAGACGCATTCAGCAGACAATTGGCCGCGCTTACCAGCTGGCCCGCCTGCCAAGCCTGGTTTCCGGCGAGGCTTTCGCGAGCACCGGAGCGGAGCGTACGTCTGTACGTGAGCACCGGAGCGCAGCGAAAACGATGCCAGAAGCCAGGATCGGCAGGCGTGGTCGCCACTCGCGATGAAGGCGATGAAAAACCGCATTCACGACCACCATCGGCGCTGGCGTCGGCGCCACGATTTTCGGCTGCAGCGTGCGCTGTTCTGGTGGTTCGGCATCACGATCTTGATGACCAGCCTGGTGTCGTTCGGCGTGATGCGGCTGGTGTCGCCGGACATGCATTCTTGGCGTCGCGACGCCGATCGGCTGCAGCATTTCGCCGCCGATCGCTTCGCTAAGGTGTGGGACAACGCGCCGGCGCGGCTCGAGTTGGCGTCGGCTGTATCGCAAGCTTTTGACGCCGCCGTGCGCGTCGAGGACGTGAACGGCCGCACGCTCGACGTCGTGGGTGGCGAGTGCCAAAAAGAAGCCGTCGCGATTCACGTCGAGCGCGACGGCCAGGCGCTCGGCATCGTACACGGCTGCTTACACGAATACGGCACGCATTGGAGCGGTGTGTTGGTCACGTTGTTCGCGGCATTTTTGACGATTTGGGCCGCCACCGCCAAGCTAAGCCGCCGGCTCACCCGCCCGCTGCAAGATCTCACGCGCGTCACACGCGAGATCGGCGAAGGCAAGCTGGAGAGCCGCGTGCGCCTCGGTTACACGCACCGCGGCGAAGTCGGCATCCTGGCAGAGTCGATCAACGAGATGGCCAAGCGCATCGAGCGCCAACTCAAAGATCAGCGCGAGCTGTTGGCCGGAGTCTCGCACGAAATCCGTAGCCCGCTGGCGCGGCTGCGCGTGCTCGCCGAGCTCTTGCAAGGCGGCACGCAGTCGCGCGATCTCCACGCCAAAATCGAGCGCGAAGTGGCCGAGATTGACGACTTGGTCGGCAAATTGCTAGCTAGCTCACGGCTCGACTTCGGCGCGCTCGAGCTCTCGGTGCTCTGCGCGCGTGACGTCGCTTCGCGCGCGCTCGAACGCGCAGGCTTGTCGGCGGATCTCTTGAACGACACCTCGCACGACGCGACGATTCGCGGGGATGCCACGTTGCTCTCGCGCGCGCTCGGAAACTTGCTCGAAAACGCGCAACACCACGCCGGCGGCGTCAGCGCGCTCAACCTCCGCACTGACGCCACGAGCGTCTACTTCGAAGTCACCGACAACGGCCCCGGCCTCAGCACCGACGCCTTGGCCCACGGTTTCGAACCCTTTTTCCGTGGCTCGCAAGACGGCCAGACGTCATCACGCGGCGCCCTCGGCCTCGGTCTGTCACTCGTCCGCCGCATCGCCCGCGCCCACAGCGGCGAGGCTCGCATCGAAAATCGCACGCCCGACCCCGGCGCCATCGCCACGCTTTCGCTACCGCGGGCGGCCGATTCCCCGAGCGATTCGCGCCCAGACGTAAACGATTCGGTTTGATTCAGCGAAATCTGGCGAAACACCGCGAAACGCGGAAACGCGGCCGCGCGGAAACGCGGCGGCGCGACTGATTGACCGCCTCCCTGTAACCAACGCAGCCTTGATTGGTGATCGGGCCGGGTTGGGGAGCGGGATCGGCTGATCGGCAGCGGGATCGGGGTCGGTCGGGGCAGCGGTTTGGGGTCAGCACAAATTCGCAGTCGGCAGCGGTTTCGGTGACGGCAGCAGGTTCGGT
>JBBRMI010000280.1:0-8800 GCA_038230915.1 Polyangiales bacterium | reverse complement strand
CGCTTTCGCCGAGGATGACCACCCTTGGATCGAAGCCAATCCTCGCGCGGCTTTGGTCGTCGCGATCCTGCGCCGCATTGCTTACACCCTGCTTTCGCTCTTCCGCAGCGTCACCCAGCGCTCCGACGAGCGCCGCGCCACGCCGTGCAAGACTTTGATGAGCGACTGCTTCTTCGCGCTCATCACGACCACCACCACCGAGCTTTCGCGGCCACCAAGTCCTGTCTGCTAAGGAGACGACCGAAACCCAGGGCCGAAGCCCGCAACCGATACCGATACCGAAATACCCGGCTCCGCGTCGAGTCCGAGAAAGGCCCTGCGCGAGCCCGGCCCCGCCTCTGGCTTGCCCGAAGCCCCTGCCGAGACCGATCCCGATCCCGCTGCCGGACCCCTTCCGGGGGCCGCCCTCGCGCAGGGCCCCGACAACGGATCAGGACTGCGGTCGACGGCCTGCTCGAGACAGCGCCCGCCGATCAGTGCTACCCAAGGGGTATGGGATCAGGAGTGGCGCGCAGAGGAGGGCTGGCCTGCCAAGCTTGCAGTGTGGTGCTGGCGGCATGGGGCGCGACGGGTTGCGGGCACGTCGCGCACGACGGGAACCCGGCGCTGGCACCCGCGCAGGCAGGGGACGGTGCCAGCTCTGGGGGGAGCTTTGTAGCGGAAGGCGGCGCGAGGTTTGTAGCGGAAGGCGGTGCGAGCACTGGGGGGAGCACAGGGGGCGGCGGGCCGGACACCTGCGACGCGCTCGCGCCGACGCGCCGCTTGCCCTTGACGGATAGCGAAGTCACGAATGTCGTACACGACCTGTTCGGTGTCGTGATCAGCGTCGATCACGGTCGCGCGTCGGAAATTGACCTTCTCTCGTCGGAGCATCGATCTCTCGGCGATCTTAGCCCGTATCGAACGGCTGCTGATCAGGTGACGGCGCAACTACAGCCCTGCGGCGGCGCGCCAGATGCCGTTTGCATGGCAGCGTTCATTCGCAAAGAGTTGCCGCTCGCGTGGCGACGCCCGGTCTCGGAAGACGAAGTAGCGGGCTTGATGAAATTGTTCGTCGAAGCCCAAGCCATTGGCCCACAGCGCGCGGCAGAGGCCGTCATGGAAGGCATGCTCACCTCGGACTCCTTCTTGTACCGATCCGAGCTCGGAGAGCCGGCCTCGGCCATGGCGAGCTCGCCAGTAACCCTCACCGCCCACGAGCTCGCCTCCGCCCTCAGCTTCACCATGTACGACTCGCTTCCGGATGCAGAGCTCCGGGCAAGGGCAGACGACGGCTCACTGCTCGAGCCAGATGTTCTAACCCAGCAGGTCGATCGCTTGCTCACGGTCCCCAAGACGCAGGACCACTTGCGGCTTTTCGCCTCGTTTGCCCTGAGGCTGCGACCGCAAAAAGATCTCCGTTTTGACCATGACTTGCCCAACGGCGCGCTACTTCAGGACGGCCTGTTCCAGAGCGGGCAGCGGTTCTTGGACGATGTCCTGTGGCGCGGCCACTTCCAGGACTTGTTTCGTTCCCATCGCGTTTACGCCAATGAGGTTCTCGCCACCACGTTCGGCTTGCCAGCCGTCCTGGGCGAGCAACTCGTCGCCCTCGACGTCCCGAGCGACGAACGCGGTGCTGGTCTGTTAACGCAGCCCGCATTCTTGGCCAATACCAACGCTCATACGGCTAGCGACGACGTCGTGCATCGCGGCCTGAGCGTTTACGACGCTTTCGTGTGTGGGCCCAGTGTCGGAAGTCCACCTCCCAACGAGAGCGAGGTGGCCCAACAGATCGTCGCTGCCGACACAGGCGAATTCTTTCGAACGATCGACGCGCTGCCCGAGTGCCAGTCGTGCCATCGGCTTTTCGATCCCTTCGGTTATGCCAGTCTGAGCTACGATGTCATCGGGCGGTTCCAAAAGACCTCCGTCGAATCTGGTCAGCCTATCGACAGCAGCGCGACCATCGCTGGACTCGGCGACGACATCGACGGTCCAATCCAAAACCTCCACGACCTCGCCGAGCGGCTCGTGCGGAGCAGACGAGCCAGCGATTGTGTGGCAGGGAACCTAGTTGCGCTCGTCCTATCCCAAGAGCCGGTGGAGAAGACCCGCTGCGAAGCGCAGGAGGTCGAGGATGCGTTCGCGGCGAGCGGATCCTTCGTGGACCTGTTCCGAACGCTCTTATCGTCTCCCGCTTTCGCGCGCCGCTATGTCCTCGCACCAGGAAAATGAGCTCGGGGTTGTACCGGAGCCGGAGCAAATGATTGCAACCTCTCACGGCGTTCTGCTCGCGTTGGCCGTCGCAAGCAGTGGCTGTGGGACGCTGCTCGGCACGCATCAGCACAGCGAGAGAGTGCTGTCGACCCGGCATGTCGAGCTCGTCTTGCATCCCATCCCCTCGAAGGATCGGTTCGTGGTTGGGTCGCTCCGCGCCGAGCCAGGCGCGCTGGTCGTCG
Organism: Polyangiales bacterium; assembly: GCA_038230915.1. Lineage (GTDB taxonomy): Bacteria > Myxococcota_A > Polyangia > Polyangiales > Polyangiaceae > PMG-095. The sequence continues at coordinate 6,359 of JBBRMI010000280.1, read as the reverse complement.
AAGTGAATCGCATCGACGCCTGCCTCGCTGACCAAGGCGTTGAAACGAAGCTTGAGAGCACCGACAATTACCGGGTGAACCAAGCGGCGCTAGTCACCGAGGCCGTCTTGGCGTCCGCAGCGGGCGCGGCCACGCTCTGGGCTGGTGTGTCGGCAGCCAAAGTCTGCAAGGGAGAGCTGAACGACCATGCGACTTCGACAAGGCCCTGATCATTAACTTTGGAATTCTGACCGTGCTGTTCGGGGTACCGGTCCTCGCCGATGTCATGAACAACGGCGGCCCGACCAAGACCGTGCGCACGGACACCCGCGCGACCCACCAGCAAAAGCCCAAGGACTGTGGGCGCGAGGTAGCGCCCAACGTGACGGTGTCGTTGACCTTCGCGGGCGAGCCCACGCAACAAGAGCAGACCGACGGGGCTGGCCTGGCGCGCTTCCGTCTACCAGCCGGGTTCGTCTCGACTGCCGACAGCTCGACCAGCGCGACGATCGATATCCCCGGCGGCCCCCCGGTGACCGTGACGTTGCCTTCGCAAACTCGCTGAACCGGCGCCAGCGATCGCCCGAACGATCACCACGCCGCGGCTATCGACGCGCAGGGGCTCGATCAATGCCGTTCCCCAAACTCGCAGCTGCGGCGCATGGCGCTGCGGGACCCCCACGTCCGGTCGAAGCGCCGGGTGGGCTCAAAATTCCGGGCGCCAGAATTAATTTGCTCGAGTGGCGTCTAACCCGACTATCGTCGACTGGTTCCCGCGTTTTTGGGGCGGAGGAGCCGAAGGAAAAGGTATGAAAGCAAGGATCATCGGAGTGGGCCTATTCGGGAGTCTCGGGGTGGCGTGTCCGGTTTTTGCCCAGACGGCGGCAACGGCGGCGCAACCAGCGGCGGCGCAACCAGCGGCGACGCAACCAGCCCCGGCCGCGGCGCAACCAGCCCCGGCCGCGGCGCAACCAGCCCCGGCCGCGGCGCAACCAGCGCCCCCCGCAGCGGCACCCACGCCCCTCGCGGCGCCGGCAGCGGTCCCACCAACCACGTCCGCCGAATTGCCTCCGGCGGACGAACCTGCAGCAACCAGGTCTGAGGACACTCACAAACGCACCGCCAACAATGCCCTCTACGTCGAGCTCTTGGGGGCGGCTCTCTTCTATTCGCTCAACTACGATCGACGGATCGGCGACATTGCCTTGCGGGCAGGTATTATGTACTGGTCCGTTTCCTCGTCGGCCATTGCGCCCGATGGTTCGCTGACAACGGCCTCGGTCTCGTGGACCGGCATCCCGCTCTCGGTGTCGTACGTGGGGATCGGTTCCAAGAAGCACAGTTTCGAGATCGGCGGCGGCGTCACGATTCACCATTTCGGCGGCTCGGTGGACACCTTGGGGGTGTCCTCCTCGGGCTCTGCAACGAAGGTCTTGGGTCACCTGATCTTGGGCTATCGGCTGCAACCCACGGACACCGGTTTCTTCCTGCGCGCCGGGCTGACGCCGATCATCGGCTCCGGTCTATTCCTGCCTTGGCCGCACGTCGGCCTTGGTGCCACCTTCTAAACCTCTGGTTAGCTTCCTGTGAGGCACGCGGCGGCGCCGCAGCAGCGGCAACGCGCCGAGCAAGAGCGCCGCAGCCCAGCCGTGCGAGCCCGGCGCGGCGCGACAGCCGCAACCCGAGGAGTCCGCCGGCGTCGTGCCGGTCAGGCCGGGGCTGCTCGACGAACCGGCCGTGCTGGTGGGCGGCGTGGGGTCCGCGCGGCCGCCGGTGGCCGGTGAGTTGCTTCCGGCGCTTGCCGGCGGCGCGCCACCGCTGCCCGCCGCGGCCGGGCCGGTGCCGCCGCTCGCGCTCACTGCGTTGCCCGCCGCGCCCGCCACGCCCGGCGTGCCGCCGGCGCCTCCGGCTGACGGATCCGGAGTCGTTTTCGCCAGTGTTTTCACTGCGTCCCCGACGAAGCCGGCCAAATGCTGACGACCCTCGAGCGTGAGGTGGAAGTCGTCCTGATAGAGGGTCGACTTGCCCACGAGCTCAGTCCATACGTCGATGACATCCAGCTGGTGTTTGGTGGCGGCGGCTTTGACATAGCCGTTGATCTCGGTGAAGCCGTCGGCCTTGTCGACCCCGCCCTCGGGCACCGGCGTTGCCAGCGCGATGCGGGGCTTGCTCGCGGTTGCTTGCAGCGCCGCGATCAACGCATCCATGTCAGCGGGAAAACCGCTGAGTGGAACGCCCGCGACCGTGTCGTGCCAGCCGAAGGGCCCAAGCACGACCAGGTCCGGCTTGAAGGCGACCAGCAGCGTGTACTCGGTGCTCTTCAGGTAGGTCTTCGGATCTTCGAGATCGTGGTTGAGCACGGTGCCTTGCGGATGGGCAAAGTTGCCCACCGCAAACAGCCGGCCGCTGCCCTCCACGAAGCCGCCGCCGAACGGCGCCATCTTGTCCGTGGCTACGAAGCCCGGGTCGAGCAGCATGGCCATGAGTAGCGGGTACTCGGGATCGTTCTCGCGGTGGGCACTGTGCGTGGTTTGCTCGCCGACACAGGCGACTTTGGTTTGCGCTCCGGCGGTAGCCGAGACGGCCAGCACGGCGACGACCACACAACCCGCGAACTTCAGGCGCATCATGGTGTGATGATGGGAGGCTCGCCCGATTTTGATCGGAGATTAGGACTTCCAAGCCCCCTTTCGCCGCAATCGAGGGAGCCTGCCCACGGACCGACCTGCCGTGAGGCCTTGTCGTCATTTGCTTCAGCTCTTAGTGCTTTTTCTCGTCGTGGCGTTTCTGGCCTTCATGCTGCTTGCGTTGTTGTTCGGCTTGACGCTCAGCGGCCAGCCGACTGCGCAGCTGGGCCGCGGTCTCCTGGCGCTCGGCGCTTTCGTCGCGGTGCTTGGCGCCTCCCTCGCGATGCTCGGCGCTTTCGTCGCGGTGCTCAGCGCCCCGCTCGCGGTGCTCGGCGATTTGTGCCTCGCGGGCGGCGCGCTTCTCCTTCTGCTCGGCCGCCTTTTCGGCGCTGCGGTCGCCTTGCTCGCGCTGAACCGCCTTGGCATCGCGTTCCGCGTCGCGCGCGCGCTCCTCGGCGGTTTGCTGGCGCTGCTCGGCTGCGTCGGTCCTGCGCTCCGCCTGCTGCTCGCGCCGCCATGCTCGCCCTGGGTAACGGGCCACGATAGCAGAGTGGTGCTGGTGCTCGTGAATGACGATGCGCTCGGGGACCACGCGCGTCTCGACGATCACCCACGTGACTTCGGGTCGGGGCCGGCGATACCAGTATTCACCGTCGTATTGCCAGTAGTAGCCGTCGACGAAGTAGGCGTCAGGAGCGTCGGCCTCGCCGACGACCCAAATATCCGGGCCAGCCACGACGAGCCCGGGTGCTGGAGCCTCGACCTCGGCCCCTGCGCTCGCGCGGGCCGTCCCGACGCACGCGCCACTGCCGCCAGCGAGCAGGGCCGCGAGCAGCGTGATGCGAGAGCCGACCTGAGTGACCGCGGGAATTTTACTCAGAGCCATATTGGACCTCCGTCCTCCACGCCGTGGGTGCATCGCTCATGCCAAACAGCTGAAGATAAGGATTCCGCGCGCTTGCGACCAACTCGACCCCGCCCGCGGCGCTCGCGTCTGTCGCAGGTGTGGCCGGCTTGTGCTGTTGTTCGATTTACAGGCGCACATGCGCTTCCGGATAGCGGTGCTTCTACGCAGCGCGTCGCGGCTACTCCGAGGGATCGCGCTGGCGAGTCGCCTTAACGGCTGTCACTACTCCCACGCCGAGCATCACCAGCGCGAGCATGACGATCCAGTGCGTGGGAACATGCACCATGGCGGCACCGTAAACCAAGCCCGCGATCACGAGGATGATACCGAATAGGTAGATTCCGAAGGACACGAAGGGTGTGGTGCACGAACGAGGCCAGCGCGCCCTCGCCTTATTTTGCGCAGTTGTGGGCGCGGCCGACCGTTGTGATGAGACAAGATGACGCGGCCCGGGTCAGGTTTGTACTCGCGCCTCGCGCCCTGCGGCTAGGAAAAGGGCGTGATTGTAGGACCGGTTTTGAAGTAGAGGGTTCTACGATGGCCACCAAAAAAGCAACATCCGGTAAGAAGGCAACGAGCAAGCCGAAAGCGAGCACGAAACCAAAAGCCGAGGCGAAGAAGACCGCGAAGAAGACGGTTAAGAAGGCGAAGACCTTCCTCGGTAAGCTCGCGCAGGTCTCCGCGCAGCTCGTGCTGGACAGCGGTTTGCTCGGACAAGCGCCGAAGCGTTCCAGCAAGCGTGCGCCGGCGAAGAAGCGAGCGCGCAAAGCCTGAGGGGAAAGGCGCATCGCCGACGCTTGGCTCACCCTCGGCGAAGATCGCCTTCAGTTGCGAGCGCCAGAGCGTCAAGGTCTTGCAACGACCGCAACGACGTCAATCTGGATCCGACCCCATCGTCTGCTGCGACTGATCCCCAGCGAACCCGATCGCCGCTGCGTGGCGGTGTGCCCGGGCACTACGCGAACGTGCGGTTCGCCCCGATCTGCAGGCCGGCATCGCGCTGGCGCGTGAGCTTGGGGCCGAAACGCCACTCGCACGCTGAGCCTGCCGTCAGGAGCCGTGAGAGCCGCCCGTTGGCGCAATGACGTTCCTAGGCATGAAGGCAGCTCAACTATTTTTCAAATCAGCATCGCGACGACCTGAGGGGCACCGCTCGTCGCTATCCGCTCACCTTCGAGTCTGATTTTTGGCCGGGTGAACGACTTTCGTCGACGGGTGTACACACGGCGCTCGGAACACCTCAGGAAGCAAATGCGGTTAACAAGACTCATTCTCACGCGTGGCCTCGCTGTTTCACTCGGTGGCACCTCGCTCGTCGGCTGTGGTGACGCCGCAAAGCCAGCCCAGGAGCTCAATGCCAGAGACACCGCCGGCGGAGCTTCGGGTATCGGTGGCGCGGGGATCGGTGGCACGAGGATCGGTGGCGCGGGGATCGGTGGCGCGGGGATCGGCGGCGCGGGGATCGGCGGCGCGGGGATCGGTGGCGCGGGGATCGGCGGCGCGAGTATCGGTGGCATGACGAGCACGGCTGGCATGGGCGGCACCCCAGGCGGCAACAGTGCTGCTGGGCCGACGACCAACTGTTCGGCGGACCATAATGTGGGGCCGAATAATTGTGTCGTGATTCCTTCTGGGGACGTGATCGGCGGAACCGATCCTGCGAATAACGTCAACGCGGGAAACGCCACCGGAGGCTTCTCCGTGATCAGAGGCTCAGATGATCCTGGTCCTGGAAACCCTCAATGGTATAAGACCCATGTCTATTGGGATGTGGAAGGTCTTGCCTATACCAAGGTGGAACCACCCGAGCCGACTGGCGGCCCCGTAAATTGGTGCCCCATGCAAGGCGAATGGAGTTCCTACGATATCAATGCCCAGGCGGATGGCTTGTATGGCATCACCTATCGTTTTGGAAATGGGTGGGGCCCGGACAAGAAGGCCTATGTTCACTTTACCATCGATGAAGTCACGAGTGGTAAGTTCGAGATGCAACCCGACAACGCTTCCTATTGGACAATGGCGCATTTTTGGCCCGATTGGTGGGCTCACACCATGGTGAATCAAACGTTAAGCTTCAAATGGAATCTGAAAACGGGACATCACACCGTAAAGTTTTTCGTCGATGAAATGCCAGATAACCAAACGAAGCATGGCTATATCTTATATCACTATACTGAAGTGTTTTATGCAGGTGGCATAGGTCAATGACGTGAATTTCCATCGACGCTTCCACGTTCGCCAAAGGCGCCTCGCCGTCGAAGCAGGGGCCGGCGGCAGCGGTGAGGTTGGTAGAACAAGTCGGGTAGCGATCGCTGCGCGCGCGGGGGGGTGGGAAGCCCTCAACGGTTCGCGGCGGCGGCGAGCACGGCGACCAGAATGCCGATCAGGTCATGCCGAAGATAATGATCGCGAGCAGGGAGCCGGCGGGGCTCGCGCGGCGCTGGATGCCACGCTCGACGCCAGCGCCGAAGGCTAAGCTCGCGGCGAAGCCAGCCACGACTTCGATCAACCCCGACGACAGCTCGCGGATCTGCGGAACCCCGAGCGAGGCGTGGGAGCCTTGTCGAGACTAGGAAACCTAAACGCCATCGGGTACCTGAGAGCTCGCCCCGCTGCCGTTGACCCGCCCACAACGTCATGCGACGCTTCTCACCTCGCGAATCGTGCCCGCCAAGCCGATGCGGGACCCCCACGTCCGGGCGAACGCCCGGCGTTTGGGGGAGTGCGCCTGGCAGGCGCAACAGAAAGGAAGGAGAAGACCGACCCGGGGCCCGAATGCAGGGAACCCGACACCGAAGAGACAAGAGCTTTGACCTGGAGCACCAGGCCCTTGGATGTGGAGAAGG
>JBBRMI010000279.1:0-8847 GCA_038230915.1 Polyangiales bacterium | reverse complement strand
TACCTCGACGGCCGCGCAGCATTCGCAGCCCTCAGCCAGCGCGATGGCGTAGGCGCGGCTCTTGTCAGCGAGCGTTTGCCGAGCCGTACCCTCCGCGGTGTTGAGCAGCGCGCTCTTGGCGCTCTTGCGAGCCTGCTGCCGAAGCTCCGCGTCGTTGATGCGGATGCGCGCCACCAGCTGCAGCAACTCTGCCGCGACCTGATAGGCAATCAGCTTGGTACGACCGACACCGCTGCCGCGTCCGACACCGCTGCCGTTTGCGAATTTATGCATTCCCGAAGCCGCTGCCCCGGCCGAACCCCATCCCGCTGCCGATCAGCCGCTTCCGAACCCGAACCCGAACCCGGCCCGATCTGGAAAAGCGCAACATCCGGCTGCTCACCGACTTAGCGCGAGCAGGCAAGCTCGGGCTGCCGATTCGGATCCCGGCTGGCTGCCTGGCTCAGGCTTGGCGTGGCGGACCTCGCAGCGCTTCGATCGCGCGCTTGCTCAAGCACGTGAGCAGCGTCGTTCAAGTAGACGAGCGCTCGGCCAAAGAGGTCGGAGAGTTCCTGGCGCACATCCGGCCGGCAGGCGAAAAGCCCGACGTCGTGGACGCTCACGTGGCGCTGGTCACGCGGGCGACCCGCAGCCTGGTGTGGACCAGCGATCCCGGCGACATGGCACTGCACGGCGTGGATTCGGCCTTCATTCGCCGCGTCTGAGCCGGCCGCACGTTTTCAAATCTTCTCATTCGAGCGGCGCATTTCCAAGCCGCGCCACCCGCTTCGGGCGTCCCCTGCTATATACCGAAGTGCGCACTAAAGGACCCGATCTGCTCACGCGCGCGTCCGCCATCCCGAGAATCCATGAGCCCGAAGAGCCAGTTTCTGAGCGAGATTTTGGAGCAACCGGCAGCGCTGCGGCGCCTGCTTTCCGAGGGCCGCGAGCCCACCGCGCGCGCCGCGGCCAAGATCAAAGAATTTGCGCCCGAGTGGGCGCTGATCGCCGCACGCGGTAGCTCCGACAACGCCGCACGCTACGCGCAGTACTTGCTCGGCGCACACAACGGGCTCGGCGTCGGGCTCGCAGTGCCGTCGCTCATCTCACTGTACGGTGCCGCGCCGCGGATGGGTCGCGCGGCCGTGCTCGGCATCAGCCAGTCCGGTCAGTCACCAGACATCGTCGGTGTGCTCAGCACCGCCGCAAAGCAAGGCGCGGTCACGATCGCGGTCACCAATGACCCGACGTCGCCGCTGGCGTGCGCGTCTTCAGCTACGCTGCCGCTATTCGCCGGCGAAGAGAAAGCCATCGCAGCGACCAAGACGTACACGACCGAGCTGTTCGTGCTCGCCATGTTGTCTGCAGCGCTCGAAGGCAACAGCGCGCGCCAGGCCACGCTCGAGCAAGTGCCGGGCTACGTCGAGCAGGTGATCGCCTCGGTCGAGGGCAACGTGGCGGAAGCGGCGCAAGGTTTCGCCGATGCCGGCAAGCTGATCGTGCTCGGTCGCGGTTTCAATTACTCGACGGCGTTCGAGGTCGCACTCAAGATCAAAGAGACCTGCTACTTCATCGCCGAACCGTACTCGGTCGCTGATTTGCTGCACGGCCCAGTCGCGATGATCGACGAGCATTTCCCGGTGATCGTCGTCGCGCCAAGCGGCCCCACCCAAGCCGACGTGCCGGCGCTGTTCGACCTGTTGCAAAAGCGTGGCGCGCGTACGCTCGCGATCTCCGACCGCGCCGACGTGCTGGCGCGCGCGCAGTTCGGCCTAAAATTGCCGAGCGACGTGCCAGAGTGGGTGTCGCCGATCGTCGCGGTCGTCGCCGGCCAGCTATTCGCCCACGCGCTGTGCCTCGCCACCGGGCAGGATCCCGACAAGCCGCGCGGCCTCTCCAAGGTCACGCTCACGCATTGAGGCTCGGCGCGGCGTGATCCAAGAGCTCGAGCACTGGCTGGTCCAATCTTCGAGCGCCGTCTCAGCGACACCTACATCAGCTTGCTGCCAGCGTGCGAGCTCACCGTCAGGCTGCCGACAGCCAGCGCCGCGGCGCCGCATCCGCCGCCCTCGAGGCCTCCGGACCGCGCCTGCGAGCAGCTTCATTCCGGCTTTAGTCGGCGTTATGTAGTAAATACGGATACTTAATGGCTCTGCGCGGGGCGCGGGCACTCGCGGGCCGCAACACTTACGAGCGCGCTTCCCGCCGGGCTGAAACCCACCTATAGGGGTCGCCGCCAGCCTAAAAGCCGGGAAAGCCCGGGGCTGGTTATGTTCGAACCGCCCACGTGGCTGCGCTTGTCGAGAAGCGGCCGCCGAGGTGGTGGACAGAAGTCTGAAGTGGGTTCGCTTGACGGTACTAAATCGGGCGGGTTACCCTGAAGTGTTCGGGAATTTTATGTTTTTTCCGCCCTGGGCTCAGCCTACCTCCGCATGTGTCGGGGGCGGTGTGGTCTGCCCAAGGCGGGGGCAGTTTCGGAACATGCGCGGGGGCTTTCGTGACGGCTGACTACGACGAGAAAACGCGGGTCACCCAGGTCGTTCAGCAGCCGCCCCCGGATGACTCGCCCAGCAATGACTGCCTGGTAGTCATTTATACGGCTGAGCCGGGGCTGTTGGGGAAGCGCTTCGTGCTCGATAAGAGCCCCACGCGGCTCGGGCGCGGCGCCGACAGCCAGATCGTGCTCGAAGGCGACTCGGTCTCGCGACGCCACGCCCACCTCGAGCGGCGCGCGGGCGCCTGGTACGTGGTCGACGACGGCTCGACCAACGGCACCTACGTCAACGAAGAGCAGATCGCGCGCGAGCAGCTGCTCGTCAACGGCGACCGGATCAAGGTCGGCCCTAGCATCCTAAAGTTTTTGTCCGGCGCGGACGCCGAAGCCAAGTACCACGAAGAGATCTACCGCATGACCATCGTCGATGGTCTGACGCAAATCCACAACAAGCGCGCGTTGTTCGAAGCGCTTGAAAAAGAGCTAATGCGCGCGCGCCGCTACGAGCGCGATCTTGCCTTGTTGATGTTCGACATCGACTTTTTCAAGCGCATCAACGACCAGTACGGCCACCTCGCGGGTGATCACGTGCTGCGTGAGCTCGCGCGCATCGTGCAAGAGCGCATCCGTCGCGAAGAGGTGTTCGCGCGTTACGGTGGTGAAGAGTTCGTCATTCTGCTGCCTGAGACCCCGCTCCCCGGCGCCGCAGCTTTGGCCGAGAGCGTGCGCGCGCGGGTCGCGAATCATGCGTTCGTGTTCCAAGGCGAACGCATCCCAGTCACGGTCAGCATCGGCACCGCGCTGCTCGGCGAAAACGACAAGGTCGCGTCCGACTTGATCCAGCGCGCCGACGAGAAGCTCTACGAAGCCAAGCGGGGTGGCCGAAACCGCGTGTGCTCGTGAACGCCGACGACGATACCGCGGCGCCGACGCCGCACGTAGACTTGCCGCCGCTGTTGAAGGTGCCGCCACCCGGCCCGACTTCGCGCACTTGGCTGATCCGTCATGCGCACGTCGCAGCGCCGATGGGCCCGATTTTGCCGCCGGGGCCGCCGAGCGGCATCGTCTACGCGACCGGGCGCGGCTCGAACGTCACGGACGTTGACGGCAATCGCTACGTCGATTTGGCGGGCGGCTTCGGCGCGCTGTTGCTCGGGCATCTGCACCCGACCGTGCAGCGGGTCGTCCGGCTGCAATCCGAACGGCTGCTGCAAGCGCTCGGCGATTTGTACCCGGCCGACGCCAAGATCGCGCTCTTGGAACGGCTGACACGGCTCTACCCGGAGCCGAACGCCAAGGGCATTTTGGCGCAGTCGGGATCGGACGCGGTGAGCGCCGCGCTCAAGACGGCCAAGCTCGCGACCGGCAAGCCGGGCGTCGTCGCGTTCACGGCTGCGTACCACGGGCTCGGCTATGGACCGTTGGCGGCTTGCGGGCTGCGCGAGAGTTACCGCGCCCCCTTCGCCGCTGAGCTGAGCCCGCATGTCGCGTTCGCAGCTTATCCGACGAATTCCGACAGCGCGGCGAAGAGCCTGCAAGGGTGTCGGACGCGGCTCGTGCAAGGTGACGTGGGCGCGGTGCTGATCGAGCCGGTGCTGGGGCGTGGCGGCGTGGTGGCGCCGCCGGCCGGATTTCTGGGCGAGTTGCGCAGCTTGGCGAAAGAGCACGCCGCGCTGTTGATCGCCGACGAGATTTGGACCGGGCTCGGTCGCGCGGGCAGCTGGCTGAGCACGGCCGCCGAGGGCGTCGTGCCGGACTTGCTGTGCGTGGGCAAAGGACTGGGCGGCGGCTTGCCGATCAGCGCCGTCATCGGTAGCGGCGATGTGATGCAAAGCTGGCGCCGTGAGGCCGAAGTGGTACACACCGCCACCTTCGCCGGCGCGCCGCTCGCGGCCAGCGCCGCCATCGCGACCCTCGACGTGTTGAGCCGAGAAGACCTTCCAGAACGCGCTGCCAGCGTCGGCGCTCGCTACTTGGCGGAGCTGCGCACGGCCTTGGCAGGCTGCGCCGAGGTGCGTGAGGTGCGCGGCCGCGGTTTCATGCTCGGCATCGATTTGGGGGAACGCCCGGGCGACGCGAGCCAGCTGATGCGGCGGCTGCTGCAGGCGGGTTACATCACGTCGACGGGCGGCGGGCAGCGCGAAGTGCTGGTGCTCACGCCGGCGCTGAACATCGACGAGAGCGTGCTTTTCGGCTCTGTTCCAGTAATCGCGACGCAAATTGCACAACTTAGCTGAAGCTGGAGACGTGCGTGGCAGAAGCCCTGATTGAAACCTCCAATCGACTGCACGAACGCGTGCAGCGCTTCGCCGCCGGTGATGCGAACGACACTTTCAGCGGGCTCGGGCTCGACATCGCGCAGTTTCAGGCCGCGGCGTCAGAGGGTTTTTCGCGCCTGGTGCGGGCGCGCGGGGCAACTCTGAGCACGCTCGACGACATTCCGCCGGTGCCGAGCGACGCTTTTCGGTTGGCGCGTGTCGCGACGTACGTCGCCGAGCTGGACGCGGTGCGGTTCTTCACCAGCGGCACGACTGGCGCCGAGCGCGGTACGCACGCCATGCGCCGCACCGACACCTACGAGCAGCTCTCGCTCGCTTATGGCCGGCAAGCGTTGCTGGGTGCCGAAGGTGCGGCCGTGGTGGTGGCGTTGGCGCCGGCGCCTACTGATCCGCCCAGCTCGTCGCTCGGCTACATGATGGCGCGCTTCATGGAAGCGTTCGATGGCCAGGCGTTGGGCGGAGCCGAATCGACGTTCAGCAGCACCTCGGCCGACCGTTGGCTGCTCGGCGAAAATGGCGTCAATTTGGCTGGGTTGAGGCGTGCCGCGCAGGTCGCGGGCGAGCGCCGACAACCGCTGTTGCTGCTCGGCACCGCCTTCGCGCTCGTGCGCTTGGTCGACGATTTGGGCGCGGCGCGCTTGCCGCTACCGGCCGGCAGCGTGGTGATGCAGACCGGCGGCTTCAAGGGCCGAACGCGCGAAGTATCGATGGAAGAGCTGCGCGCGGGTGTCGCCTCGGCTTTGCAGCTCGCCCCGGCGCGCGTGGTTGGCGAATACGGGATGACCGAGCTCACCAGTCAGCTCTACGAAGGTACCGTCGCCGAAAGCGCGCTCGCCGCGCGATGTCCCGCCGCTCGGCTGGGCGTTTACTTCGAGCCGCCCTGGCTGCGCGTCACGCCGGTCGATCCCGTGTCGCTCCGGCCGGTAGCCGAAGGAGAAGCCGGGCTGGCGCGCTTCATCGACCTGGGCAACGTCGACAGCGCGATCAGCGTCGTGACACAAGACTTGGTGCGGCGCGTGGACGGCGGCATTCAGCTGCTTGGGCGCCAAGCTGGTGCGCCCGCGCGCGGCTGTTCGCTGGCGATCGAGGCGCTACTGCATGGCTGAGACGGCCGAGCGCCGGGCGCGCATCGAACGACTGCTCGAAGCCGCGCGCGTGCTGCAAAACCCCGAAACGCCCGCGGGACAAGCCTTACGGCGTCGACTGCTGGAAACATGCGGTTTGTCGGCCGGCGGTATCGAGCTTGGCATCACGCGTTGTTTGGAGACGCGCCCCGCTCCGGAACATCTGGACGATCTGCTGGCCACACCCAAAGCGCCGCGCGCTCACGTTCTCTTGTCCGGCAACGTCTTCATCGCCGCTCTGCGCGCGATCGCGATCGGCGTCGCCGCTTCGCACCGGGTGCAGGTGCGCGCTTCGCGACGCGATCCGGCCTTGGCTGAGGCACTGCACGCTCTGGCTCCGCAGCTATTCGAGCTGACGACGACGCTCGCCCCGGAACCGGGCGACCATTTCTGGGCCTACGGCAGTGACGCAACACTGGCCGAGGTGCACACGTCGTTGCCAAAAGGTGTGTGGTTTCACGCACACGGTTCCGGCATCGGGGCGGTCGTGGTCGAGGCCGCGGCGGCGCGCGACCCGATAGCCGCTGCCCGCGCGATCGCACTCGACACGGTGCTCTTCGACCAACGCGGTTGTTTGAGCCCGCGAGTGGTGTGCGTCATCGGCAGCCAAGCGCAGGCAAACGCGCTGGCGCAAGCGCTGGCGACCGAGCTCGTGGCGCTCGACCGCGGGCTGCCGCCCGGCTCGCAAACCGCCGAGGGTGCAGCGGAAGCACGGAAAAACCGCGACGCTGCCGCCTACGCCTTCGAACTGTTCGACGCCGGCCACGGCTGGGTCAGCCTCTCGGCCAAGGTGGTCGTTCCGCCGGCAGATCGGGCCCTGCATGTTGCATGGACGAACGACGCCGTGCGCGCGCTTTCGCCACTGGCGGCCCACCTCACCTGCATCGCCAGCAACACGTCGGACCTGTCGGGCGACCTGCGACTGGCATTCCCCGGCGCGCGGCTCGTCGCATTCGGCGACATGCAGCGCCCAGCGCTCGACGGCCCTGTCGACCGACGTCACAGCTCGCTCGGCAAGCTGATCGCCTGAGCTGACCCGGCGCCCGGCGCCGAGCGTCAAACCTTCGAAGCCAGCTTCTCAGCGCGATTCCGCGCTTCGGCGGCGATGCGCTTCATGTCGGCAGCGCCAAGCCCGAGGTGCTCGGCCAAGTCCTTGAGCAGCTTTTCTTCGGCCTTGGTTTGTTTACCGTCGGCGTGGGTCAGGAGCGCGGCGTGGGCGAACAACAGCTCGCGATCACTCGGCGCCAAGTCATCGAGCGGCACATCAGCCTTGATCGTGCGCTTCGTCTTCGCGAACTCTTTGACCTCGGCCTCGTCCTCGTCACTGGCGCCAAACGCCCACAGTAGACTGTCGATCATCCCGACCTCGGGCTCTTTGACCGTGCCGTCTGCCCAAGCCACGGCCACCAGCGACTTGACGATGTTCTTCTCCGAAGGCGTCATGACCGAGCACGGTAACACAGCCTTCGCCGGCGAAATCAGTCAATTTCACGAGCGTTGCGCGGCGGTTTGTTGCGATCGGTCCGGCGCCGGCTCGTTTCGTCTACATGGTGCCGCCTGGCCTATTGCTTGGTTAGTGTGAGCGTTCCGGAGCCGTTGGCGGTGTCGCTCGGCGACAGCGTCAACGTCGAACCCTTAACGCAATAGACGTCGTTCTCGACTGTCCCGTTCATCGGCGTCTGTGTCAGCGAACCGGACCCGGTCGTCGTGTAGGTGCCGCTAGCGCTGCTGTCCACGTTAGACAGGGCGATCTTGCACGTGCAGCCGCCACCCGACGCGGTGGAGCAGCTGCCCGACGAGGTGCCCATCATCATCGGTTGCCCTGCCAGCGCTTGCGACAGCTGATCACAGGTCAAGGTGATACCCTGCTGCATCAAGCAAGATGCCGGCAAGCTGAACGTGATGTTGCCGCTGGTCGTGTAATTCGTCGTGTACGTCATGTCCGCCGCGTATGTCACGGTGCCCGAGTACTTCAAGCCCGAAGTGCTCGTGGTCTCGCCCGGACAACTCATGTTCATGATCGAAGCCGGATCGATGGTGAGGCACGATGAAGCGATCTTCCACGTGCCGACGATGTTGCCGCCGCACCCGGCCGCGTTGAGGCACTTGCCTCCTGAATCCTTAGTCGAATCCTTACTCGTACCAGCGCACGCCGACACGAACAGACAAACGCCAATGCCCACGAGCCCCTGAATAAGCCTTCTCATAACGCGTAGAATCGCACAATGTCGGGGTCCATGTCGCGCCAAACTCGGTCCTTCGTCAGTCAAAAGGCCGCTCGTTTTAGTGAGTCGGTAATTCGCGAGATGACCCGCTTGGCCCAGAAGCACGAGGCCGTGAACCTGGCCCAAGGTTTCCCGGACTTTCCGGCGCCCAGCGCGTTGAAAGACGCCGCCAAGCGCGCCATCGACAATGATAAGAACCAGTACGCGATCACCTGGGGTGCGAAGGCATTCCGCGACGCGCTGGCGAAAAAGCACGAGCGCACGACCGGCCTCGCCATCGATCCGGAACGCGAGCTCACGGTCTGCTGCGGCTCGACCGAAGCGATGATGTCCGCGCTGCTCGCCACCGTTGATCCGGGCGAGGAAGTGATCGTGTTCGAGCCCTGGTACGAGAACTACGGCCCCGACGCGATCCTGTCCGGCGCGACGCCGGTTTACGTGAAGCTGCGAGGTCCGGATTGGTCCTACGACCCGACCGAGCTGCGCGCAGCGTTTTCGCCTCGCACCAAGGGCATCATCGTCAACACGCCGCACAACCCGACCGGCAAAGTCTTCACGCGCGCCGAGCTGACCGAAATTGGCGCGTTGTGCCAAGAGTTCGACGCGCTGATCTTCACCGACGAAATCTACGAACACATCGTTTACGACGGCGCGGAGCACGTCTATCCAATGACGCTACCCGGCTTGCGCGAGCGCACGGTGATGATCTCCGGCTTGTCCAAGACCTTCAGCATTACCGGGTGGCG
>JBBRMI010000278.1:0-8876 GCA_038230915.1 Polyangiales bacterium | reverse complement strand
TCGGCGCACGTTCGCTATTGGTTCCCTGACACTGGTGGTCGCCTGCGCGGGGACCGGCGACGATGGCGCCAGGCCCACCGGCGCGGCGGCTCCGACTGCTGGTGCACCTGCCACGATGGCCGGGGCGGCGACGGGCGGCGCTAGCGCTACTGCCGGCAATTCCAGTGCGCTCGCCGGAATGAACCCCGGACCTTCGACGGCGGCAGGCGCCGCCGGAACCGCTGGAGCGAGCGGGGGCGGCGGCGGAGGCGGCATTAGTACCGCGGGCGCAGGTGGCACTGCCGGCGCGTCGAATTCAGGCGGCGTGGCGGGCGACGGAGCGCCAATGATTGCGAGTCAAGCCGTCAACCTCGCGCTGAATCAGCCCACGTTCCCAGCGGCGATGGCCAAGCTGGTCGACGGTTCGCTCACCTCGGGTACCGTGAACTTCGGAACCGCGGGCTCCTTTTACATTGATCTCGGCAAGCCCACGGCGATCGGACGCGCCATCTTCGCGCAGATCAGAGGACACGCGTTTGCTCAGCAGATTTCTTTCGCCAAGTCGGATGACGCGCAGAGCTGGCAGGAGATTTGGAGCGGAAAAAGCGGCGTCGATTACTACATGTTTCTAGAGACAGAGGTCGTGCTGCCGGCGACCACGACGCGCTACTTCAAGGTCAGCTACGCCGAACCGTTCATCGACGGCTTCATCGTCGAAAGCGAGTTCGAGCTCTACGCTCCCAACACGTCCTCCGCCGATCTCGCGCTCGGCAAGCAAGTCAGCGCGTCGGTGAATACCAAATACGCAACTCCGCTCTCGGTCATCACCGATGGCCAAGCCGTCGGTGAGCCCTGGCACAGTGACTCGAAACCTGGAGCGATCACGGTCGACCTGGGCATGAACACGACCATCAATCGCCTGCGGCTCACCTCCGATACCCACAACGCTACGACTGAGTCGTCGTTCGACATATCGGATGACAACAAATCTTGGCGGAGCGTCTTCGCGCAAGCCGGCAGCGGCGAGCATCACATCGCGTTCGAACCGGTGAGCACGCGCTACGTGCGCTGCACGATTCAGGGCGTCGACCTTTCCGACGTAGGCTCACCAGGGCTGGTCGTGCGTGAACTGTCGGTTTACGGGCCCGGAAACTAGCGTTGCCCTAGGTACGCCGTTTGAATCTTTTCGGACGCGCCTGGCTCGCTGACGGCGGCCGCCGGTTCGTGATAGGCATTCGTCACGAGTGCCATGCGCGCCGACACGCCGAACTCCCCGCTACCAGCCGACTGGCACGAGTGCGTGCGGGGCGAGGGAATCACTTGGGAAAACCGCCGCGTGCGCTCCGAGCTGGTGTGTTTTGGCGAGGTGATGTACCAACCGGGCGGCGCGTGTGGGCCGCGGACCCAGCGCGATTGGCAACTGGTGTTCCTGCACTCCGGCGAGCTTGCGGCTTCGGTAGGTGGCCAGCAGCGGCGGCTCGCACCGGGCGAAGTGGGCCTATTTCTGCCCGGAAAGACCGAGCACTTCTCGTTCTCCGACAGCTTGCCGACGCATCATTCATGGTGCTCGGTCGCAACGCGCCTGCTTCCGGCCCAGTTTCGTAAATTGCTCGAAGCCGCTCCGGAAAGCCAGGCTTGCGAGCAAGTGCAAGCCGGCTTGCTGGCGGCAGGCCTGGGGCTCGGGAGAGCGGAATCGGCGCTTGCACAAGGCGCAGTCGATCACATCGGTCTGGCGCTGTTCGCCGCCTACGTCAACGCGGCGGCCGAGCGTGCCGACGGCGGTGCCGTGGCCAAGGCGGTCCGTTACATGGAGCAGCACCTCGGCGACGAACACTGCCTGCAGAACGCTCACGTCGCCGCCGACGTGTCACGCAACACGTTGATCAGCCGGTTTCACAGCGAGCTCGGTACCACCCCTGCCAAGTACTTGTGGCGACTCCGTGTCGAGCGGGGTACCGCGATGCTCGCCGAGACCGGGCTGACGATCGCTCAGATCGCGTATGCGTGTGGCTTCGGTGATCCTTCCCACTTTTCGCGCCTGGTGAAGGAGCTGCAAGGCGTTTCACCGCAGCATCTGCGTCGCAAACAGTGGGCGCCCGAAGCCGCTCCTCGCCGGCCTCGAAAGCGCGCTGGTTGACGCGCTGACGGGCGACGCGCAGCGGCTCTGGCGGTTGGGGCGCAGACAGGACTTGGGGTCATTCGCTGCCGTCAGCTGACGCTGAGAGTCGGCAGCGAAAACTTATAACCATAAGTGCCAACCAAATCCTCTGCTACCGGGACTCCGCCTCGTGCTGGGGATGCACTGCACGACGGCTGGCAGAACGCGATTGAGGTTGTGCCTTCAGTTAGTCATCAAATAGTAAGAGCGAGAGAAGTTCATCATGTCGACCCAAAATAAAGTAAGGCTGTTTCGCGCGTGTGCACTGCTCGGAGCCTTGGGAGCAACTTCGCTTCTGCAATGTTCCTCGGATAAGACGGACGACGCAAAGCCAGGGGCGGGTGGGGATGCAGCTGGCGGAGACGGAGACAGCGGCGGCACCAAGCCCGTCGCTGGTACGGCTTCGGGCGGCGTGGCCGGAAAGTCCCCGGGCAACACCGCCGGCGCAGCCGGCAAACCCGTTGTAGAGCCGAACGGCGGGGCCGGAGCCGGAGGCGAGGGCGGCAGCGGCGGCGCCGCCGACGCGACCGACTACGACTTGTACGTTGGCTGTCGTGATCCGTTGAAAGGCACGATCCAGCACTACCGCATTGATAAGACGTCCGGAGGCGTTGCCAAGGTGGACGAGGTGCTCGCCACCGCCGAGGTATCGAACACCGCCTGGAACAAGGCCCAAGACATCCTGTACGTGGCCCACACCGACATTGGACGGATTACCACTTTCACGCGTGATAAGGTAACTGGAGTCCTGACGCTACAAGCCCACGTCGACGTGCCAGGCGCTCCGCTCGTAGCCTCCAATCCCGCGACCCAAACGCTCGAGGTGGACGCCACTGGCAAGTTTCTGCTCGCCGCCAACTACACCGCCAACACGGTGCTGGTTTTCAACATCAAGGCCGACGGTAGCGTGGGCACCATGGTGGGCACCGGCCTCTCGGATGGCCTGAACGCGCATCAAACCTTGCTGAACAACACCAACAAGTTCGCCCTGGTTCCGTACTTTGGCTCCAACTTCATCGGTGTTTACGACTTCAACGCCACCACTGGCACGCTGACGGCGCACGTGCCGCTCATGGCCGCCATTCCTGCGGCAAACTCGGGCCCGCGCCACCTGGCCATGCACCAAAATGCCAAGTGGGTGTACGCGATCACGGAGACGGCGGGCTCGATTGTGCTGTTCAACTGGGACAACGTCGCCGGCACCCTCACGTACGTGGAAACCGTCTCTTCGGTGGCGGCTACGTTCCCCGCCGCCACGAAGAAAGACGGCTCGGAGATCGAGATCGATCCCGCCGGTAAGTTCCTTTACGTTTCTAACCGCACGGACGGCGTGCTGGTCAACGGGAACATTGGAGCGTTTTCGATCGCCCCGCTTACGGGAAAACTGACGCCGGTCGACTTTTACGACACGCATGGATTGACTCCGCGCCACTTTAGCCTCTCGCCCCAGGGCGAATTGCTGGTGGTGGGCAATCAGGCTTCCGACAATATGTCCGTGTTCACGGTCAACAACACGACCGGTGCGCTCACCTACGTGAAGACGACGACCACCTGCAAGGTGCCGTTCTTCGCGCGCATGGCAGAGCACGGCTGACCAGAGTCGGCCCTGAGTGCGAGGCCGCCCCCGGCGCTGAGGCGAAAGCTTCAGCGCCGGTGTTCGGGGGCGGCGGCGCCGGGCTAGCGACGGCGATTCGTGCCGGCACGGTGGGGCGGGGACACCCTGGGCCCCGGCCCCTGAGGGCGGGGCGCAAGTCGGCGCGTCTTGACTAGGCCCGTTTTGGAGGCGCTTCGGAGTTCGCGCCTTTGATTGGATTGAGCCGATTTGAAGGCTGCTGACCGTGTAGGGGATGGTGGTGTTCCCTTTCTCCCCGACAGCGCACGCGTTGAGGCCATGGTCCGTGACGCGCAGCGCGCGCGGCGCGTTGGGATGCCAGACATGACTTTGGGAACGGAGTCATCGCCACCACGGGGTTGTTGGGCTACAAATGGGGAAACCCTGAGTTTCGGGCGCGACGGAATCCCGAATCCCGAAAGTGGGCGACCTGCTCGAGGCTTTGCCTCGCGGCGGGCACGTGCTGCGCGCCGCGCAGCGGCTGGACGCTCGAGGAGATCGACCCATGTCACGGCAAAGAACAACCAATCAGAGCCGGCTCGATGTGCCCGCGCACGCCGCGTGGCTTAAATCCGCCGCTTTGCTGCTCTCGACGGTTGCCTTCGCAGGCGCACTGGGCGGCTGCTCGTCGCTGAATAGCTCGAGCCCGCCCGGGGCCGGAACAACCCAGGCCGGCGGCGGCGGCGGTGCGAGCGGCTTAGGTGGCGGCGCCGGCGGCGTGGGCGGGGCCTCTGCGGGCGGCGTCGGCGGCGCCGCACTGCCGGCAGACGACGTGCCGGTGGACTTCTTCATCGATATCCAGCCCATCCTCAACGACTACTGCGTGCGCTGCCACGGCGGCGTTCGCGAGTTACCGCTCGCGCCGAAGGTGCCGTTGAACCTGCAGTCGCGGGCGGCCGCGGCGCGCTTCCTGGGGCAGGCCGGCACGCCGGAAACGTCCGTGCTCTATTTGCGAATCAGCGCGACCGATCCGGATTTTCGCATGCCGCTCGGGCAGCAGGCGATGCCGGAGGACAAGGTCAACAAGATCCGGCGCTGGATTTTCCAAGGGGCGCCCTGGCCGCAGCAGTGGTCGTTCGCTCCCGTGGCCGAACCGAGCCCAGCGGCGATCAGCGTGAGCGACGAAGCATGGGTACGCACGCCCATCGATCGATTCATCATGCATCGGCTGGACGGAGCCGGCATCAAGCCCTCCCCGGAAGCCGACGCGACGACGCTGATTCGACGTTTGTCGCTAGACTTGGTCGGTTTGCCGCCGACGCCGCAGGAGGTCGACGCCTTCACGACTGACGCCACGCCAGGCGCCTACGAAACGGTCGTGGATCGACTGCTGGCGTCGCCGGGCTTCGGTGAACGTTGGGGCCGACATTGGTTGGATCTTGCGCGTTACTCGGACTCGGACGGCTACGAAAAGGACCGTATCCGACCGAATGCGTGGCGTTTCCGCGATTGGGTCATCGACTCGTTCAATCGCGACCAACCTTTCGATCAATTCACGATCGAGCAACTGGGGGGCGATCTGTTGCCTGGCGCTACACCGCTTCAGGCAGCGGCGACCGGCTTCCATCGCAACGCTGTGCTCAACCGCGAGGGTGGCATCGATCCGGAAGAGGATCGCAGTAAACGGATTATCGACCGCGCCGCAACCGTGGCCGAGACTTGGTTGGGGCTCACGTTGGGCTGCACCCAGTGCCACAGTCACCCGTACGACAACATCAAGCAAACCGAGTTTTATCAGCTAGTTGCCTTCTTCAACAATGCTGACGACGAGCAGATAGGGAAGGACTCGAGCGATCCCAGCGTCGATCAAGGCGCGACGATTCAGGTGCCCGAGACGAGTGACCCCCAAAGCCCTAAGGTGGCCGCTTATGTTTTGAAGGAGCGCGCGCAAGACCGGCGTCCGAACTACTTGTTTCAGCGTGGCGACTTCTTGAATCCGGACAAAAGCCACCCGCTCATGCCCGGAACACCGGCTGCGTTGCCGCCGCTGGTGCCGCGCGGCGCTGAGGCCGATCGCCTCGACCTCGGGCGTTGGCTGGTGGATCCGAAGAACCCGCTGACGCCCCGCGTCGCGGTAAATACGATCTGGTACCACTTGTTCGGCAAGGGGCTGGTCAGCAGCTTGGACGACTTCGGCGCGCGCGCCCAGTACCCTTCACATCCCGAGCTGCTCGACTTTCTCGCGGGTGACTTCGTCAAGAACGGCTGGGCTCGCAAGCGCGTCATCAAGCAAATCGTGATGTCGGCGACTTATCGACAATCGGCTGCCGCACGCGCCGATGTGCCGAGCGACCCTCAGAACGTCTTGTTGTGGCGGCAAGAGCGGCTGCGGATCGACGCGGAGATCATGACCGACAACGCGCTGAGCGCCGCGGGGCTGTTGGCGACCAAGATGGGCGGCCCGAGCGCGTTTCCCCCGTTGCCGCCCGAGCTTCGCGAGCTGGTGCGGGGCCCGTACGGCAACTTCATGTGGCCGGACACGACCGGCGCGGATCGCTACCGGCGTGGCGTGTACACGTTCCACAAGCGGCTCGCGCTGTATCCGGAACTGTCGGTCTTCGATTGGCCGTCAGCGACGGTAACGACCACCGGGAGGCCGCGGACGAACACTCCGCTCCAAGCGTTGGCCACCTTGCATAGCGTGCTGTTCGTCGAGGCTGCGCAGGGCCTCGCCCGCCGCGTGCAACTCGAAAAACCTGGCAACCTGACCGAGCAACTCATCCTGGCGTTTCGGCTCGCGACTGCGCGTGCTCCGACCGCCGAGGAGCGGACCAAGCTCGAGGCGCTGTTTACCAAAGAGCAGGGCTACTACGCCGCCGACGCCGCGGGCGCCGCCGCTGCCGTCGGCAATTTCATGCCGGCGGGAGTGCCGACGGCCGACGCCGCGGCGTGGGTCGTCACGGCTGGTGCGATCTTGAACCTCGACGAAGCGCTGAACCGGGAATGAACCATGCACCCAATTCATGAATTTCGCGGACTCTCTCGGCGCCGGCTGCTGACTAGCACGGCGGGCGGGATCGGCCTGGCGGCGCTGTTGAGTCTGCTCAAGGAAGATCGCGTGCTCGCGGATGTTCCTGGCGCGCTGACGTTCGCGCCCAAAGCCAAGCGCTGCATCTTCTTCTTCATGGAAGGAGGTCCGTCGCAGTTCGATTTGTTCGCGAACAAGCCCACACTGACGACCCTGGCGGGACAACCCGCGCCCGCGAGTCTGATCGCCGGCAAGCGCTTCGCGTTTCTGAGCAAAGACGCCGTCTTGCTCGCGCCGAACGCTAGCCGTACCTTCAAGCAGTACGGCCAAAGCGGCATGTGGTTTTCCAACCTGTTACCCAACATTGCGCAGCACGCCGACAAGATCTGCATGCTCAACGCCGTGGTGACCAACCAGTTCAATCACAATCCGGCGCAGCTGGTAGCCCAGACTGGAAACAATCTTGGCGGGCACCCGAGCCTCGGCTCTTGGCTCAACTACGGCCTCGGCAGCGTCAACAAGAACTTGCCGGGGTACGTCGTGTTGAGCTCGGCCCCTTTCCTCAGCGGGGGTATTTCTCTGTGGTCGAGTGGGTTCGTGCCGTCGACCCACAGCGGCGTGGTGCTTCAACCCACGGGCGACCCGATTCTCAACCTGCAGCCGCCGCCTGGCGTTTCCACGGCTGTCGAGCGCGATCGCCTCGACACCTTGGCTGCGCTCAACGAAATTCACAAGACCAAGCTGATGGACCCGGAGATTTCGAATCGGATTGAGAACTACGAGCTGTCCTTCCGCATGCAGGCCGAGGCACCACAGCTGATCGACCTCTCCCAGGAGAGCGCGGCGACCCTCGAGCGCTATGGGCTCAATCGGCCCGATCCCGCGACTAATTTTGGCTCGAGCCGCAAGCCACCGGCTGGCTTTTACGCCAACTTTGCCAAGCACTGTTTGCTGGCGCGGCGAATGATCGAGAAGGGCGTGCGGTTCGTGAACATCTTCTCGGGGTCGTGGGACGAGCACGGCGGGCTGAGCAGCGAGGTCGCGTACCTGGCCAATGGGGTAGACCAACCGATTGGCGCGCTATTGCAGGATTTGAGCGATCGCGGTCTGCTCGACGAGACGCTGGTGGTGTGGGGCACCGAGTTCGGGCGCACGCCGCTTGGTGAGACGAACGAGAACGCCGATGGCCGTGATCACCACCCCGACTCGTTCAACATGTTCATGGCTGGCGGTGGCATCAAAGGCGGCATCAGCTTCGGGGAGACCGACGACATTGGCTGGTCGCCGGTCAAAGACGCCACCGACATTGCCGATGTGCACGCCACGATCCTGCGACTGTTCGGCATCGATCACATGGCGCTCAGCTATCCCTATCGCGGCGTTGACCAGCGCCTCACGCCACTAACCCGCGTCTCCAACCCGATCGACCAGATTATCGCGTGATGGCGGCGCGCCCCGCGGCTCAAGCCGGACTCCGCATGCAGAAGATGTGGTGCGTCACTACGCTCCAGTTCAGCCTATTGAGTTGTCTGGTTGGTTGCCGCTCGCAGGCAGCGGAAGCCGGGCGCGCCGGTGTTGGCGGGAGCCCGGCGCAGATGCCGGCAGCGGGCAGTCCCGCCGGCGGCGCAACCGGCTTGACCGACGCCGGAGCAGGCGGGACGGGTGGCTCTGGCGGAGCGCCGGCACTTGGCGGAAGCCCAACGGTCTCGCCGCTTTCGGTTTCGGTGGCCGTTGGCCCGTTCGCGACGTGTATCGTCGATGCTACGCAGCAGGTTAAGTGCGCCGGGCGTTGCGGGCCGTCCGGTAACGGCGGCTCGCGCGACGTGGCGCCTGTTGGCTTACGCGCCCGCACGGTGGCGGTTGGCCGAGAGTTTGCGTGCGCCGTGCTGTTGGAGCCGCAGGCCGGCTCAGGCGTGCGCTGCTGGGGAGCCGGCGCGGCTGCGCAAGCGCCGGCGCCGCTGAACGACGTCGTGCAAATCGTCGCCGGCGACCGGCACGCCTGCGCGCGCAGCAGCCAGGGCTTAGGGCGCGCGAAAGAACAAGTCGATCGAATGTGGTCGATTGGGGATCGACAGGATCGCGCCGACATGATCTACGTTTGCGGTGGACGCCGAGAAGCTCATCCGGCGAAAGTGGCGCCTGCTGACGGCGACGATGGA
>JBBRMI010000277.1:0-8917 GCA_038230915.1 Polyangiales bacterium | reverse complement strand
CGTTGTACATCGCCCACAGGTTGGCCAGCTGAATCGGTGATTCTGCCAAGTGTCCTAGGTAGTCCGCAACGAACAGCGCGTTGACGTGCTGCAAGATCTGCGATCCTGGGTTGGAGTCGACCGAGTTCCACTCCGTTAGCCAAATCTCGTAGGATTTCCCCTTCACGCCGAGCTGATCGACCTGCTTTTTCACCTCTCGCAGCAGTGCGTCCGATTCGGAGGACACCGCTAACAACCCTTCGTCACTCTCGGACCCTGCGTTCTGGGCGTAGTGATGGACGCTCACCGCATCCACGACGTCGGCCACCTCTTTGAAGACCGCCTTGTTCCAAGGGCCGCCCAGCATCCAAACCGCGCTGATCTTGATGCTGGGGTCGACGGCCTTCATCGCCTTCACGTAGGCACGCACGGCTTTGCCATAGCTGGTCCCGCCGTCCTTGCCCCACTTCTCGTAGTAGCGGTGCCAGTTGCCGTAGACCTCGTTGCCGATCTCCCACAAACGCACCTTGGGCCCTTTGCGCGTTTGGTTGACGTATTTCACCCACGCTGCCGCCTGGTCAGGCGTGCCGTCTCCGACGTTAGCGGTGAACAGGGGCGTGCAGTGAGTCTGTTCGCACCAGCCTAGGAATTCGTCGGTGTCGACGTTGTTGCCTTTGGCCTTGAGCGTCTTTTGCCAGTCTTCTTCGTCCGCGCGCAGACCACCCGGGTAACGGACCACGCCGAGGCCGAGCGACTTTTCGAGCGACAATGACGCGCTGTCGACAAGCTCGGGAGCCCACAGTCCGACGTTCATCCCGTAGATGTCGGGAACTTGTTGGACCTGCTTGGTCGGATCGCCCGTGAACGTGGCGACGAGCTCGGCCGGTGCTTTCGCTTTGACGAGCTCACGGGCGTTCGTCAGTTGGAGCTTGGCCAGGTAGAGACTGCCGGGAACATCGCCGCCCGGCTTGATGCCGAACTGAAACACGCCATCGAGATCGAGCTTGTTGTTTTGCTTGGCTTCGGGCGGCTGAAAATATGGAAATTTCGTAAAGCTGCGGAAAGGGATCAAGATCTGGTGCCAGCCGCGACTGGCCCCGACACGGGTCAGGAACATCTCGTGATCGCGGTCTTGGATCACGAAGTCGAAGGATTGGTACGGCTTCTCGGTATAGAGCCAAACGGCTACGGCGTAGTGCTTGCTCCAATCCGTCAACATGCCTTTCGCGCCCGGCGTCTGAATCAACGCATCGAACCAATCGCCCGGCTTGAAGTCCACCTTCAAGGCCTGACCCTGGACGGCGGCGGGCGCAGACTTCGGCAGCGCGCCGATGGCCAGCTTGATGTCAGCCGAGTTACCGTGCTGCGTTCGCCATTGGTCGGCCCACTTCGTAAAATCCGTCACCAGTTGATCGGGCGCGTTCGATTTGAACGCGTCCCAGAAGGCGTCGGGGTCCACGATACCCTTCGAGGTTTTGGTCAGCTGAATCTGGTCGAGGTAGAAGATGACTTGGTTGTTCGGAGCGACCTTGTTTTCGTCGCGGTTGATCGAGATCCTGAATTCTTGAATCTTGCTCCAGTCGACCTTGGCGGCGATTTCACGGTTCTGCTTCGGATCCCAATAGGCGCCGTCGTCGATGAAAGCTTTGAGCGGAATTCGGCACTGGGTCCATTCGCCCTCCTTGAGCACGACGTAGCCATCACCGACGACCTTGGACTGGACCTTCTTGTTGCCGCCTTGATTGGCCAACAGCCCGACCATGAATTTTTGAGCTGCTGGCCCGCCCTTGATCCAAAACGTCAGGCTGCCGGTCTTCCGAAACGGAGTCAGGTCGAAGAACTTACTGTTGCCAACCGAGAGGTTGACCCCCGAATAGTCGTTGTCCATGTAGGCGGCCAGAACCGCGCCGTTGCCAGGAGTGCTGCTGGCCAGCACGCGACTCGACGTCTTGCCGCCGTAGCCGTAGCGGTAGCCGCCCGTGGCTTGGGGCAGCTCGTCGTCGAAGAAGGTGCCGACGACTGCGTCATCGAGCTTCAGTTGCGCCTCGGTCGGCGCGTCAGAGCTCTGGCCCGAGGCTGAGCTGGTATTCGCGGTAGCATCGTTCGCTGGCCGGGCCTGCGTCTCCGACGGCGGCGGGCTCGCCTTGCGCAAGCGGCAGTCGGCGAGCGCGAGCAGCAACAGGGCGGGAACGATCGTGGCGCGAGTGAACATCCTCCGCCGAGCATGGCTCAACGCGCGCAGCGCGGTGCCCCAAACATCAGCACGATTTGCTCGATAGTTCGCACACCAACCCGCCTTTCCAAGCCGGCACTCCTGGTTCGAGGGACCTTCCGTGTAGAGGCGGGCGCGACGACCCCCAGTCTTGATCCGTTGCCTCGGCCCCCCGCGAGCGCGGCCGCGGGAAGGGGTTCGGGTGCGCGATCGGGATCGGGATCGGGATCGGCAGAGTTCGCGTTGGTCGGAACGTTTTCGGACGTTCGTGCACGGGTTCCGCCGTCAGCTGCTATCTGGCTACATCACTGACTGACCGGTTTCGCACACGCGATTGAGCTGATCGCGCAGTGCAGCGGTACGGTGTGCGGCGTGAACCTACCTACCCGCTTACTGCCTCTTTTCGCACTCTCAATCGTCGTCGGCTGCGCGGATTCCAAAGACGCTTCTCCACCGGGCTTGGGCTCCGCGGGAAGCGGAACCGGCATGGTCATGAGCGACGCCGGCAACGCGGGCTCGGCAGCTAGGGTCGTCGCCGGGTCGTCGGGCGCAGGCTCCGTCGTGACGGCGGGCGGTGGAGCGAGCGGCGGCGGCCTTGGAGCCGGAAACGCGGCTGGGAACAACGTCGGCGGAGCTGCGGCCGGGGTTGGCGGCGGAGGTTCGCCCGCGGTCGACCCCGGCACGCCCGGCGACGGCAAGGCAGATTTGGTTCCCGCAACCGGTCTTCGCTTCGGAGCTTACGTGGACGCCGGACAGCTTGCGGCGCGGGAGGCCCTGCTTGGGCGCAAGCTGGCAATCCGTCATCGCTTCTTTCCTTGGACCGACAACTGGGTCGATGAGGATCTGAAGAGTGACGTCGCCGCCGAGAGGACTCCGATGGCGACCTGGGAGCCGCGCACGGCGTCGCTCGTCGATATCACGGCGGGCCAATTCGACGCGATGGCGCACGAGCGGGCCCTGGCCGCCAAGGCGATTGGCAAGCCAATATTTCTGCGCTTCGCCCATGAGATGAACGGCGACTGGTACTCGTGGGGCGGAGCCAACAACGGTAATGACGCAACCGGTCCGCAGAAGTACGTGGCGGCGTGGCGACATTTACACGACCTGTTCGCGGCTGACGACGCGACCAACGTGGTGTGGGTATGGAGCCCCAACGCCACCGGCCTGCCGAACGCTGATTGGAACCAGCCGAGCGCCTACTACCCCGGTGATGCCTACGTCGACTGGGTTGCAGTCGACGGCTACAACTGGGGATCCTCGCAGACCTGGTCCAAGTGGACCGCGTTCAACGACATCTTGGGCCCGGTGTACGCGTCGTACGTCGCGTTCGGTAAGCCGCTGATGATCGCCGAAACCGGCGCCGTCGAAGGCGGCGGTGACAAGGCCGCTTGGATAACGGCGCTCGGTCAAGAGCTGAGGACCTTCCCAGCCGTGAAAGCGTTCGTCTATTTCGACACTTACGATCCGTTCGCCAAGACCGACTGGAAGATCGACACCTCGCCGTCCGCCCGTGACGCCTTCGTCGCGCTCGCCAACGATCCCTACTTCAAGCCCTAGGGCCCACGAATGGCTAAGTCAGTCAATGATCGCGGCCGAGGCGCCCGGATGGCGAGGCGCGACGAACGCGCATACTGCGGTAACTGAGGAGCAACGAAGCCAGCCGGGAAAGCCGGGATGCATCGGACGCGAGGGCGACTGACTTAGCCATTCGCGGGCCCTTAGTGCGCCGCTAGATTTGAAGCAGGCGAATTCGCACGACAATCCGGACCTCGTTGATCATGCGCGCGGGGATCAGCGCGGGCGCCGGCGAATCCTGCTGCACCACCGGGCCAGGACTTACAGCGTGCTATGTTCACGACATGACGATGCCTGCCCGGCAACCGGCGACGTACGACGACATCGTCGCGTTGCCCGAGCACCAGGTGGGTGAGATTGTCGACGGAGAGCTCTTCGTAAGTCCGCGCCCCGCGATCCCTCACGCGATGGGCGCCTCCGCCCTGGGAGCCACCCTCGACGTCGTTAGTGCGGAACCATACGAGGCGGTGACGGTGGATTTGAAGCGGATTGGGGGGCGGTAGCTGATGGCTTCTCCTGCCCCGCGCCGCGCGACCTACGAAGATCTGCTCGCATTGCCCCGGAGCATCGTTGGGGAAATCATCGGAGGTCAGCTGCACACCCAGCCTCGTCCCGGCGGGTCTCACGCAGCCGCCGCATCCATCTTGGGGATGGTGCTCGGCAATCCGTTTCATCGTGGCAGCGGTGGCCCCGGCGGTTGGGTCATCCTCGACGAGCCCGAGCTTCACCTCAGTCTGGATATCTTGGTGCCCGATCTCGCTGGGTGGCGGCGTGAGCGCATGCCGCGCGTGCCCGACGCCGCGGCCTTCGAGCTTTCCCCCGACTGGATCGCCGAAATTCTCTCGCCCTCCACCGCAGCGGTCGATCGCGCGGACAAACTCCCGATCTACGCGCGTGAGCGCGTCAGTCACGTCTGGCTCCTCGACCCACGCCTCCAAACCCTCGAAGCCCTTGCTCTCGACTCGGGCGCCTACCGCCTTATCGGCACCTGGCGCGGCGATGCCCGCGCGCACATCCCTCCATTCGACGCACTTGACTCGAGCTGAGCGCGCTATGGGCTCGGTGAGCTCGCCGCGCTGGCGAGGCAAGGTATCGTGAAGCCAACTGTCCTGATCCCCCAACCCGAAGACGTCATGGCAGCCCTGGCTGAGCACCACGATGCGCTGCGCGCGAGCGGAGCCGCGTCACTCGTCTTGTTCGGATCGGTCGGGCGCCGTCAGGCGCTCTGAAGCTGAGCCCTGTTGATAGCGAAGCGCATGATGGGCCGAGATCCTCGAGATCCGCATCGGGACGCGCTTGGGGCGCCGAGGGTGCGAGCTGTCCCCCTTGTACAGCGCGACCACGGGTTACAGTTTTCGATAGCCGCGACGACTTTTAAGACCTAGCGTTAGAAGGATGTCCAAGGGGCGGCGCATTTTGATAGCGGACGACGACGATGAAATCCGGCTGATGGTTCAACGCGTCGCAAGTCCCTATGGTTTCGAGGTTATCGAGGCAGCGAACGCCAAGCAGGCCCTCGCGTTGGCCACAGAAAAACAGCCCGACCTGATCGTGCTCGACATTTCGTTCCCGGGCGAAGACGGGCGCGACATCCTGGCTCACTTGAAGGCAGAGCCTCTAACTGCTCACATTCCAGTCCTGGTTTGGTCTGGCCGTGATGCAGAGTCCGCTCGCCGCATCGCTTTGTCGCTCGGCGCCGAGGATTTCGTGGAAAAAGCATCCGCGCAAGCCCTGCTGGTGCGCATCAAGCGCCTGATGGTGCGCCTGGACTTAGAATGAACCAGCAAACGCCGCCGTGGCTGATGCGCTGCCTGCCCTACTGCGCCGGGGGCACAGGTCGCGCATGACCGTTGTCGAGCTGCAGAATCGCATTAGCGAGCTCGAACAGGAGCTGGGCATCCTACGCGCTAGCGAGGACTGCTACCGTCGCATCGTCGAGACCACGACGGAGGGCGTTTGGCTGCTGGACGAGCAAGGTCTTACGAGCTTCGTCAACGGGCCGATGGCGCGACTGTTGGGTTACGGGCGCGAGGAGATGCTGGGCCGCACGGCCATTTCATTCATGGCCGAGCGCACGCGCGCGTTGGGCGAGGAAAAGCTGGCGCGACGCCGAGGCGGCGTCGCGGAGACGTACGAGAACCTGTACTGTCGCAAAGACGGCAGCGAAGTCTGGCTCCTAGTCAAGACCAACCCCATCTTCGATGGGCAAGACTGTTACACCGGGGCCCTGGCAATGGTCACGGACGTCACCGAGCGGCGACGCGCTGAAGCGGCCAAGAACCAGCTAGCAGCCATCGTCGCGTCGGCCGAGGTAGCGATCATGAGCTCGGACATGCACGGGCGCGTCACCTCTTGGAACCGGGGCGCCGAAAATCTGTACGGCTACACGGCGCAAGACATGCTCGGCAACTCCTTGAGCGTGCTGGCACTGAACGGCGAGCCAGACTTGACGCTCAGTCTGATTGGCCGACTCGAGCTAGGCGGAGCGCTCGATCACGTGGTCGTCAGGCGTCAGAGGAAGGACGGACAGCTCGTCGACGTCTCGCTGTCGCTCGCAGCGATTCACGACGACAGCGGTGCGGTCGTGGGCGCTAGCGCGATCGGGCTAGACGTGACGGAAGCGTGCGCAGCTGAGGAGCGCTTGCGCCAGGCCGAGTCTCAGCTCCGCCAGGCGCAAAAAATGGAGGCGATCGGCAGTCTCGCGGGTGGCATCGCCCACGACTTCAACAATTTGCTCTCGATCATCCTGACTTACACCAAGCTGCTGATCGAGCCGCTGCGACCGGGCGATCCGATGCTGGCCGACCTGGCGCGGATCGACGGCGCTGGTGAAAGAGCCGCGCGCCTGACCAAGCAGCTGCTGGCCTTCAGTCGACAACAAATCCTCGAGCCACAGGTGCTCGACCTGAACGAGGTCGTGGGTGGCATGGAAGAGATGCTGGGTAGCCTGCTCGGCAAACAGATCAGCCTTTCGCTCCTCGGCAACCAAGAGTGCGGCCAAACGTTCGCGGACCGCGGGCAAGTCGAGCAGGTGCTGATGAGCCTGATCGTGAATGCGCGCGACGCCATGCCGAACGGCGGCCAGGTGACGATCGAGACTCAGAACGTCGAGCTGGACGCGGCGTACGCCGAGACCAATCACGGGGTGAAGCCCGGCCGGTACGTGATGATGGCGGTCTCGGATACCGGCGTCGGCATGGACGCGAAAACGCGCGCGCGCATCTTTGACCCGTTCTTCACCACGAAGGAGAAGGGCCGCGGTACAGGGCTGGGCTTGTCCACCGTGTATGGAATCGTTAGCCAGAGTCAGGGGCACGTCGGGGTCAGCAGCGAGCCTCAAGCCGGGACCACCTTCAAGGTCTACTTCCCGCGCACGGAACGACAGGCGGCGGTTCTCCCCGCGAACGCAGCACCGACCACCCTCAAGGGCAAGGAGACGATTCTGGTCGTCGAAGACGAGGAAGGGGTGCGAAGTTCCGTGCGGGCCATCTTGCGCCGGCTGGGGTACCGAGTGCTCGAGGCGAGCAACGGTGACGAGGGGCTGTTGGTCTGCGAGCAATACGCCGACTCGCTACACCTCCTGCTGACCGACGTGGTGATGCCGGGTATGAACGGTCGAGAGCTGGCCCAGCGCGCCTCCAAACTTCGCCCTGAGACCAAGGTGCTTTTCATGTCCGGTTACAGCGAAAACACCATCGGCCGCCACGGCGTGTTAGACCCGGGCGTTACGTATCTTTCGAAGCCGTTAACGCCGGACGCGCTGGCGCGAAAGGTGCGGGAGGTGCTCGATGCCCCCGCGGTCTCGCTGGACCGCCTCGATTTATCCGGCTCACGATGACCACACGGAGACTCTTGGTGCGCGAAGGCCGCAGCGAGCTCGATGATGCATCCGCGGCGGTGGCGGAACTGCAGCGCCAGATTGACACGCCGAATGCCAGCCTGGTCCTGTTCTTCTGCTCGTCTCGCTACGACTTGCAGCAATTGGGACCGGCGCTGTCGAAGGCGTTCAGCGCTCCGATCGTTGGCTGCACGTCGGCCGGGCAGCTCGGCGCAGCAGGTTACGCGAAGGGTGGCATCACCGCCGTTAGTCTCGAGAGCAGCGAGCTACGGGCGACGCCTTTTCTCATCTCGCAGCTCGGCGGCGGGAGCGAGGTAGTGGACGTCGGCTATCGAGCCGTGGCCCAGCTCGTTCGCAGCGGGTCGAAGCGTGCGTTTGGTCTGCTGTTGATCGACGGGCTCGCTAACGCCGAAGAGCGAGTGGCGGCGGCGTTGTTCCAAGCCTTGGGCGACGTGCCGTTGATCGGCGGCTCCGCCGCGGATGAGCTCGCATTCCAAGAAACTCACGTTTACTTCGACGGACAATTCCGCCGCGGTGCGGCCGTGTTCGTCCTGTTCGAAACCACGCTGCCCTTCGTCACCTTCAAAGTCCAAGACGCCACGCCCACGCCCGCCAAGCTGGTGGCCACGAGCACCGACCCAGCCCGACGACTGGTCTTCGAGATCAACGGCAAGCCCGCGGTCACCGGCTACGCCGAGAAGCTCGGGGTCGCCGCTTCCGAGCTGACCGCGGTACTGTGCGCCCAGCACCCACCACTCGTTCGCTGGGGGAGCGAATACTTCATTCGTGGGGTGCGCGCAGTGAACGCCGACGGCAGCCTCAGCTTCTGGTGCGCCGTCGAGGAAGGCATCGTGCTTACGCTGGGACGCCAAATCTCGGCGGTGGACACGTTGACCGCGTCCTTGGAGGAGGCGCAGCGCAAGGTTGGCTCGTGCGCCCTCATGATCGGCCTCGAGAGCGTGACGCGCCGAGTAGAGCTGGAACAAGCTGGCCAAGCCGAAGTCGTCGGCGCGCTGCTCGCTCGGCACAAGGTCGTTGGGTTTTCGACCTACGGCGAGCAGTTCGACTCAATGCACCTTTCGCAGTCGTTCACTGGTGTGGCGCTCGGTGGCGGCTGAGTTCCAGCGGAGTCGGCGCTGAGAATTCATCACATCTGTCGCCTCAATTCGGCCCTCAATTGGGCTGCCGCATCGCGGCTCACCTCGCAGAGGCTGTCGGGGCGACCTCAGGTCTCGCTTGGCGCCCAGATTTTTTCACAGGGAGATCGCGAGATCGGGAGGCCGAGCAGAGCGTGATCTTGGGGTTCGCGCTGT
>JBBRMI010000276.1:0-8939 GCA_038230915.1 Polyangiales bacterium | reverse complement strand
GGCGGGAAGAATTCCAGGTGTTCGAGCAGGCAACTGAGGCCCAATTGCTATCCCTAGCGTCGAGCTTACCCGTACCACCCACCCCCAATCTGCGGGTTCTCGTCCTTCCCGGCTTCCCGCCTTCCTGTTGTTCCCTGCTCACTCGGGCAAGATGAGTGGTCAGACGTTCACGTTTACGGGCGAGAATTCAGGGACACGCCCTACTAACTGGCGACGGCGCCGTAGCGTGTCAACACGACTTCTTGCGGCAAATTTTCGGTACCGATTCAGCCCGCGGCGTCGCTCAGGAAGCGCGCTTTGAGCAGGCATTCGTCGAGCTCGGCATCGCTGTCCGAGTCGACCACGATGCCGCAGCCGACGCCCAGCCGCCCGTGGCCCTGCTGATCGACGAACAAGCTGCGAATCGCCACGTTGAAGCAAGCGTCGTTGTTCGGCGTCACATAGCCGATGCTGCCGCAGAAGATGCCGCGCGCGCTCGGCTCGAGCTCGTGGATCAGCTGCATGGTGCGCAACTTAGGCGCACCGGTAACCGAACCGCTCGGAAACAAGCTCTGCATCAAGCCCGCCAAGCCGAGCGTGGGCTCGACGTCGGCGACGATCGTCGAAGTCATTTGTAAGACAGAGTCGAAGCGTTCGACGCCGAACAGCTCCGGAACGCGCACGCTGCCCGGCTTCGCCAGCCGCCCGATGTCGTTGCGCAGCATGTCGACGATCATTACGTTTTCGGCGCGCGTCTTCGGGTCTTCGCGCATGCGCGCTGCAAGCGCCGCGTCTTCGGCGGCGTCCTTGCCCGGGCGGGCGGTGCCTTTCATCGGCTTGAGCTGGACTTTGCCGCCGGTCTTGCGAAAAAATAGCTCGGGTGAGAGCGAGACGAGCGAATACTCGCCGGTGTCGATCAGCGCCGAGTAGGGCGTGACTTGCGCGGCGCGCAGGCGCTGAAACAGCGCCACAGCCGAACCGCGCACGTCGAACCGCGCGCGCAGCGATTGACACACCTGGTAGCTCTCGCCAGCCTGCAGATGCCGCTGAATTTGCGAAAAGTCGCTACGAAACTGCTGGCGGTCGCGATCGAGGCTCAAGGCTGAGACCGACGCCGGTTCGTGGCCCGCCCGCGCCGCCAACCACGCAGCCACCTCACGACCGCGCAGCTCGCACTGGTGCCGAAAGACGCCGAACCACAGCGCGTGCTCTTCGAATGAATGCGGGGTGAGAGCGAGCAGCTTGGGCTGCAGGCCGTAGCCAGCTTCGTAGGCCATGAACCCGGCGACGTAAGCGCCTTCGCTCACGGCGCTTTCGGCGAGCTGCAGGGCGCCGAGCACGTCGCTCGGTTGCCGA
Organism: Polyangiales bacterium; assembly: GCA_038230915.1. Classification (GTDB taxonomy): domain Bacteria; phylum Myxococcota_A; class Polyangia; order Polyangiales; family Polyangiaceae; genus PMG-095. Next base: position 7,604 of record JBBRMI010000276.1, on the reverse strand, counting down.
CAATCGATCAGCCGTTGCGGCGCTTGGAACAGCAGCGCGCGCTCTTGGTCGGGGTCTTGGTGACTCTCGACGAGCAGCACGAACGGCGCGTCAGCGGCTCGCACCACAGCGACCAGTTCCGGGCGTCCGGGCCAGCACTTTGTAGTCGCCGACGTCGATATCGAACGGCACTGTCACGCGCCCTTCGAGCTTGCCGTTGGCGTCGGTCGGGAACGCTCCCAGCCAGGTCTCGACGCCGGCAGCGTCGCGCAAGGTCACGTCAACGCGTGAAAAAGTACACGGCTCGCCCGCCGCCTCGACGCTGGCGGAGATTTGCAGCGACGAGCCGCGCTGACTGTTGGTGCTGGCAAGCTTGATGTCGACGGTGGCGTGCGGCCGATCATCGCTGACCGGCGCCAAGCGCTGGCCCGGCTCATTGATAGCGACGCTACCGGCCAAAGGAATCGGGCTGTCGGGACGCGTCGCCGCAGGCGCTGGCGGCGCTCTGCCCGGCACGCTCTGCCCGGTACCCTCCAAGGTGTCCGACAGCATGCTCTGGCCGGATTCGGACCCGTCGGGCCAATGGAACGCATCCGGCGGCGACCTGTAAAGGTGGTCCGCGGTCCCCGGATCGAGCTCCATGCGACCGGCCGCGCCGCCCAAATCGATGCGGTGGAAGCGCACGCCGTCGTAGACCTCGACCCACGCATGCGCTTCGTTGCGCACCATGCGCGTCGGTAAACCGAGCCCGAGCGCGGTCACGGCGAAGGCGTACGCGCGGTGCCGGCACACGCCCTTTCGCGACAGGGCCAACTCGGTATAGAGCTGCGCCCCGCGCGCAGCCTTGGGCGTCGCTTCGGAAGGCGAGAAGCCGCGAAAGTAGGCGACCAACACGGCGGTGACTTGGCGCGGCGACTGGCGCTGCGAGACGCCGATCTCGCGCGCGACGTCGAGCGCCGCACTCCGCACGGCGGGTGGCAGCGGCGGCAGCTTTTGCAGCAGCTCGCCCCAGGTAGCGTCGGCCATCTCGGAACCGAGCGCCGCGCGTGGTGCAGCCAGCTGCATGATCAGCCGCACGCGCCGCCGCGCATCCGCGGTCATGAACCAATTGTCGGCCCGATCACGCTGCAAAACGAACGGCAGCTCGGGTGAAGTACGTGCCACCAACGCGCGAGCCCCAGGCGCCACGCTCGGAATCCGCACCGGCAAGCCAGGCGCGACGTCCACGAACAGGTCGGCATAGAACTGGTCGTCGGCGGGACCGGGCTTGCCGCCGACTTCGAGCCGGGTGAGCGACTTGTCGAACACCGTCAGCTCGAAGCTCTCGTCGACTGCGTCGTAGGCGTAGAGCCGTTTGAACGGCGCTACCGCGGGAATGAACGGCTCGTCATAAGAAACCGAGTCGGGGCGTGAGGTATCGCGGTCGACGCGAAAGCTGGCATCGATGCTGTCGGGCGTGGCGTTGCCGCCGTAGGCGTGCTCGCCCTTCGGCTTCTGCTCAGCGGTTTGCGGTGCCGGCACGACGCCGCTCTCGGTCTCGAGCGCCGCGGGCATCGCGCCGTCCTGGGTCGTTGCCGATAGCTCGACGTCCTCGGCCGGGTTCGGCTCGATGTACTCGTGCAAGATCGGCGCTTGTGCCCACGCTGCAAAGCAAACGCTGAAGAGCGCTACGGGCAGCCAGCGAAGAGGACGGCGACGCATTGTTTGCACGCGCAGCGTAGCATGCGCAGCGGCTAGGGCGCCTGCCACCGGCCGTCGACCCAGACGTAGCGCACTGAATCCCAGTGCCAGTAGCCGCACGCCCAAACCGAGCTCGGCGTGGGCGGTTTGCCCTTCGGCTCGCACGTTTCCTCGCTGGGGTGTTCGCGGGCCTCAGCCGACGAGATGCGCTGTTCGCGCTGCGTCGCGCAGCCGGCAAGCGCAACCCCGAGACCAGCGAGCGCGGCACACGTGACGAGCGCGGCACGCGTGACGAGCGCCACAGAGCGGGCCAGCCGAGCTGCCGAAGAAGACGAACGAGACAAGCGCGCACAGAATATGCCAGATTTTCGCGCGACGCTCGCCTGCGAACGCATTAGGCTCCGGGCCCGCTATGACGACGTTGGAAGCACAGCTCGCCGCCTTACCAGCGGATCTCAAACAATCCCTCACCGACTGCGGCTTCAACGCCGCGCGCTTGATCGACCTGGCCAAGCCGCTGCAGAGCGGAGTCGCCGCCGACAACCTGGTCAAGGGTGCGATCACCCCGCCAGTCGCGGGCGACGTCGTGCAATTGCCGGCCGCGGGCAGCGCCGAGCACGCACGGCTCACCGCGCTGGGCAGCGCGGCGTTGGCGCGCGGCGAGTACGCGCTGGTCGTCTTGGCCGGCGGCATGGCGACACGCATGGGCGGCGTGGTCAAAGCGCTGCTCGACGCCGTACCGGGTAGGAGCTTTCTCGATCTGCGGCTGCGCGAAGTCGAGGTGATTCGCGAGCGGTACGGCGCCCTGCCCCCGTTGTGGCTGATGACCAGCCAAGCCACCGACGCAAAAATCAAAACCGCGCTCGGCGCCCACCGCAAAGGCGACGACGTCGCGACGTTCCTGCAAGAGCTATCGCTGCGCCTCACTCCGCAAGGCGACGTCTTCCTGGACGCCGACGGCCGACCGAGCGAGCACGCGCCTGGTCACGGCGATCTGCCCGACGCGCTCAAGCGCAGCGGCTTGCTCGAGCGCTTCGTCGCGCGCGGCGGCAAAACGCTGATGATGACCAACATCGACAACCTCGGCGGCACCATCGACCCGCTGATCTTGGGCTTCCATTTGGCGCACGGCCTGCCCGTGACGTCCGAAGTCGTCGACAAGCTCGGCTCGGATCGTGGCGGCATTCCGGTGCGCGTGAACGACAAGCCGTGCGTGCTCGAAGAGTTCCGCATCCCGCCCAGCTTCGATCCCGCGACGGTGCGCGTCTTCAACACCAACGTGTTTCATTTCGACGCCAAAGCGCTGCTCGAGCTCGACATGCCGTGGACCTTCTTCACGGTCACTAAAAAGGTCGAAGGCCAAAGCGTGATCCAGTTCGAGCGCCTGGTGAACGAAGTAACCTCCGCGCTGCCGACCAAGTACCTGCACCTGCCCCGCACCGGCGATCACTCCCGCTTTCTCCCGGTCAAAGACAACGACGAGCTCGCCCTGCGCGTCCCCGAAATCCAAGCCGTCGCCCGCGCCCACGGCTGGCTGTAGCCAAGTCGGGAGTGGTGGCTGCCACGCGGCAGCTTCTCAAGATTGATCACATCTCGTGGCTGCCGCGCCGCAGCTTGCTTTGCAGAAACTGCCTTGTCGTCGCGGGGTCAAGCCGAGCGATCGAGATTTTTCTACAAGGAGATCGGGAGATCGGGAGGTTTTGTTGTTCGAGAGCACACGAGGCCGCGCGGCGACTGCGCAGGATCCGTTCGACGCCGTCCGTCTCGAACGCAAGAAATTTCTCGCTCCCGATCTCCCGATCTCCTTGTGAAAAAATCTCGGCCACGGCAATGGTCGAAATCAGGTGACCGGTTCGGCTAAGTTTCCTCAGCGTGGCGGTCGTACGGATTTGCCTGGAGACGACACAGAAGTTTCTGCGATTCCAGCTGCAGCTTGGCAGCCAAGGCGATGAATTCAGTAGTGGCCGACCGTCGGGTCACTGGTTCTCCGTCGACATCCCGCGCACGCTGCGCGAAAAGGACCCGATGTTGACGACGCTGACGCAGGTGTACAGCATCGTTCAGTAAGCCGGGGGCAGCGTGACGGTCGAGAGCACGGAACAGCGCGGTTCGACGTTCTCGGTGCGCTTATCGCGCATCCAGTGATAAGAATGCGGGGCCGCAATGAACCGCACCAGAGTAGCCGCCACCCTCGGGCTATCGTTCACCCTTAGCTCGCTCTTCTCCGTCGCAGCCAGCGCACAGTTTCCAGCCGACCAACCGCTACGGCAGCCGGTGTTCGGCAAGAGCCCGGTCACCAACGACGACTCGAGCGCGCTGGTGCAGAACCCGGCCAACTTGGCGTTCTTGCCGGCCAGTGAGCTGCGCTGGTCGAGCATCTACTTGAATGAAGCCGCGCGAGTGCCCTGGCAAGGTCACGCGCTGGCGTTCGCGTTCCCGATTCCGTTCGTGAATGCGTCGACGGGCCTGCGCGTCGACCTGATGAGCCCGCCCGGCGGCACGGCTCCACGGTTCAAGAACGACGGCCTGTACCAGTGGGTCACCTGGGGCCTGGCGCTGAAGGCCAGCGACAGCTTCGCACTCGGAATGTCGCTGCAGCGCTCGTACTCGGACATGGCGGTCGCGCACGGGCTGTTCGGGTGGTCCTTGGCGCTGACCAGTCGCCCGTCGGATTACTTCGGTCTGTCGTTCGTGGCCAACGACATCAACGCGCCCAAGAACGCGGCTGGCGGGTCGATCGATCGCAGCTTCGACGTCGCGGTGGCGGTGCGCCCGCTGCGCAGCCGCGCTTTGGAGCTCGGTCTGTCGGGCAAGATTGTCGATGCGCCGAAGGCGTTTTGGGCACCTTCGGCCACCGTCGGCGTGGACATTCCAGAGCTCGGTCGACTGCGCGGCAGCCTGACGGCGCGCGATCCGGACGACGGCATCGCGCAGCGCGAGTGGCTGGCCAGCGCCAGCATGTCATTTTACTTGAACGGCACGGCCGGCTCGATGGACCTGACCGGCGGCAGCTTGTTCGGCGGCGCGCTGGGTCAAGGCGTCAGCGGCAAGGCGCACGAGAACCTGGCGACCGAGGTCGCGTTCAAGGGTTACCGTGAGCCTTCCGGCACTCAAGCCCCAACCTACGCGCTGCGCATCCGGATGGAGAAGACGCCGAGCGTGCGCGAGCACGTCGCGCTGCTCGAGCACCTTTGGCAAATCGCCGAGGAGGAGTCGTCGGTGGGCGTTGTCGTGCTCGAGCTGCGCACGGCACCAGCTGATTCAATGGCCCACGTGCAAGAGCTGCGCGACGCCATTTACCTGCTGCGTCAGGCCGGCAAGAAAGTGCTGTGCCACCTCGAGGACGCCGACGGCGCGTCGCTCTACCTGTGCTCGGCCGCGGATCGTATCCTGCTGAATCCGGCCGGCGGCATTCGCTTCGCTGGCCTGCGCGCCCGCTACTTTTACTACGCGGGGCTGCTGGAAAAGCTCGGAATCAAGGCCGACTTCGTGCGCATCGGCGCGCACAAGAGCGCGCCCGAAGCCTTCACCCGCAACGGCTCGTCCGAGGTTGCGCGCGACGACAAGATCGACCTGCTACAACAGCACGAAAAGCACCTCACGCTCGGCATCGCGCACGGTCGCAAGCTCTCGCCCGAAGTCGTGCGTGAGCGCATCGCCAAGGGGCCGTTCGTCGCCGTCGAAGCCAAGACGGCAGGCTTCGTCGACGGTTTCGCATTCGACGACGAGCTGGAGTCGCAAGCTTCCGTGCTGATGGGCCAACCGGTGCGATTGATCGACGACCACCGCGGCCCGTTCGCCGACCGCTTCAACGGCGCCAACCCAGGCATCGCGCTGATCTACGTCGATGGCGACATGGTCGACGGTCGCAGCCAAACCATCCCAATTTTGGGGATGAAGCTGGTCGGCTCGTACACGGTCGCCGAGTCGATCAAGAAGGCGCGCGAAAATCCGATGATCAGCGCCGTCGTGCTGCGCGTGGAAACCGGCGGCGGCTCGGCGATGGCCGCCGACGTCATCTGGCGTGAGCTGCAGCAGACGACCAAGGTCAAGCCGGTCATCGTCAGCATGGGCACGGCTGCCGCGAGCGGCGGTTACTACATCTCTTCACCCGCCACGCGCGTGTTCGCCAACCCGCTGACGATCACGGGTAGCATCGGCATCTTTTACGGCAAAGCCGACGTGTCAGAGCTGTTGCGTAAGCTCGGCGTCAACGTCGAGGTTTACAAGACCGCGCCGCGCGCCGACGCCGAATCAATCTTCCGCCCGTTCACCGACGATGAGAAGACCGAGCTGAAGCGCAAGGTCTGGCAATTCTACGACGTGTTCTTGCAGCGCGTTTCCGACGGACGCAAGCTGACCAAAGAACAGGTCGACGCCGTCGGCCAGGGTCGCGTGTGGACGGGAGAGCAAGCCTTGGGTCACAAGCTGGTCGACGAGCTGGGCGGCTTGCGTCAGGCGCTGGCATACGCGCGTGCCCTGACCGGTCTATCCGACCACGCTCCGATTCAAGAGCTGCCGCCGGTCGAAACGACGATCGTCGGTCGCCTGCTCGGTATCGAAGGCGTGAGCGAAACCATGCCGTCTTATTTGCAGGCGCTCCCGCCCGGTTTCGTCGACATGGTTCGAGCGCTCGGGCCGTTCGTCGTGCACCCCGCCGACAAGCCGCTCGCGCGCATGGAGCTCACCACTATCGAGTGACCGCATTGAGTGACCGCATTGAGTGACCGCATTGAGTGATACATTCAGCGCTGCGCCGACCCTCGACGCTCAAGCTGCGCGCATCGATCTGCTCGGCCAGCCGTTGCTGTCGCGGCTCGACGTCACGAGCGACGCCGAGCGCGTAGCGCTGCTCGGCGACTGGTCGGCGCTGTTTCGGCTGCTTTCGGGTGAAGCGGAGCTAGCCGCCGGCAAGCTGCTGGTCGCAGGCTCGGTGGTGCCGCAGGGAGTTGCAGCAGGCGTGGTCGGGCTGATGCGACTCGATCCACTGCTGCCCGGGACCTGGAGCGCCGAGCAGCTTTTGGCGAGTAGTGCGGAGCTGAGCGGCACGCCACGCAAGGCCGCGGCCAAAACGGCGTTGCAAACCTTGGAGCAGCTCGGCCTGGCGAGCCTGGCAGCGCGCCGCTTGGCGCATTTGCAGCTCGCTGAACGCCGCGCACTGCTGGTCGCCCACGCCACGCTGACTTCACCCCGCGTGCTGTGCCTCGAGCAACCGCTGGCCGGCCTCGACACCCACGCCGAAACCGCCGTACTGGCGGTGATCGAGCGCGCGAGCGTCGGGCGTCGCCTGCTCGTGGCCGTTGGCGATTTGGAGCTCAGCCCAGGCTCACGCCAACTCGCGCAAATGTGCAGCGCGCGCCTGCGGCTCGCGGCCGGCGTCGTCGTGCGCGAGCCCGATGCCACCAGCGCCGTCAGCGCGCGTGTCACCGCCACCGTGTGCCGCAATCATCAAGCCTTCGCCGCCGCGCTCAGCGCACGCGGCCTGCAGGCGCACGCCACGCACGAAGCCGGCATGCTGAACGCCCTCACCTCGCCCCTCGCCGGCCCGTGTTGGCGCTATCTGGTCGAGCTACCCGATGGCAGCACCGCCCCAATCCTCGACGCAGCGCTCGAAACCGAAGCCGGCTTGGTCGAGTTAGTTCCGCTTTGGCTCGGCGCCTGAGCAATGAGCTTAAGGGATTGTATCCGGAGCAGTCGCAACTTTCGAAGCGCTCAGGTACGTGATGACGCATGCGGCATTGGCACTCCGCGTAGGTGCCACCGCTTGACAAGGCACGCTTACTCGACATAGCGTCCGCCCCGTGGTGAAGTGGACCCCAAAATTTGGGCCAGCAGCTAAGGTGGTGATAGACGGCGCCTGCTCCTGACGAAACAGGAGCAGAAGACGATGAAAAGCACCCGCACCCGACACAGCGCAGCGTTCAAGGCCAAGGTCGCTCTGGCGG
>JBBRMI010000275.1:0-9000 GCA_038230915.1 Polyangiales bacterium | reverse complement strand
GTTTGCCGAGCCGCACCCTCCGCGGTGTTGAGCACCGCGCTCTTGGCGCTCTTGCGAGCCTGCTGCCGAAGCTCCGCGTCGTTGATGCGGATGCGCGCCACCAGCTGCAGCAACTCTGCCGCGACCTGGTAGGCAATCAGCCGGTACGACCGACACCCCTGCCGCGTCCGACACCGCTGCATTCCCGAAGCCGCTGCCCCGGCCGAACCCCATCCCGCTGCCGATCAGCCGCTTCCGAACCCGAACCCGGCCCGTTCACCAATCAAGGCTGCCCGGTCTGCGCGCGAGATTCACAGGCAGGGCCGGACGGCTTGGCGTGGAGACGACACGGAAGTTTCTGCGATTTGAGGTCGGCGGATTGCGACGCCGGCCCCGGCTCGTTGATCACGCCACTCGGTACCGCCCGCGCCACGCCCGCCGACGAGCCACCCGTCGCGGTTTGGCCAGTGCTGGCGCATCACGCCGCCCGCCCGAGCTCCGCCAGCGACCGGTCATGCCCCGACACGCCGCCGCCGGAACAAGCGGCGACCACGAGCACACAGCAAGCGAAGGCGGCGAACAGCGGCCCTCAGATAGAACAAATAGTCTATTTTTAAACCGGATGAAATTAATATTCTATAAGCGGTCGTGAGGATGCCGTTTGGGCGTCGTGGTAGACGGGGCGGAGTGAACCGGGAGACGGAAGCCGTAAGCGACCCATCGAGGTCTCACTCTCCGCTCTACGCTCAAATCCTGGTCGGGATGCTGCTCGGGCTCGTCGTGGGGCCGCTGCTCGGGCCGAAGGCGCTCGTGCTCGGCACGCTCGGAAAAATCGTGGTGCAGCTGATCAAGGCAGCTGCCACGCCGTTGCTGTTCTTCGCGATTTTGCAATCGGTGCTCACGACCGAGATCCGCGGACGAGCGGCGCTGCGGCTGTGGTTCTTCGCGACGTTCAATGCCTGCGTCGCGCTCGCGATCGGCCTTTCGCTATCCAATTTCTTCACGCCCGGGCGGTCGCTTGCAAATTTTTCGGTCGCGCCTTCGGCCGCGTCGGCCACCTACGCTGGCAAGAAGATCGATCTGCTGGCCACGCTCGAAGGCTTCGTGCCCTCGAATTTGGTCACGCCGTTCGCCGAAAACTTGGTGCTGACGATCGTGCTCGTGGCGCTGCTGTTCGGCTTCGGTCTGCGCCGCGCGCGCAGTGAGCAACTGCTGGTCGGGGCGACCGCGTACCGCGTGATCGAAGACGCGATCACCACCTTGCTGCGGGTTCTGGAAATCGTGCTGGGTTGGGTGATCCGGCTGATTCCGTTCGCGGTGTTCGGCGTGGTCGCCAAGGCAGTCGGTGAGCACGGCTACGCGCCGATCAAGGGGCTCGCGGTCTACGTGCTGGTGGGTGTCGGCGGGCTTCTGATCCACGTCGTCGTGACTTACCAACTGTGGCTGGTGCTGTTCGCCCGCATGCCACTCAGGAAGTTCTGGAAAGAAGCGCGCGAGCCTTTGACCTACGCGCTGGGCGCCAACAGCAGCCTCGCGACCCTGCCCGTCACGCTCCGCGCGCTCGATCGGCTCGGAGTTCCGCGCTCGGCGTCGACGCTCGGCGCCTGTGTGGGGACCAACTTCAACAACGATGGCATCATCCTCTACGAGGGCATGGCCGTGCTGTTCGTCGCCCAAGCCAGCGGCATCCACGTCAGCTTGGCGGAGCAGCTGCTGGTCGCGGCGGCTTGCTTGGTGGCCGCGATGGGCGTGGCTGGCGTGCCCGAGGCGGGCTTCGTGTCGCTGGCGTTGGTGCTCAACACCGTAAAGCTTCCGCTCGAGCTGTTGCCGCTGTTGCTCACGGTCGACTGGATCATCGCGCGCGGGCGCTCGGCCGTGAATGTGCTGAGCGACATGCTGCTCTCGATTTTGCTGGCCAAAGACGCGGAGCGCGAAGCCCAATGATGCACCGCGGGCGTCACCTTGGTTGTTACGTGGCGATCGTGACGAGCTCTACCTGGGCACCGCACGCCGTGGCGCAGCCGGCCGGCGCCGCGCAAGCCGCGCACCCGCCCGCTGCCGCAACGCCAGCCGTGGTCGTGCCGCCTCAGCTGCTGTCGGAAGCCGTCGTGGCTTATCCGGTGGGTGCCCACGGCGATGCGGTGGTGGTGCTCACGTTGACCGTGAACGCGGACGGCAGCGTGCGCACCGTGAACGCGCTCGAACCGAACGAGCCATTTTCGAGCGCTGCCGTGACCTCCGCCCAAGCGTTTCGGTTCAAGCCCGCGACGCGCGCCGGTAAATCGGTCGCGGTGGTGATTCACTTTCAGCTCGATTTTCACGAGCCGAAGCCAGAACCAGCGCCCGACGCGGCCAGCGCGGCGGCGCCGCCGGACGCCGCTGCAACAACCGCTAGCGGCGACCCCGCAGCCGCCTCTGCTCGCCGAGCAGCGAGGCCGCGCCTGTCGCCGTCGCCCAACGCGCCAATCGAGATCGACGTCTATGGCGCGAAGCTCGCTCCGGCGGTCTCGTCGTTCACCCGCGCCGAGGTGCGGCAGTTGCCGGGCGCGTTCGGCGACCCGTTTCGCGCCATCGAATCTTTGCCGGGCGTGACGCCGATCGTCTCCGGTTTGCCGTTCTTCTACGTGCGCGGCGCGCCGCCCGGAAACGTCGGCTACTTCCTCGACGGCGTGCGCGTGCCGTACCTGTATCACATCGGGCTCGGCCCCTCGATCGTGCATCCGGGCATGGTGTCGCGCGTCGACCTTTATCCAGGCGGGTATCCGGCAGAGTTCGGACGCTACGCCGGCGGCATCGTTTCCGGCGAAACAACAGTGCCCACGAGCACGACGCACGGCGAAGGCAATATCCGGCTGTTCGACGCGGGAGCGCTGGCCGAAACAGGTTTTGCCGGCGGGCGCGGCACCGTGCTGCTCGGCGGTCGCTACTCGTACACCGCAGCGGTGGTTTCGCTGCTCGCGCCCAACACCACGCTCGCCTACCACGACTACCAGGCGCGCGTTTCCTACGACATCACGCCGCGCGACCGCGTGACCGCGTTCAGCTTTGGTTCGTACGACTTGGTCGGCCAAACGCAGAACGACATCCTCAACGTGCTGTTCGGTTCGGAGTTTTACCGCGCCGACTTCCGCTACGACCACACCTTCGACGACGGCGGCACCTGGCGCACCGCGGTTGCGCTCGGCTTCGATCAAACGCGGATCGGCGACCAGCGCAACTCGCAGGATCGCATGCTCGGCGTGCGTAGCCATTACGTGCACCCGCTCGGCGGCGGCAACGTGCTGCGCAGCGGCTTCGACGTCAGCATCGACGGCTACAGCGCCGACAAGCGCACCTACGCCGACCCCGAGGATCCGGACACCATCCGCTTCGACAACTTGTTCCCGCCTCGCACCGACCAAGCCGCAGGCGTGTGGGCAGACGTAGTGTGGCAGGCGGCGCCGCGGCTCGAAATAACGCCCGGCTTGCGCGCGGACGTGTACGGCTCGGGCGGCGCCAGCGCCTTCTCACTCGATCCGCGGATCGCCGCGCGCTTCAAAATCACGGACAAATTTCGAATTGTGCACGCGTACGGCATCGCGCATCAACCGCCGTCATTCGTCGTGCCGATCCCGGGCCTGACGCCGGGCAAGCTGCAGGGCGGATTACAGTCGGCCTGGCAGACCGCGGCCGGCGTCGAGTGGGATTTGCCGGGTGAAACTAGCGCCAAGGCCACGTTGTTTCACAATGCCTTCTTCAACATGAACGACGTGCTCGGCATCAGCACGGGCAACCGCGGTGACTCGCTCAATGCGCGCGCGGGCGGCTCCGCGATCGGCTTCGAGCTGTACATTCATCGTCGCCTGACCAAGCGTATCGGCGGCTACTTGTCGTACACGTTGTCGCGCTCGATTCGCCAGCTCGACGGTTACACGTTTCCGAGCGCGTTCGACCGCACGCACGTGGCGAGCGGCGCGCTGGCTTACGATCTGGGGCGGCACTGGCGGATCGGTGGGCGTTTGGTCTTTTACACCGGCGTACCCAAGCGCACCGATGTGCGCGGCGCCATCGCACCGCCGCCGGCAGCGCACCCTGCGCGCGACCCAGCTTTTTACCGCGTGGACGCGCGGCTCGAGAAGCGCTGGCAGCTCGGGAAAAAGGCGTGGATTTCCTTCGTGCTCGAAGGGCTGAACGTCACGCTCAGCAAAGAGACGTTCGGCTCGAACCAAATCGGACCGGTGACGATCCCGAGCATCGGGGTGGAGGCTGGGTTTTGAACAAGCTGCAAAGTCTCGCGTTGTGCGCACTCCTGTCCGGCGGCTGCTTACCGAAAGACACGCGCCCGCCGCCGTCGCGGGTGCTGTTCACGGCGACGCCGAGCGCCGAGACCCAAGCCGGTGCGCTGGCGAGCCCGACCGCCGACGGCTGGGACATCTCGTTCGATCGCGTGTTGGTTTCGATCGGCCGAGCATCGCTCGACGGCGACAACTGTAGCGTCTACTCGGAAGCCAACTACGGCCGGATCCTGAACCTGATCGGCGCGCCTGAGGGCCCCAAAATCAGCGAATCCTACGCGCTCGGAACCTGCGATTTCGGCTTCGCTATCGCCAATGCTGCCGACGACTCGCTGCTCGGCGCCGGTACCACGGAAGCCGATAAAACGTTCCTGCGAACCGCCGGCAGCGATCACTACGGTGGCCCGAGCGGGATCAGCATGTATGTCTCCGGCAAGGCCCAAAAGGGCAGCACGACGCTCACATTCGCGTGGCCGTTCCGCGGCCGCGCCCGCTACCGCGAGTGCCAAAACACCGTCGATGGCGTGGTCAAGAAGGGCCTCAAGCTGTCGCAAAATGGCGACGTCACGGTCGACATCACGCTGCACGCCGAAGCGCTGTTCCTCGAGAGCCTGACCGACCCGAGCGCCGCGTTACGTTTCGACGCCATCGCCAGTGCCGACGCGCTGGGCAACAACGACGGCGAGGTCACACTCGACGAGCTCGGCGCAGTCCCGTTGACCGACCTGCAGCAAGACATGATGTACACCGAGGGCGACGCCGGCGTCGGCGTCTGGACCAACCTCGAGGACTTCATCTACCTGGGCACCGCTCCCAGCGTGGCCCGCTTCCAAGACACTGGGAAGTGCACGCTCCCGCCCGGCGACATGCGCGGCGACTAGCGGATGGCGTCACGGCAGGGCGGGCGCATCGTAGGTGACCCATCGCGGCACGTGCGACGGATCTCCCGCGCCGAGCGTGCCTTTGTTGTGACTGGGCGAGCTGTCGCTGGCGACGAGCCCGGTGCCGTCGTCGAAGCGCCAATAGCCGACCAGCCCCGGCTCGTCGCCGTTCAGCCGACTGTGCATGTAGTCGGTGATCTGCCGCGGCGTTCGGACCTCGTTCCACAGCCGCACTTCGTCGATCGTGCCGATGAAGCCGTTGTAGAAGTTGCCCGACAAATGCCCGCCCATCGAGGGTGTCACCGCGTCCGACAGCGGGTTGTAGTTACCGGTCACGAGCGTCGATTCGGCTTTGCCGTTGACCAGCACGCGCACGATGCTGCTGGCGCGTTCGCGGGTGCCAGCGACGTGCGTCCAAACACCCGTGTTCACCGGCGTGGTCGACAACGCGGTCACGTCGGGGCTGCCGGTGCCGAAGCCGAACGACTCGCCGATCAGCGACGCACCAAAATCGTTGTGATCCCCGGCGGCGTCGGCGTCGAACAGCGCGGCGCCCTCGTACCACTTGCCGCTCGGCCCCACCTGCGTCGTCTTGATCCACATCTCGATCGTCATGTCATCGAACGGGGCTAGACCAAACACGATCAGTTGGTTGCCGTAGAAGGCGATGCCTTGGCCTGGCGGGCCGATATTCGCACCGGCGTCGCCCGCTGCACCCGCGGCGTCGCCGACATTGCCAGCGGTCGTGGCGGTTCCGCTCATGCCGCCTGGGGTCCCGCCAATGCCGCTCGCGCTACCACCATTCGCGCCGGCACCGCTCGCGCTACCGCCGGAAGCACCACCGACACCGCCTCCCACGAAGCCACCGGTGCTGGCTCCGCCATCGGGCTCGCGCGAGCGCGGTCCCCGTTGGTAGTCAGGAAACGTGCAGCTTCCGAGCCCTAGCGCAGCCAGGTAAGCGAGGCGCCAAACAGCGCACCTAGCCAGCCCCCCACGCCTGAACCGCGGGGCAGTAAGGTTTCTGCGCTTCGGGTTGGGCAACTGCGGCATCGGCGAAAGTCTTCAGGCTAGCGCGGTCTTTTCCGGCCGAATCGATGTTTTTCTGCGGCGCCAGTTCTGGGCGCTTTTGGTGTAGAAAACTGTTTAGGACAAGCCTTGCTCAACCGAATTCGCGCGAAGTTAAGCGGCATCTTGAACGCCACAGGTTCGGCCAACACGGCTGCCGGCGCGGCGAAACCCGCTCCCAAAGCTACACCCAAGCGTGAACCGGCGCCGGTGATCGTGTACTTCGAGAAAGACCGTAACCAACGACTCATCGAACGCGTGCGCGAGCTGCTCGAGTCAAAGTCGATTCCATTTCGGGCGCTCGATGTCAGCGGCGACGCCGCCACGCTCGCGTTCATCGTTCGCGAAGCCAAGTGTGAAGACGATGATCTGCCGATCATCTTCGTGGCCGGCACGCCGATCGGCGGCTTCAACGAGCTGGTCGAGTGGGACGTCTCGGGCAAGCTGAAAACCGCGGTCTTCGGCGGCTGAAGACCACGAGCCCCGGCACCGGCCACCATTCGTCCAATTGGGCCCGCGCCCGACGGCATGGAACGTGCTCTAGGGCGGCGTCATCATGAATTGGACGCAAATCGAAGGCCGCTGGCAGACGCTCACCGGCCAGCTCAAGTCGCAATGGGGCAAGCTGACCGACGATGACCTGAAGAACATCGCGGGAAAGCGCGATCAACTCATGGGCAAGCTCCAGGAGCGCTATGGGGTGGTCAAGGACGACGCAGCGAGGCAAATAGACACATGGCTCGCCAAGCTTTCGCCTGAACATGCCGACGAGCCGACAAAACCCTCGGGGAACGTAGACCCGAAGTCCTGACCCCGGGGCCATCGGCCGGGGCATCAGCACATGATTCGCACTCGCGCCCGCCTTCGGAGCTAAGTGCGCCACAAAACCTTGATTGCGTCGACGTCACCTGACGGCGACGCAAGACCCTTTTCTCACAACAACGGCTTAGCGCGGATGCTGCGTAGCTTCCCCGCGAAAGCGAACCTTGGCGCCGCTTGGCACCAATACCGGAGCATCCCATGCAGCACTCTATTTTCTCACTATTCGTCGCAGTGCCATTGATTGGCGCGTGCGCAGCTACCATGCCGCCGCCGACCCAGCGCCTCGCCGACGCCGAGGCCGTTCAAAGGAGCGCGCTGGAAGTGGGCGCGAACAACGTGCCGGCGGCACAGCTGTCCTTGAAGAACACCCAAGATCAGATCACCCAAGCCCAAAAGGCCATGGCCGACGGCGACAACGTACGCGCCGACTCGTTGCTGATTCGAGCTAAGGCCGACGGTGAGCTCGCGCTCGCTCAGGCACGAGAGAAAACCGCCAGCGTTGGCCATCAGGAAGCGGTCACTGATTCAGCCGAACAGAAGGCTACTAACGTGGGACAGGGAGCAGTCAAATGAATACCAATCACAGCATCGCCATCGTTGGCCTCATGTTCAGCGGCCTGGCGGCTTGTGCAGCCAGCATACCGCCCCAAGATTTGGTCAGTGCTCGTACGGCCTACACTCGCGCCAAAGACGACGGCTCGACGAGCCAGCTCAATCCGCGTGATATGGACGCCGCGCGCAAGCAACTCGACGTAGCCGAGGCGGCGTTCCAAGAAAACGGCGACACCCAAGACACGCGCGACCAAGCGTACCTCGCGCTGCGCAAGACAGAGCTAGCTCAAGTCATCGCGCGTACTCGCCATTCCGAGCAAGCTACCGGCGCCACCGTCGACGCCATGCACGCCGACGAAAAAAAGACCGTAGCCGCCACCGCGGCAGCCCTCGCCCGCAGCAAGACCGATCTTGCCACGCAAGACGCCCAGCTCACGGCCGGCAAGGTCGCGCTCAAGGACGAGAAAGCACGCAGCGCGGAGGCCGAAAAGCGCGCCGCGCAAGCGATGGCAGATCTGGCCAAGTTCGCCAGCGTGAAGCAAGAAGCGCGCGGCATGGTCATTACCCTTTCGGGCAGCGTCTTGTTCACCTCCGCCAAGGCGGATCTGCTGCCTGCGGCGCAGCTCAAGCTGAACGACGTTGCCAACGCGCTGATCAAGGAAGATCCCAATTCCAAGATCGTCGTCGAGGGTCACACCGACTCGCAGGGCGGCGTCCCCTACAACCAGGATCTCTCGCAGCGCCGGGCGCAGTCCGTGCGCGACTACTTGGTGTCGCGCGGCATCGCCAGTGACCGCGTCACCGCGCAGGGCTTCGGCTCGTCGCGCTCGATCGCCGACAACACCTCGGCTGAAGGCCGAGCCAACAATCGGCGCGTCGAGATCGTCGTCCAACCGACGGCCGGCGCCCAGTAAATCCTGAACGCTCCGCAACGGAGCGCCGCTCGACGATCGCCGATGGGGCGATCGTCGAGCTTTCTTTTGTCAACTAGCGGCGCGCGCGACGATCAGCACTCGGTTGTCAGCATCAAGCCGGCGACGCTGGCAGCGTTCTGCATCGACGCCAGCTCCGCCCAAAAGCGAGCTAACAGCGGAGTCGGCGCAAAGGGCGTCCAGAGGCAACTCTCAGCGAAATTCCCAGCGTACAGTAAGGAGGCCCGTTCAGCGCAGTCTTGATCCGTTGTCTTGGCGCCTCGCGAGCGCGGCCCTCGGGAGGGGGTTCGGGAGCGGGAGCGGGTGCGGCCTCGGCAAGGGTTTCGGGCGAGCCAGAGGCTGCGCTCGCGAGGGGCCTTTCTCGGACTCGGCGCGGAGCCGGATATGTCGGTATCGGTTGCGGGCTTCGGCCCTGGGTTTCGGTCGCCTCTTTTCAGCAGACTGGTTTTGGGGGCGCGAAAGGTCGAGCCGGCTCAAGAGATTCTTGAGCCGTAC
>JBBRMI010000274.1:0-9133 GCA_038230915.1 Polyangiales bacterium | reverse complement strand
GCTGGCTTCGTGCGCCAGAACGAGCCCGTGGTACCCGCGAGCCAGCGCGACCGGCAGCGCCGCGAATACCGACGCCGGTGTCTCCGCGGCCAGCATCGACTCGATACCGAGCTCCTTGCGCAGCTCGAGGACCGGCGATTGCTGGAAGTCGTCTACGATCCACTGACGTTCGGCGCAGGTTCGCGCCGTCGCCGCGCCGAGCCGATCGAGCAGCGCATGCTGCAAGCGGGGACTACCGTACGCCGAATGTGCGTAACCCAGGGTGGCGAACGGTAGCCCGCCTCGCTCGAGCAGCTTGAGCGCGACCAAACTGTCCTTACCGCCGCCGCAGAAAGCGAGCAGCTCGACCGGCCCGCGCGGAGTGTGCACCGGTCTCGCCGCCGCGCCTGCCGCATCCACGAAGACGGGACCCTCGTAAGCTGGCAAGTCGTGCTGCCACCGCCATTGAGCCCAGACCCGCCGAAAAACCGTGCGCCACAGGTCCACGAAGCGAGGCGTCGCAAAACGTCCGTACCCGCCGAGCTCGATGCTTTCTGGTCGCAAGCTGCACATTGCGTTGAGCTGAAACATCGCAACGTGAAACGAAATGCGATCCAAAAGCTCGTCCCCGTATTGCCGAGCGAGCGCGTTCAGGTCGACGTCCTGATACCACACGCTGAAATGAAACCGGAGGTCGCCCAGCGCGCAGGCAACGCGGATATGATCCTTGGTGCGCGCGATCTCGATTAGTCTCAGGCGCTTCATGGCAGAAGCCTAAGACGTCGGCAAAGATCTGAACAGCGTCAACAAGCCTGTTCAGTCCCCGAAGATAGCCCGGCCCAAAGTCGCAGCAAACGCAAACCGATCAACCCGGCGCGTCTTGGCAGAGTGACAGACGAGAAGTGGTTTGAGCAGACTCGGCAGAGGAAAGAGAGCGGGAAGACGGCAGATAAGTTCGCGGCGGATGGCGGGGCGTGCGCTTCGGATTTGGCGCGCTACACTCGGCTCATGTGTGGCCGGGAATGTACTTGGCGGGGCTTCGTGCGGATGCGCTGGCTGGGCACAGGCGTGCTGGGTCTGGGGTTGTTGACACAAGGGTGCGGCAAGACGGCGCGCGACGGTGCGTCGCCGCGCGATACGTGGGCGGTGGGCGGCGTGGGCGGTTCGCACGACGACGACCCCGTCACCGCGGGGGAACCTGCGATCGGTGGCTCGGCTCCACTTGGCGGTTCCGTCGGGTTCGCAGGCACGCCGGGCCAGGTGGGTGCAGTTCAGCTTCACGCCCGTGCCCGATACGTGTCACGAGGTGCACCTCGACACGGACTACGGCTACCACGTGACGATCCACACGCTGCGGCACGAGCTCGCTCCGCCGGACCTGAGCGGATTGGGCATCACTTGGCAGAAGCGCGCAGCGGGCACTTGGCGAGTGAGGTCGACCGGCCCCTGCTCCAGCATCGACGCGCTGGTCACTCCGACCGACGTCGTCCCCGAGCGCACCACCGGGTTTTCGCTCGGTAGCCGAACATTTACGACCGCTCGCTAGCGCCAATCGGCCGTTGAACGCAGAGCGTCAAATCGCGCGGTTGCTCAGCGCCGCATGCCCGCCCGGGCTGGCCTTTCAGGGACGCCCCGGCGTCGTCATCGCCATTCACATCGCTGGGATTCGAGTCGATCCGGACGGCGCCTGGGTGACGCAAATCGCGCGAAACGTGCTCGACCCTGTGGGCGGCTTTCTGTGCGGCGCGACGCCCATTATTCACAAAGGCATGGACGACGCTCCTCGAATCTGGTCCATCACCAGGGAATCGTGCCGGCGTCGTTCGTGAATGTGCCGGTGGGTCCGTCGGGGCCGAGCAGCGCGAGGCGCACGGGCTCGCGCGCTGCCTCGACGACCGTGCGCGTTCCACTGTGGCCGTTCAAGTCGGTCGCGGTGTGGCCGGGGCAGGCCAAGTTAACCTTGATGTTCGTGCCTTCGAGCTCTTGCGCAAACGCGACCGTCACGGCGTTGAGCGCGCTCTTCGAAGGACCGTAGGCCACGCCGCCGATACCGCGCATCGGGAATGCGGGGTCGGTGATCGCGGTGAGCGAACCGAGGCGGGTCGAGACGTTGACGATGCGGCCTGCGGGCGCCGCGCGCAGGAGCGGCAGCATGGCCTGAGTGACGGCGATCACGCCGAAGACGTTGGTTTCGAACACGGCGCGGACCGCGTCGAGGTTTACCGCGCTCGGGGTACCGAACGCCGCGATGCCGGCATTGTTGACGAGGACGTCGAGGCGGCCGAGCTCGCGCTGTATGCGGGTGGCGGCGGTGTCGATGGAGTCGGCGCGGGTGACGTCCAGCTCGCAGGCGCGGGCGTCGCCGGCGATGCGGTTTGCGGCCGCTTCACCACGTGCGGCGTCGCGGGCGCCGACCAGGACTGTGAAGCCGCGCGCGGCAAGCTCGCTCGCGATGGCGTGACCGATACCCTTGTTGGCGCCCGTTACCAGCGCGACCTTGTTTTCGTGCATGCCTTCGAGATAGCAAGCGAGGCGGGCACAGCCTTGGCGATTCTTGGCGCGGAAGATTCGGCGCATGGCGCCAAGAATGCCCAAGCGCCCAACCTGCCCGCGCCGTAAACTGGTGGCTTGGCGGCTCGTAAACATATCCTCTCGGTGTCTGTCCCCGGCCTGCGCGCGCTGCGCTGGTCGAGCGACGAGCTCTACGTCGGGATGAAGGAGACCTACACCATTACCCGCGTCGAGGCGGGGCGCTCGTCCTTCTTGACGCGCGGCAAGGTATGGTCAAGCGCGCCCGGCTCGCTGCGGATCCAGGCACCTGGTGACGTCGTGCGGGACCTCGCGCGAGACGGCGCGGCGACGTATCAGATCGTCGCCTTCCAGCCGCACGCCGTGGAGGGCGTGAACGACAACGTGCGCATCCATTCGCATCTCGCGGCAGGAGATCCGCGCGGCGCCGCCTTCCAGCGCCTCCACGACGCCGTGCAAGCCGGTGCGTGTCGGCTCGCGCTCGAGGTCGCCGTTGCCGAGGCGATCTCCGCGTTCGCTGGCATTCGCGGCGCGAAATGCGACCAAACGCGGCCGGTGCGCCGCGCGCTCGCCCACCTTCGCGACCGCCTCGACGCCGAGGTGACACTCGACGCTCTCGCCGACGATGCGGGCGCGGACAAGTTCCATTTGTGCCGCGCGTTCCGAGCGCAGGTCGGCCTACCGCCGCATGCCTACCTCACCCGGCTGCGCATCATGCGCGCGAAGGAGCTACTCGCAGCGGGCGTGAAGCCGAGCGAAGTTGCGCCGCGCGTCGGGCTGTACGACCAGAGCCAGTTGAACCGGCATTTCCGGCGTATCGTCGGCACGACGCCGGGCGCCTACTCGCGCCAGCACGAAAGCTGAGCAATGCCAGCTCGCCACCCTCTCCCGCTCGCAGCCGGATAGGTTCGGCTCACCCGTCGCAGACCGTTGTTCGCGGCGCGCTTTCTGGCATAATGCGCAGACGCAGCGATGACGAAGCTCGACCACATCATGCTCACCGAGGAAGCTGCCGGCTTCGTCCAAGCGCTGGTTGCGTCGGGTCGGTTTCGGTCAGTTGATGATGCCCTCGCTGCAGCTGTTGAAGCCCTGAAGCAGCGTGACGGCATCGACGCCGATCGCGCAGCGCTGCGTCGCGCGGCATGGGCTGAGGGCATGGAGTCCATGCGGCAGCATGGCCCTCAGTTCGAGTCTGACGCCGCCTTCGACGCGTTCATGGACGAGTGCGAAACCGAAGCAGCTCGGCACTGACTCGTGCGCCTCGTCCTCGCCGGAGCCGCCAAAGCGGATATCCTCGCCATCGTTCGCGCGACTCGAGCAGAGTTCGGACCGGTGCAGGTCCCACGCTCCGACTCCGCCGCACTCTTCGCAGTACGACGCTCGTCACGATAGAAACCGCGCGGCGGCGCAAGCGTGCCGGTACCGGTTGCAGGGTGTTTGGCCCGGTGATACTACGCAAGGAATGACTTCGGGTGGACCCGCGTTGCGGGCCGTAGTGCTGGTGGTGATCGTCGGGCTGCCCGTCGCCGCTTGCGGTAACGAAGCGGGGGGCAGTCGCGCCACCGCCGGTGCTGGTGGCGCGGCTGGTTCCTCGGTCGCTGCAGGTGGTTCGGGCTCGTCGACAGCCGGTAAGGCGGCGGGCGGTTCCAGCAACAGCGCAGGCTCCAATACCGCAGCCTCGGGCACCGGCGGCTCCCACGCAGCAGGCTCGGGCAGCGGGGGCACGTCGCCATCGGGCGGAAGCGGCGACGGCGGAGGTAACACGGGCGGCAGCGCGCCCGTCGTTGGCGCGCACTGCATGGGAGGCGACGTGCTGGTCTTCCCCGACGAAGTTTTTTCGGACTTCGGTGGACCCATGTCCAATTGTAACAATTACGTGCCGGGGGCTCCGGGCATCACGGCCGGAACCGAGCTCTCGGTGCGCGATATCGAGCTGGCGACCCCGCTGGCAGCCGGGCAGCCTTACGCGTTTTCCATCAAAGTGACGACGGCACCGCCCGACAATTCCAACACGATCGAGCTTTGGAGCGCCGACGAAAAATGCGGAGCTGCGAAAGAGAAGCTCTACGCAGGGGTCATGCAGGTCGGCATTCGTTGTGTGGAACTGAAGCCGACCGCCGGCCACACCCGTCTGCTGATGGCTTGGAAGGGTGAAGGCACTCGCGGCAGCACCGACATCGCCATCTGTCCTGGCGGCTCCTGCGGGAAGTGACCCCTCCCCCCTAGCTTTAGCTAGCGGTGCGGCTCCATCAACTCGGACGTGGTCGCATGCCGAGGAGCTCGAGCGTAGCAAGCGAGTGCAATCTGGCCGCGCGAAAGCACCTCGCCTGAAAGCACTGAACCTCCGGCGCACGAGGCAGTCGTCACATCCCGCGACCGTTGCGGCGGACCAGCGGCGAGCCTATGAACGCCTGGTAGAAGCAGTGGCACGCAAGGAGACTCGCAGTAAGACGGCCGACGACGCCGACTTTGATGGTCCCACGGACTGCTGGGTGTCCTACGGTGGAGAGATGCTCTGGGCGATGGGATACACACCCAACGGCGTCCCGTACGGCCTCCGCGAGGACGAAATGCGGGAAGTCGAGGCTCAGGTCGATCTCGATCACGTACGGCGCGAACGTGGGCAAGGGTTCGCGCGGTCGTGGAGCGATGCCAAGGACGCGCTCAGTCGCGCGTTTCGTGCGCTTTCGTCTTCTACCACGAAGGTCTCCGTCGGGCGCCTGACCTCCCTGGGGCGCGGACTCACGCGCCGCCAGTTCGCCGCCGCAGTGGAGCTGACGCCCGATCGAGCAAGTCTCAGCGACACCTACGTCGTCGGCCTTCCTCTCCAGGCCGACGCCGAACTCGAAGGACGGCTGGCCGCAGAAGCGTCCGTTCTCGGCCTAATCGCCCAGCACCCCGTGTCATTCCGCGTACCACGACCAGTTTGCGCGCCGGTTCCGCACCAAACCGCAACGATTCGCACTTTCGTGCCCGGCGTGGAGCTGGACTTGAGAGCTGGCCGGCAACCTGGCGTCCGCCCTTGGCAAATCGTGGGCGAGCTTGCGGCGGCAGTCCACCAAGTGCCGCTGGAATCCCTCGACGGTCGAGTGCCCACGTTCACAAGCCGCGAGGACTTCGCGCTTGATCAGGTCACCTCCCTCAACCGAGGTCGCCACCATCCCGACGTCGCTCGGGCCATCGCCTGGGCTGCAAGCCGCGAACTACGCAGTGGCGCTCCGACGCTGATTCACGGCGACTTGCTGGGGCAAAACATCCTTCTGGCACCTGGTGACACGCCAGGCCTCATCGATTGGGAGTACTGCGCGATTGGGGATCCTGCATACGATCTGGCCGTCGTCACGCGGGGTGTTAAGCGCCCCTTCCAACTCGATCGGGGAATGGAACGTTTGCTGGAAGCCTACGGGAGCAACGGAGGCGGCCACGTCGCCGCTGCCGATGTGCATTTCTACGAGGTGTGCCTAGCCGCCGGATGGGTCTGCGACGAATTAGCTTCGAAAGATAATGCAATGATCGAGCACGCCACGCAGCCACTGCGGAGCTTGCTGCGGCGGTTCGAGGGAGCGCGCCCGAACGTCTGATTCTCATCGCTTTGTGACGCCGAGAGCGGCGACCGAATTGGTCAGCAACCTGCTGAAGGCAGACTATCAAGCGGCAGTTCGTGGGACATGCGCTTGCCCTCGGCGTCGATGACAACCTTGCGCGTTCGAACCGCGCCCGCGCGCTCGAGAGCCGCGATGCGGCCAGCTCCGCGAGCGACGACCGTCGCAGTTCGAAGCGGGTCGGAGAAAAAGAAAGGCCCTGAGATTTCAGGGCCTTTCCGGGTTGCGCGAGGGCGATTCGCACGCTGTACCACGAGTTCCCGTGCCACCTGAGCGGCGTCCACGGCCGGATCAGTCACCCGATCCTACTCGCACCTCGGTGGGTATTGTCGTCTCCTTTCGGGCGTCGAGCTCGGCCCGGGCTTTGCGGTCTACGCCCGCGCCGGATTCCCCACCGGCCGTGCTATCGTGATCCACCCGCATGCCTATCGAGTCTCGAGATCTGATGGCGCCCGACACCGAGCCGACGGACGAGGAACTCGCGCTCGTGATGCGGGAAGCGCGAGACCTGGCGGTGCAGCGGCGCGCCACGGCAGACGCTTGGGTTACGGCTCGGCTGAAGGAAGCGTCTATTTTCGCCAAAGCCAATACTCAGGCACGCCGAACCGACAAATCTCGATGACGTCAGCGCCTGCCTCGCGCCCTCGTTTGTTGGTCGTTGCGGGACCAAACGGCGCCGGCAAGACGACCATCACCGAGCGCGGACTTGCGCACGAGTGGTTTCACGATTGTGAATACGTCAACCCCGACACCATCGCGCAGGACGAGCTCGGGGACTGGAACGATGCCCAGACCGTGCTTCGCGCGGCGCAGCTCGCAACGGAACGACGCGAGGCCTGCCTTCGAGAGGGGCGCAGCCTGGCGTTCGAAACTGTGTTCTCGGCGGCGGACAAACCGGTGTTCGTGCGGCGAGCGCTGGCATTGGGCTACTTCGTGCGCATCTCGCGTGGTGAAGAGCTACGGCGACGCGCCCGCGTGGGCGGGTCCAATTCTGGGACGCCTCGCCCCGCACGAGTCTTGATCCCAAAAGCACTGAACCTCCGACCGCACTCGGCGATCGGAGGTTCATAGCGGGGTTGCGCGGGCCCGCAACTCGACTTTCCTGCCCAGCAATTCCGCGAGCTTGCGGAGGTGTGGATGCCGTTCGAGGAGGCGATCGTGATTGGGTGGAGGTAGTCCAGGTCCTTACGTCCTTACTACCAAGCCTGTGGCCTTCGTGTCTGTCGTGGCGCTGCTACAGCGTGAACCGACGATCACGCTTCGCATCCTTTGGTGCCGCTCGCCCTACCTGGAGCCGCGCGACCCTCGCGCGCCGCAGCCCAATGACTGCGAAAAGCGCTGCGACGCGCGCTGACTGTTGGAGGTGAAAGCGAGGTGACGGTAGACGACTACTCGCGGGATGCCCGGAGCCAAGCCTTCACGGGCGGCAGACACGGAATGTCGGCATCTGCCCAGTCCAAGCGGGTGAGGTCGTCAGCGCTCGCCCACACTACCTGCGCGTGCTCACGCAGCGCCGTGGTGCCGGAGACGATGGTGGCGGCGTAGACATCCAAGGTGATGAGGCGCGCACCGACCGTTGCCGTTCCAGTGCCGAGTAGTTCGCCGACGGCGATCTGGAGTCCAAGTTCTTCGGCGATCTCGCGGGTGAGGGCCGCGGTGGGGGACTCGCCCGGCTCGATTTTTCCTCCAGGAAACTCCCATTTGCCGGCCAGGCTCATCGCCGCACCGCGCTGGGCGACCAAGCACCTGTCCTGCTGAACAATCGCTGCGCCGACTACGTGAAGGGGGGCCATCGCTCGTAGCCTAATGCTTGCTGCGGCCGGGAAGCATCACTGCTGGCCCGACGTTCGGAGCTGGACGAGGGTCAGCGCGGTGATAAGTAGACAGAACCTCGCGATTCGCGCTTAGTCATCGACGATGACGAGTCGCCTGGCGGATGGGCTGTACGAGCAGGTGGTGACGGGGGCCCTGGCGCGGGACCTGAGCCAGCTCGAGGCGGCGCGCACACCTGAGCTGGAGCCGCTCGATGCGGCCGACGCTCATGGCGTCTTGGCGCGACACTTGGCGCGAGAAGTCGAGCGGGCGCTGTCGTCATTGCCCGCAGAGGGGCGAGTCGGCGCGCAGGTGGCGGTGGTGAATCGACTGCTGGAGGAGCTACGGACGCTGACGAAGGAGGACGAGGAGGCGGGCGGGAGTCAGGTGGAAGAGCCCGGGCGAGAGCTGCGGTCGATCCATCGAGCGGTGCGGTACCAACGGCCGCAGACGCCGCTGGCGACCAGTACGCTGCTGACACGCAATCTGAAGGAGCCGAGTTTGGGCGGGGAGCTCGCGCGGGAAGTAGCGTCGTCGGACCGCATCGATGTGCTGGTGGCGTTCATTACGGTTGGCGGGATTCGGTTGGTGCGGGATGCATTGGAGGCGTTTGCACGGCGCGGGACGGGCGCGCTACGGCTGCGGGTGCTGACGACGGTGTTCACGCGCACGACGGAGCTGGCGGCGGTGGAGATGTTGGCGGCGCTACCGGGCGCACAGGTGAAGGTTTCGTACGATGTGAATCGGACGCGGCTGCACGCCAAGGCGTGGCTGTTCCACCGCGAGACGGGGCTACACACGGCCTATATCGGGTCAGCCAACTTGACCTCTACCGCGTTGGGGAGCGGGCAAGAGTGGATGGTGAAGGCGTGTGCGGCGGACATGCCGGAGGTGGTGGAGAAATTCAAAGGCACGTTCGAGAGCCTGTGGAACGATAGCGAGTTCGAGCAATTCGTACCGGGGGACGCGCCCTCGTGCGCGCGGCTGCAAGCGGCGCTGAACAAGAGCGAAGACACGGGACCGATTCTGTTCTTCGCGCTGCGGCCACATCCGTTTCAGGAAGAGATCCTGTGAAGTGGACCCCAAAATTTGGGCCAGCAGCTAAGGTGGTGATAGACGGCGCCTGCTCCTGACGAAACAGGAGCAGAAGACGATGAAAAGCACCCGCACCCGACACAGCGCAGCGTTCAAGGCCAAGGTCGCTCTGGCGG
>JBBRMI010000273.1:0-9157 GCA_038230915.1 Polyangiales bacterium | reverse complement strand
GGCACCAATTTTTCAAGGACTTACGATAAAGCTTCGACGAGGGCGAGATCCTTTGCGGTCCCTGGGCTACACGGTGGGCTACATAAGGCACCGAACCGGCAGCGGACTCGTTGCAATCAGCCGGTCGGCGCGGCGTTGACGATCAGTCGGGCCATTTCGATTCACAAAGGTGGCCAGCAGGGCCGCATTAGTGGGCGGCAGGCTTGAGCCAAAACAATTTTTCGAGGCGGTGAGGCGATGGTTGATATGAGCCAAGACCTCGAAACAGCCTTGCAAGGGGCCGGCCTAGGCGGCCGGCCGATCCAGTTGGAAACCCGATCCGACCCCAGAAACCAGGAACGTGGAATCGTCGGCCCGCCATTTTTTTGGTATTTTGGGCACACACCACGCTATGAATAGCAGGCGCGTGCCGCGATAAATATCAACCAGAACAGGTGTGTAGCAGCGTAGAGAAGACGCTACGGGGCTCGCGAAAGCCGGCGCGAGACGTGCTTTGTCGGCGCTACGTTGCTACAAGTCCCGCTCCAATGGCTGCGCGCAGTCCACCGGCAATGACGCGGGCGCTGCGCATTCATCGACACGGTGGCTATCGCATAGTGCGGCGGGCCGGCATTCGAGTGCTACCGGTTCGGCATTCGTTAGCTGCAGCCCCTGCCCGCCCGTGCGAGCACCTCGCCCGATCTCGTCAGTTTGTCAGCTACCCGCCCAGCTGTTTTCGACAGACGCAGCCGATCGATCTCACCGCCGCAATTTGGGCGGCTGCTCCACAAACAGCCGGCGATCAAAGAACCAAACAAACATTGCCGTGCCGACGATGGCGGCTCCAACCCAGCATGCGACTGCAAGCGCGCGTGAGCCAGGCATCAACTCCGCCGACAGGGTCACCAACAGCAAGATGACGGTGACCGTGGCCAGTCGGCGCACGACCGGCCAGTTGAGGTGGCGGAATCCGGCCTGCCTTGTCTCGGCTGCCCATCCCGCCAGTCGTTCGTTCGTCGTCAACGCCATGTCAGTTCCCTAGTGAGAGCGCGAGCAACATGCCGCGGAGTTGCCTGCAGGTGGCCTGACCTGCATCCGCACCGCCATCATATAGCACGCGCCCGAGCGACTGGCGTCTCTCGGGTGAGAGTTTGAGGCCGACATCGACGCAGACAGCATCGATGTCGCGCATCAGCCGGTCGAGCCGTTCCCAATCGGCGGGGCCGTAATGCCCTTGCGGTGTCGTATCCTCGCCCATGACGATCCACTCGGGATCGACGTCGTAATCGCGCCTCAGCTTTGGCAGGATGACAACCGGCGGCTCGGCAGCACCCGTCTCCCACGCTATCAGCGAGCGCTTGGAATAGCCGAGCGCGCTGGCAAACGCTTCCTGCCCGAGAGCCGCCCGACGCCGCACCGCCTTGATCCGCTCACCGATGGAAGATGTTTCGCTCACTTTATCTTCCTTGAAGTGATGATATCTTCACTGGAAGATGGATTGATCTATCATGCTCTGCCACACGGTGGCGCCGGAAGCGAGCGCGTGCGGGAAGGGGTCAGGCACGCTATGGCAAGTCCTCAGGTCAATATCCGTCTGACGCCCGAGCTCGATGCCGATTTCGACCGCTGGGCAGCCGAGCTTGCTGTCGAGCGCGGAAAGCTTGCCAAGGACGTCGTCACCGAAGCCCTCGCCGCACGCCGCGAAGGGCGCGCCACGTTCGAGCCGTCGGCAACACTGGGGCCCGGCGACCTGATCGCGACGCAGGCAACGCTCGAGCGCGGGGTGATGGAGATCGATCGTATTGCCACCGTCTGGGCGAGGCACGAGGCCGACATACGCAAGCAGGAGCGCGACAATCAGCTGGCGCGAACCCATGCCCAGAACGAGTTCTTGGTCGATCTCCCCGAACGCATCACGGGCAGCCTGAATCCGATCCGTGAAGAAATGCTCGTGATGGCGGAGCGGATCGAGAAGCAGCCGCGCCTCGACGAGATCGACAGGAAGCAACTGGAGCATAGCGACGCGCTCAAGGCCAATACCGCCGCTATCGAATGCTGGGGGAAGCTTCCGCGAACGCACACCAGCTATACCGTGTGGGAACAGGAGTGGTCGGGCCGAAAAATAGGTGCGGCGCTGTTCGTTGTCTGGCTGCTGTGTATCGGCAGCTTCTTCGTCCTCGCGATCATCCTGCCGGGCTCGTGGCTCGCGGTGCGCTCCGCAAGCCGGTTGCTCGGCGGCGGGGATCAGGCGGTCTGCGCTCTGGTCAACTACCGAATGTCGACCGATAGCTGCCGGACGGAGTTCAACGACCAGCAGTTGAAGGTCGTTGTGAAGGCGAAGCCAAGTGCAACGTCAGCGAAGCCCAGTGCATCGGCGCGCGGGCGGTGTCTCGGTCAGTTCAGTCGGATCTGCCGGCGACGCGGCGAGCTATTATGCGCGTGATAACTATTATACCGCCGACCAAGCCGAGAGCGCGAGTGCCTGGGCCGGGGCAGGCGCGGTGGAGCTGGGCCTCGAAGGCCCCGTTGACGCCGAGAGTTTTTCAAAGATCCTCGCAGGCGAGCTGCCCGACGGCAGCCAGCTCGATGCCAAGCGCGGCGAGCACCGACCGGGCTGGGACCTGACCATGTCCGCGCCGAAGTCGCTGTCGATCCTGGCGCTGGTCGGGCGCGATGCTCGGCTGGTGGCTGCGGTGCGCGAGGCGACGGCGGCAACGCTCTACTGGGCGGAGCGCAATATTGCGGAGACGAGGGTGTGGAACGGGCGCAACCAGGAGCCGGTGCGGACGGCCAATTTCGTCGCCGCGAGCTTCCTTCACGACGTCAACCGCAACGGTGAACCACAGCTGCATGTCCATAGCGTCATTGCCAATGCCACGCAGACGACCGACGGCAAGTGGCGGGCGTTGCGCTCCGATGCGCTTTACGACCGCTAGCACGTCATGGGCGCGGTGTTCGCCTCGACCCTACGCGCCCGCGTCGAGGCGCTCGGCTACGCGACCGTACCCGCGAAGAATCCGAGGGATGGCGCGTTCGACATCGCCGGCGTGCCGCGCGCGGTGATCAAAGCGTTCTCGACCCGCTCGGCCGAGATTGGCGCGCATCTCGAGGCGCGCGGGAGGGAAGGCACAGCCCGCGAACGCGAACTGGCGGCGCTCGCCACACGCAGGCCAAAGACCGCGGATGTTGCGCTCGAAGTTCGTGGAAGCCAGTGGCAGGCACTGGTTGCCGAGAAGGGGTTCGACCCGGCCAAACTGGTCGACGCAGCGCTTGCCCGATCAAACGCTGCGCAAACCGGGTGGACGCAACTTGTGCGGGGCGTGCGCGGGGTCGGCGCGCGGGGGCTAGCAATCGTGGCGCGGATGGGTCTGACGCCGCGCGACGGCGACCCGGTGGTGCCTGAGCGGCTGGGCCGGCTAAACCCCCGCGCCTATGCCGCAGCGCAAGCTGTCGCCTCGACCGTGCGCGAGCTCAGCGAGACCGAGGCGGCGTTCGACCGGCTCGACCTGATCCGCGCTGCGCTCGAGCGCGGCGGGCCGGTGAGCGTTGCCGACGTCGAGGCGCGGTTGGCGCTGCTTGAGGCCAAGGGACTGCTGCTCGGCGACGGTGACCGCATGCTGACCACCGACGGTGCGGTCCGGCTTGAGCGGGGCTATCTCGCTGCGATCGAGGCGGGGCGCGGACAGTCGGCGCCGATCGTGCCGGCGAGCGAAGCTGCATTCCGCGCTCAGGAGGCGGCGCGCGACCTTGGGCTGCGTCGCCTTAACCCCGGCCAGGAAGCGGCCGCAGTGCTCATGCTGTCGTCACCGGACCGGGTGGTCAACGTTCAGGGCGGTCCGGGCCGGGGCAAGTCGACAGCGCTCGCGCCGGTGACGGCGATCGCCAAAGCCGAGGGCAGGCGGGTGATCGGGCTCGCGATCGCCAACAAGAAGGCGAACGAGCTCGGTCGTGAGACTGGCGCGGAGGCGAGTACCATCGCGCGCTTCCTGGCCCGGCACGAACGCGTTATCGACGGCACCGCGCTGCCGACGCAGGTCGCGCGCGTAACGGCGGAGCTCAAGGGCTCGCTCATCATCGTCGAGGAAGCAAGCCAGGTCGGTACGCGCGACATGGAACGTCTGGTTCGGCTCGCCGACATCATTGGCGCTGCCCGCCTGATCCAGACAGGCGACGCGCGGCAGTTGGGGGCGATCGACGCCGGCAAGCCGTTCGAGCTCAGCCAGCGGGCGGGGCACGCGACCGCGCACATTACCGAGAACCTGCGCTCCCGGTCCGACACGATGAAGGCGGTGGTCGCCGCACTCGACGGCAATGACTTGCCTACCGTGTTCGACCTGTTGAAGCCCGTTACGACCGAGGTGCCGGGCAAAGACGTGGCAGCAACAGCCGCCGCCCGCTGGGCGGCGCTGCCCAAAGCCGAGCGCGATACGACCCTGTTGCTCACCGCCGGCCGCGCCATGCGGGGCCGAGGCCAACCTCGCGGACAGTACAGGTCAAACTCAAGGAAACCGGCGAAATCGCACCTTCGGGCGTGCGCCTCGATGTGCTCGACCGGGTCAACGTCACCCGCGAGGGCGCGAGACTGATGAAGGGCTACCAATCCGGGCGCGTCGTTGAAATCCGCACCAACCTGCCGAGCCAGGGTTTTACGCGCGGCGACCGCGGCGTGGTGACCGGCATCGAGGGCGACCGGGTCCGTCTCGCCATGCACGCCGGCGGGGAGAAGCTGTTCCGGCCCGATGCTCTGGCAAAGAACCTCAGGCACGACGCGGTGTCGATCTATCAGGTCAAGCAGGTCGAGCTCCACATCGGCGACCGCATCCGCTGGACCGACAGCGATCGCAAGCGAGGCCTGAACAACGCCGACCTCGCGCGCGTCGAGAAGGCGGGCAACGGTGGGCTTGTGGTCTCCTCGCTCGCCGACGGCACAGTGCACCAGCTCAAGCCCGGCGATCGCATGCTCGAGCAACTCGACCTCGCCTATGCCATCAACGTCCACGTTGCGCAGGGCGTAACCACCGACCACGGCATCCTTGCGCTGCGTTCGACCGAGCGCAAGCTGCTCAACGAGCGCTCGTTCCTCGTGGCGCTGACCCGCGTTGCGGACAAGGTTGCGCTCATAGTTGACGACGGCCGCAAGGTCGAGCGTGGGGTCTTGCGCAACCCGGGAGACAAGACCTCGGCGCTGGAGGTGATCGACAAGGCCGCAGTGGGTCGGGCGGCACCGTCGTCGGCCGAACGTGGCTCCGAGCCGCCGGCTGAGGCCGTGACCCAGAGGACCGATGTTCCCGAGCGGTATCTTGAGCGGGGCGCTCACCGTGTGGCCGCACGTGCTGTCGACCATGTGATCGATAACGTAATCAACCGTACCCCCGACCGGCAACCGGACTTCGGGCTGTGATGCTAGGCGATGGCACTCGGCGTTGATCTGTCGAGTGTCCAGATCATGATTGCGGAAGATGGATGGGCGCCGCTGTTGCAGAAGCGATAAAGCGGGGTACCAAGGTCGGGCAGCCTAAGTCCTACGAGAAGTACCTTCGAAAGCACTTCACTAGGCCGTAGATTTAAGCTGAGCCGGTCAAACAGTTTTCTGGATATCGTCGAAGCCCGCCGAGCCCGGTGCCACACTCGAGACGGTCGCCGCTAAAAACAGACTTTACTAAAGAGGTGCTAACCAGAGAACCAGGTTAGCCCGCTGCTTCTCTGGGCCTGTGCCCGCTGACATGACCGCCGGCCGCTGCGTCCAAGCGTATGGCGTCGAGCAAGCCGACTAACGCGATGAGCGCGACGGCGAAAAACGCGAATCTAAAATCGTCCGGCGAGGGCATGCCGACGCTCCGACCATTCACCCAGGCACTCACATTGAGCAGTGCTGCGCCCACGGTAACTCCCAACCCGAGCATCAGTTGCTGCAGCATGCTTGACAGCGTGTTGGCGTCGCCCATGTGTTCGGGCGGCACGTCGGCAAACTGGATCGTGCTTAGGCTCGTGAACTGTAATGAGCGAAAGGCTCCCCCAAGGAACAAGGTAAGAGCGACGAGCCAATGTGGGGTGTCGCGGGTGATGAGCCCGCACGCGCCGACGGCAAGCGCAGCGAGCAGGCCGTTCCCGATCATGACCGTGCGGAACCCGAAGCGACGCAGTATGCGCGTCGTAAACACCTTCATCGCGAGATTGCCAGCAAAGACGAAGAGGACGAGCGTGCCCGAGGTGAGAGGATCGAGGCCGAACCCTATCTGGAACAGCATGGGCAGCAGGAATGGGAGCGAGCCGATCGCGATGCGGAGCATCGATCCACCCCGCGCAACGACGGCGAAGGTGGGAAAGCGCAAGGGTGAGAGATCGAGCAGTGGGGTTGGATGGTGTCGCAGGTGGCGCACGCCGAGGACTCCGAGGGCGATCCCCGCCGCCAACATCGTGAGCGCCGCGGTACTGACCCGATGCACCCCGCTAAGTTCCTCGAGGCCACCTACCACCAACGCGAGCGCACCGCCGCTCAAGACAAAGCCGATCAGGTCCAGCGGACGCCGCTCGGGGGCTGCCATGCTGTTGGGCACTAGCGTCAGTGCCAAAGCGATGGCGGCGATGCCGAGCGGCAGGTTGATGAAGAAAATCCATGGCCATGACAGGTGGAGGACGATCAGCCCGCCGAGTGGTGGTCCGAGCACCGGCGCGATCAAGCCTGGCCAGACGATGGTCCCGATCGCTGTCACCAGATGGCGCTTGTCCGTCGTGCGCAGCACGATCAGCCGGCCGACCGGCACCATCGCGGCACCGCCCATTCCTTGCAGCACGCGCGCGGCGGTGAAGCTCCAGAGCGCGCGGCTAAGCCCGCACAGGAGCGAGGCAAAGGTGAACAGTGCGATGGCCGAGACAAAGACGCGGCGCGCGCCGAAGCGGTTGGCAATCCAGCCGCTAATTGGAATGAATATCGCCAGAGCAAGGAGGTAGGCGGTGATGCCCACGTTCAGGGCGACTGGGCTGGCACCAAAGCTCCGGCCGATCCGCGGCAAAGCGGTCGCAATCACGGTGCCATCGAGCATCTCCATGAAGAACGTGCCCGCGACCAACAGCGTGATCGCACGAGCGATGAACGGCTGCTCCTTACGATCGTCGACACTAGTCAGTTGTCGCATTAGCCCCGATTAGCCCTTCCAGCTGAATTACCTACACCACACGGTTGCAGCCGTACGACGCTGTGTCTGACGCTGCTAGAAGTCGAGGAATGCCCCCGCAATCGGAACGTGACAACTGCGCGCGACGAATTCAATGTGCATCTTAGCGCGCATGGTCTCGCGCAGCTCGCGCGCAGAGCCACGCAGAATGTACGAGAAGACGTTGGGCGCATGGACGAACACGTCGAGATCGCCGTCTTTTGCGATCTGGCTGAGCACGTCGCGTAGCGGCCCCGACGACTTTATGTATCCGTCGTCACCATAGGCCCTGCGCCACGTGCATCCGACCGCCTGAATATCCGAGCTAAGGGTTCGAAAGCGGCCGGCCTAAATCCACCGTGGCGAGTGTCGGCTGGCCAGATCGCATCCCGTCAGAATTCGTCCAGATCGCGTCCCGCGATCACTGGCCCCTGGTACAAACGCCGTACCAGTTGTGTGTACGGCAGCGACGAGCGCTCGCTGTCTTCCCCCGGGACGATGTGGCTCAAGATCACCATGCCGACTGCTGCATTCGACGCCATCTTGCCAACTTCATCAGGGGTCATATGCTCGTGCATCTGGTGCGCGACGATCTTCGTCCGCTCCTCCGGTGTCGAGCTACTGTACTTTTGTTTGATCATTTCGAGGATCCGGTCGATGTCGATAACCTCGCTGACGAGAACGTCGGCACCGCGCGCGAGCTGCGTCACCGCTTCGCTGGGACCCGTATCGCCGGTAAAAACGATCGTGCGATCGCGTGTTTCAATCCGATAAGAATAGGACCGCGTTCGCCCATAAGCTTGCGTCGCGATCGCGACTGCACCGTAATGTGTATTTTCGACTGCAGTCACCTTAATCTTGTCGTCCTGAAAAACAAGTTTGGCTTGCGCCACATCCAAGTCATGGCCACGGACCATTTCGGCGATCGGTGGATGCGGCGGCAGGATCGCTGTGTACAGTTGCTCGGGAATAGCCAACGCCGCCTCATCGCCTTTTATCAGCGCCTGAGTGCCCTGTGGGCCATAAATCTCGACCGTGCGGCTGGCGGCACCCGAAGACCAGTCAAAGCCGATCAGCGCCGCTAGCCCGCCCACATGATCGAAATGCAAATGGGTGATAAAGACATGCCCGATGTCCGAGGCATTGAAGCCAGCGCGTTTGAGCTGACCCGCCGTTCCATCGCCGCAATCGATCAGATAGGGGCGGCCATCGACGACAAGCAAACTGGCCGGTTGCGAACGATTAGTATGCACGCCTGGGCCGCCACCAGTGCCCAAAAGAATCAACCGCGTGCCCCGCCCCGTGGTTACTCGGCCGAGCGCCACCTCGCTGACCGTTGGCACGGGTTGGCAAATACTCACAGCGGGGGCCGCCGCCCCGATCAGGCACGCAATAGTCGCTTTACGAAAAGTCACGGCTAACCTCTTGTCCAGCCACATGACGCGCGCGCGCCAATTGCCCCCGAATGAGCTCCGCTGCGAGCAAATGCTAGGTGTAGCGGCTCGCTATGTTGCCTGCTGAGCAGTAAATGCTCTAGGCCTCAGCGGTTCCAAACAGGATTTGGTCCGTCGGGAGCTGTTCCGTTGAGTGGCGAGCTCACCTTACCGACACGGTGAACCGCCGACGAGACGGCGCGGTTTCAACCAGCGCCAGGCACGCCGCCAAACCGACGGCGAAGCCGGCTATCGCAAGCGGAAAGATGGCGTTGATCCCGAACGATCGCGCGAGATATCCCGCTGCGACGGGGGCGACGCCACCGCCGAACAGCTCGCCGACGGCGATCACTACTCCCGAAGCTGTCGCCCGCAGATGGACGGGTACCGATTCTATCGACAGTGGTCCGACGTTGAGACTGATCAGGCCATAGAGGAAGAAGGCTGTGACGAGGAGCCACAGGAACAGCCAGCGCGCATCGGCTCCAGTGCGCGAGAGCATTATCAACGCTGCGGCGGCACCGATCACGGCTAAAACCGCCGCCGGTTTACGACCCAATTGATCAGACAGCGCTGGTATAGCGACTGAGC
>JBBRMI010000272.1:0-9199 GCA_038230915.1 Polyangiales bacterium | reverse complement strand
CTTCTCGCCGCCGGTCACCTAGCTCAACGCGTCCAAATTCCTCCAAAGCCCAGTCATGCGTACTGTCCATCCGCGGTCAACGCGTGCCACCAGCAGAAATTCCCGGGCAATCCTGAGATGGAACCAATGCTCAGAGGAAGACGGGGAGACGGGAAGGCGAGAGGAAGATTTCTTGGTGGGCGAGCCAGATGGCGTCGGTTCAATAGGCCGAGTTTCGTCCTTGCGGCCGACTGCTCGAACAAGCAAAAACTTCCCGCCTTCCCGCTTTCCTGTTTTCTCGTAGTAGGCTGCGGCCGATGGCCCTCAGTGATGACTTTGCGGCGGCGCAGGTGCGCGTCAAACAACTTTCGAAGACGCCGGACGCCTCGGAGTTGCTCGAGCTTTATTCACTATTCAAGCAGGGCACCGTTGGCGACGTTTCCGGCGAACGCCCGGGCATGCTCGACTTCAAAGGCCGCGCCAAGTACGACGCTTGGGCTGGCAAGCGCGGCGGCAGCAAAGACACGTCGATGCAGAGCTACGTCGCGCTGGTCGAAAGGTTGGCCGCGAAATACGCTTGAAGCGCAGCGCTACGGCGCGCCGCCGGCACCTTGGCCACCGGCACCGTCGTCGGAGCACTTGCCCGTCGGTTCGCAGCCCCAGATCAGCGTGTCGTCGAGGTAGAGCGTGATTTTGTCGTTGGGCGAGCTGGTCGACGACGTGGGCTGAGCGGGATCGAAACGAGATCGCGGTCGGAGGGGGCCGCGTAACCGCGCGGCAGAATCGTGACGCCCAGACCAGCGCGCACGGTCTCACGCAACGCTTCTTGCCGAGGCCAGCGTGAGCCGTACGTTCGGCGTGAAGCCTGCGTGCTCACAGGCTTCGTGAATGATGTCGGACAGGTGTTTCGAGATGGCTCGTGGTGGCTCGACTACACGCGACTGCGGGTCGTGGCCTCGAAGGCGTGATACGCTTCCGAGCGCGTGATGCTATCGACCCGTTCGAGATTGGCTGAGTCGCCGTGAGCCACGGTTGGTGGACGCTCGGCCGCGTACGTGGCGCGCCAATTCGCGTGCACTGGACGCTACTGCTCGGCGCGCTGGTTTGGAGTCGCTTTCAGCTCTTGCCAGCGTTCTGGCTGGGTTTCGCGCTGTTGATCTTGATTCACGAGCTGGGGCACGCGCTGCTCGTCGTGCGCTACGGCCTCGGCCTGTCGGAGATCGCGATCCACGGCGCCGGCGGCTACTGCCGGCACGACCAATCTGGCTCGCGCTTCCAGGAAGCGATGGTGGCATGGGGCGGCGTGCTGGCGCAGCTTGGGTTGTACGCGGTCGTGCAGCTGTCGCTGTTGGTCTTCGGACCGCCGACGTCTGCACACGTCGGGCTCATCGTCTACGTATTCACCGACATCAACTTGTGGATCGCGGCCTTGAACCTGATCCCTTTCGAGCCGCTGGACGGCGCGAAAGCCTGGCCACTCGTCGGCATGCTGGCTGCGCGTTGGCGCAAGCGCACGGCGGTGCACGACGCCTCGCGGCGCCGCCGCAGCGTGCAAGACGAGCTGCGCGCGCTCGAGCGCCTGGACACGCAGTCCGAAACCCCGAGCCAAAAGACCGATCGGCTGGTGCGCGAGCTGATCGAGCGCACCACGCAACGCTCTCCAAAGGATCGCTGAGCCCGACAGCGACAGCGTCAATCTCTGGCGCTACTGCGTGCGCAGGGCCAGTCAGGTGACAACTTCCCGTACTGGCGCGGAGGAAGCGCCTGATTTGCTCGTGCGCAAGCCCGCGCGTCGGACACTAATAGCAACTGCAGCGCGACGCCGCGTCGTAGCGCGCAGCCGATACCGTATGCGTAAGCTCGCCACGCTCATTCTCGTTTCGGCAAGCGCCGCGCTGCTGCTCGGCGCTTGCTCCACCACCGAAAGCAATCCGGGCGTCGCGACACCGACGGCCGGAACCGGCGGCGCCGCTACTGCAACAGCTGGCGCGAGCTCGGGCGGCATGTCTGGCTTGCCGTGCGCGGCGGCCGGCGGCAGCGCAAACCCGACGCCCACCGCCGGCAGCCCCGCAACAGCCGGCGCCGGTACCGCGGGTAGCGGGGGCACGGCGGGTCAAAGCAGCGCCGGCAGCGGCGGCGGCGGCCCAGTCGCGACCAAGCCGAGCCCCGGCTGCAACAAGGCCGCGCCCGAAACGCCGACGCAGTTCGTCAAACACTCGCTCATGTCGTCGGGCGCCAGCCGCGATTTCTACACTTATTTGCCGGCGGCTTACGATTCGAAGAAGCCGTATCCGCTGATCTTCGCGTTCACGCCGTGCGGTGGCTCCGGCAACCCTTCGTCCAACGTACCGATTCAGAATGAGTCGAAAGACAAAGCGATCATCGTCTCGCCGCAGTCGAAGGGGGCGTGCTACGAAAACCAGATCCGGAATTCGCCCGAGCTGCCGTTCTTCGACGACACCTTGAAGTACGCGGAAGAGAACTACTGCGTCGACGAAAACCGGATTTTCGCGATCGGCTACAGCGCTGGCTCGTGGATGGCGATCATCTTGGGCTGCGAGCGCGCTGACATCATCCGCGCCCATGCGCAGGTCTCGGGCGGCTTACCAATCTTCGAACGGCCGAGCGATTGCCGCGGCAGCGTCGCGTCGCTGTACATTCACGACAGCAGCGACGGCAGCAACACGATCGGCGGCGGGTACGCGGCGCGCGACCGCTCGCTGCGCATCGACGGCTGCAGCGACACGACGATCGCGTGGGATCCCGCCCCGTGCAAAGCGTACCAAGGCTGCAAACCCGGCTACCCCGTCGTTTGGTGTGAAACGACCGGCCAGGGGCATGAACGTCAAGACAACCTAGCCCCGGCCGCGTTTTGGAAGTTCTTCTCGCAGTTTTGAGACCGATGAAACGAGCCTCTTTTGCCTTCAGTTTTGCGAGCGTGGCGGCGCTGCTGCCTTCGTGCACGGGCGAAGCGCCGAACAGCAACGAAGCGAACGGCAACGAGCAGGCGCTGCTCGCGCCGTGCGTCGACGCCGCCGGTACGGCGAGCGGTGGCTCGAGCGGCGCACCGAGCACGAGCGGCGGCGCCGGTGCAGGGGGCATGTCGGGCGGCGCAGGTCAGGCAGCCGGCGGCGGCGCAGGCGCACCGTTCATGCCCGGCCCGCCGTATGTCGCGCCCGCGCACCAGAACAACTTGATCCACATCAAGAACGGCTGCTCGTTCCCGCTGTGGCTCCACGGCGATGGCGGCGGCGGCGTACTGATGCCGGACAATCAAAAGGTCGAAGCCGGCGCGACGTTCGACTACAACCGCGGCGATTGGCCGTTTGCTTGGATTGACGCTTTCCTCGATGGCCCGAGTCAAAACCGGGCTGAGCGCGCTGAGCTGACGTTTTTCCCGGGCACTTACGTCAGCTACCGGCTCGGCTACATCGAAGGCATTGCGCTGCCGATGCAGCTCGAAGCCGTCGGACCGGGCAAGGACTGCAAGCCGGTCGGTTGCTACGTGCCGCAAGCGCAAATCATGTCCGGGTGTCCTGACGGCTTATTGTCCGGCAAGCGCTGCTTGTCCGCTGGCGAATACTGCAAAGACGCCGCCAACGCCGCCAAGCCGTACTGCCACGCGCTCGACACCGCGATCGCGCAGTGCGTCGCCAGCACGGCGGGCTGCGGTGACGCCGCCGGTGCTACGACCGCGCAGGCGTACCGTTGCGACAAAGGCTTCGGCGACAAACCCAAGCTGTGCGCTGCCGTAAACCGCGGCATGCTCGCGGATCCGAACAGCGCGACGGAATCCGCCTTCTACGGCGCAGCCCCGCACAACAGCTACGCCGCGTGGCTGCACGGCATCTGCCCCGGCCTCGCCGCGTTCCCGTACGACGACGCCAACCTCCCCACCGACTCGTTCCACACCTGCATCGACGCCGACGGCGGCACGCAGTTGAACATCACCTTCTGCCCCGCCGGCTAACGGCTCGAGCGCGAGCGCGAGCGGGAATCAACAGGAAGGCGGGAAGACGGGAGGGCGGGAGCAAGCGCATTTTCTTGCGCGCAGCGCGCAAGAAAATCTTCTTCTCAGCTTCCCGCCTTCCCGCCTTCCTGTTGTCTCGTTCTCGATCGTTACGTGGCGGGGCGGAGGACTTCGGCGGCGAGGATTTTGTCGAGGCGGAAGTGACGGCGGTCGGCGGTTTCGGTGTCGATGGCGTCGATGCGCGTTTCGTGGCGATCCATCATCACCGATTGGATGCGGACGACGCGCTTGCTCTCGACGTGATTGCCATCGACGTAGACGATACGGATCGGCTGCTGCTCGAACCATGCGCGCTCGATGGCGGAGCGTACCTTTTGGTCGCTGGGTAGCGACGGCACGCCGTGGAACGACAGCTCTTTCAGGCGCGTCAGCAGCTCGCGCTGTGCGGAGGTCGAAAGTGCGGCTCGCACTTTGTCGAGGCCGGATTGCAGCGTTTCGCTGAACGGCAAGAGCCGCATGTCGATCGCAAACTTGCCGAGCGCCAAGATCAACGCCGCTTCGCGGGCCGTAAAATTCACAGGCGGCAGGCTGTAGCTGCGATCGAGCGAGTAACCGCCACCCGGGCCGGACTCCGCCGACACTGGCAATGCCGCCGCGCGCAACGTGTCGAGGTCGCGGTAGATGGTGCGCACCGTGACGCCGAAACGCTCAGCCAGCGCCTCGGCCGTGACTCCAGTCCGGCGCCCGCGCAGGTACTCGGCGAGCGCGAAAAGCCTCTGTGTTCTCTGCATTTCGCTAAACACTGACATACCGCTGACAGGTCGATTTGTGAAGCTCCAGGCCATGAACGCCGCGATTCGTCGCCACCCGACCGAGATTGAGCCCTGCCGACTGGTAGTTCCGGAGGCAGCGCTACGACGTCTGAGGTTACGCCTAGGTCGCGGCGTCGCGACTGGGGAGGCCCTCGACGCAAGTCTCGCCTACGGCGCCCCTCTCGACTTACTGTACGAGCTGCTCGATTACTGGCTGCACGACTTTAGGCTCGACCGCCAACAAGTGATCGACCTGCCAACGTTCACGACCGAGCTCGACGACGGCGAATGGTGTTTCATCCACGCACGCTCATCCGAAGCCTTCGCGCTGCCGATTCTGCTCCTGCACGGCTATTCGGGCTCGCTAGCGGAGCTCGAGCTTGTCATCGAACCGCTAGCGGATCCGCGCATTCACGGCGCCAGCGCGGGTGACGCTTTTCACGTCGTCTGCCCTGGCCTGCCCGGCTTCGGCTTGTCCGAAGGCGCGCCGAACGCGGGCACGATCGCCGAAGGCTGCGCGGCTTTGATGGCGCGGCTCGGCTACTCGCGGTACGTGGTGCACGGCAGCGACTTGGGCGCCAACATTGCGCTCAGACTTGCGACGCTCGACGGCGCGCATGTCGCCGGTCTGCACGTGACCGCTCTGCCCAGCTATCCAGCCGAAAATTCGAGCGACCTGGCGTCGCTGACCCGGCATGAAAAATCCCAGCTCGCGCTCTTGACCGAGCTTCAGGAGGAGCTTTCGTTTCAGCTGCCAGAGTCTCCGATCGCGCGGCTGGCGTTTGCGCTGGCTCGGCTCGAGCACGAGACGCAATCATCGGAAAACGCGGCCTGGCTCCGCCCGCTGTTGACCGCCCTCACGCTGTCGTGGTCGCTCGGCAGCGCGAGCGCGCAGAACGAACTCTACTGCGAGCATCGCCTCGCTCCCGCTGCGGCTACGAGCACGCCGATCAGCGTGCAAAGCTTCCCGCTCGACGCGCCAACCTTGCGCCGTTTCGCCGAGCGCCAGCACCGCGTCGTTGATTGGACCGAGCATGCTCAGGGCGGCCCGATGCCCGCGCTCGAACAGCCCGCCCTGCTGTGCGAGTCGCTGCGCGCTTTCTTCCGTCGCTTTCGCTGACGCCGGGCTCGAGCCGCGGAGCCGGCATGCAGCTTGCTCTCTTGCTCTGACGAGAGAGCAAGCCCCATTTACGTCGCTGCCTGGGGCGGGCCTGCGGGCACTGGCGATCGATATCCTGTTCCTCGATCCGGTCGTGCCCTTCGTCGTCAGCTGGGCTGCGACCGCCATTGCGGCGGCGCATTGGCAAGACTCGACGCTGGTCGGGTAGTTGCCCTGCTGGTGGGCGCTGCTGCTCGCAACCCGGGTCCTGGTCTTCAATATGTCGCGTGCTGCGCGGGCGCACTCGCCCCGGCGGGTCGTTATGCCCCGCGACTGGGAGCGCTTGCTGGGAAACGCCGCCGAAAATCGCCAATGAATGCGCGTCGCGAGGCTCGGCACGGCGTTTGCTGAGGGCTGCGCGTAACTCGAACCGGAGGCATCATGACTCGCTTCACTACTCTATCAATGTGCATGGCCCTTTCGTTGGCGTTTGCGGCAGGCTGCGACAAGGCGGCCGACGAACAACAGAAGGCCGATCAGGCCCGAGCAGACGCTGACAAGAAGGTCAATGAAGCCAATACCGAGGCCAACGACAAGATCACCGCGGCGCGCGCCGAAGCCGACAAGAAGGTCGCGGACGCGCAAGCCAACTTCCTGAAGTTGCGCGAGGACTACCGCCACAGCGTGACGCAAGACTTGGTCTCGGTCGACAAGAACATCGCCGACCTAGAAGCGAAGGCCAAGACCGCGAAGGGCAAAGTCAAGGCGGGCATCGACACCGCCATGCCCAACATCAAAACGGCGCGCGACAACGTGGCGACGGAGTACCGTTCGCTCGAGCTGTCCTCGGCGCTGACCTGGGACACGACCAAAGCTCGCGTGGACAAGGCGGTTGACGACCTCAAGCAGGCGATCAAAAAGGCCGACTAGTCCGGACCAGCCCCGCCCGCACACCGCGGGTTGAGGCTTAGCCTGCTTTATGGCCACGGACGGCGCGTTACCGTTCTCTTCGACCTTCCCCGGCGAAGCGTGGTAGCGCGCCGTCCGTGGCTTGGCGGCCGCCAACTCGCGTTAGGAGCTGCAGGACAGCATCGAGCAGCCGGGCCGATTGCGCGCCCATTCGGGGCGCTTTTCTGCGAAACGCTCCTTGCCAGGGTGCTCGTCGAACGGGCGACGCAATACGTCGAGCAGCTCGACGACAACGCTGCCGTCGCCCTGCTCGGCCCGGTCGATCGCGAGTTGCGCGACATAGTTGCGCAAGACGAACTTGGGATTCACTAGGTTCATGCGCTGCCGACGCTCAGCGTCGCCGGTGCCGTCTTCGCCAACGCGCCCGGCGTAGCGGCGCAGCCACGCAGCCAGCTTCGCGCGGTGCTGCGCGCCGACGCTGGCGGGATCGTAGAAAGCGACTTCGAGCGGAGCCAGCAAGGTCGAGTCAACGACGTCGACTGCGGTGGCCGGGACATCCGCTAAGTGGCGATAGAACAACGTCATGTCCGTCTCGACGGCCGCTAAAATCTCGATCATGTCGTCGACCAAAAGCGCGTCCGGAATCCGCACGGCACCGCTTGGCGTGAGCTCGTCGTCATTCAGGCGCTGAAGGCCGAGCTTGCCGGCGATCAGCCCTGCGCGCGCCACCTCCAGAGCTTCGGTGTAGGTGGGGATGACGCTCTCGAGCGCGACCACGTCTTCAACCAACGGATAGATCGCATTGGCCAAGCAGACGATGTTCCACAGCGCGATCCGCGGCTGCGAGCCGTAGCGGTACCGTCGGCCCTGAGCGTCGGTGATGTTCGGCGTCCAATCCGGCGCGAAATCATCGAGAAAGCCGTACGGCCCGTAGTCGATGGTCAGGCCCAGGATCGACATGTTGTCGGTGTTCATAACGCCGTGCACGAAGCCGACCGACATCCACTGCGCGACCATTTGCGCGGTGCGCCGCGCGACCTCTTTCAACCAAGCCACGTAGGCTGCGGGTGAAGGCTCACCCAACTCGGGGAAGTAGGTACGGATCGTGAAGTCGGCCAGCGTTTTGAGCACCGCCACATCGTCACGCGACGCAAAGAGCTCGAAATTGCCAAAACGCAAGAACGACGGCGCCACCCGACACACCACCGCACCCGGCTCGTCGCGCGCGTGCCCATCGTAAAGGATGTCGCGCAACACCGCCTCACCTGTGCCCACCAGCGACAGCGCGCGCGTCGTCGGAATGCCGAGGTGATGCATGGCTTCGCTGCACAAGAACTCGCGCACGCTCGAACGCATCACCGCGCGCCCGTCGGCACGGCGCGAATACGGCGTCGGCCCGGCGCCTTTCAGCTGCAGCTCCCAATGCGCGCCGCTGCTGGTGACGAGCTCGCCGAGCGAGATCGCGCGGCCGTCGCCGAGCTGGCCTGCCCAGTTCCCGAATTGGTGTCCGCCGTAGCAAGCCGCCGCCGCGTCCATACCAGGCAGCAGTTCATTGCCGGCGAACACCTCGGCGAACTCCTGGCTGTGCGTGAATTCGCTCGAGAGCCCGAGCAGCTCCGCGACGTCGCTCGCCACTGCGAGCGTGCGCGGCCCGCGCACTGGCGTCGGCGTGACACGCGAAAAACACGCGCCATGCACTTGCCGCGTGCGATTCTCGGCGCTGGGATCCACGGGCAAGCTGCGCAAAGCGCGATTGTCGAACACCAACATCTGGCCTGGCATAGCACGCCAGCAGGCCAGCTACGCCGGGCGGCGATGCCCTACTCGGGCTGCGCTGGCGAGCGCACTGGTGGCCGAGGTCCTGGGCGCGATGATCACGCCCGCAGCGTTGATCTCGGCGGGCGGTGAGTGACTACGAAGCGTTCGCGCGGATCGCGGCGGCGCGAGTTGCTCGCAGTTATCCGGTAGTCTTCGGCATGCTCGAGCGACGTGAGCTCCATCTCACGGCGATTTGCGAAGTTCGCGATTTTCTGAGCGCCGAGAATCAGCGCAAGCTTCTCGAAGAAGTCTCGGACAAGACGAAGTTGCAAATCCGCGAGGTCTCGGCGGCGCGGCGACGCGGCAGGTGGATGGGGGAGGCCGAGTCTCGTTCGGGGCGAGGCCGCCCAGCTGGGCGGCCAGGCACTGACCATTCATCCCATTTCGTGGCTACAGCAGCGAGCGAACCGGGATGGCGGGCAGTCCTGATCCGTTGTCGGGGCCCTGCGCGAGGGCGGCCCCAGGAAGGGGCCCGGCAGCGGGATCGGGATCGGTCTCGGCAGGGGCTTCGGGCAAGCCAGAGGCGGGGCCGGGCTCGGGCAGGGCCTTTCTCGGACTCGACGCGGAGCCGGGTATTTCGGTATCGGTTGCGGGCTTCGGCCCTGGGTTTCG
>JBBRMI010000271.1:0-9368 GCA_038230915.1 Polyangiales bacterium | reverse complement strand
TCTTCGCGCTCATCATGACCACCCCAACCGACCTCAAGCGCCAGCC
Source organism: Polyangiales bacterium (assembly GCA_038230915.1). Classification (GTDB taxonomy): domain Bacteria; phylum Myxococcota_A; class Polyangia; order Polyangiales; family Polyangiaceae; genus PMG-095. The sequence continues at coordinate 9,322 of JBBRMI010000271.1, read as the reverse complement.
CAAATCAACCTGCTGAAAGGAGACCACTGAAACCCAGGGCCGAAGCCCGCAACCGAAACCGAAATTTCCGGCTCCGCGCCGAGTCCGAGAACGGCTCCGCGCGAGCGAGGCCCAGCCTCGGGCTTGCCCGAAGCCGCTCCCGAACCCGCTCCCGAACCCCTTCCCGGGGCCGCGCTCGCGCGAGGCCCCGACAACGGATCAAGACTGCGAGCTCGCCCAGAAACGTAGCGGCGTCGGGCACGGTCGCATATTATTTCGGGTCGTGGTCGTCTTCCTGCTCTCGTCGCGGTGATGCTGGGGCTGGGCTTCTGTCCCGCGTGCCTGGACCGGCGTAATGGCCGCGACCGCCGCGAATCTCGTAGAGCACGTCATTCCTCCGGCCGCTCCGCTACGCAGGGGCGGCAAGAGCGGAGCAGGCACGGCGGTGCAGCGTGTCTCGAGCGACTTCCGACTCAACCCGCACTTTTTACTCTCTCGTGCTCGACGGCGTCTACGCTGAAGGCGAGGGCGAGCGGCGCGAGCACCGTCACGGTGGACGAGGCACTGGCGGAGCTCGCGGCGGCCTGCCCGCATCGGGCGCGTCGAGCTGCGGTTTGGCAGCCCGGGATGCGAGCGCGCTGACGCCAGCTCGCGCCTGGCGACTCGTCCGTTACCAGCCGCCCTTGTCCTTGTCGTCGTCGGGTTTCTTGTCGTCGGTCGGAGGCGCAGCTGGACGCGCGGTGAGTGCGGCTGCCGGACGCTTCGTGTCGGCTGCCTTGCCTTCGTCATCCGGTTCGGCGCGCTCGGGTTGCTCGGCGGTCGGCTTGTCGGCGGGCGCACTCTTTTCGGGGCAACCCGTGAGCACGGAACAAAGCGCAAAAAAACCGAACAGCGAGACCACGTTGGTCGACCAGGCGAGGCGCATGGCCGGTACTTTGCCGAGCTTTCGAGGCTCCCGCAATGGTGTACTATCGCGCGGCTCGCAAGCAGCGATGCGGAGGGCAAATCGCTACGTAGCACGCAGGGATTTTTTGAGTAGTAATGGCCCGCAAGCGATACTTGATAGTCGGTGATGGGGCGGCGGGCCTCACCGCAGCCGAAGAGATTCGCAGGCGCGATCCAGAGGCGGCGCTCGGCATTTTTTGTGATGATCCGAACCCCGGCTACTTCCGCGCCGCGCTGACTAACTTCTTGCTCGGCGAGCTGCGTGAAGATCAGCTGTGGGCGGTCGCTCCCAACTTCTACGAGGCGCGGCGCATCGACCGCATCTTCACGCGCGTGCTGCGCGTCGACCCGGCCAAGCGCGAGCTGTGGTGTAGCGGAAATCCAGCTCCGCTGCGCTACGACGCGCTGCTCGTCGCGGCTGGTGCGCGCGCGCGTCCTCCGACGTTCGCCGGCGGACACCTGCCGGGAGTGTTGACGCTGCGCACGATTCAAGACGCGCGGCGCGTGGTCGACACCTTGCGTGGAAAAGTCGAGCGCGCGGTGGTGCTGGGCGGCGGCGCGCTCGGCCTCGAGTGGACGGACGCGCTGCTCGAGCGCGGAGTGCACGTCACGCTGCTCGAACGTGCGCCACGCTTCATGCCGCGAGCGCTCGACGCGGTAGCGTCCGACTTACTGGCAGCGCGGCTGCGCAAAGCCGGCGTGGACGTCATCCTGGGTGACGAAATATCACGCGCCGAACCGGGGCCGAACGGCGCGGTCGGAACGATTGTCACGAGCGGCGGGCGGCGCATTGCATGCAGTATGGTCGCGACGGCGCTCGGCATCGTGCCGAACAGCGAGCTGCTCGACGAAAGCGGCGTCGCGCGCGAGCCGAATGGAGCCGTGAAGGTCAACACCAGCTTGGCCACCTCGGCGCCAGGCGTATGGGCGGCCGGTGACGTGGCGAGCGTCGACGGCGAACAGTTGGGCCTGTGGGAGCCGGCGCGCAATCAAGCGCGCGTCGCCGCGATCAACATGTGCGGCGGGCAGGAAAAGTACCGACCCGGCGTGCATTACTTCGCCACGCGGCTGTTCGACTTGGACTTCGCGCGTCTGGGTGAGATCGACGACGGACCCGGCCGTAGCGCGCTTGTCGACTTTCCGCGCGGCACCGGCCACATCGCCTACCGCAAGTTGGTGATCGAGGGCGGGCGGGTGCGGGGCGCGCTTTTGATCGGGGAAAAGCAGGCGCGCGTCCGCACGATCGGTCGCGGGCTGAAGCGCTTGATCGAAGCTGGTGCGGACGTGAGCGGCGTCACCGAACAGCTGCTTGATCCCAGCTTCGACGTCGCCGGCTTCGTCGAGACGCGCAAGCTGTTGGCCAAGCCCGAAGTGCAGCGCGCCGCCACCCGCGCCGTACCGGCCGCCAAGCTGCGCGGCACGCAAATCGTCAGCATGAGCGTGGCGCTGGCCGGGCTCAGTCAACGCGCCGGCACGGCCCTGCTCGATAGCAGCTCGATGCAGGCAGTCGCGGCACCCGGCACGTCGGCGAACCAGCTACCGACGTCGCAGATCCCGAATGTCACGTCCGCGCTGCCGAGTCGCACCTCGGCGCTGCCCGGTCGCACGTCGCTCTTGCCAGCGTCGGAACCACGGCGCACCAAAATGTTGTCGATCGGCTTGCACGCCGAAGCCCCGCCCGAGCCGCTCGTCACCGAACAGCCGATCGAAGCGCGCTTCGAGGTGCAAGGCCACGCGCTGCCGTTGCAAGGCAAGCTGTGCAGCATCGGCAGCGCGCCCGAATCGGCAATTCGATTGAATGACCCGGCGGTCGCGTTCTTGCACGCGCAGGTTTCGCAGCACGGAAACGCGCTCTATTTGCGCGACGCCGGCACCCAGACCGGCACCTGGGTGAACGGCGTGCCGTTGGCGGGCGCCCACGCCTTGCGCGATGGTGATCGCGTTTTGGTCGGGCGCACCGAGCTGCTCTTCCGTTCCAGCGCGCTAGGTCAGACGACTGGGCCGACTGACGCGGTGATCGCGCTGCCGCGGCTCGAGTTGCGTTCGGGTCCGAGCATGGGACTTTCGTTCGTGCTGTCGACGGACAGCTGCGCGCTCGGCAGCGGCCACGCCGCCGATCTGCGGGTGTTCGACCCGAGCGTGGCGGCGCTGCACGCGCGGGTGCGACTTCTGCAAGGCGCGCACTACCTGTCCGATTTGGGTAGCCCGAGCGGCACCTACGCCCGCAGCGTGCGCTTGGTGCCGGGCCAGGAGCTACCGCTCGGCGACGGCGAGATGTTTCAAGTCGGCGCAGTCACGATCGCCTACACCCGCGCGCCGACCAAAGATCGCCTGGCGGCGTTTCGTCCGCGGGCCAAGCTCAGCGTCGCGTCGGGCGCGGGGCTCGGGCAAACCGCCAGCTTCGCTGACCGCGTTCGCGTCGGCAGCGCGGTCGATGCCGAGCTGCGCTTGCCCGGTACAGCCAACTACGAGCTCGAGCTAGTGCTGCACCAAGGCGGCTATTTTGCGCGTGATCTGTCCGGTGGTCGCACGTTCAAGAGCGGCTCGCCGCTCAGTCCCGATTGGGCCGCGTTGAGGGGCGGCGAGATGCTGCTGATCTCTTCCGGTGCGTTGCTGCGGTTCGAGGAAGCATGAGCACCTACGCCGACCAACAGCTGAAAGAGTCCGTCGAGCGCGAGGTTTTGGCGTGCATCGGCTGCAACGACTGCCTGTTGGCGTGCCCGATCATGGAATCGCGTCACGTCACGATCGCCGACCTGAACGCCGCCGTGCACCTGCCGACGCTCAACGACGTCAGCGTCGCGCGCTTCGTCACGGCTTGCACCCAGTGCCGACAATGCGTCCCCGCCTGCCCGGCCGACTTGGACCGCGCCGCGATGGTGCTGCTCAACAAGCTCAAGATCGAAGACAGCGTGCCCGATCACGAGCTGATGCTGCAGGCGCGTACGGTGGTGTTCGCTTCCGGCATCACGCTCGACGGGTTGTCGCAAAAGCTGGGTGAGTTGCAGCTGTTTCGCGGCGCGAGCCCGGTGGCGCTGCGACGCCTGATTCTCAAGTCGACGTTGCGTATGCTCGTGCCGGGCGAGGAGCTGTGCAAAGAAGGCGAATTTCACGAGCGGCTGTGCGTCGTACTGTCCGGCACGCTCGAGCAGCAGAGCGCAGGTCCGAACGGCGTCGCGATCCACGTGCTGAAGCTGGCGCAAGGCAGCTTTTTCGGTGAAATGGGCGTACTCAGCAACTCAGCCGAGCCGTTCACGGTGCTGGCCGAAGAGCTGTCGATCGTGCTCGAAGTGCCGAAGATCGCCGTTCTGCACCTGATGGAGCAGGCACCCGAAGTGCGCGAGTCGCTGGACGCCTTGTACGAGAAGCGCGCGCTGTGGAGCTACTCGCGTAATCCCGGTGGGTTAGGGGCGCTGCCGGAGGCGGCCGTCGCCGAGCTTTTGTGGTCGTCGCGGCTCGAGCTTTTGCCGACCGGCAGCGAGCTGTTCAACGAAAACGACGCGCCGCGCGATCTGTTCTTGGTGCGCAGCGGCTTCTTGCGCGCCAGTCAGCGCGAAGACGCGCGGCCCGGCGTGCCCGGCAACGAGCGCGTCTTGACCTATTTCCGTGAGGGCAACGTGTTCGGGGTACTGGCGCTGCTCGCGCATGAGCCGCGCGTCGGCTACTCGGTGCGCGCCGCGAGCCGCTCGGAGGTTATCCGCGTGCCAGGCGCGGCGCTGGCGGCACTGTTCAGCCGCTACCCGCAGGCCGAAGCCGCGCTGCGCCACGCCGGCTTCGAAGCGGAGGCGCTGGCACGCGCCGAGAATGTCGGGATCCGACCCCCGCAAGGGCAAATCGGCGCGGTCATCGGCCCGACGGGGCGGCCAGCAGCTCCCGTGCCGGGCCCACGCGCGGAGCATCCGCTAGCTGGCACGCGCCGCGCGCTCGAGACCGATGTGCTGGTCGAAGAAGGCTTAGCCAAGGGCCGGGAAATCTTGGTCATCGACCAAGAACGCTGCACGGCCTGCAGCAACTGCATCGACGCGTGCGAGCGCCGTCACGGCGACAGCCGGCTGCAACTGCGCGGCATCCAGGTCGAAACCTACATGTTCCCGACCGCGTGTCGGCACTGCGACGATCCGACGTGCCTGATGTGCAGCGTCGACGGCATCGTGCGTTTGCCCAGCGGTGAAATCAAGATCGTGCCCGAGAACTGCATCGGCTGCGGCTCGTGCGCGCAGCGCTGCCCGTACGGCAACATCAGCATGCACGCGGTCGAAAAACCGAAACCCAGCGTGCTCGTCAGCCTGTTGGATTTTTTGGCGACCGGCAGCTTGCGTGAGCGCGCGCTCGAAGCCGTAGATCCAAAGGCGGCGCGCGTGGCCGTGAAGTGCGATCTGTGCGCCGAGTATTCGGACTATGCATGCGTCACCGCGTGCCCGGTCGGGGCGGCGTTCCGCATCGATCCGGGCGAAGCGCTCGCCAGCGCCGCCCCCCGTCATTCGATGGGGCCGCGCGCTTGAGTCGCCCGCTCTCGAAACGCAGGACCTTGCTCGAGCATCAGTGGTTGTGGCTCGGAACGTCGCTGATCACCGCGCTGTTCACGACGGCGGTGGTGCTGGCGATCGATGGCGGTTGGTTGACCGACTACGCTTACTTCCCGGCGATCGTCCGCGGCTACACCTTGAGCGGCCTATTTTTCGGACTGTCGTGCATCGCGTTCGGCCTGCTGACGTTCCTGTACACGCTGCGCAAGCGCAGCCTGCAGGAGAAGATGCCGCTCGGAACGATGGCCGGCTGGCTGTGGGGCCACGTCTACTTGGGCTTGTTGTGCATGCTGATGGCGTTCGCGCATGCCGGCTACGGCAGCGTGGGGGTGGAGTTTTCGCTCGGCAAGTTGCTGCTGCTGTTGCTCGTGGTGCTGGTCGCAAGTGGGCTGATTTGGCGCGCTGTGTACGCGACGGTGCCGGCCAAGGCCGCCAGCGAGGTCGGCCACTACTCGCAGTCGGCCAGCCGTGCGCGCGCTGCGACGGCGCTGGTCGAAATCGAAAAGCTGAGCGCTGGCCGCTCACCGGCTTTGCAGCAAATGGTGGAGTGGCTGCTGCGCGTCACCGCCAGCGATCCTGAAGTCGCACACGGCTCGCGCACCATCCCGCAAGAAGAGCAGACGCTGATTCCGGAGTTGGTGCGACTGACGCGCTCGCGCCACCAAATGCTGCTGCGCGAGCGGCGCCAAGGTCGCTACCGCAGGCTGCTGCAAGGCATGCGCGTGCTGCACGTGCCGGTCAGCCTGCTCTTTCTGCTGCTTTTACCGATCCACGTGCTGTGGGCGCTGGACATTCCGGCCAAGGTCGCGCCGCTCGGCCTTGTGATGGGCAGCACGCTCGGCGGCTACCACCCGGCCGGCGACTGCAGCAGCTGTCACGAGCGCATCGTCAGCGAGTGGCGTTCGTCGATGCACGCGCACGCGCTCACGGGCCCGGTCATGATCGCGCAGAACAACCTGGCGCACCGTGAAACGCTAGCCAGCACGAGCTCCCCCGATCCGCAAAACGTGTGCGTGAACTGCCACGGTCCGATCGCCACCGCGCTGGCCCAGTCACCGCTGCTACCGTTCAAGACCGAGGGCGCGCTGGCGGAACCGGCGCTGGTGAGCGAAGGCGTTACCTGCTCGGTGTGCCACCAGTGGCAGGGTGAATCGGTCACGGCTGGCGGCGGCTTGACCGCGTTTCAGAAAGGCCTCCAGCCGGGTCACACCTTCTTTGGTCGCTTCGACGACCCGGTCGGTAACGCCTTCCACCAAAGCAAAGCCTCACCGCTGTTTCGGGAGCCGTCGCAGCTTTGCCGCAACTGCCACTCGGTGCAATACGACCGCAACGGCGACGGCAAGATCGAGCGCGGCACCGATTTGGTCCTGCAAACGCTGTTCGACGAGTGGCAAGACTTCGCCAAAAATGGCGGCCCCGGCTGCGTCGATTGCCACATGCCGTTCGTCAAAGGCTCGCGCGCCGCTGAAAGTGCGCTGATCCCGTTCGAACAAGACGGCGACGCGCCCGCCCGCAAGCTGCGTAGCCACCGCTTCATCGCCGTCGACTACCCGCTCGACGAGCCCGCGGTGCGCGACGAAAGCCGCTCGGTTCGCGAGTCGCTGTTACGACGCGCTGGCACGCTGTCGCTGGTCGACGCATCGGTGAAAGTGACGGACACGCGCGTCGCCTTCGACGTCTCGCTGCAGAACACCGGCACCGGCCACAACCTGCCGGGCGGTTTCGCGTTCGTGCGGCAAATGTGGTTCGAGGTAACGCTCCTGAACGCACAAGGCCAGGTCGTCGTAAGCTCCGGGCGGTTGGTTCAGCCAACCCATGATCTTTGCGACGGCACGATCCTCGACGACCCGAATAGCGGCATGAAAGAGTTCTTGGTCGGCTGCACCACCACCGACCAGCAGCTGGTGAGCTTTCAGCAGATGCTGATGGACAAGATCGAGCTGTTGCGCGACGGCAACGGCGTCGTGCAGCTCGATCTCCGCAATCAGCCGAAGCTGCGACCGGCGCCCGGCTCGAAGGAGGCGATCGTGCAGTTTCTGACCGGCGGTCCCGTGCCACGCGTGCGGCCCTCGACCGGCAAACCCACGCCGCCGTTGATCGTCGGCGAGCAACGCACGTTTCCGTACGCATTCGATCTGCCGAGCGGCTCGGGCGCCGAGCGTGTGCGCGTGCGGCTGCTGTTCCGCGCCGTACCCCCGTATTTCTTGCGCGCGCTGGCCAAAACGCAGACCGCCGCCGACGGCCAAAACCTGAACGGTGTGGTTGGAAACCTCGAAATCAACGAAATGGCCCGAGTGGAAGCGGCTCTCACACGCCAGAATTAAACACGCGAGCGATAGGAACGCGCCGTCCCGGTGTCGGAATTCCGGCTTACCCTGAAGGGATGCAAGAGCCCCACGCCGCGCTCGAGCCGCGCGCGACGGCATTCACCGACCGAGCAATCGTCGGCTCCGGGAGCGGCCACCTGCTCTGGTTCGATCTGACTGAAGAAGGCACGCTGCGCGCAAAGAACGAGCTGCGCCTCGGCGGCTGCCCGTCGTTCTTCGCGCTGTCGGGCACGCAAGCCTTGGCGGTCGACGAGCACGGCAGCTTGCTCTACCCGATCACCGACGTCGGCCAGCAGGTAAGCTTGGGCGCGCCGAGCGCGTCGGGCGGCACGGGTCCGGCGTACGTCGCGTTCGACCGCAGCGGTGAGTTCGCGCTCGTCGCCAACTACCAGGGCGGCGGGGTTTCGGTGTTCCGCGCGGGCGCGACGGGCGGCGCCATCTCCAGCCAACGCGCGGGTCAGAATCCGCACGCCATCGTTTGCTCGCCGGACAACCGCCACGTGCTCGTGCCGTGCCTCGGCTCCGACTACGTCGCGGTGTATCGCTTCGACGCCGATAGCGGCGCGCTCGAGCCGGCCGGCAACGCCGCCGCTCCGCTCGGCACCGGTCCGCGTCACCTCACCTTCGACGCTAACGGCCGCATCGTCTACGTCACGTTCGAGCACACCAGCGAAGTCGGCGTGTTCGCGTGGGATGCCGGCGCCGGCAGCCTCGAGCTCGTCAGCCTGGTTTCAACGCTTGGCAATTCCGCCGGGCGCGCGCCGAATACGGCGTCGCACATCGAAATGCACCCGTCGGGCCGCGCGCTTTACGCCTCGAACCGCGGCGACGACAGCCTGGCGGTCTTTGCCGTCGACGGCAAAGGCGCCATCCAGCTGCAGCAGCGCGTCGCCACCGGCAAAAAGCCACGCCACTTCTCCGTCAACGGCCGCGGCGACCGCTTGATCGTCGGCAACCTCGACGCGGCGTCGGTCATGTCATTCGCGGTATCCGACCACGGCCTGCACCTGGCGCCGCTCGGCATCACGAGCGGGATCGCGCAGCCGTTCTTCGTCGGCTTCTGCTAACAGCCGCGCCCAGACATACGTCTCCCAGATTTTTTCACAGGGAGATCGGGAGATCGGGAGATTTTTTGGGTTTGCGATCCGTGAAATGACGAACGGCATCAGTTACGGTGCCGTTCATCATCGTGCAGATCGAAACCCCAAATTCAGGGCTCCCGATCTCCCGATCTCCCTGTGAAAAAATCTCGCTCGTAAACCGCGGTTAGGCGGCGGAGGCGCCGATCAACGTTTGTGAGTATTTTTCGAGCGGGAGATTTTGGGACTGCAATCCGTGAAATGACGAACGGCACAATTTACGGTGCCGTTCGTGATCGCGCAGCTCGAAACCCCCAAATTCAGGGCTCCCGATCTCCCGATCTCCCTAGACGTGACCGAAAAAGGGAGGGCCGGGCGAGGCGGGGATCGACACAACGAGGTTCGGATGTTGAAATAGGCCTGTGGCCAAGATCCGAACAAGCGAGCCCCAACGTGCGCAAGGCGT
>JBBRMI010000270.1:0-9414 GCA_038230915.1 Polyangiales bacterium | reverse complement strand
CCGCCGGTCACCTAGCTCAACGCGTCCAAATTCCTCCAAAGCCCAGTCATGCGTACTGTCCATCCGCGGTCAACGCGTGCCACCAGCAGAAATTCCCGGGCAATCCTGAGATGGAACCAATGCTCAGCCGCCTTCCTGTTGCCTCGTCTCTCGATCGGACGGCGACGCCGCACGGGTGGCTCGTGGTAGCGTCCGGGGCGCGACTGGCATGAGAGCGCGCGCCGTAAACCTTTGGTTGCTTGGAGCCGTGGCGAGCATCGGCTGCTGGACGCGGCCGGCGCGCGCCTACGAAACCGAAGTCGACGCGTCGATCGCCGCGCAGTACTACATGCTCTCCAGCCCGTGGGGCGATCCGGAGGTGCGCCGTCGGCGCTACACGGAGACGCTCGGCCTTTCCGTTTGGAACATCCAAGGCGAGCAGGATCCGCGCGGCCCGCGCCTGAGCTTCCAATCGCGGATGCGGCTCGACGCCGACTTCGGCCAAAGCTCGGCGGAGCGCGCGCTCGGCAGCCCTACGTACATTCCAGGGTTCCAGGAAGCGCCGCTCGATTTGATGTACGCGTACCTGGAAGGGCAACGCTACCTCGACGGCTACCTCGGCTTTCGTCTTGGTCGTCAGTACGTCTTCGACGCGCTCGGCTTCTGGTCGTTCGACGGCGGCCTCGTCACGCTGAGCACGCCGGCCAATCTGGTGTTCGAAGCCTACGCGGGGCTCGAGCAACGCGGTGGCGGGCTGCCTACGTTCGGCACGCGCCGCTTCGAATCACAGGGCGTTTACCGGGGTGATCGCTACGGCTACGACGCCGCCTACTACCCGCTGTTCCTCGACGAGTCGAAGGTGGCGCCGGCGGCTGGTCTCGCGGTCGAGGCGTCCGGCTTCGGTATCCTGCATTCGCGCCTCAGCTACCGTAAGGTGATCAACCGCGACGAAGTGAACGTGTCGCCGTTCCTCGACCGCGGCGACGGCCAGTTCTTCCTGTCCGGCAATCGAACGTCGAGTGAGCGCATCGGCTATTCGTTGCGCGCTGATTCGTCCTCGGTCGGCGCGCTCAATGGCTCGGTCGTCTACGACTTCTACAACCAAATCTTCAGCCAGTACGCGGTCAGCGCGGACGCCTATCTAGGCTCCAAGGTCACCACCGGCGCGCGCTTCGAGCGCTACACGCCCACGTTCGACGGCGACTCGATCTTCAACTGGTTTTCGCACTCACCCACGACCAGCGCGCTCGCCCGCGGCGACGTGCGCTTTTCGCGGCGGCTGTCGGCGACGCTGTCGGGCGGCGTGCGCTGGTTCGAGACCGAAGGCCTGATCTCGAGCTACCTCAGTAATCCGGACGTCACCAAGACCGGGCGGTTGTACGACGTCTCGATCGACGCCGGTGCGCGCTACGACTACGGTCGCGGCAGCTTGGCCGTGCGTGGTGGCGGTGAAACCGGCCAGCGCGGGCATCGGCTGGGCGGGGATGTCACCGGTCGCCGCCGCTTCAGCGCCCGTTACGACGGTATGTGCGTGCTTTCGCTGTGGGATTGGTCTGACGCGCTGCGGCCTGATCGCGACGCCAAAAGCTTTGGCTATGTGCTCGGCGCGGGGCTCACTCCCGGCCCCAATTTCTTCACCCGCTCACGCATCGGGTTCGAGCTGGAGCACGACATGAACCGCGTCGTCGGGCAGCGCTTTCGTGCGCTGCTCACGCTAGATCTGACGGTGCTGAAATGAAAAGCCGCGCGGACCTGCTGCTGCTCCTGACCCTGCTGTCGGCTTTCGTGGCGTGGTGCGGAAGCGCCCCGGCGCTGGCCGGCGCGAAAGCGGCGCCCGTCGCTAGCGCTGCGCCTTCGGGAAGCTTCGACGTGCCCGACGCGCTGCGCCCGCCCGGTGCTTCACCCGACGACGAGGGGCCGAGCCCCGTCGTGTTCCCGGAGCAGACAGTACCGCTGCGCTTCAATCATCAGAAGCACGTCAAGCAGCTCGGCATCGGCTGCGGCACTTGCCACAGCGCGGCCAAAAGCAGTCAAAAGTCCGCCGACTCGCTGCTGCCGCCGGCCACGCGCTGTGACGGTTGCCACGGCACCAATCACCGCAAGCTCACGGTGGTCACGACCGATGAGCCGCGCCCGCTCGGTCAATGCAACTTCTGCCACACGGACTACGATCCGAAGCGGCCGAATATCGTCGCGCGTGTGCTCGTGCCGAAGCCTAATTTACGCTTCAATCATCAAAAGCACGTCACCGCACAGCGCATGCCGTGCGCCCGCTGCCACGGCAAAGTCGAGGAGCTCACGCTCGCCACGCGCGACCAGCTGCCACGCATGAAGGAGTGCGTGACCTGCCACGTGCTCGGCACCAGTGGCGCGGGGGCGGGCAAAGCGGCGCTCGCCACCAAGGCGATCGCGGGAGCGACGGGTCACGTCCAGGCTTCCGGCGCCTGCACGACCTGCCACTTGAGCGAGCCGAACGGCATGCTCACGACCATGTTCAAGAGCGGCAAAATGCTACCGCCGCCGTGGATGCACGACGCCGGTCATGGTTCGGATTTCATCGAGCGCCACAAGCTCGTGGCTGGCGACGACAGCAAGTTCTGCGCGAATTGCCACCAAGAGCGCTTCTGCGTTGGATGCCACGACGGCAACGTCAGACCGCGTCGCATCCACCCGAACGACTTCATCAGCCAGCATCCGGTCGCCGCACGCCAAGACAACCCGCGCTGCACCAGCTGCCACCAGCAGCAATCCTTCTGCCTGACGTGCCACCAGCGCGCCGGCGTGGCCATGTCCGGACCGGTCGGTAACTTCGCGGGCCGCGGCCGCTTCCATCCCCCCAAGTCGGTGTGGACCGACGGTCCCCGCTCACCCGCGCACCACGCTTGGGAAGCTCAGCGCAACCTCAACGCCTGCGTGAGCTGTCACCAAGAGCGCGATTGCGCGCTGTGTCACGCGACGCGGAACGTTGGCGGCCGAGGGCCGGACCTCGGGGGCATAGGGCAGGGCGTCAATCCTCACCCCGCGGGTTTTAGTAGCCGCTGCCAGCAGGCCGTTCGCCAGAACCCCCGGCCGTGCCTGGCCTGCCATGCGCCAAACGACCAGGATCTGCTTAAATGTCGCTGAATTGCCCTCGAACTTGCAAACAGATGCCAAAGCGCTTGCCGAGTGCTTCTGCTGGCGGGTATAGCGGCAAGGGCTACGTTTGCTCATGCTTCGAGGAGGCCCTCCGTGAAGGAGCTCGTCCGCTACTTGTTCGAGAATCTGTACTTCGACTTTCAAGGGGACATCTCTGTCGACAAGGTGCGGGAATTCCTCCGCGAAGACGACAGTCGCGAGGCGCGACAGCTGCTCTCCAAAATCATCGAGGAGAAGGGGGTCGACGACCTCCTGATCACTCTGGCGGACATCCTCAAGGATCACATCCGCACCGGCGTCAGCGAGCAAAGCATCCGCGATCAACTGTCGACCTATTCGGAAAGCTGAGTCTAGGCGCAGCGTTACCCCTCTTGCTCTTGCTCGGGGGGTGCGACGTAGCCAGGCCCGATTCGCCGCCTGCGACGGGTCCGGCGGTGCACCTGATTGGGGCCTTCCCCAGTGACGGTTGCGGCGTCGGCCCCGATCCGGACTGCACTATCCCGACGAACGCGACGCTGACGTTTCGCTTCGACCGGTTCCTCAACCCGACCACCGTTAGCCGCCAGGCGATCCGGGTCTACACCGGCGACGCCAAAACGGCCTTTGCGGCCCCACCATTCGAGGTGGCCTATGACCCCGTCGAGCGCGTCGTCGAGTACCGCATGCCGGCCAACTACGGTTTTGCACCGCACACGCTGTACAACCTGGAGCTGAGCCGTGCGGTGGCCGACGATGACTTCGGGATCCGCGCCTTCGACGGCGCGCCGCTCGAAGAAGCCGAGCTGCCGCTCCGCAGCAGCTTCCTCACCGCCGATGCTCCGATCGACCTACCCGTCGAGTCGGTGCCGACGTGCGCCGAGATCGTGACCAACGTCTTGGGCGCCAAATGCACGGGCCCTCAGTGCCATCAGCGCGTCGGGCACAGCTTCACCCAGGCCGGTCAGGCGATCGATCTCGGAGCGGCTCCGTACGGCCTTTGGCTCGATACTCCGGCCGACGTCCGCGAGACCGCGATCGGCAAAGTGGCCCACGGCACCGAGCTCGGCGATCAGTCGGGCGGCGCGCCCGAGGTCAAGGGCGCACGCTTCGGGGTGCGACAGGCGCTGATCGATCCGGGTGTTCCGGGCGGTAGCTACCTGATGTTCAAGCTGCTGCTGGGGCGCGACAATTACTGTCCGGTGCGGTTGGATTCGGGCGGATGCAGCGGCAAAGCGGCCTCGGCGCACATGTTCTTGCCGCTTTCCCGCGGCCAGTCGGTCGCGCCCGAGCAAGTCGAGCTTGACCGGTTGCGCGAATGGTTCGTGCGCGGCGAACCGATGCCGCGAGCGCCGGCCGACGGCACGCCGCCCAAGTTTACCCTCGACCAGCTGCGCGCCGTGTCGACCTTCATCGCCGGCGGCGCCGACTGCCAGCAGTGAGCTGAGCTTGCTCGATCACGGCGAACCCACCTGAACGCGTTCAGTGTAGGCCTCGAGCAGCTTGCGCTGGACCTTCATGCGACCATCCGGGAAACGCGCGCCGTGTTCGCGCAGTGCGCTCCGAGCCAGGGCGGGGTTGCCGTCCGACAAGGCACTCTGGGCCCGTGCGATAAGCGCCAGCTCTTCTGCCGACGTCCCGGCAGGGGCGACCTGCTGAGCTGGGCCTCTTGCTGCAGTGGTTGGGCGTGCAGTACCCCGCAGTAGCGCCGCGGCGGTGCCGGCGCAGAGCAGGCCCACGACCAGCAGCAGGCTCTGAAGACGGGTCACCGTGGTCGAGAATTGTCGACCCGGTCGTTCAAAGCAAACCCCGAGCAAGCCTGCCTCTGGCCCGGCCTAGCTGGCTGGGTCCTGTAGCGGGCACTGCCATCTTCGTTGACAGAGTGTAAAAATACAGCCATGTTGATGGGCATGGGCGGGTCTGAGACGTTGACAACTGTGTTGCCAGTAGCGGGTCAGCCGTTGCGGGCGGTGCGGTTTCTGGGCGGGGGCGCCACCAGCCGGGTCTTGCTCGCCGAGCGCGGCTCCGCAGCCGAGCCGGGTGGCTCGCGGCTGGTCGTCGTGAAGTTGGGGCGCGACATGGGCCAGCGGCTGCGCTTCGCCGAAGAGGCCGAGCGGCTGTGCTTGGTCGATTCGCCGTGGGTCGCGCCGCTGCTCGATGCCGGGGCGCTCACGCAGGACCTGAGCGTGCTCGGCGAACGCTTCGAGCGCGGCGCGCCGTTCTTGGTGTTTGCCTGGGAAGAGGGCGAGACGCTGGCTAACTCCGCCGCGGCGCTAACACCCGCTGAGCGGCGTGTGCTCGCGCTGAGCGTGGCGCGGGACATCGGCGCGGCGCTTGCCGACCTGCATGGCGTGGGCTCGGCGCACGGCGACATCAAGCCGCAGAACATCGTGCTCACGTCGGCCGGTGCGCGGTTGATCGACTTTGGCCTGTCCGGCGACGCGTCTGCAGAAAGTGCCAGTGGTGGCACACGCCGCTACTTGGCGCCGGAGGTGCTGGCGGGCGGTGGCGTGGGCGACGCGCGCCGCCGTGACCTGTTCGCGCTCGGCGTCGTGATCGCCGAGCTGCTGGTGCCGGAGCTTGGGCAAGTCGAGCAGGCGGCGGCACGGCTGCCTACAGTCGACGCGCTTGCCGATGTGGCGCGTGCGCTCTTAGAGCGTGCGCCGGGCGCGCGACCTTCGGCGGCCTGGGTCGCGAAACGGGCCGAATCCGCGGGTGCGCCGGCGGCTCCGGCGTTTGGCGAGCAGGGCGAACGCGCCGTGCGGCGTGCCTACCGCTTCGCCCGCCGGCGTGAGCTGGTCGACGCGGCGCGCGCAAGCCGGACGGAGCTGCGGGTTGGCCCGCTGGCGAACGCGGTGCTGGCTCCGGCGCTCGACGTTTTGGTCAAGATCCGCGCGTTGCGTGGGCAACCGATGTCGGGCACGGCCGAGCTGCGCGAGCTCGACGCGCTCGGGCAGTCGCGCTTCTTGGTGGCGTTGGTGGGCGTGGCGGCATCGTCGTGGCCGCAGCTGCCGCGCACGACCGACGACGAGCTGCTCGAGCGAGCCACGCGCGCGTCGCTGAGTCGAGCACCGCAGGCGCTCGGCTTCTTGGACTTCGAGTCGCCCGCCCGCGCCGAAGCCCGCGAGCTAGACATCGAGCCGCTGGCCCTGGCGCTCGCGCTGCGTGAGCCCGCTGTCAGCGACGCGGCGGTCGACGCGGCGGAGGACCTGGTGCGCGTAGGCGCGGCTCCGCCAGCGCTGTTGCTCGAGCTTTTGCGCGTGCTGCGCTTGCGCGGCGAGTTGGGTCGTGCGCTTTCGCTGCTCGAGGCCGAGAAATCTCCGGCAATGCGCATGGAGTTGGCCGAGCTGTTGCGCCGCGCCGGCGAGCTGCCGCGCGCCCTTCTGTTGCTCGACGCGCTGGGCGACGCGCCGGCCGAGATCATCGCGCGCGCCGCCGCGCTCCGTGCGCGCGCCGCGCTCGATGCCGGGCGGCTCGACGAAGCCGAGCGTTGGCTCGGGGATCGAGCCGAGACCGCGCAGCTGGCCGAGTGTCAGGCGCTGCTGGCCCTGCGCCGCGGGCAACACGCCGAGGCGCGGCGTCAGGCCGAGCGTGCCCGGCTGCTGTCGCGTAGTGACGAGCAACGCGCCCGCGCCGAGTCGCTGTTCGGGATGCTGGCGCTCGCCTTGGGCCAACCGGAGGCGGCGCTAGCTGCGTTCCGACTGTCGCGAGAATTTGCGGCGCGCGCCGGCGCGATCCTCGAAGAAGCGACGTACGCCACCGGCGTCGCAGCAGCCGCGGCGAGCGTCGGTGATCTGGGCGAGGCGCTCGAGGCGGCGCGGCGCGCGCTGTTGTTGTTCGAGCACCTCGGGCGTTCTGCCGAGGCGGCGCGCGCAGTGTTGTCGATCGCCGCGGCGCAGGCGGCCGCCGGCGCCGTGCTGGAGGCGCGCGAGGCGGCCGAAGAGGCGATCTTCAGGGCCAAATCATCGGCTGATCAGCGCTGTCGCGCCTACGCACACTTCGTGCTGTGCGACGTCGCGAGCAGCGATGGCGAAGCCGTCGAGCACGTCAAGCGCGCTCGCTCGCTGTTGGAGCCTGACGCGGACGACGACCTGCGCTGCGCCGCGCGGCTGCTGCAGCATGGCGAAGATGTAGATCGCGTGGCGCACGACCACCTGGCGCGGCGCGACGACGCGGCGATCGACGCGCGCCTCGAGTGGTGGGGAGCGCGTGCGCTCGCGCTGCTCGACCGGCCGCGGGGTGAGCGTGGTGACGCAGTCTTGGGCGAGCTCAAGAGCTTGTCGCGCACGGTTAGCCCGGTTGGGGTGCGGGGCCCGGCGCTGTTCGCTGGCGCGCGCCTGGCAGCGCAGCTGGGTGACGGCGCGACGGCGCGCCATTTCACAGAGGCCGTGGCTGACGCGGCGCGGGAGCTGTTGCGGCGGGCGCCCGAAGAGCTGCGCCCGGCCGTGATGGCGTTGCCGTGGCTGGCTCGCGCTCAGGACGCGCAGGGTGCCGTCCAGGGCTTCACGCCCGAACAGCTGGCGGACGTGGAGTCGCTGGTTCGAGCGCTCGGGCACCGTGAGCGCTTGCGCCCGCTGCTCGATCAAGTGCTCGACGCGCTGGTGCTTTGGACCGGCGTCGAACGTGGACTTTTGCTGCTACGGGCGCCGAACGGGCACCTGCGGCCGCGCGCAGCACGCAACATCAGCAAGCATGATTTGACCGGCGTACAGCTCGAGCTCAGCACGTCACTGGCCGAGCGTGCGCTCCGCGAGGGGCGTCCGGTCGTGGCCGTCGACGCAGCGGGAGACTTGCCGGAGGTGCACGAGAGCGTGCACGCGTTGAAGCTGCGCAGCGTGCTGGCGGTGCCGCTCGTCGCGCGCGGCGAGCCGCTTGGCGTCGTGTATTTGGACGATCGCGTGCGGCGTGGGGCGTTTGGTGCGCGCGAGCTGTCGTGGGTCAGCCTGGTGGCGACCCTGGCGGCCTTGGCGATCGCCGACGCGCGCGATCAGTTGCTGCTCAGGCGCGCGGCGCGGCGGGCGGAGCGCGCCTCGCGGCGGCTGGACGCCGAGCTGTCGCGCCGCGACGCCGAGCTAGACGTGGCCGAACGTGAGCTATCGCGGGTCAAGGGAGCGCGCGAGACGCGCTTTTCGTACGACGCGATCGTCGGCAAGAGCGAAGCGGTGCGCGGCATGCTGCAGATCGTCGATCGCGTGACCGCGACCGAAGTGCCGGTGCTGCTGCTCGGCGAATCTGGCAGCGGCAAGGAGCTGGTCGCGCGCGCGATTCATCAAAACGGCGTCCGCGCCAAGGCGCCGTTCGTGTCCGAGAATTGCGCTGCTATCCCGGAGGCGCTGCTCGAATCGACGCTGTTTGGGCACGTGCGCGGCGCGTTCACCGGCGCCCAGCGCTCGCGCTCGGGGCTGTTCGAGGTCGCGGATCGCGGCACGCTGTTCCTCGACGAGATCGGCGAAATGAGCTTGGGCATGCAGACCAAGTTGCTGCGCGCGCTGCAAAACGGTGAGGTGCGGCCAGTCGGCTCCGAGACCGTACGCCACGTCGACGTGCGGGTGATCGGCGCCACGCATCGCGATCTCAACGCGCTGGTGGCGGCTGGCAGGTTCCGCGAGGACTTGCTGTACCGGCTGAACGTGATTAGCGTCCGCGTGCCGCCGCTGCGTGAGCGCTTCGGCGACGTGAGCATTTTGGTGCAGCACTTTTTACGCATGCACGTGGCGGGTCGCAAGGTGAGCATCGACCGCGCTGCGATGGATGCATTGTCGGTCTTCCCCTGGCCCGGTAACGTGCGGCAGCTGGAAAACGAGGTCCGGCGCGCGCTCGTGCTGGCGGACGATGCGATTCGCCTCGAGCACTTGACCCGCGAGGTCGTGCAGTCGGCTCGTCCGAACCGCGCCCAAGAAGAGTTCGATCTGCGCGGCCGCGTCGACGCGCTGGAAGCCGATCTAGTGCGGGCGGCGCTGCGCCGCACCGACGGCAACCAAACTCGTGCCGCCGCGCTACTCGGGCTCTCGCGCTTCGGCCTGCAGAAGATGATGAAGCGGCTCGAGATCCGCCAAGAAGGTCGAAGCGACGCCTAAGGGGTCTCGCGCGGTGCCCGTGCCTGAGCGTGCTGAGTATCTCGCCGGTTTGTGGGATAGGCCTTGCCCGCGCCAGGAACCTGGGCCCTCCTAATGACCTCCTGATGCAGCCTTGATTGGTGATCGGGCCGGGTTGGGGAGCGGGATCGGCTGATCGGCAGCGGGATCGGGGTCGGTCGGGGCAGCGGTTTGGGGTCAGCACAAATTCGCAGTCGGCAGCGGTTTCGGTGACGGCAGCAGGTTCGGT
>JBBRMI010000269.1:0-9460 GCA_038230915.1 Polyangiales bacterium | reverse complement strand
CACGGCGCGGCGCTCGTCGGAGCGCTGGGTGACGCCGCGGAAGAGCGAAAGCAGGGTGTAAGCAACGCGGCGCAAGATCATGCCCCCCTACGCGCAGCCGGTGTGCCAGCGCCCCACCGATTGGCTCCGCATAACCCGGCGCTGGCGCACCGGGTGCGCGCTCTCGGCATGAGTCCCCAAGACAGGCAGGCCCGAGCCGACCGAAACCGCTGCCGCGTCCGAAGCCGCTGCCGTTTGCGAATTTGTGCATTCCCGAAGCCGCTGCCCCAGCCGAACCCCATCCCGCTGCCGATCAGCCGATCCCGACCCCGAACCCGGACCGATCACCAATCAAGGCTGGGCGAGCTCGAAGGATTGACGCCTATTGCGCGGCAGCGGCGCAGGGTCGAGCTGGAATGGCTCAGCTCACGCGAACAGCTCGGGCAGGCCGCCGAAATTGTCGCTCGGGTTGCCCATGATGAAGTCGGGAGTAAGCCCGAGCTGACGTCCGATCGTGGTCCAGAAGTCGTTCGTGGTACGCGTGGTGTAGCGCAGGCAGCGACCGCCAACGTGGCCGATGTTTCTGCCGCCGATCAGCGCGAGCGGAGTATTTTTGGGGTCGTGCTGAGCGTCGATCCCGTCGCCGATGATCGAGACCTCACTGAAGAAGACGATCAGCGTGTTGTCGAGCATGCTGCCGCCGTCGACGTCCTTGGTGCCCGCCAAGTCCAGCACGAAGCTGTTCAAGAGGTCCCCGTACCAATTGGTAATCAGGCGTAAATCCAGGTTTTTGCCGAGGTAGCTCTGATGCGTGATCTCGTGCACCCTGCCGGGCTGAGTGATGGCGGGCACGTAATCTTTCAGGGTGACCCAGTTGTGGCCGCTCGCGAGCATCAGGGTGGCGACCCGGGTGCGATCGAAGCCGAAGGCCGACTTGGCGAGCCCGAAAAAGCTTTCGACGACCGCCTTGTGATGCGCCGTATCGTTGACGACGAGAGCTTGTAGCGCCGCCTGGTCCGGGAGCGTGACGTCGGCGCGGGGGCCTCCCGGCATTTGCGCAAAGCGCAGCTCCAGCTCCCGCAGCGCTTGCAGGTGGGTATCGAGCCGGACCTTCTCCGCTGCCGACACGCGCGCCGCCAGCCGCTCGACGCTAGCCTTCGTGTAGTCCAGAACGCTGCGGTTTTGCTGCAACGCGATCGCCAGCGCGGCCGCCTGGGCATCAGTCGTTTTACCAGGCATGAAGCCGGCGAACAGGCTGTTGTACGCCAGTATCGGGCCATTTTGCGGGAAAATCGGCTGCGGGGTGGCGGCGTCGTCGAACGAGATGATGTGGATGTGCGGACGCAAACCGTCACCCTGGGTGTGCCCGCTCCACGTCACCGACGGCGTCGCCTGCACGCCGGCAAACAGCGGTGATTGCTTGGCCAGGATCTGATCGATGCTCGGGTACTTGCTCATCTCGGCGCCGTCGGCCGGAATCACTCCCCCGGTCATGAAATGGATTTGACCGGCGACGTGCGCGTCGCCACCCGGGCGCATCACCGGCACACCTTCGATGAAGGTGGTGTACTGACGGATCTTTTCGAAGAACGCCGATTGCGGGCCATACTGAAACTGAGTGGCGTCGCCGGTAGCTTGCTCGACTTGGCGGCCGCCGCTCGGCAGCCAGTCCGGGCGCCAGACGGCATTGGGCATGTCGATGACGAGAAGGCGCTTGGGCGCGGAGTCTGCCTGGGCCTGGCCGGAGCGCGAGCGTAGGAGTCCGCCGAACGGCGCGACCAGGCTCGCTCCGCCCGCGGCACGCAGCAATTGTCGACGGCTAATGTTGAGAGTCTTCATGGCTCAATTCACCTTGGCTCGCTGCAAAAAGAAGTGGCTCTGGGCGAGCAGGGGCACGAGCGCGCCGAGCCGCTTGTCACTACTCGCCCACGGATTCACCAGCTGCTCGACGGCGCATTTTTCGCCGTCGTCCAGCGCCAGGCCGAGCGCCTGCGCGGTCAGGCGTTGCGGCAGGCACAGCGCAACGTCTTTGCTCTTGGCCAGTAAATCGCTGAGCCCGACGACGTCCGCGAACGGTCCGTCGACGTCCGTATTGTTGAGCATCCCGTGAGCATCCGCGGGCGCGCCGTCGCGCTCGGGCAGGTACTTGCCGATGAAATCGTAGTGCTCGAAGGCCAAGCCGAGCGAATCGAAATTGGCGTGGCAACCGGCGCAAATCGGCTTCGACGCCCGCAGCTCGCTCACTTGCCGCTCGTCGAGCCCGAGCGCCAGCGTCTGAGTGATCTCGGCTTGCAGTGCCGCCGGCGGCGGCGCGAGCACGCGACACAGGTAGTTGTTGGCGATGAACAGCCCGCGGTGCACGGCGCGTGAGCCCGTCGGCAGGCTCAGCAAGGTGGCGCCCCGACTCAAAATACCGCTGCGCTGATCGGCAGGTAGTTGCACGAGGCTGGCGGGCCCGGAGTGACTGACGCCGTAGAAGCCGGCGAGCGTATCGGTAACCAGCGCTTCACGCGACGTGAACAGATCCGAGAGCGGCCGCGCTGCGAATAGGTTGTCTTGTACGAAGGCGTGCACTTCGTCGGCCATCGCTTCGCGCAGCGGCAGGTCGAGCTCCGGGAAGGCTTGCGGATCGCGCTGCGAGGTGAGCGCGCCATCGGCGCCGAGCACCTGCGTGAAGACGCCGGTCACGTGCTGCTGAACCGCGGGCAGGCCGAGCAGGCGCGTGACTTGCGCGGCGACACCGGCGTCATTGGCCAGCGTGCCAGCTTGGGCGGCGGCGTAGAGCTCGGCATCTGGCGGGCTGCCCAGGAACATGAAGGAGAGCAGCGACGCGACCTCGTACGGTGTGAGCGTGACCTCGGGGCCGGCCTGATCCGCGGCTCCGAGCTCGGTGCGATACAGAAAATCGGCAGATTGCAGGAGCGACGCGACGACGAGCTCGATGCCCTTGGCGAAGGAGGTCTCGGCCCCCACGTCGTAGACTTGCAGCAGCGGCGTGGCATCGGCCTCGAACAGCGGACGCCGAAAAGCCTTTTGACCGAAGGCGTCGATGAAGCGTCGAGCGCAGTCGCGCTCCGAAGCCGCGTCCAGTGGCGCCGGCGTGCAGCCCGTCAATTGGGCAACATCCGTCGCGGCCTGTTTGGCGATCGCGAACGCGCCATCCCAGTACTGCGCGGCCAGCGGACCACGCACCACGAACTCGCGGCTGTCCTTGATCAACGCAAGCTCGGCACCCGGGGTCGCCACCTTTGCAGCCGTGACCTGGGGCAAGAGCTGGCTGCTCGCCTGCTCATACTGAGCGTCGGTCAGTTTGCGCACGCGCGTCGGCACGAGCGCGGCGCCGCTACACGGCTCGCTCGACACCGCTGGCGGCTCGGCCCCTGGGCCGCCGGCTACGTTGGTTGGCGCGTTCGTAGTGCTGTCGGCGATCTCTCCCGTGCACGCGGCGAGCAGCGCGCAGAGAGGCACCAGTGTGATGCGTGAAAGACTTGATGCCATGGCTCGAACTTCCTCGGCCGTTTGGTGCTTGGCCGCGCTCGATGATGAAGTGTTGGCGCTCCCGCGATCCTTCGCAGGTAGAAGTCGATTTCTCGTGAGCGCTGCCAGTCACCGAAAAGTGGTAACGTCGGCGCGTGCGGCCAAGCTCCTGGCGGGCCCCTTCGCGGGGACAGAGCGGCCGGCTCGCGCTGGCCGCCGCCACGACGAGCCTGCTGACGGGCGCGACCCTGCCGGCAGCACGGGCCGAGCCTTTCTCCGAGTCGCCGGCCGTGCATCTGTCGTGGATCCGCTCGACCGCAGCGGTGTCGTGCCCTGACGCGGGTCGAGTCCAGGCCGACGTGGTGCGACGGCTTGGACGTAACCCCTTCGCGGAGCCCAGCCGCATCTTCGTCGAAGCGGCGGTGTCGCGAGACGAGCGAGTCTGGCGCGCGGATATCGAGATGCGCGATGACGGCGGCAACCCGCTCGGTTCGCGTCGAGTTGAAAGCGACAGCTCCCATTGTGCTTCGCTGGCCTCCGCGGCCGGCCTGGCGATCGCGCTGATGATCGATCCGGACGCGGGCATCGATCGCCCCACGCCGCCGCTCGCGCGAAAGGCTGGCAAAGCGCGGCCCCAAATCGCAAACCCCTCGCCACCACGCGCCGCCGCTCCGCGCGGCGAGCTCGTCGCCGCGCTAGTGGGTACCAGCCGCGTGCTGCCGCGACCGAGCGTAGGCGGCCGGCTTGCGGGAGATCTGCGCCTGCTCGGGCGACTCGATGCCACGTTGTCGTTGGCTTTTTTGCCCGAGAAACGCACACTGGAGCGGGGGGAGCAGGTGAGCTTCGGCCTTTTTTGGGGCGCCGTCGGTCCGTGTTATCGGCTGGTCGACGCCGCGAGCGTTACTTTGTCCGGCTGCGCTACGTTCCTGCTCGGCGCGCTGCGGACCGTGGTGTTCGATCCGGCGCGAGCCCGTGCCAGCCAATTTATCTGGGCCGACGCGGCGCTTGGCCTGCGCGTCGGGTTGTCGCCCTGGCCCGCCTTTCGGCTGGAAGGTGGCGTGGACCTGCTGACACCCGCCTTTCGCCGTGACTATTTGGTCGAGACGGCCCCCGGTCGCTACGTTGCGGTGTTCTCGGATCCGTCCGTAGCGGGCTCAGGCTTCATTGGTTTGGGCGTTCAGTACTGACCACCGGCGCAGCGGCGCCGAAGGTGCGATGAAAAATACCGGTTCGACAATACGAGCGTGAAGGATCCGCAAGACCGGTACACTGTTTTAGGTATTCGATGAGCTCGGCCGCACGCGTTCCGCCCACCTTCGTGGAGACGCCGGCAGATTTGCGAACCGTCTACGACACGTGGGCCGACTTCGTCTGGTTCACGCTGCAGCGTTTGGGAGTGCGCTATGCAGACTTGGAAGATCTCTGTCACGACGTCTTTCTCATTGCGCACCGGCGGTTCGCGGAGTTCAGCGGCACCGTGGCGATCAACGCCTGGCTTTTTGGCATTTGCCTGCGCGTGGCCGCCAACTACCGCCGCAAGGCACGGTTTCGCTACGAAATTGCGACGGGCAACATGAATCAAGAAGACGGACCGGTGATGGTCGCGCCTGCGGCGAGCCGTCCCGATCAAGAAGCCATGCGCCGTCAGGCTCAGCGCCGCGCTCAAGCAATTTTAGACGGGATGCATCTGACCAAGCGGGCGGTTTTCGTGATGTTCGAAATCGAAGGCATGTCTTGTCAGGAGATCGCGAGCCAGCTCGGAGTTCCGATCGGCACCGTCTATTCGCGGCTGCATGGCGCCCGGGCAATTTTCGAAAAAGCCTCCGCGCAGACGCAAGGCGAGGGCCCGCTTGACTGATCCGACACGCTTCCTCGATGACACCGGTGCCTCTTCGGCGGCGGTCGAGCTCTTGCGCGCGCTCGACCCGCCCAAGGCGGCTTCGCCGGCGGTCCGTGCCGCCCTGGCCAATCAGCTCACCTCGTTGGTGGCCCATGGCGGAGCCAAGGTCGCGCTCGGCATCGGCTGGTTGAAAGCGTCCGCGCTGGCGCTCGTGGTAGCCACCGCTGGTGGCGGAGCGCTGGTTTGGGGCTCGTCAGTGCAAGTAACGCCGACGAGCAGCGCGCTGCCGGCTCGAATCGCGCAGCTCCCCTCCGCAGCGCCTGGCGTCGACAGCGGTCCGGCACCGCCTCAAGTGACGGAGTCGGTTCCGGCTAGCGAGGCGCCCGCTCTTCGCGAGCGCGCGGCACCGCGCGAAACCGACAGCGCCAAAGCCGCGGAACCGCGCGACAAATTGGCCGAAGAAGAAGCGATTCTCGAGCAGGCACGCCAGGCCTTGCGCCAGGATCCGTCGCGCGCCCTCGGCTTGCTGCGACAACACCAGAACCGGTTTGCGGGCGGCCAGCTCGCCGCCGAGCGGATGTACTTGAGCGTCGACTGTTTGCGGCGGCTGGGTCAGCTCGCGGCGGCCCAACGCGAAGCCGACGCATTGATCGCGCGCTACCCAACCAGCGCCTACGCGCGCCGTGCCCCCCAGCTGCTCGCGTCGTCTAGGAGAGAGTGAGAAACCGCCTTTGCGCGCCAGTTGCTGACCAAAGTGATTTCATTGTCTCCGAACGGCCTTGAATCCATCGCAACTGAAGCGAGCGTCAAGCGTGCTGGTCGACTGTGTGCGGCGGCGGCGGTCGCTATGGTCGGCTGGAGTTGCTCGTCGAAGGAGATCATCGGTTCGTCGTATCGCACGCCCGACGGCATGTCCGGTGCGGCTGCAGGCGGCACGCCGGGGGTGTCGCAGGTCCCGGGTGAGGCGGGGAGCAACGCGCTACTGGCGTTCGCGACGAACTACGACGAGCCTTACCGCGGTCAGTTCCACTTCAGCCCGCCGGGCATGTGGATGGATGTGATCGACGGTGTCTGGTACGACGACGGCACCTACCACCTGACCTATCAGGCAGTGCCGTCTGGGTTCGTGCAGGGTCAGGACGAGCATTGGGGCCACGCCACCAGCCCGGATCTTGTGCATTGGACGCCTCGGCCTTTCGCTTTGAGTCCCGGCGTCAACGTGAACGGGGAAGCCTGGGCGGGCTCGGTGGTCGTGGATACAGCCAACACTTCGGGCCTGACGAGCGGCAGCGGGCCCGTTTACGTGGCCGTCTACACGGCCACCGGCATTGGCACCTCGCTCGCCTACAGCAATGACCGCGGCCAGACCTGGCAAGCGTACGCCGACAACCCGCTCGCCATCGGCGACGCCAACTACCGCAACAACCGTGACCCGGTGGTGACATGGCACGCCCCGAGTCGCCGCTGGGTTTGTACGTATTGGGAGCACGGCATCACTTTTTACACGTCGCCTGATCTCGTGACTTGGACCCGCGGCGGTAACTTCAACTGGGGCCAGCTGGTGCCGGACTTTTACGAGCTAGCGATCGACGACGACCCGAAGCAGACGCGCTGGGTGCTAGCAGACGCATCCGGTGCCTACTTCACGGGACAGTTCGATGGTCAGGCGTTCACCCCCGATCCCGGCGGCCCGTACGCGATGGACGTCGGTCCCAGCTTCTTTGCCGCTCGCACTTCCTTCAGGCCTACCTTCCCCAATCAGCGCGCCGTTCAGATCGCTTGGATGAAAGACAACGGCGTGGCCAGCGCACCGGCGCGAGGTAACGCCACCTTTCCCGCGGAGCTCGAGCTCAAGACCTTTCCCGAGGGCGTGCGATTGACCCGCACCCCGATCGCCGAAATTCGTCAGCTTTACGCTAATCAGCGCCATTTCGAAGCCCAAAGCCTGGGCGGCGGCAAGAATCTGCTCGCTGGCATCGAATCGAAGACGTTCGATTTGGAGGTGGTGGTGGACGCGGCGACCACCAGCGCAAGCAAGCTTCGTTTGCAGATCGCGAACAAAAGCATCGACTACGACTTCAAGGCGCAAACGCTGCTCGGTAAGCCGCTGCCGCCCCTGGACGGGCACGTGACGTTGCGCGTGCTGGTCGATTGGGGACAGCTCGAAGTGTTCGGTAACGAGGGCGAGCTTTCCTATACCGAGAGCTTTGGTTTCACGCCCGGGGACGCCACCTTGGCTTTGACCGCGGACGCGCCCCTCACGCTGATCTCTGCCGATTTCCGGGAGCTGAAGCGAGCTTGGCCGGGGACGGCGGCGGCCGCGAGTCGCATTCTCGACGACGCTTCGCCTGCCACCGTCTACGAAGGCGACTGGAGCGAGGCCCAAGAGAATACGTATTTCCAGAACACGGCCCACGTTTCGAGCTCACAAGATGCCGCGCTCGAAGCCACGTTCACCGGCACGCGCGTGGATTGGTATGGGCTCGTCAACACCGACCTGGGCATGGTCGACGTTTACCTGGACGGCGTACTTTCGGCGGCGGTCGATTGCTATAGCCCGACCCGCGCGCCCGTCCTGCTCTTCTTAGAGGCGGGCCTGCCCGATACTTTTCATACGATTCGGCTGGTCGCGAGTGGCCGCAAGAATGCAGCCTCTTCCGGGACGGCGATGGTCCATGACTACTTCGTCTATTTCATCGAAAAATAGCCGATCGCTGAAGGACCGAGCGTGTCGCCACACTCACCTCATGTGGCCTCCAACGTCCGTGCTTCGATCGCCAGCCTCTTGATCGCTCTCGTCGGCGGCTGCTCCACGGCCGAACCCGCCCGTCCGATGCAAAGCGCGGGCGGGCAAGCGCCGACAGGGGGCAGTAGCGGGGCGCCCGGTGCGGCAACGACGTCCGGGGGCACCAATCTCGGTGGCGCCGGCGCGGCCGCTGGCGGCGCGGGCGCGGGCGGTACCGGCGTGGGTGGCACCGGGACCAGTGGCAACACCGGTGCCGGAAGCGCCGGGCTCGCCAGCGGCGGTGACAGCGGCGGTCAAGGCGCTGGCCCGCTCGCGGCAGCGGCGGCGCTTGACGGTGTACGTTGGGAGCTAACGTGCGGCGCGACGGTAGAAGACGGCAGGGTCTGCGAGTACGCGAACCCGTGCGACGCCGGCAAGGCTGTCAGTCTCGATAAGACCGTCACGTTCGGCGGCACCGCCGGCAAGCTGTACGACGTGACCCTGCGTTTTCGCGGCGTGGTTGAGCCGCGTAAATACCTGGGTGGAACCGCAGACGGCGCGCACTTTCGCATCGGCGGTGAGCCCGACCCGGCATCGGACACCAACCTGTACGGCGTCTACTCGTTCGAAGTGTCCGCGCCTCCGCAGATCTTCTACCTGAACGACGACGCCCAAACGGGCCATTACGTCTTTCCTATCGACCACATCAAAACCATCACCATCTCGGGCGGAGCTAGCATTCACCTGCTCGGGGTAGACCGGGTTCCGCCGTGTTTTGCGGCGCGCAATTGCGACCCCAAGCAACCCGTCTGCACCCCGTTCGTGGTGGACGGAATCGAGCCAGCCCCCGCCGCCTTCAACGGCCAATTCATCCAGTTGAACGCCGTCAGCGTCAGCGAAAAGCCGGAATCACAGCAGTAGACGGGGAACCTTCAAAAGCGGCCGCTACAACCGCGCAGCGGCACTTGGAGCCGCCACGAAAGTTTCTGCAGGCGGTGCTGCGGGGCCAACCCGTCCGACCGCCACGCTGAGCAGGCCTCGGGCCCTCCGTGTTCTGGTCTGTCGTCTCACAGTCCCTGAATCTTCACAGGAGATCGGGAGATCGGGAGCCCGGAATTTGGGTTCGAGACTCACGGCAAGCCGCGGATCCTGCGCAGGTTCCGCTCGCCATCGCACGGCTCGAACAATAAAATTCTCGCCGCTCGTACTCCTGATCTCCCGATCTCCCTGTTGAGATTCATGCTCTCGACACGAGCAGCCTTGATTGGTGATCGGGCCGGGTTGGGGAGCGGGATCGGCTGATCGGCAGCGGGATCGGGGTCGGTCGGGGCAGCGGTTTGGGGTCAGGGTAGTGTCGCTCGACGGCAAAGGCTTCAGCATCCCTGCCACGGACGACTGGTACGCCCAGCGCCAGACTCGCGGCGAAGGCGCGCCACTGT
>JBBRMI010000268.1:0-9640 GCA_038230915.1 Polyangiales bacterium | reverse complement strand
AGCGCCTCCCGCGCCTCAGCCTCCGTCCAACGCTTCGCCCGACCGCTGCCTGCCTTCTCGCTTTGCTCTGACATCGCTTCTCGCCGCCACTGTACGCAGCCGGGCAGCCCTCAGGCGCACGCCGTTGGCGGATGGGTTACGAAGCACCTGTAGCTCCGTTACCTTGGCCACGTCGCCCAGCAGCCCGCAGCAACCCGGGACGACGGTCACGCTCACGGCGGCTGCCAGCTGCGGCGCCTCGGTACCTCAGTACAGCTTCTACTACCGCAGCGCATTCGATATTGCCTGGCAGCTCCTGCAAGGTTACGGCGCCAGCCCAACGGCGGCCTGGGACACGACCGGATTTGCGCCAGGCAACTACACCTTTCTCACGCAGGCGCGCGCGAACGGCAACATGTCGTCGGCCGAGGCCAGTGGATACGCGACCTACACGTTGGGCTTCAGCGCCCTCGATTTGGTGGCCGGGGCAGGCCACACCTGTGTGCTGCTCAATAGCGGGCTGAAGTGCTTTGGCCGTAACCTGCTCGGCGCAGCGACGGGTCAATACTCGTATGATCGCGGCATCGAAGCGGCCGACATGGGTGATTCGCTGCCGACCGTCAACGTCGGCACCGGGCGTACCGTGAAGGCGCTTGCCCGCGGCGCATACCATGCTTGCGCGATTCTCGACAACGACACCGTCAAGTGCTGGGGGCAGAACACGCGAGGTGGCCTCGGGTTGGGCGATACCAATCACCGCTCTGGAGCGAGCGAACTGGGTAACGCCCTCGCCAGTGTGAACCTCGGCACTGGCCGCACCGCCAAGCAGATCACGGCTGGTGGCGGCTACACTTGCGCGATCCTCGACAACAACTCGGTGAGGTGCTGGGGCGACAACACGTATGGCGCGCTCGGGCTCGGTGACCAGGTTGCGCGTGGCGACAACGCCGGCGAGATGGGCGATAGCTTGCCGACCGTGAACCTCGGCGCGGGTCGCACCGCAACCTCGATCGTGGGCGGAGTCGGGCACGTCTGCGCCATCTTGGATAATGGCAGCCTGAAGTGTTGGGGCCTCAACAACTACGGCCAGCTGGGCCAGGGCGACGTGAACTGGCGAGGTGACACCGCTGGCGAAATGGGAGACGCCCTCCCGCCGGTTAACCTCGGCACTGGGCACACCGCCAAGTCGGTGACGCTCGGCGTCTACCATACGTGCGCAATCCTGGAGGATGACACACTCAAGTGCTGGGGCCAGGGTAGTCTCGGCGCGATCGGCGCCGGCGACACGCTGACGCGCGGTGACGGTCCTGGCGAAATGGGCGATTTTCTGCCGATTGTAAACGTGGGCACTGCGCGTACGGCCAAGTCGGTAACCGCTGGCGGTGGTCACACGTGCGCCGTTTTGGACAACGATGCGCTCAAATGTTGGGGCTGGAATGCTGATGGCCAGCTAGGCCTCGGTGACCGATCGAACCACGGCGACGGCGCTGGCGAAATGGGCGATGCCTTGCCAGCCATCAATCTCGGTACTGGCCGTACCGCCCGCAAAGTCACGCTCGCCTACATGAACAGCTGCGCCGAACTCGATACCGGCGTCGTGAAGTGCTGGGGCGCCTCCTACACGAGCATGCTCGGCATCGGGCCCAGCGATCGCCGTGGTGATTCGCCATCCGATATGGGCGACACGCTGCCTAGCTTCAGCTTGGGGTCGGCAGCGCCAATCGCCTCGTTCGGCACCGGTCTCGGCTACCACTTCGGTTGCGCGCTGCTCACCAACAACACCGTTAAGTGCTGGGGCGCCAACAGCTACGGCCAGTTGGGCATCGATCGCTCCAGCAACGTAGGTGACGAGGCGGGCGATACGGGTACGGCCCTCAAGTATGCGAACTTGGGTACGGGCGCGGTTCCGGTTGCCGTCGCGACTGGCGAGCACCATTCATGTGCGCTGCTAGCAGACGGCCGCGTCAAGTGCTTCGGCGCCAACTTGTTCGGCAGCTCGGGTCTGGGTGACACCCAACGGCACGACGGGCGTGCTTCCTACATGGGTGACAACTTGCCTGCCGTCGATTTTGGATTTAGCCATACCGCAAAGAAGATCGCCGCCGGCGCTGAGCATTCCTGCGCAATTCTGGATGACGACACCGTCAAGTGTTGGGGCCAGAACGGGTACGGCCAGCTCGGCATCGGTGATATGAGTGATCGCGGCGATGATCCCGGCGAGATGGGCGCGGCCTTGCCGGCTGTGCAGCTCGGTACGGGTCGTAAGGCCGTGTCGCTCAGCCTCGGCTCTCGTCATTCATGCGCGGTGCTGGACAACGGCCTTCTCAAGTGTTGGGGCTGGAACGGCTGGGGGCAGCTCGGCCTTGGCGTTACTACCGACCGCGGAGCGATCGCTGGGCAGATGGGCGACAGCCTCCCGGCCGTCAACTTGGGTACGGGGCGGACGGCTGTTGCAGTGTCGGCGGGCTATTTCAATACCTGCGCGACCTTGGACAACGGCACCGTGAAGTGCTGGGGCAACAACGACCACGGTCAGCTTGGCGTGGGTGACACATTAACTCGCGGCTTCAAGCCAACAGAGATGGGCGACAGTCTCCCCGCTGTGAACCTCGGCACAGGCCGGACGGCAAAGTCGATCGGCTTCGGCACCGCCCACGCATGCGCCCTGCTCGACAACCAAACGGTCAAGTGCTGGGGGTACAACTCGTACGGCAAGCTCGGATACGGCGACACCGCTGACCGTGGCGACAGCGCTGGTGAGATGGGTGACAGCCTCGCGCCCGTCGACTTCGGCGTCGGCCAAAGTGTTGCGTCGCTGGCGGTTGGTTGGGACCATAACTGCGTGGTCATTTCCGGCAACGGCGGCTCCGTTCGGTGCTGGGGCAACGGCGACCAAAGCGCCCTCGGCTACGGCGACAACGTCACTCGCGGCGACAACGCCGGTGAAATGGGGAGTGCTCTCGGCACCGTGAACCTCGGCGATCCCTGATCGCCGCGGGCGGGAGGCCGTTTTCCCTCCCATCCCTGAAGGTTGTAGCGGTCTCCTGAAACGAAACGGGCATCTTCGCTTCGCGCGCAGTGGGTTTGCGTGGCAGCGAGAAAGCGGCGGAGGCTACGGTTGGCAGCGGTGGTTTGGCCGAGGGCTCAGCGCGTCAGGAGCTGGTAGCGCCCGACGTCTTGGAAGACGACTGCCATGCGGTCGGTAAGGCGGGTTAGCTGCCAGTCCGCGAGGGTAGGCCATCGAGCGTGATGCGACCCGCGGTGGCGCGATATAGGCCGGTGAGCAGCTTGAGCAGCGTGGTCTTGCCGGCGCCATTTTTGCCGAGCACGCTGACGCGGCTGGCTGGCGGCAGGTGAAAGGAGACGTCCGAGATCGTGGGAGTCGTCGCGCCGGGGTAACTGAAGCTCACGTTTTCGAAGCGGATGCCGTCGCCTGGAGTCGGACCGCGTGCGGCGGTGCCGACGCGCTGGGCGTGCTCGCGACCGAGGAAGCGATCGAGCGCCGCGATGTAGAGCTGATCTTCGTGCATGCCGGCCAACACAGTGACCAGATCTCAGCTGGATGACTGCGCTTGGCGGAGTACGACGAACAGCATCGCCAGCGTGCCGATCGACGCGGTGCCCAGGAGAGCGCTCCATGTGACCCTAAGTACCAAGCGATTGCAACGCGATCAGCGCGCGCCGCGCCAAGGTGAGGGGGCGCTCCGGCGCCCGTCGATAATCAGGGGCAGCTCGTCCTGCAACGTCGGATCTTCGAACTCGCCTTGCGCGAGCCGCACCCGTAGCAGCGCGTCACACACGTACAGCGCCCGTTGCAGGGCCAGCAGCACCACCACCGCTCCCAGCTCGCCCGCCAGGAACCTCAGCACGTCGTGGCGGTGGGCGGCGCTTGGGGCGCGGCTTGCTATCGCGACCGCGTCGATGATCGGCTTCGCCAGGTAGGCGATCGCGCCAGGCTCGCGCGCTGGAAATCCTACTACGCAACAGCACACGCTGATTGGGGCTGCCGATCGGACATGTCGAGCTCGAGCAAAAGCCGGCTCGGTTTCGACCGCTACTCACGCCATGACGTCATCAAGCGTTTCGGCGGTGAGGACTCGTTCAATCCAGCGGTCGATTTGCGGCTCGGAGGCGGCGGACAGGCGGTCCGAGGCAGTGTCCGAAAGTTCCCCGAACTTCAGGGTCAGCTGCTTGCGCAGGGTTTCGGCTTTGCCTTCGGCTTTGCCTTCGGCTTTGCCTCGAGCTTGGCCTTCAGCAATCCATCTTTCGGCGAGGGTCGTCATGAGGGGGTCCTTGGTTTGGGGCTTGACGGCTTGCAAGGCACGGCTGAGGGACTGTGCGGCCGTTTCGTCGGCGGCCGGAAAAGGGTCCAGAGTGCCTGCGGGCCGCCCGGGTCGTCGAAGAGCCGACCGAGCACCGGCACCCAGTGCTCGATGGCTTGCTCCAGCCGTTTGCGGCTGCGAGCGTCGCGCAGTGCCCAAAGCGCGAGCAAGGGTTCGAGGGCGAGCTAGGGGAGTGAATTGCGGGCCTTTGCCTGCCTAGACCCCGCGCATCGCAAATTCCACGACGCGCCCGGCATCGAGCCGCAGCACCACGCCATCTGCGGAGCTCCACGTCGCGCGGTGCGAAATCAGAATTGCGGTGCGGCCTTGCGTGCGTCGCGTGAGCTCTTCGAGCAGCGCCGCTTCGGCGCCGGCGTCGACGCTGGCGGTTGGCTCGTCCAGGATGACGATGTCCGCTGCGGGGCGCGCGTAGATGCGCGCCAGGGCCACGCGCTGCCATTCGCCGGTCGACAGCTCACGGCCACCTTCGAACCATTGACCGAGCTGGGTTTCGTAGCCCGACGGCAGGCTCTCGAGCAGGTTTTCGATCAACGCGGCGCGCGCGGCTTCGCGCCAGCGCTCGCGACTATCGAGCGTTTCGGCGGAGCCAATGCCGACGTTTTCTCCGGCTAGGAGCTGGTAGCGGCCGAAGTCTTGGAAGACGACCGCCATGCGGTCGGTGAGGCGGGTTGGCTGCCAGTCGGCGAGCGGTAGGCCATCGAGCGTGATGCGACCCGCGGTGGGCCGGTAGAGTCCGGTGAGCAGCTTGAGCAGCGTGGTCTTGCCGGCGCCATTTTTGCCGAGCACGCTGACGCGGCTGGCTGGCGGCAGGTGAAAGGAGACGTCCGAGAGCGCGGGAGTCGTCGCGCCGGGGTAACTGAAGCTCACGTTTTCGAAGCGGATGCCGTCGCCTGGAGTCGGACCGCGTGCGGCGGTGCCGACGTGCTGGGCGCGCTCGCGACCGAGGAAGCGATCGAGCGCCGCGATGTAGAGCTGATCTTCGTGCATGCCAGCCAGCACCGTGACCAGATCCGTGCTGGATGACTGCGCTTGGCGGAGCACGACGAACAGCATCGCCAGCGCGCCGATCGACGCCGTGCCCAGGAGAGCGCTCCACGTGACCCATAAGTAGCAAGCGCTGAGCGCGACCGCGGACAGCAACCCCAAAGCAAAGCCCCACACCGCGCGCCGCACTGTCAGCACTCGGTCTTGCGGGTACCAGCGGTCGAAAATGGCGCGGTGGCGTCGCAGCAGCGCGGGCCCCACGCCGTAAAGTTTCAGCTCCTTGGCGTGCGTTTCGCGCGTCAGCACGGTCTCGATGTAGCGCTGGCGGCGCGACTCGAACGACTGCGTTCGGAACAGTCGGAAGGCGTCGGCGTTCAGCCGCAGCTCCACCCACAGCGCTGGTAACGTCGCGGCCGCCAACAGCGCGAGTAGCCACGCCGAGAAGCCCGCCAACAGCAGTAAGAGTCCAAGTAGCGTTACGGTCTGTTGTAACGCGATCAGCGCGCGCCGCGCCAAGGTGAGGGGGCGCTCCGGCGCCTGCTCGATAATCAGACGCAGTTCATCCTGCAACGTCGGATCTTCGAACTCGGCCAAGTCGAGCGTCAGCGCGCGCGTCAGCACCCGTTCGACGACGCCTTGCGCGAGCCGCACCCGTAGCAGCGCGTCACACACGTACAGCGCCCGTTGCAGGGCCAGCAGCACCACCACCGCTCCCAGCTCGAGCGCCAGGAACCTCAACACGTCGTGGCGGTGAGCGGCGCTTGGGGCGTGGCTTGCGAGCGCGACCGCGTCGATGATCAGCTTCGCCAGGTAGGCGATCGCCGCCGGCAACGCGCCGGTCGCGGCGCTGAGCGCACTGAGGCCGAAGGCCAAGCGCGGACTCTCTTGCCAAACCAGCCGAAAAGCGCGCGTGGCGCTGACCACAGCGCCCCAGGCTCGCCCTGGCATCGTGGCTGCGCGCTCGTCGGACTTGGGCGTCGGCATGGGCGGAGCTTTGGGGTATAGCTACCATCTTCTTTCGCCTGGACGCGAGCCGTCGTGACGCGCTCAACCTT
Organism: Polyangiales bacterium; assembly: GCA_038230915.1. Lineage (GTDB taxonomy): Bacteria > Myxococcota_A > Polyangia > Polyangiales > Polyangiaceae > PMG-095. The sequence continues at coordinate 3,279 of JBBRMI010000268.1, read as the reverse complement.
CAAATCACGCCTTCGCAAGCAACTCGCTCGAGCGCCGTTCCGCTACCTGGCCGAGCCGCTGTTCGATGGCGTGGTGCGGGCGGAGCTGGCGGCGATCCGTCGCTGGGATGCGGCCGCGCTCGACGCTTCGCCGTTGGAGCTCGAGCGCGTGACGGCGATCATTAAGACGTTCGAGCGACCGCGGTTGCTAGCGCGCCTGGTCCGCAGCCTGCAACGGTGCTTTCCGGCCTTGTCGATGATCGTGGCCGACGACAGCCGCGCGCCGAGTCACTTGCCCGGGGTGCGGACGATCGAGCTGCCCTTCGACTCGGGGGTTTCGGCGGGGCGGCAAGCCGCGCTCGATGCGGTCCAGACCGAGCTCACGTGGGTGCTCGACGATGACTTCATCGTCCTTCACGGCACTCGGTTGGGCTCGGTCGTGCGCGCGCTCGAGCGGCATCCCGAGCTGGACCTCGTGGGCGGCAACGTGATTGATCTGCCGCTCTTCAGCCGTCGCCGCTCGCCGCGCGATCCACTCTATCCGACCAGCGCCTCGCCGCGGATTGCGCTCGGTACACGATTTGGCGATGTCGAGGTGTGCGACAAAGTGCCGAACTTTTTCGTCGCGCGCACCGCAGCGCTTCGAGGCGTTGGCTGGGATGCGCGCCTGAAACGCCTTGAGCACGGGGACTTTTTCACGCGCGCGCGCGGGCTGCTGGCGACCGGCTACCTGCCAAAGTTTTGGTGCCTTCACGCCCAAGCCCCGTTCGACGCCGAATACATGTCGAAGCGCGACGACTACGCCGCCGACGAGGCTTTTTTACTCGCTCGGCATTTTCCGGAGGCGTGAGCCGCGATCAGGGCGGAAAAGCCCTGGCGGGCAAATCGGGCAAGTACCGAGCGAGGTGCGCGAAATGAGCAACGAGAAGGGTTCCCTCATCGGAGACTCTGTAGATGTAGCCGTGCGGCGCTTTTATACGGCCCGCGGCAATGCAGAACACGCGGACGCCGGCGCCGAGATCCTCGCGGAGCTGCCCGATGGTGGGGTGTCTCCGTAAGGTCTGCCTGCCTTTCACGATTAATCGCGCATAAAGAGACACTTGCCTGGTGCCGAACCGCTCGCGCGTGTCCGCGAGGGCTTCCTCGATGTCGTCGTAGACTCGCGGGTGGAGCCGAATCGGCGTCATTCAGGCGAATGGCGCAGAGCCAGTGCGTGTACCGCTTGCTCGAACTCGTCGTCCGAAGGTTCGATGTACGTGCCGGCTTCCATCTCCCGGAAGAGAGCCCCTAACTCATCGCGCACTTGGTGCCGTCGCTCATCACGCTGCTGCAGGAGTCGAAAGGCTTCCTGCGCTACCGCGTCGACGTTGGCATACTCACCGGCGCGCACTCGCTCTTCGGCGAAGGCCTGCAGGGCTTCGGGAAGCGCGATGGATTTTGCGGCATTCGGCATTGCGGTGCTGGCAATCGTAGCAGAATCGGCTGAGATGCGCAGCTGAAGCGCGTTAGTCGCCAGTCTTGATCCGTTGTCGGGGCCGTGCGGGAGGGCGGCCCCGGGAAGGGGTTCGGGAGCGGGGGCGGGAGCGGCCTCGGCAAGGGCTTCGGGCAAGCCAGATGCTGGGCCGCGCTCGCGCGGGGCCTTTCTCGGACTCAGCACGGAGCCGGATATTTCGATGTCAGTTGCGGGCTTCGGCCCTGGCGCTCGGTCGTCTCCTTTCAGCAGACTGGTTTTGGTGGCCGCGAAAGCTCGGTGGTGGTGGTCGTGATGAGCGCGAACAAGCAGTCGCTCATCAACGTCTTCCACGGGGTGGCGCGGCGCTCGTCGGAGCGCTGGGTGACGCTGCGGAAGAGCGAAAGCAGGGTGTAGGCAATGCGGCGCAGGATCGCGACGACCAAAGCCGCGCGAGGATTGGCTTCGATCCAGGGGTTATCGTCTTCGGCGAAAGCGGTGTCGAGGATTTGGTGCGATGTCTCGACGCCCCAGTGACGTCGAATGACGAGCAACCAGTGCTGCGGCGTAAGCCGCACCCTGGGCAGACTCGAGATGAGGTACCGCTCGTCGGAGCTCTTCTGCTCGCCAGTCTCGCAGTCGAAGACGTCGGTTTGGATGCGCAGCACGGTGCGCAGGTGGGGCCAGCCGTGGTGATCCACCGTGACTTCGCCGATGAAGAGCCTTCGGACGATCATGGTACCTCGCTCGAAGTCCCGGCTCGAAGCGTTGGCTTCATTGGCTTTTCTGGGCGAAAGCCAGCGTTTAGCTTCTTCGAAGAGGGTGGGCTGCGAGGCGGTGAGGCCAAACAAGTAATGCAAGTCGTGCTCTCGCACGAGGGTCGCGTTGTGAGCCGAGCAAGCTCCGGCATCGTAGGTGACAAGCTGGAACAGCTCGCTGCCTTTGTAGGCCGCGCCTAGTGACGTGAGCGCCTGCTCGAAGATACCCATCTCGTTGGTGGGTGCCGGGATAGGCGTGACGTCGATGATGGGCCGTGCGTCGCATGACGTAAGCGTCGCCGTGACGGTGCGGACGACGCCGACGAGAGCGCCGTCTTGGCCCTGCGTTTGGCGTTGGGCGACCCAGTCGTCACAGCTGGGGAGGCTGAAGCCCTTGCCGTCGAGCGAAACGACGCCGAAAGGCAGCTCAGCGGACTCGAGAGCTTTGCGGCGCTGTCCCTTCTTGATCAAAGCATGAAGCGGCTTTCGAAGAAGGTCCGGCTCGACCGTGCACAACGCACTGCGCAGCGTGGTATCCGGCAGCCGTCGCCGGACGCCGAGCAGGCGCCGCATCGGGCGGCTCAGTCGCTCGCTGAGGGTTTCGACCTCAGCCAGGCTCTTGGCTCCGGCCAGCATGCCGCCGAGGGCGGCGCGCAGCAGCGCTCCGAGCTGCCAGCGTTTGCCCCGGTCGTCGCGCTCGTCGGCGACGTCATCGAGCCCGGCCTCGTCCAGGCGTTTCGAAAGCATGCCAAAAATTCGCCGATTCATGCGCGCTGCCATGGCGGTCTCTCTTTCTCGTTGCAGCGCGCGGCGTGGGCGAACACTCTCGACCGAAGCCTCGCGCTGCCTCGTTGTGGGTTTCTCGTGTCTCGCAACCCGAGCAGATCTCGCCGCCGGACAGATAGCGAGGCCTTTCTTTTGCCGCTGCGCGGCTCAGCGCACAAGCCGGCTGAGCATGTTTTTGAGCCGCGTGCCGAGCTCCACCACGGCCTGCACGTGGCCCGGTGCGCAGGCACCCAAGGCACCGGCGATCTCGACCGCCGCGCAGCACTCACAGCACTCAGCCAGAGCGATGGCGTAGGCGCGGCTCTT
>JBBRMI010000267.1:0-9673 GCA_038230915.1 Polyangiales bacterium | reverse complement strand
GTACGGCTCAAGAATCTCTTGAGCCGGCTCATCCGCTAGGGTTACACCCTGCTTTCCCTGTTCCGCAGCGTCACCCAGCGCTCCGACGAGCGCCGCGCCACGCCGTGGAAGACGCTGATGAGCGACTGCTTCTTCGCGCTCATCATGACCACCCCAACCGACCTCAAGCGTCAGCCCAAATCAACCTGCTGAAAGGAGACGACCGAAACCCAGGGCCGAAGCCCGCCACCGATACCGAAATATCCGGCTCCGCGTCGAGTCCGAGAAAGGCCCTGCGCGAGCCCGGCCCCGCCTCTGGCTTGCCCGAAGCCCTTGTCGAGGCCGCTCCCGCCCCCGCTCCCGAACCCCTTCCCGGGGCCGCCCTCCCGCGCGGCCCCGACAACGGATCAAGACTGGCATAGCTCCCGACCCGCTTGCGATCTGAGCAAGGCGGCGAAACACTGCCGCGCAGGTGGCTTCGCCCGACGAGACTCCGCTGACATTTCGCTGTACGGCCTGCGGCAGTTGCTGCCGCAACTTGCGCGTTGCGGTCACTGGGCTCGATGTCGCGCGGCTGGCAGAAGCCAGCGGCACGGCTGCGCACGAGCTGGTGGCTTGGCTCGCCCCCGACGCGGTCGACATGACCGGCGAGCCGCAAAGCTTCGTGGAGCTCGACGCCGGCCGACGCTTGATGGTTCTCCGCCAGCGCGACGGCGCCTGCGACTTGCTCGGCGCCGACAACCGGTGCCGAGTCTACGCCGCGCGCCCGCAAGATTGCCGCGCGTTTCCGTTCGACTTCGACGCGGCCCCCTCCCCCACGCCCGACGCCCTACGTCGCCTGACGCTGCTACCGCTCGACGGCTGCGAATACGCCGGCGACGCTCACAACGACGCCGCCCTGTTCGACTCCGCCGATCGCACCCGTTGGTCCGAGCTCCACGCCTACCAAGCGCTCGTCGCACGCTGGAACCGCCGCACCTGGCACCGCCGCCGCCTCCACAAACCCCTCGGCACCACGCGCGACTTTCTGGCGTTCGTTCTTGGATAGTCACGGCACGGCAAATTGCGACGAAAACCGCGCCGAAAGTTGCAGGCGCGCGCCTCGCGTTCGGTCGCGGTGCGACCGCGCTGACCGATTGCATCGAGCTCGGCCAGCACGCCCCCGAATGAAATTCTTCCCGCCTTCTCGCCTTCCTCTCACCATTGGTCTCATTTCAGTTGGTGACCACGCCCGCCGATCCTGGCTTCTGGCTGCGTTTTCGCTGCGCATCGATGCTCACGTAGCAACCTACGTTCCGCTTCGGTGCTCGCGAAAGCCTTGCCAGAAGCCAGGCTTGGCGGGTGGGCGGCTGAAAAATGAGACGAATGGTCAGTCGCCTTCCTGTTGTCTCCTCGTTCTCGCGTGCTGACGGGTGATGACGCTGCGGTGACGACGGTTAAATGGCGATGTTTACTAACCTGCAGTGTGGCTGCAGAGCAAAATTCAAGATCGCGAATCCGGTGCGCGTGGAACAGTACCGTGATGCTGCGGTTTGAGCGGTTTTGTAAGGTGATTTGCCATTTGAGAGCGTTGGCTCGACCGTACTTCTCAAGCTAACGTGCTGCCCTACATGTCGTACGCAGCCGTTGCACAAGACGAAACCGAGGATCGTTATCACACGCAGATCGAGGCAGGCGACGTGCGCCTGTTCACGCTCGACCAACTCGATGCCGCCTTCAACGCAGGTTTGATCCACGAGAACACGTACGTGTGTCTCGAAGGTGGGTCGGACTGGCTCACGCTCGGTGAAGTCGCCGGGCTCGGCGACGAAGAGCCCGAATCGGCGCCAGTTCACGCTGCGGTATCGGTTCCGCAAAGCCGCCAGCTCACGGCCGCTCCCACGTATGGCGCCTACGCGGCGTCGCCGAGCGTGATCCCCGCCGCACCGTACAGCGTCGCGCCGATGGTCATGCCGCGCAGCATCGCGCCGGTTACTAACGACCTGTCGTTCGACGACGACTTCGAGATGATGGCAATGCGTCCGAAGCGTCGCGCAGGCAAAGTCGTCGCTGGCCTCGCAGTGCTCGCGCTCGGCGGGCTCGGCTTCGCCGTCGTGCAGAGCGGCGGCTTGCGACTACCGAAGCTCGACCTCGATCAGAGCGTGGGCCAAGCCACCGCTGCCAGCCTCACGCTGTCGAGCTTGAAGGACGCGCAAGCTGCGCCCGCGCCGACGCCGATGGCCGAAGCCGCAAAGCCTGAGCCGCCCACGGCAGAAGAGCCCAAGCCCGCAGATGCTGCGCCTGCCGCCGACGCCGCCAAGACCGACGCCAACGCTTCCGCGAAGAAGGCCGACGACCGCTTCAGCGAAGAGATGAAGGCCGCGCTCCTGAACAAAGACCAGAAGCAAGCCGACACGCAGAAGCACAAGAAGGCTGCCCGTACGACGGTCGCCGCCAAGCACGCCAAGGCGGGCAAGAGCTCGGGCGGTTTTAAGAGCGGCGGCAGCGTTTACGATCCGCTGAACGGCAAGCTCTGAGACGGAGACTGCGTGCCTGACGCGGTTCAGGCCACGACGTTGAGTCGTTCGCCGACGCCAGGTCCGGCGTTGGCGGGCGCTGCCGTGGCGGCTGCGGCTACGACCTCGGGCGGCGCGCTGGCGTGAATCAACGTCAGCGCGTTCCTGCCCTGCTGCTCGACGTTTTCGAGCTGCATCTTGGCGACCGAGATCTGCATTTGGCCCATGGCTACTGCGTTCGACACGGAGCTCATCAAAAAAGGGGAACGGTGCACGCCGCCCAGGCTTGAGGTTTTTTTCAGAACACGCCGATGCTTGCCCCCAAGCGAAATCACGAACGGTGGCCCATCCAGCGTGATCACTCGTTTTTCGGCGATAAGAATCGTCGGCGCATCAGTCGCGTTACGACGGCCCACACTGCCGTACATTGCTCCGAGGCCCACCGCCGACAGCTCACCCTGAACGCGGACCAGTGACTGTTTCACCAGCACTGAAGCCTCGGCGGCTGCGGCATGCCGGCGACCCAAGAAGAAGGCGGCCCGGCGCGCGGCGTCAGTGCCGTGATGACGCTCGCCTAGGGCCGAAAAAGTGCATAGCGACAGCGCGCGCTGGCCCACGTAGCGAGCCGCATGGCCAAGCGCTTTCAAGTCACTCGCCTGCGCGCGGCGCCGCCACGTCGGCGGTGGGAGCAGGCTCAGCTGCGTTCGTCCCGCTCTCCGCCCGCGTGGCGGCCGGGTTCGCGGCGAGGCGGGGCAAGCGCAACGTCTCGCCCGCTTTCAGCGTGCGGAGCTTGCCGCCGGGCTCGACCAAGCGCACCTCCCCCTTCGACATCGCCAGAGCGAGACCGCTGCGATGCGGATCCCAAGCCAGGTCGAACTCAGTGCCGACGACCCGTACTTCATACGGACCGGCGATGAAGCGGTAGCTGGTGTCGTCGTTGTGCACGACTCGAACGTGCAGCTTGCCAGTCACCAGCCGCGAGAGCGCGGCGTTGCGCCCGACGACGTCGACGCTGAACTTGGTGCGGTTCTCGGCTAAGATCGAGCTGCCGTCCGACAACGTTACCGTGGCTTCCCCGCGCTCTGCTTCGATCACGCCATCTTGTGCGTTGCCGCCCCGCAGCTCGTAGCTGAGCTGCGAATCCGCGCGGAAACCCAGGGTGAGCAGCGCCGCAGCCGTCAGCGCCAGCGCCACCGCGATCACCGCGACGCGAGCGGAGCCGTTGCTGGCAATCGCCGTTTCGGCAGGCGGGATGCTCGACTCGATGCGACCCCACGCGCGGCGCGCGTCACGCTCGACGGTCGGCGCGGCGTGCCGTTCGGGCGGACGGCGGATCACCGCGCCGATTTGGGGTTCCGATAGCGGCTCGCGATCGTCAGTCATGCCACACGCTGCGCCTGGTTCATGGCGATTGGCGCCCCTTACCTTCGCCACGACGTTAGACTAACAAACGTCATGCCGCTCGCCGCTACCAGCCGACGAAAACGCGGCGCCTGACGCAACTACTACGTGTGACGAACCGTCAGCTGGCCGATACGTTTTGAGCGTAGAAAATGCCTGTTTGCGGCGTAAAGAGTCAACGACCGCTTTCAACCATCCAGCGTTCATGAGTGAGCTGTCAGCAGACTGCTCTTCGACGCGAGCCCAGTGGGACCTGACCCCAGCGGCCGCGGGGACCTTCACGCTGCGCAACGCCGAGGACCAGCTCTCACTCGACGTACAGGTTGGGTCGGATCTTCCCGGAACTCCGATCATCATTGAGGACCCCAATACGCTCGACAACCAACGCTTCTGGTTCCGCTCGCGCTGGCACGACACGTTCGAGCTGGCACCACGGCATTCACCGAAGCTTTGTGCCGAAGCACACGCCGCCCGGGTAGGAATTTGGCCATGTGCGACCGGCGACGCGGAACAAACACTTCGGGTCATGCGCATCGGATGCCCATGAAAGAAAGTCGCCCGAGGCGCAGCGGAAGAGACCAGAAACTACTGTTTGATGTCAGAAAGTGGCCCCAATCTTGCAATTTTCTCGCCTGCTGCCAGCCGCCGACGCGAGCTCGTCTAGCCGTCTGACGCCGAAAAGATTACAGCGTCGGGGCATGGTTCCCCCCGACGGCGCTCTGCCCTTCGTCCCCGCAATGCTGCTGTCCACGGCGCTCGCCGTGGGTTGCAAAACCCCCGCCCCCAAGCCCGAGGAACCAATCCAAGTTGCCGCGGCCGCCGACCTCAGCCTGGCATTCGAAGAGATGGGCAAGCTGTTCGAGTCGCGCACCGGTCAGAAGGTAAATTTTTCCTTCGGCGCCTCGGGTGCGCTCGCCAAGCAACTGAGCCAAGGTGCGCCGTTCGATCTGTTCGCCGCCGCTGACGCTTCGTTCGTCGATGGCGCTGTGCAAGCTGGCGCGTGCGACGGCGCAACCAAGGTGCTGTATGCGCGCGGTCACATCGTGGTTTGGTCCAAGCGGGGCGGCTTGGCCGTGCACGCGCTCAGCGAGCTAAAGAACCCGGACATTAAGCACATCGCGATCGCCAACCCCGAGCACGCACCCTACGGCAAGGCCGCGCGTGAAGCTTTGACGCGCGCCGGGCTGTGGTCCGCCTTAGAACCCAAGATCGTCCAAGCCGAGAACGTGCGCCAAGCCTTGCAGTTCGCGCAAACAGGCAACGCCGACGCCGCGATCGTCGCCTTGTCGCTGGTCGCTAACGACGGCACGGGTAGCGCGCTGCCGGTCGATCCGACGCTGTACGGCCCGCTCGAGCAAACACTGGTCGTGTGTCGCCACGGCAAGAACGCTCACGGCGCGCGTCAATTTGCCAAGCTCGTCGAATCGGGCGACGGCCAGGCGCTGCTCAAGCGCTACGGTTTTGGCGGCTCCGCCGAACAAGCTCGCAAGTAGCCGGCCGATCCCAATCCGGCATCACCGCGACGCCTGCTCCAAGAAGGCGCACAGCGCGTTGACGAGCTTGATCTGCTGCGGCGTCTTGCATGAGGCGCGGGCCAGCTCCGGGCTCGCGACCAGGATGCACAGCGCCTGAGCGCGCGAAACGGCGACGTTTAGCCGGTTGCCGCTGTACAAAAACTCCAAACCGCGCGGCGCGTCTTCTGCGCTGGAGCTGGTCATCGAATAAATGACGACCGGCGCCTCCCGGCCTTGGAACTTGTCGACGGTGCCAACCATCACGCCCTCGGGTAGAGCGCGCCGCAGCGCCGCGACCTGCACGTTGTACGGCGCCACCACCAGCACGTCGGCCGGCGTGAGTTGCCGCGCAGCGCCCTTTCGCGGCTGAAATAGCGAGCCTTCGGCCAAGATGCGCTCGACCAGCAGCTGTACCGCCGCCACCTCTTCGGCCGACTGATTCGTGTTGCCGCGGTGCTCCACCGCCACGAAGCGCACGCCGGACGCGGGCGCTTCTCCAGCCAGCGTCACGGCTTGGTTTTCGAGGCCTAGGCTCGGGTCGGTGGTGAGCCTGCTCTCGTAGAAGGTCGCGGAAATGAAGTCGCAGATGCGCGGGTGCAAGCGACGCGTTTTTGGCAAGAACACGCCCAAGCTCGGCGGGATCGTCAGCACGTCACCGCCCAACCAATGCTCGAGCGCCGACACCTCGGCGCCGGGCGGATGCACGCCCTTTTGCGGCTGTTCGAGCTGCGCCGGATCACCGAACAGCACCAAGCCGCGGCCGGCGCGTGCCACTGCCAACGCATTGCCGAGCGCCATCTGCCCCGCCTCGTCGATCACTAGCGCATCGACGCTGCCCGCGAAGTCAGCGCGCGCCCAGGTCCACGCGGTGCCGCCCAGCACGTTGACGGTGCCGCTTTCGAGCTCGGCGCGGGCTTTTTCCTTGTTGCCGTCGATGCGGAATGGCCAGGCTTTCTCGTCGTCGTCTTCGACGTCCAGGTGCAGCGCCCGCGCCAGCTCTGGCTCACCCGCTTCGGCAGCCTGGATGCAAACGCGCTCGATCAGGTTCTTGATCACCGCGTGGCTATTCGCGGTCACGCCGACGCGCTTTCCCTGCTTCAAAAGGTTGCAAATCATGCGCGCGGCCTGGTACGTCTTGCCGGAGCCGGGTGGGCCCTGCACGGCGATGACGCTGCCGTCGAGGCCACGGGCCAAGCGCGCCAAGGCTTCTTCTGGCGCCTCGCCGTCACGGTTCAGCGCGGCGGAAGCCAGCGCCGACGGCGGCGTGCGGAACAGCAACGCCTTGGCGGCTTCGAAACCGGGCTTATCGAGCAACACCGCCTCCCCGAGCGCGAGCAAGCTTTCGGGCAACGGCTTACTGTCGATGGGCTTACCGACAATCAGCGCGCGCGGGTGCCCGGTCGCCGATCGAATGCCGCGCTTGATCTTTACGTGCCGCGCGCCTACCTCGACCACGCTGCCGGGGGGCTTGCCGGTATCCGGATCGCAAGGCTCCGGGGTCGTGCGCAGCGAGTGCTCCTGCTCCGGAAACTCGTACAGGTACACGATCGACTGCTTGACCTTCGCGAGCTCTTTCACGAAGCGAAGATCGGCAATGCAGCTGCGGTCTTCGAGTCGATCGGCGGGCGGAAGCTCGAGCGCGCGGTAGTGCTCCCACCAGCCGCTCTTGGCTTCACGCCAGTGAAAATCGAGCAAATTCGCCAACAATTGCCGCGGCGCGGCGCGCGGGTGCCGGAGATCTTCGGTCAAGCGCCGAGCCAGTGCGGCCGTCACCTGTTGCCGAGCGTTGAGCTCGTCTTGCGGCTTCGTATCGGGTCGCTGCGGCCGCGGCAGCGTCACGCCGCGCTTTCGTTCCAGCTCGCCGCGCAGGCGCTCCAAGAACATTCGCAGCTGCGCGGTCGAGAGGCAGTCGTCCTGGTTGTAGCTTTGGACGGCGGACTTCAAGTCGCCGACCGAAACCGCGTCGTCGCCGGTTTCCAGCCACCAGCCGAACAGTTGCATGGCGCGCGCCGCAGCGCGCAACGGCGTCGCCCGCAGGTAGCCGTGCAAGCTCTCGAGCTCCTTCAAGCTGTAGCTCTCGACCGATGCGCGTAGACCATGCCTCACAATCGGCAACAGATCGACCAGCACGCCTTCGCGCAGCAGCTGATCGACCTCGGCTTCGCGCGTCGCGTGGCGGCACGACAACTTCTTCAGCGCGTCGGCCTCGCGGTGCCCGAAATGGAACAAGTGCAAATTCGGGAATTCTTGGCGCCCGAGCAGCACACGGTCGATGACCTGCTCGAAGGCGCGCTGCTCTTCGGCGCGATTGACGGCCCAAAACGCCCGATAACGTGTGGGGCCGGGCGCGTCGCGCACCGTGAAGTCCAGCTCTGGCTCGCCGAAATCGACCAAGCCGAACAAGTATTCGAGCCCATCGTCGAACACGAACGAATCGCCTTCGAGATCGAGGAACAGATCGCCCGGCGTCGGCTTGGGCAACGCTTCCAAGCCGATGCCCGGCACGTCGTTTTGCAACAACTCGTAGATGGCGCGCTTTTCTTGGCGCCCCTTGAGCTGTAGCGCCGCTTGCTCGTGCACGCGATCGAGCGACTCCGTCTGGATGCCCTCGATGCGCCGTTCGCGATCGAGTAGACCGAGCTGTTCGAGCCGCGTGACGTGGGCCAGCCCCAAGCGATCGCGCTGACGACGGGTAATCCCGGCCACCAGCGACAGGTGGTCATCGGCGCGCCGTCGATCTTCGCAGCGCTTCCAGTAGCGGCACACCGCGCAGTGCTCGACCGGCTCTGGGTAGGGCTCGGTCGCAGCGGTAGCGCTGGCGACGAACGCTTGCATGCGCTGCCGCACGCTGCGGAAGTAGGCAACATAGTCGGCGGTCAGAAGCGCCAGCGGCACGAGCTCCGGGCCGCCACCCGCGACGTGAAATTGCCGCGGAAACACGCCTTGCAGCTCGGTCAGCTGGTCCGCGTAGGCGCACAACTGCAGGACCGCGCGCGCTTTGGTTTCGCGCGACAGCTTGGCGTCGACCGGCTCGTAGTGGTGGTCCCAGCGCCCTGCCCCGCCCGCGACCTTTTGTAAGAAATCCGGACGACCCACCCAGCCAGGCGTCAAAAGCGTGCCCTGGTAGATTAGCTCTGCGCCGGCACTCATCGCCGCCAGCGTGTCTTCGGCGGCTCGGCGCATGCCTTCGGCGCCGGGCGCGGCTTTGATAGTAACGACGGTGTGCCCGGTGGCTTCGAAATGAGCGAACACGCGCGCTTCGTGCTCGAGCCCGCGCTTCTCCAGCAAGCGCCGCTCGATATCGTTCTGCGCCGGTCGCTCGAGCTTGCCATCCGCGACGCGCAATTCGAGCGACGTGAGGTGCTGGCAAGCCAGAAAATTGCCAACCTCGGTCGCCGAAAAACTGACGAAATCCGCCGTGCGCCGCATCGCGCGAACTGTAACGGGTCGAACGGGGAAAACAACAGGAAGGCGGGAAGGCGGGAAGGTTCGAGAATTTTTGGGTGGGATTACTGGAAGGGCATCGCGACTGGTCAGCCTTTGAATGGGAGGCCCAGTTTCGTTTGGTTCGATGCGGCCCAGCTGGGCCGCGAACCGGGCCTATCCCCAACAACCTCACGCCACCGTTTCGTCCGCCCTCTCGAACAAACAAACTCTTCCCGCCTTCCCGTCTTCCTGTTGTCTCGTCTCGTCTCGTGCTCGAGCGTCAGCGGTTCGCGCTGGTCAGGTGCTGCAGGGCGGAGAGCACGCCGGCCAGGATGCGCTCGCGCTCGCTGGTGGTTGGAGGCTCGACGCGGGCGGCTTGCGGCACCGCGCGACCGAGTGAGCTAGCGCTGGGGGGCGCTGGCGCGAGTTCGAGCTCGAGCGGGCGTGATGGCGCAGGCGCGGGCCGCTTCGGTGCGGGGTGGCGAGCGGTGTGTAGGGGTCCGTGGAAGGAGCGACGTGCCGATGGGTTGGCCATTAGGGCGTGTCCCCGAATTCGTTCTGCTCTTGCGTGCCCGTGAACGTGCCCGTGCCCGTGCCCGACGGTCCGTGAGGCTCATCTTTGAGCGTTCCTTGGTGTGTAGGCCTTGTTTGCGCGCCCAGCGGGGCGCGGCGCGCGCGGGCCAGGCCCGCGCCAGGAACCTCTGCCTATCCAAGAGAACCTTGAAGAAACCGCGAGCATTTTCGGGCACGGGCACGGGCACGGGCACGTTTACGGGGATCCAGATTTCAGGGACACGCCCTAAGTGGCTGGTGTCGTATAGAGGGGCTGGAGGAACGGGCTTTTCTGCGGGCTCTTGC
>JBBRMI010000266.1:0-9764 GCA_038230915.1 Polyangiales bacterium | reverse complement strand
TCGCAGATTTGATGGTGTTGACGTAGCCGCGCTCTTCGAGCTTGTTGTAGATGAACGGTTTGAACAGCTCGAGCGCCATCTTCTTCGGAAGACCGCACTGGTGCAGTTTCAGAGTCGGGCCGACGACGATGACCGAGCGGCCCGAGTAGTCGACGCGCTTGCCGAGCAAGTTCTGACGGAAGCGGCCCTGCTTGCCCTTCAGCATGTCGCTGAGTGACTTGAGCGGGCGCTTGTTCGGACCCGTGATGGTCTTGCCGCGACGGCCGTTGTCGAACAGCGCATCGACTGCCTCTTGCAGCATGCGGCGCTCGTTCCGGATGATGATTTCCGGAGCGTTGAGCTCGAGCAGGCGCTTGAGGCGGTTGTTGCGGTTGATGACGCGACGGTACAGATCGTTCAAATCGCTGGTGGCAAAGCGCCCACCATCGAGTGGCACCAAGGGGCGCAGATCTGGCGGTAGAACTGGGATCACCGTGAGCATCATCCACTCCGGGCGATTGCCCGAGCCGCGGAAGGCTTCGACCACCTTGAGCCGCTTGGCGTACTTCTTACGCTTCGCTTCGCTGGTCGATGTGCGCATCTCGTGGCGCAGCATCTCGCTCAGGCCGTGGACGTCCACACGCTTGAGCATCTCGAGCACTGCTTCGCCGCCCATGCCGGCTTCGAAGGCGTCGTCGCCGTACTCGTCGAGCAGCTGAGCGTAACGCTCTTCGCTCAACAGCTCGGCGCGCTCGAGCTGCGTGCTCTTCGCGTCGATGACGATGTAAGCCTCGCAGTACAGGACCTTTTCCAGGTCCTTGAGCGTGATGTCGAGGATGTTGCCGATGCGCGACGGCAGGCTCTTCAAGAACCAGATGTGCGCGACCGGCGTGGCCAAGCTGATGTGACCGAGGCGCTCACGACGCACCTTGGACTGAATCACCTCGACGCCGCACTTCTCGCACACGATGCCGCGGTGCTTCATGCGCTTGTACTTGCCGCAGATGCACTCGTAGTCTTTGACCGGGCCAAAGATCTTCGCGCAGAACAAGCCGTCTCGCTCGGGCTTGAACGTGCGGTAGTTGATCGTCTCGGGCTTCTTTACCTCGCCGTTGGACCACTCCCGGATCTTCTCCGGGCTGGCCAACGAAATGCGCATGGCAGAGAAAGAAAGCGGATCCTTCGGCTTCTCGAAAAAGGAGAAAATATCTCGCATGGTTTTTCCTTCAGTTCCGCTGAATCAGTCTTCCGCTGCAGTGGCCGCGCCGGGCTGAGTGCCCGTCTCGACGAGCTCGACGTTGAGACACAACGACTGCAGCTCTTTGATCAAAACGTTGAAGCTCTCGGGCAGGCCTGCCTCAAGCTGGTACTCGCCCTTGACGATGGATTCGTACATGCGTGTGCGGCCTTGCACGTCGTCGCTCTTGACGGTCAGGAACTCTTGCAGAGCGTAGGCGGCGCCGTACGCCTCCATCGCCCAGACTTCCATTTCACCAAGACGCTGACCACCGAACTGCGCCTTACCACCCAGCGGCTGCTGCGTGACGAGCGAGTACGGTCCGATTGAACGAGCATGGATCTTGTCGTCCACCAAGTGGTGCAACTTGAGCATATACATGATGCCCACCGTCACATCCTGCTCGAACGGCTCGCCCGTACGACCGTCGAACAGAATAGATTGCCCGGAAGTCGAGCGACCCGACAACTCGAGCATTTGCTTGATCATGCTCTCTTGGGCGCCGTCGAACACCGGCGTACCCATAAACAAACCACGCCGCATCTTCTTGGCCAGCAGGTTCAGCTCCGCTTCCGGCAAGGTCTTGATGACCTTCTGGAACTTCGGATCCTGCTGGTTGATTTCGATCATCCGGGCGCGAAGCTTCTCGAGACCGAACTTGTCTTCGATGGCCTTGTCGATTTGACGGCCGAGCTCGCGAGCACCCCAACCGAGGTGCGTCTCGAGAATCTGACCAACGTTCATGCGGCTAGGCACACCGAGCGGGTTGAGCACGATGTCGACGGGGCGGCCGTCTTCCAGGTACGGCATGTCTTCTTCCGGAAGAATGCGCGAGACGACACCCTTGTTGCCGTGGCGCCCTGCCATCTTGTCGCCGACCTGCAGCTTGCGCTTGATCGCGACATAGACCTTCACCATCTTGATCACGCCTGGCGGCAGCTCATCGCCGCGCGACAGACGATCGATCTTGTCGGCAAAGTGCTCCTCGCGACCCTTGAGCAGGGTCTCGAGATCACCGAGTAGTTGCTTGATTTCGTCTGCAGTTTCTTCGACCGGGATTTCGCCCCAGTACTTCTGCGGAACGCCTTCGAGCTCGGCGTCGGTCAGGACAGCGCCCTTGTTGAGGAGGACCTTGCCCTTGTCGTCGACCAGCTTGCCGCCGGTGGTCTTACCGCCGAGGACGCGCTTGATCTTGCGGAAGAACGAGTCACGGAGGATCTTCATTTCCTCTTCGCGAACACGCTCGAGCTTCAGCTTCTCGGTGTCTTCGATCGCCTTGGCGCGCTCGTCCTTGTCGGTACCTTTGCGCGAGAAGATGCGAGCGTTGATCACGATGCCGCCGACGCCCGGCGGGACCTTGAGCGAGCTGTCGCGCACGTCGCCGGCCTTTTCGCCGAAGATCGCCCGCAGCAGCTTCTCTTCCGGTGAGAGCTGGCTCTCGCCCTTCGGAGTGATCTTACCAACCAGGATGTCGCCCGGCTTCACCTCGGCGCCGATGCGCACGACGCCCGAGTCGTCGAGGTCCTTGAGCGCCTCTTCACCGACGTTCGGGATGTCCTTGGTGATTTCTTCTTTGCCGAGCTTGGTGTCGCGGGCGACGCACTCGAACTCCTCGATGTGGACCGAGGTGTACACATCGTCTTTGGCGATGCGCTCGGACACCAGAATCGAGTCTTCGAAGTTGTAACCCTGCCAGGGCATGAACGCGACGACCACGTTCTGACCGAGCGCGAGCTCACCCATGTCGCAAGCGGGACCGTCGGCGAGCACGTCGCCCTTCTTGACGGTTTCGCCGCGGCTGATGACCGGCTTCTGGTTGTAGCAAGTGCTCTGGTTCGAGCGCTGGTACTTGGTGAGCGGATAGATATCCGGCACCTCGTCGCCCTCGCCCTCGGCGGCACGCACCACGATGCGCTCGGCGTCGACGCTCACGACCAAGCCATCACGCTTGGCGATCACGCAAACACCCGAGTCCATCGCGACTCGGCCTTCCATGCCGGTGCCGACCAGCGGCGCTTCGGTGCGAACCAGCGGCACCGCTTGGCGCTGCATGTTCGCGCCCATCAGCGCGCGGTTAGCGTCGTCGTGCTCGAGGAACGGCACCAGCGCCGCGGCCACCGACACCATCTGGTTCGGCGCCACGTCCATCAGCTGGATTTGATCCGGAACGGTCATCCGAAAATCACCGTTGAGGCGGGCGGGCACCAAGTGGTCCTTGAACCTGCCCTTGTCGTCCATATCCGCGGCGGCCGCGGCGATGTACTTGCCTTCTTCTTCGAGCGCGCTGAACCACTGCACTTCGTCGTGGACGCGGCCGTCGCTCACGTTGCGGTACGGCGTCTCGACGAAGCCGTACTCGTTCACGCGGGCAAAGCAGCTGAGCGACGCGATAAGCCCAATGTTCGGACCTTCAGGCGTCTCGATCGGGCAGATGCGACCGTAGTGCGTCGCGTGCACGTCGCGCACCTCGAAGCCGGCGCGCTCACGTGTCAACCCACCAGGTCCCAGCGCGGACAGCCGACGCTTGTGCGTCACTTCCGAGAGCGGGTTGGTTTGATCCATGAACTGCGAGAGCTGCGAGCTACCGAAGTACTCCTTGACGACAGCGCCGACCGGCTTGGCGTTGATCAAGTCGTGCGGCATCAACGTGTCGATTTCTTGCGACACGCTCATGCGCTCTTTAATCGCGCGAGCCATGCGCACCAGGCCGATGCGATACTGATTTTCCATCAGCTCGCCGACCGCGCGTACGCGGCGGTTACCCAAGTGATCGATGTCGTCGACCGAACCGCGCCCGTTCTTGAGCTCGATCAGGTGCCGAACCGTCTCTTGGATGTCGCTTGGCGTGAGTACGGTAGCCTCCAGACCAGGCTTCTGGTCCTCGGGCATGTCACGGTAAAACTTGTAGTTCAGCTTCAAGCGACCGACGGCCGAAAGGTCGTAGCGCTCGGGGTTGAAGAACAGGTTCTGAAAAAGCTGCTTGGCCGTCTCGAGCGTCGGCGGATCGCCCGGGCGCAAGCGCCGGTAGATCTCCATAATCGCGTCTTCGGTCGTCTTGACCTTGTCGGCGATCAGGGTGTCACGCAGGTACGGACCGACGTTCAGACCGTCGATGAACAGCACCTTGAACTCGGTGACGCCCGCCTCTTTCAGGCGGTCGAGGGTGATCTCGGTCACTTCCTCGTTGCACTCGAGCAAGACCTCGCCGGTCTCCTTGTCGATCACGTCCTCGCCGCTGACCTTGCCGATCAGATCCGAGGCCTCGTTCGGCAAGCGATCGAGCTCGGCGTCTTTCAGCTTCTTGATCGCGGCGCGCGTGAATTTGGTGTTCTTCTTGACGACGACTTCAGTGCCGACCTTGATGTCGCGCGTGGCGCGCTGGCCGGGGAGCAGATCGAACTCGATACTCTTCGAGAACTTGCCGCCCTTTTCGATATAAACGGTTTCCGTCGAGTAGAAATAGTTGAGCAGCTCCTGGGTGCTGTAACCCAGGGCGCGCAGCAACACCGTCGCGTGCATCTTCCGACGCCGGTCGATGCGCACGTACATGATGTCTTTGTGGTCGAACTCGAAGTCGAGCCACGAACCCGAGTACGGGATCACGCGGGCGCTGTAGAGCAGCTTGCCGCTGGAGTGCGTCTTGCCCTTGTCGTGATCGAAGAACACGCCCGGGCTGCGATGCAGCTGCGAGACGACGACGCGCTCGGTACCGTTGATGATGAACGTACCGGTCTCCGTCATCAGCGGAATCTCGCCGAAGTAGACCTCTTGCTCCTTGATGTCGCGCACGATGCGCTCGCCACCCTCACGGGTATCGTAGACCATCAACTGCGTCGTCACCTTGATCGGTGCCGCGAACGTCATGCCGCGCTGGCGGCACTCGTCGACGTCGTACTTGGGCTTCTCCAGATTGTAGGAGACGTAGACGAGCTCGCTCGTCCCATCGAAATCCTTGATCGGGAAGACACTACGGAAGACCTCTTCGAGGCCCATTTCCTTCCGCTCGCGCGGAGAAACGTCCGTCTGCAGGAACTTGTCGTAGCTGCTCTTCTGAATGTCGATCAGATTCGGGATATCGACAATCGAGTCAACACGACCGAGGTTCGTGCGATGTCGAAAATTCGACTGGACCTTGGACGCCATATGCGAAACCTCCAAAACGCGCATAGCGGGTACGATGGACAGTCCACCGACCCGCGGGTGCGCTAGCTAACTACGCGCGCTTCCAACAGACCCCGACCCGAAGGCCAGGAAAAAAACAACTGATCCACGATCGATTGACCAGACTCAATCCACGCCCCAGCCGAATCGGCTAAGGACGCCACAGCCAACCCACCCGTCAAGCTCGGGTCTCGGCGAGGCTTGGGCGAGGACCGGAGCGGAACGTACTTCTGTACGTGAGCACCGGACCGCAGCCCAAACGAAGCCCAAACCCGAGATCGGCGGGTGGCGCTGCAGATGGGAGTGAGGGGACTGGTCAATGTTGGTCTACTTGACCTCGACCTTGGCGCCTGCGGCTTCCAGCTTCTTCTTGATGTCGTCGGCTTCTTCCTTGCCGATGTTCTCTTTGATCGCCTTGGGAGCGCCCTCGACCAGGTCCTTGGCTTCTTTGAGGCCGAGGGCCGTGATCTCGCGGACCGCCTTGATCACGTTGATCTTGTTGGCGCCGCCGTCGGCGAGGACGACCGTGAACTCGGTCTTCTCTTCGACGGCCGCTGCCGGAGCAGCACCACCGC
The DNA here is from genome assembly GCA_038230915.1 of Polyangiales bacterium. GTDB lineage: Bacteria > Myxococcota_A > Polyangia > Polyangiales > Polyangiaceae > PMG-095. The sequence continues at coordinate 3,812 of JBBRMI010000266.1, read as the reverse complement.
CACCGCCGCCCACCATGACGGGAGCCGCGCTGACGCCCCACTTCGTCTCGAGCTCTTTGACGAGCTCGGCGATCTGGATCACCGGGAGGTTGGAGAGAAAGTCGACGACCTGGTCACGAGAAATTTCAGCCATTTTAGTACTCCTACGAACGAAACTTATTAAAACTTTGGGTTAGCGAGACGACGGGGAACTTAGCTTCCGCCGTCCTTTCGTGCCTTCGCGGCGAGGACGCCGACGAAGTCACGACCGGGGGCATTGAGCAGCATGACGAAACGTTGCGGTGCAGCGATCATGGTCGCGAGCAACATGGACCGCGCCTCTTCCTTATTCGGCAAGGTCGCGAGCTGCTCTGAAACGGCTTTGCCGCTCAGAATCTGGCCCTCGAGCAGCCCGGCTTTCACCTTGAGCTTCTCGTTGTCCTTGACGAAGTCTTTGACGACCCGAGCGGCAGCGCTCGGTTCCTCGAAGCTCCAAGCCACGCCGGTCATGCCACGGAGGACGGGTGCGAGACCCTTGCTCCACGGCTGATCGGCGAGTGCTTGCTGCACCAGCTTGTTCTTCACGACCTTGTATTCGATGCCTTTGGCCCGAAACACATCGCGAAGCTTGGAGACCTCTTCGACCGTCATCCCGGTAAAATCCAGGAAAACCGCCGAGCTCATGCGATCGAAGCGGTCACGAATGACCTTGATTGCTTCGGCTTTCTGAGTGCGTTCCATCAGTCGTCCTCTTCCTTCGACACGACGGTCGCGGTGTCGATGCGAACGCCCGGGCTCATCGTGCTGCTCAGCGTGATGCTGCGCATGTAGATGCCCTTGGCGGTCGACGGCTTCTTGGCGAGTAGCTCACCAATCAGCGCCATCGCGTTCTCGGTCAGCTTCGCCTGGTCGAACGATTTACGTCCGATGCGGCAATGCACGACGCCGGCCTTGTCGACGCGGTACTCGACCTTGCCGGCTTTGGCTTCCTTGACGGCGTTGGTGACGTCGAAGGTAACCGTGCCGACCTTGGGATTCGGCATCAAGCCACGCGGACCGAGTACGCGACCGAGCTTACCGACGGCGCCCATCAGGTCGGGCGTCGCGATTACGCGATCGAAGTCGAGAAAGCCTGCCTGGACCTTTGCGACCAGCTCGTCGCCACCGGCGACGTCTGCTCCTGCGGCCAAGGCTTCTCTCTCTTTGTCACCACGCGCGAACACGAGGACGCGCACGGTCTTGCCAGTGCCATTCGGAAGCACGATTGCTCCGCGCACCATTTGATCGGCGTGCTTCGGATTGACTCCGAGGCGCACCGCGACGTCGACGCTTTCGTCGAACTTGGCGAAGGCCATCGACTTCACCAACGCGACGGCCTCATCGACCGTTACGCGTTTGGCTGGGTCGCGCTTTGCAGCCGCCGCCTTGCGATTTTTTGTTTCTTTCACTGCCATTGGGTTCGTCTTTCGACTCCTGGAAACGGTCGGAAACGCTCACGCTTTGGACCGCGTGCACGCCGCCGTACCAGTAACTTTTCAGATCACCGTCACGCCGATGCTCTTGGCCGTGCCCGCAATGCTGCGAGCGGCGGCTTCGAGATCGGTCGTGTTCATGTCTTTCATCTTCTCTTTGGCGATCGCGCGGATCTGGTCCATCGAGAGCTCACCGACCTTGGTTTTGTTCGGCTCTTTCGAGCCCGAGCCCGGCTTCTTCTGCGTCGGCAGGCCGAGCGCCTTCTTCACCAGCACGCTCGCAGGCGGCTGCTTCATGATGAAGCTGAAGGAGCGGTCCGCGTAGACCGTGATCACGACCGGAAGGATCGTGTCGCCCAGCGGGGCGCTCCGGGCGTTGAAGTCTTTGCAGAACTGCATGATGTTGACGCCGTGTTGGCCCAGGGCGGGACCGACAGGCGGCGACGGGTTGGCTTTGCCAGCCGGCAGCTGCAGCTTGATGTAGGCGTTGATCTTCTTCTTGGCGCTCATGACGGTGTGTCCTTGCGAATCGCTTGGTAACTAGCCAACTAGACAGCTGGGCAGGTCTTCAGCGTTTCTCCACATGTGAAAAGTCGAGCTCAACGGGCGTGGGGCGCCCGAAGATGCTGACCATGACTTTGAGCTTCTGCTTGTCCGGCTTGACCTCTTGGACCGTGCCCGAGAAGTTGGCGAACGCGCCGACGACGACGCGAACCTCGTCACCCTCGTTGAACTGGTGACGCGGCTTCGGCTTGACGGCGCCTTCGACGATGCCCTTGCGGATGTCGTCGATGTGCGGCGGCTTGACCTCTTGCGGCCGTTGGTTGCCGATGAAGCCGGTGACCTTCGGCGTGTCTTTGACGATGTGCCAAGCGTGCTCGCTCATCTCCATCTCGACGAACACGTAGCCGGGGAAGCTGGTCTTGGCCTTGACCCGTTGCCGTCCGTCCTTGAGCGTGTCGGTGACTTGCTCGGACGGGATCAAGATCTCCCCGAATTTGTCCTCGAGGTGGAACTGGCGGATGCGCTCCTGGAGCGCACCTTTGACCTTGTTCTCGTAGCCGGAGTACGTCGTGACGACGTACCACTTCTTGCCGGGAGTCGCGGTTGCAGCTTCCATAGCTCAGGCTCCGTACACGAGGGTCGTAAGAAACGACCAGATTCTGTCCAGGATTGTGACGTAGACGGTGGCCAGCGCGCTCGCTACCACCACCACCAGAGTGCCGTTGAGAACCGCTTCGCGCGTCGGCCAAGTCACCTTGGACAGCTCCGCAGCGACTTCGCTAGCCCAGGTGCGAACCGTCTCTTTGCGATACGACTGAATCACGGTCAGCGTGCCGATCACAGCGCCGGCGACGAGGCCGATGCTGTCGCGTTGCTCTTCGCTGTAGCTGACGAGCTGCGGCACGGCGCGAACCGCCGCCGACCAACCCGACAGGCTGTTCCAGGCGAGCACGAACGTCTTGCTGGCGATGAACGCCGCCAGGATGCCGGCGACGAAGAAGGCGGCGTGCACGTAGCGCTCGGAGCCAAGCGTCGAGGCGATCTCTTCGCCGTCTTCACCCTCGAGCACTTCGCCGTCGACCGCTTCGCCTTCGATCGAAGACTCCGACGCGACCGCCAAGGCTTCGCCCGGCTCGCTGGACGAGACTTCGTCGTCGCCGCTTTCGGCGTCGTTCAGTTTCTCGTCGTTGTCGTCGGAGGTGGCCATCTTCGTTTCTTCTTGCGGACTTTTTCGGCTTCTGCGGAACTTGCGAGGCTTGCGGCAGGGGCGGAGAGACTCGAACTCCCGGCCAGCGGATTTGGAATCCGCTGCTCTACCAACTGAGCTACACCCCTAGAGGCTGTGAGGCTGGGACGCCCCGGGTCTGTCGTTACTTGCCTTCGATGTGAACCGTGTGCGCGTTGCAGGTGTTGCAGAATTTCTTGAGCTGGAGAGGTTGCCCGCCGTCTTTACGAGCCTTGGTGGTCTTGTAGTTTCGGGCGCCGCAGCCGCTGCAGCAGAGTGCGATGGGGATGCGTCTGGTGTCGGGCACGTGGCTCGCGGGGTCCGAGGGGGGCCAAGTGTGACCGGCCGGGCAGCATCGCGCCACCCAGCCCCAAACTTAGCGGAATTACTCGATAATCTTCGTCACGACACCGGCGCCGACGGTCTTACCGCCCTCACGGATGGCGAAACGCATCTGCTCTTCAAGAGCGACAGTGGTGATGAGCTCCACTTCGACCGTGACGTTGTCTCCCGGCATCACCATCTTGATGCCTTCGGGCAGCATCACCGAGCCGGTGACGTCCGTCGTGCGGACGTAGAACTGCGGGCGGTAGTTGGTGAAGAACGGCGTATGACGGCCGCCCTCTTCCTTC
>JBBRMI010000265.1:0-9777 GCA_038230915.1 Polyangiales bacterium | reverse complement strand
GACAGCACGATCTTGAACATCAATTGGTTGAACGTGCCGGCGTCGAAGGGCACACAACCGGTAACGGCCTCGTACAAAATCACGCCCATCGAGTAGATATCGCTGCGCTGATCGGCCTCGGCGCTGCCGCTCGCCTGCTCCGGCGACATGTAATACGGCGTGCCCATCACCGCGCCGGTGCGCGTCATCTTCATGCCGTCGCCCGACAGTTGATTGAACTTCGAAATGCCGAAGTCGATGATCTTTACGTAGTCGAGAACACCGGCTTTTTCCTTCAGGATGAAGATGTTGTCCGGCTTCAGATCGCGGTGGATGATGCCGGCGGCGTGCGCGGCGCCCAACCCCTCGAGCACCTGGCGGATGAGCGGTGTGGCTTCGCGCGGCATCAACCGACCGTGGTTCTTGATCCGCTCGGAAAGCGGCTCGCCATCCAAGAATTCCATGATGATGAAATGGTCACCATCGGGGAGCTGGCCGATATCGAGCACTTCCAAGATGTGGTCGTTGCCGATCCGACCAGCTGCTTGCGCCTCGCGTTCGAAGCGCTGCATCACCTCTTCATTGCCGGTGTAGGAAGCGTGCAGCACCTTGATCGCCACCTTGCGATTGATGCGGACGTTCTCGCCGAGGTACACAGCCCCCATACCGCCCTCGCCAATCATCTTGGCGATTCGGTACTTCCCATCGATGACTTGGCCGGGTTCTAGGGACATGGAGACACCTCGCTACACCAGGATACGTTCCTTTGCCGGCATTGGCTTGAACTCTCGCTGAGACAACGCACTTTCCTCAAGGTTTTCAGCGCGTACCGGGGGCTTCGGGAAACGAGGTTGCCGCATCGCGGCGGCGGCGGCGGCGCGCCAACGCGCCAGCTAATGCGAGGCCGCCCAGCCAGGCCAGAGGGCTCGGCGGCGAGCTCGGGACGTTGCAGGAGCAGCCGCCCGGGGCGCGCACGAACACGTGCAGTTCTCCAGCCGGGTCGCCGCCCTCGGGCGTCGCCTTCGTGCCGCTGGAAGCTTTCCCGCCCATGGACGTGCTGGGCTCACCGCCCTGAGCGGCGGCGGGCTGGCCAGCTTCGCCGCCAGCGGTCGGCGTCGGGGGCTCGCCGGCGGATCCGGTTGCGGGCTCGCCACCAGCACCACCTTGGCCCATGCCCGGCAGCAACTCGCACTTGCCGGTCTTGCACAAGCCCTTGCCGTTCTCGCACTCGGTATCGTCGGGCGCGCGGGGGTCGTCGCAATTGCCCGTCTTGGAGTTGCAATCACCCACCGCGTGGCAGTCGTCGATCGGCGTGCAGGTCACCGGGGTCACGACGCAGACGCCGCCTTTGCACTTGTCGGCGCTGGTGCACAGGTCACCGTCGCTGCAGCTGCCCGTGTCGTCGGCCACATGCGTGCAGCCCGTAAGTGGGTCGCACGCGTCAGACGTGCAAGGGTTGGCGTCGTTGCAGTCAATCGGCGCGCTGCTCGGGCAAACGCCGGCCGCGCACTGCGTGAACGCATGGCATTTGTCGATCTGGCACTTAGCGCTGTCGTCGTTCTTGACGCCGCACACGCTGCCCTGATTCGGATCACACGTGGCTACGGTGCAGGGGTTGGTATCCTCGGGGCAAATCTTGCCGCCAGTCGGTTTGCATTGGCCGGCCACGCAGCGGTCGCCCGTGGAACAACCGTTGCCGTCGTCGCAGGCGGTGTTGTCCATAACCGGAGCATTCGCACAGCCAACACCCTTGGTGCAGGTGTCGGTGGTGCAGGCGCGACCGTCGTCGCACTTGGCCGGTACGCTACCCAGGCAGGCTCCGCCGCTGCATTTATCGACCGTGGTGCACGGATCGCCGTCGTTGCACGCCAGCACGTTGTTCACGGTCGTGCAGCCCTTGGCCGGATCGCAAACGTCGTCGGTACACGGGTTGTTGTCGTTGCAGACCTGGCTCGGCTTGGTCACGCACTTGCCATTGCCGTCGCACGAGCCGATGCCGTTGCACAGATCGCCGTCGTCGCAATCAGTCGCCACCGCGGTCGGCTTGTGAGTGCAGCCGGTCGCGGGATCGCAGGCGTCAACGGTGCAGGGGTTGTTGTCGTTGCAGCTCGGCTTCACGCCGGCCTGACAAACGCCGTTGTTGCACGTTTCGTCGCCGTTGCACTTGTCGGCATCCGGGCAACCGTCGCCGTTGAGCAGCTTTTGGCTGCATTTCATTTGCACGTCGCAGCTGGGCGCGTGGCAGACGTTGCCATCGGACGGGCAGTTGAACGTGGCGGGCGGTGTGCACTTGCCCGCTTGGCACGTCTCGTCGCCATCGCAGGTGTTGGCGTCGGCGCAAGAGGTGCCGTCCGTTACGGCGCCGTGGCCGCAGCTACCGTCCTGGTTGCACAGATCGGTCGTGCACTGGTCGGTATCAGCGCAGCTCTTGCAGAATGTGTGGCCCGCGCCGGGCGGGCTCTTGCCGCAAGCCGTCACCACAATGCCCTGCTGGCACACACCTTGTGCGTCGAGGCAGCCCGCACAGCACACGCCTTTGAAGCAGGTACCGCTGTTGTCCGTGCACGGCTTGTCGTCGAGAACGGTGCCGGTACTGCAAGCGCGCCTGACGCCGCACTGGTAGATAGTGCACGTGTCGGTACCAACGCAGTCCTCACACGGTTGGCCGTTCGCGCCGCACGTTCCTGGGTCGGTACCCGGATGTACCTTGAGGATGCCTTTTTCGCTGCCCTTTTCGAAGCAACCGGCCGCGCACTGGCTGCTCACGCAGACGCCCGTGGCTCCGCTGGTGTCGCTGCATTTGTCCCCGTCCGGGGTGAGCACCTTCACGTTGCAGCCGCCGCTCAGTGCGTTGCAGGACCAGGTGCCGCAGCTATCGCTCGGCGGGCAAGTAGTGAGCTTGCCGCAAAGCAGCGCTTGCTGCTGGCTGCCAACAGCTTCGGAGCTTCCGGCGTCGGCAGAACAGCCCGCGGCACCCAACAGGACAGCGAAAGCCGCCAAGGCCAAGCTCGTCGCCAACCTGACCACGCCACGCTGACTGCTTCGTACTTGTACCATCCGCGGTTGCTCCTCTAATTAAGCTCGATAACTCTGCCAAACGGGCGAGCCGGGAAGGCTCTCGCCAAGCTCAAAACGCGCCTCGCACTCCGACCGCGCCGAGCCCCAGGTAGGGCGCCACGAAGGCCGATTTTGCTTCCTCTTTCTTGTTCGAGAGGACGAACAGCGTGACGCCCGTGGCGACGCCCAGCCCACCGACGACGTAACCGACGATGCCGATCGTTTTGGCGCTGCGCGCGTCCGAGTCGAGGCCGTTGACCGTCCGCGCGCCGTCGGTGGTTGCCAAACAGCCGCTGGCGTCGCACGTGACGAACTGAGCCGCGGCTTGGTCAGCCGATTTACGCTTGCTGGCAGACTTCAGCACGAACACCGTGCCGAGAACGACGCCGACCGCGCCCACGCCGAAGCCGACGTACGAGCCAAGGCGCAGGCCATTGCTGCCGCCGCTCGCGCCGCTATCGCTGGGCGGAGCGCCGCTCGGCGTCGTCGACACGACCGAACCGTCGCCAGCCGCCGCGACAGCTGGAGTCGCCGCTGGAGGCGGCGCCGACTTGTCGACCTGCATCTTCACGGTAACGGCTCCCTGACCGGCTTCCTTGAGCGATACGCTGGCGGGCGCGCCTTTGAAGCCAGTGGCCGTGACCGTCACGGTGTGATCGCCTGGATCGATCGGCTGCGGAACACCGAGCAGTACGACCGACATCGGCTGGCCGTCGATGGCCACGCTCAGGTCCTTGGCACCGTCGGCGCCCTCGACTTTGACGGTGAGCCGACCGATGTGCGGCTCGACCTGCTTGCGCTCCTCTTCGGCGGTCGCCTGCGCGTCGCGGAAGGCTTGCGGCGCGTTCGGCGCCAACTGTTCCTTGACGATTTTCAGGTACGCCTCGCGCGCCTTCACGAACTGCCCGAGCTTGGCGTGAGAGCGCGCCATGAACAGCAGATGCGGCGGTGCATGCATCAACGACTCGGCCTTGCTGAACAGGTCGACGGCGTCTTTGAAGCGCCCCTCATTGAAGGCTTGAGCGCCCGACGTGGCCAATGTTCGGGCACCAGCGCGTTGCTCATCGCTCTGCGCGCAAGCCGGCCTGGTCAAGCCGAGTAAACACGCTCCCAGCAAAGCCGAAGCGAGGAACGGACGCATCCTAAACAAAGTCCCACTCATGCAAACCTTATATACTACCACGCGGATCTCCGCCCGGCGTGGTCCGTCTACCGCTTGCTTGCTCGCTCGGCCTCGCTCCAGCACCGATAGCGGCACCACGAGTGTGCCGGCGCGCATTTCAGTGGCAGCGTGAGGCGGCAAAACCCGGATTTTTTGCCCGGTTTCGAGGGGAGGCCTATTGATGAGTGTAGGTAATAGGAAGCAATCATGCGCAAAAAGACGTCGCGTTCATCCTCACTGGCGCTCGGGCCCGACGCGCTCATCGGGCTCGGGGTTTTGGTGGTCGTCGAGCTGGGTAGCGAGTGGCCCACGCTTCAGGAAGACGGCGCCGTGCGACGGGTCATGACGCAGGCCGAAGGCGAGGCACCCGCAGCCTTCGCCGAACGCGTGGCCAACGGTCTCGACGGCCTTTTCGGTCGCGGGATCCAGCTGTCGACCGTCGCGATCGCTTGCAACGAACGGGTCGACGAGGCCGCCGACGCTGCGCGTCGCAAGCTGGCCGGCCTTTCGCTCGGCGCGATGGCCAAGAACAAGGCGGGCCGAGTCTGTCTGACGACTTCACCGCGCAGCGGTGGGCGGCTACGCCATTCGCTCGCTGCGTTGGCGCGAGGGCTCCACGACGAGTGGCGCACGGCCGGCCTCGAGGTTTCGGTCGACCTTGGTCAAGAACGACAAGCCACGCCCGAAGCCGCAGCCTTCGCGTTCACCGCCCGCGTCGCCTGAGCGCGGCGGCTCTGCCCAGCTCGCACTGGCGACTTGCTCTCGCGCCCGGGCCGCTCAGATATGGATCGCCCGGCGATCGACGGACAAGGCTGCTTCCTTCATTGCCTCGGCCAGCGTGGGGTGCGCGTGCGATGAGCGAGCGATGTCTTCGGCGCTGGCCGAAAACTCGATCGCGACCGCAGCTTCGGCGATCAGATCGCCGGCGCGCGGCCCAATCACGTGAACGCCCAAGATGCGATCGGTCTTGGCGTGCGCCAGGATCTTCACGCGACCTTCGGTTGAACCGAGCGCGCGCGCACGGCCGTTGGCCATGAACGGAAAGCTGCCCTTCTTGAACGGCACGTTCTGCGCCGTCAGCTCTTCTTCGGTCTTACCCACCGAAGCGATTTCGGGGTGGGTGTACACGACGCCCGGGATCGCGTCGTAGTTGACGTGACCCACGCCGGTCACGATGTGCTCCACGCACGCCACGCCCTCTTCCTCGGCTTTGTGCGCGAGCATCGGGCCGCGCACGACGTCGCCAATCGCGTAGAAGCCGGGCACGTAGCTGCAAAAATTGTCGTCGATCGGGATGCGACCGCGCGGATCGAGCTCGATACCGGCGGCGTCCAAGCCTAGGTCGTCAGTGTTGGGCACGCGCCCCACGGCGAGCAGCACGCGATCGCAACGCAGGCTGTCTTGGCCGTCGATGCCGACGGTGACCGCGTCGCCCGAGCGCGTCGCGGACGTGACGCGAGCGCCAAGCTTGAACAGGATGCCCTGTTTTTCCAAGATACGCTCGGCCTCCCGCGCGATCTCGGCATCCATTCCGGGCAAGATGCGCTCCAGGTATTCGAGCACCGTGACCTTCGCGCCGAGCCGCCGCCACACCGAGCCGAGCTCAAGCCCGATGTAACCGGCGCCGATCACCACCAGGTGTTTGGGCACCGACGGGTAACTAAGCGCCTCGGTGCTGGTGCCGATCCGATCGCCGTCGAGCTCGACGCCGCGCAGGGGTGCGACCTTGCTACCGGTGGCGATGATCACGTGCTTGGCTTCGAGCTCGCACGCGTCCGGACCCACGACCGCGACGCGGCCCGAACCCGTGATGCGGCCACGGCCGTGGTAGCGCGTGACCTTGTTCTTCTTGAACAACCCCGCGACGCCCTGGGTGAGCCCGTTGACGATGCCGTCTTTGCGCTTCAGCATGCGCTCGAGATCGAGCTCGACGCCGCTGACTTTGACGCCAAAGTCGCCGAGCGCGTGACTGGCTTCGTGGTAGCGCTCGCTCGACTCGAGCAGCGCCTTGCTCGGAATGCAGCCGACGCGCAGGCAGGTGCCGCCGAGGGCGGCCTCCGCGTCGACGCAGGCCACGTTCAGGCCGAGCTGCGCCGCGCGAATTGCCGCGACATAGCCACCGGGGCCCGCACCGATGACGACCAAATCGTGGCTATTCACCAAGGCAGTCTCCTCGAGCCAGGTTAGCGGGCGGGTTTCAGACCTCGAGCAGCATACGCGAAGGCGCTTCGACGCATTGCTTGATGCGCTTCAGAAACGTCACCGCTTCACGGCCGTCGACTAGCCGGTGATCGTAGGTCAGGGCGATGTACATCATCGGTCGAATGACGACCTGACCGTTCGACGCGATCGGGCGATCTTGAATCGCGTGCAGGCCAAGGATACCGCTCTGCGGCGGGTTGACGATCGGCGTCGACAGGAGCGAGCCGTAGATGCCGCCGTTCGAGATGGTGAACGTGCCGCCGATCAGCTCCGCCAGCTCGAGCTTGTTGTCCTTGGCGCGCTTGCCGTAGCTGGCAATCGTCTGCTCGACCTCGGCAAAGCTCAGCCGATCTGCGCTGCGGATGACCGGCACGGCCAAGCCCTTGCCGCCTCCCACCGCCACGCCAATGTCGTAGAAGTTCTTGTAGATGATGTCGGTGCCGCGGATTTCACCGTTCACGGCTGGCACCAGCTTGAGCGCGTCGATCGCCGCTTTGACGAAGAACGACATGAAGCCGAGCTTGATGCCGTACTTCTCCAGGAAAGTCTCCTGGTACTCCTTGCGCAGCGCCATCGCCGCCGTCATGTCGATCTCGTTGAAGGTCGTCAGTAGCGCGGCGGTCTGCTGCGACTGCACCAGGCGCTCCGCTATCTTTTTACGGAACGGGCTCATCGGCACGGTTTCTTCGTGCTTGTCGGCGCTCACCGTTGTCTTGGCGGCGACGGGCGGCGTGTAGCGCATCACGTCTTCTTTCAAGACGCGGCCACCGGGACCCGTTGCCTCAATGTCGTCCGCTTGCACTCCGCGCTCCTTCAGCGCACGACGAGCTGACGGCATCACGCGAGCAAAGCCTTGCGGCGGGATTGTCTCGCGCGGGGACTTGGAAATCGGCGCGGCGTCCGCTTCCGTGGCAGCGGGGGGAGCCGACGACGGTGCCGAGGCCACCTTCGACCTGGCGGACGCGGCAGGGCCCTCCTCCATGTAGCCAATCACCTCGCCCACCTGACAGACCGTGCCCTTCTTGGCTTTGATCTGCGTGATGGTACCGGTGGTGGGAGCCGGCAAGTCGACCGTCACTTTGTCGGTTTCGATTTTGACCAGGACTTCGTCACGCGAAACGGCCTCGCCTTCGGCCTTCAACCAATCGCCGATCTGTACTTCCGTGATCGACTCGCCGACGGGCGGCACTTTCAGCTCAATGGGCATCTTCAGAGATTCCTTGGGAATTCGCGGCGCTACTTTCCGCCGCCACACGCCAATCGTCAACAATCGAAGACTCGAGATCGAGCAAACAGGGAGCCGGGGAGCCGGGGAGATTTTTTTGGGGGGCGGGCTGGTGAGGTCGACGCTTCAGGATCGAGGAGAAGCCTCGGTTTGCCGATGGCAATCCAAGAATCCTCCCCGACTCCCCGACTCCCTGTTGATTCCTGCTCGTTTGCGTCAGGCGAAAGCGCGTTCGAGCAGCTCTTGTTGTTCGAGCTTGTGTGCGCTGTGGGAACCGGTCGCGGGGCTGGCAGATTCGGTGCGGCACACACCCGAAAACGGGAAACGCCCAAACATCATCGAGCCGTGACGCACGCGCATGTGGCGCCAGGCGCCCATGTTCTCCGGCTCCTCCTGGACCCAGACGAATTGCGTGCCGTCGTCAAAGTGGTCAAGGGCCGCTCGCAGGACGCGATCCGGCAAGGGATACAGCTGCTCGATGCGGACAATCGCCACGTCGTTCCGGCCGAGCTCGGCGCGCCGCTTCTCGAGGTCGTAGAACACTTTGCCGGTGCAGAGCAGCACGCGCGCGGCCTTCTTCAGCCCGCGGATGTCCGGAATCACGCGCTGAAAACCGGCGCTGGCGAACTCGTCGAGCGAGCTCACGCACTGCGGCAGGCGCAACAGGCTCTTCGGCGTAAACACGACCAGCGGCTTCCGCCACGGCCGCAACACCTGGCGCCGCAGCACGTGGAAGTACTGGGCCGGAGTGGTCGGCTGCACCACCTGGATGTTCTCCTCGGCCGACAACGCCAAGAAGCGCTCGAGCCGCGCACTAGAGTGCTCCGGCCCCTGCCCCTCGTAGCCGTGCGGCAGGAGCATGACCAAGCCCGACAAGCGCTTCCACTTGTCTTCGGCGCTGACGATGAACTGATCGATGATCACCTGGGCGGCGTTCGCGAAATCCCCGAACTGGGCCTCCCACAGCACCAGCGCGTCCGGCCAATCGAGGCTGTAACCGTATTCGAAGCCGAGCACGCCGGCTTCGCTCAGGACCGAGTTGTAGATCTCGATCGGCCCTTGGTCGGGCGCCATGTGGCACAGCGGCATGTACGTGTGCCCGTCCTGCACGTCGTGCAAGACGGCGTGGCGATGGCTGAAGGTCCCGCGCCCGCAGTCCTGCCCGGTGAAGCGCACGCGCGTGCCTTCGGTCACCAAAGAAGCGAACGCCAATAGCTCGGCCGCGCCCCAGTTGAGCGGCTTTTCGCCGTTGCCCATCGCCGTGCGCTCGCCCAAAAGCTTTTCGATTTGGCGATGCGGATGAAAATCCGCCGGTAGCTCCTGCTGGCGCAGAATCAGCTCTTGGCAGCGCGCCTGCGCGACGCCGGTGTCGACGTCGGGCACGTCGTTCTCAGCGCCGCCGCGGTAGCCCTTCCAGAAGCCGCCGAGCCAGTCTTGGACGCGCACATAGTCTTTGCGGCGCGCTTCCGACAGCTCACGCTCGAGGTGCTCACGGCGTTCGACCGCGATCTTGTCGGCTTCTTCGACGGTGATTTCCCCCATCTTCGTCAGGTGGCCGAGATAGCCCTCGCGCACGCTCTTGCGCTCGGCGATCGCTGCGTAGAGCAGCGGCTGCGTGAACGACGGCTCGTCGCTCTCGTTGTGGCCCCAGCGCCGGTAGCAGTACATGTCGATGATCACGTCGCGCAGGAACGTGTCGCGGAAATCCATCGCCAGCCGCACGACCTGCGCCACGGCCTCCGGATCCTCGCCGTTGACGTGGAAGATCGGGATTTGCAGCATCTTGGCCACGTCAGTCGCGTACGTGGTCGAGCGCGCCTGCGAAGGCGGCGTAGTGAAGCCGATCTGGTTGTTGATGATGACGTGAATCGTGCCACCGATCGTATGCGCATCGACCTGGCTCATGTTCAGCGTCTCTTGAATCACGCCTTCACCCGCAAAGGCTGCGTCACCGTGAATCGTGAACGCGATCTTCTTCGACCGGGTCAAATCACCGGCGCGGTCTTGCTTCGCGCGCGTGCGGCCGATCACCACCGGGTTCACGTACTCGAGGTGACTCGGGTTGAAGCACAGCGATAGGTGCACCTTCTTGCCGCTCTCGGTCACGAAGTCCGAGCTGTGACCGAGGTGGTACTTGACGTCGCCGGAGCCG
>JBBRMI010000264.1:0-9780 GCA_038230915.1 Polyangiales bacterium | reverse complement strand
CTCGGCGAAAGCGGTGTCGAGAATTTGGTGAGACGTGCGCGGGCGAGCAGGCGCCCAGCATGCCGGCCACTTCGACGGTCGCGCAGCATTCGCAGCCCTCAGCCAGCGCGATGGCGTAGACGCGGCTCTTGTCCGCGAGCGTTTGCCGAGCCGCACCCTCCGCGGTGTTGAGCACCGCGCTCTCGGCATGAGTCCCCAAGACAAGCAGGCCCGAGCCGACCGAAACCGCTGCCGCGTCCAGCCGCTGCCGTTGGCGAATTTGTGCATTCCCGAAGCCGCTGCCCCAGCCGAACCCCATCCCGCTGCCGATCAGCCGATCCCGACCCCGAACCCGGCCCGTTCACCAATCAAGGCTGCGCAGCGGGCCGCCCTTCGCGCTTGTGCCACGGGGCCGTGCCTGAATAGAGCATCGTCGCCGCGAGCGCGACCCATCGGTAGGGGTTGCCAGTGGCGAAGAAGACGGCTGCCTCCACGCTCGTTAGGGCCGCCTGCATACCAAGTAGGCGCACACCCGCCCTGGATCGCGCGGCTGCCCGCGCGTTAGCATCGCGGCCGGTGATGAGATTCTGGAGAAGCGTGAAAACGAAGGCTAGGTCAGAAAGCTCGTGGTCGGCGCGCGGCGCCTTGGTTACGACGTTCAGCATCGTGCTCGCTGCGTGCGGCCGCACCGAGCTCGACCCGGGGAACGTGCCGGGTGGTGGCTTCGGTGGCGTCGGGCTGCCGTTGAGTGGCGCAGCGGGCATCGGCTTCGGTGGCAGCGCCTTCGCGGGCCGCAGCAGCTTCGGTGGCAGCGGCTTCAGCGGCAGTAGTTTCGGTGGCACCTTCGGCCAAGCTGGAGCCTTCGCGGTTGGGGGTGGCGGTAGCAGTGGCAGTGCGGGCGGCGGCAGTGCCGGCCAATCCCAGGCCGGCGAGGCAAGCGGTGGCGCGCCGGCCTGCCCGGCGGTGGGCGAGCCCGGGTGCGCGCCGGAGCCCAAGGTGATTCAGCTGGCCGCGGGTGACGATCATACGTGCGCGCTGTTCTCCGACGGGCGGGTCAAGTGCTGGGGCAAGAACAATCACGGCCAGTTGGGCTACGGCAACACCGAGAATATCGGCGACGATGAGCTGCCGAGCTCGGTGGGCTTCGTCAGTGTCAGCGCCAAGCCGGGCGTCACCGTCAGTCGGCTCGCCGCGAGCGTCGAGCACACTTGCGCGCTCTTGTCCGACTCGACCGTGGTGTGTTGGGGCTCGAACACCACCGGCCAGCTCGGTTACGGCAACGTGGCCGACGTGGGGGATGACGAGCTGCCGTCGTCGGTCGGTGCCGTGAGCGTGGCCCCCAGCTCGGGCATCACCGCGACGGCCATCGGCACCGGTAGCGCCCACACTTGTGCCTTGCTCTCGAACGCGACGGTGCGCTGCTGGGGCGCGGATGGCCACGGCGCGCTCGGCTACGGCAACATGGACATCATCGGTGACGACGAGCTGCCCTCGTCGGTGGGTCCAGTGAGCCTCAGCACGATCGCCGGCGTCGTGCCAGTGGCGCTCATGGTGGGGCGCTCCCTCAGCTGTGTCTTACTCTCAGACGACACGGCCAAGTGCTGGGGCTTCAACGACTTCGGTCAGCTGGGTTACGGCAACACGCAGACGATTGGCGATGACGAACTGCCCTCATCGGTGGGCAGCATCAGCCTGAGCACGACGCCGGGCGTGGTTCCGGTCAAGCTCGTAGGCGGTGATTTTCACACTTGCGCGCTGCTTTCGGACAACAACGTACGCTGCTGGGGTAGCAGCATCGACGGCGAGCTCGGCTACGGCAACAGGACGAGAATAGGCGATGACGAGCTGCCCTCATCGGTCGAGCCGATCAGCCTCGGCAGCCCCGCGACCGGGCTCACGGGCGGCTTCAATCAAAACTGTGCCTTCCTTTCCGACCAGTCTGTCCGGTGTTGGGGCTCGAACTACGCCGGTCAGCTCGGCAACGGCAACGTGGAGAATGTCGGCGATGACGAGCTGCCGTCGTCGGTCGATGCGCTGACCGTCACCGCTGGTCTCACCGTGAAAGTGATCACCGCTGGCGACACGCACACCTGCGCTCTGTTGTCCGACGGCACGGTGAAATGCTGGGGTCGGAGCAACTTCGGCCAGCTCGGTTACGGCAACACCACGGCTATCGGCGACGACGAGCTGCCGACGTCGGTTGGCCCTATCGAGCTGCTCTAGCTCGCTATCCGGAGCAGGCGCACCTTTGCTCGGCACAGCGCCGCTGCTTGTCCCCGAATTCGTTGCTCTCGCGTGCCCTTAAACGCCCGCGCCAGGTCGCTACTGCGAGAGCAAGCCCCCGTCGATGGTGATCGTTTGTCCAACGACGATCAGCGATGGCGTGGACGTGGCGATTCGAGCCGGTGCTCCGCCTCCGGACAGCCCGTTCCTGATCGCGCGAAAGCTGGCGACCGTGGAGCGTGTGTTGTGTGCCGCCCCGCCGTTCACGGCCAAGCTCGGACGCACGCTCTCGATAGAGGCGCTCGCAACGTTGCCGTGCATCGTCCAGGGAACAATGCCGGCGCACTGGACCTTCGACACCAACGCGGGGCCCAAGGTCATCTCGGTGCGCGGGCGAGTCTGCACGAACAACGTTTTCGCGATTCGAGAAGCAGCCATTTCAGGCCTGGGGGTGGCGCGTCTTCCGCTCTGGATTGTCGACGAAGACCTGCGAAAAAAGCGACTGGTACGCATCCTGCCCGACGCCCCGATGCCCAAGATCGAGGTGCATGGCATGTTTCACCGGGGCTCCAAGGGTTCTGCCGCGATTCGCGCGGCGTTGGATTTTCTGCACACCGAGCTGCCACGCCGAACGAAGATGGAGAGGGTCTAGTCGCGTGTCATTCCACAAACGTCGGCGGTTACCGTGGCAAGACGGGAACAGGCGGCAAGGGTGGTACCGCGGGCTGTCCTGGCGGCGGCAGCGGTTGCCCTGCTGAGGGCCTCGCGTGTGCTAGATGCGCACACGATTGTCGATGCGATATCTTTTTGTGGAAGGGCTTGCCGTCTTTTTGAACGACCAAGAACGAGATTGCCAATTGGATCTCGGAACGGAGGCGGCTGTGACGTGTGGCTCTAGCAGGTGTGAGGCATGCTAGTTCTTGGCCTCGACGTGGGCACGCAAGGAACGCGCGCCCTGATATGCGACTTGCAAGGCCGGATTGTTGCTCAGGCCGAGCGGTCGTTTCCACTGACCCCGGCCTCGGATCTTCCCCCCGGATGGGCAGAGCAAGATCCACAGATTTGGTGGCGCGCCGCCTGCGAGGCGATTGGCGAGAGCGTGGCGATGCTGGCGGCCAATGGTCGCGATGCTTCAGACATCAAGGCGGTGTCGGTCACGTCCACCTCCGGAACAGTCTGTGACGTCGACAGCGCCGGCGACCCGCTCGGTCCGGCCGTGATGTACAACGACGCACGCTCGGAAGCGGAGGCGGCCGAGGTGAATCGCGCCGGGGCTGCGCTCGCGTCCAAGCTTGGTTACAAGTTCGCCGCGTCCTTCGGACTGCCGAAGATGTTGTGGCTCATGCGTCACGCCAGCGAGCGCTTCCGTCGCGCGCGTTGGTTGCTGTCGCCGACGGACTTCATCATCGGCCGCCTGTCGAGTGAATTCGGGCTCACCGACTACACCAACGCGTTCAAGACCGGTTACGACCTGCTCGAGGGACGGTGGCCGTCGTTCATCGAAGAGAACCTCGGAATCCCGCTGGCGAAGCTGCCCAAGGTCGTGGCGCCGGGAACGCGAGTCGGCGCGATAACCGCAGCAGCTTCGGATGCGACCAGGCTCGCCGTCGGCACCTCGGTCGTGGCGGGGATGACCGATGGATGTGCGTCGCAGGTAGCCACCGGAGCCGTGGACGTGGGGGACTGGAATAGCACGCTCGGAACGACGCTTGTCATCAAGGGGGTCACGCGCGAATTGCTCCGCGATCCGTTGGGCCGAGTCTATTGTCATCGCCATCCCGACGGTCACTGGCTGCCCGGGGGCGCCAGCAACACGGGCGGCGAGTGCATAGCGAGGCGTTTCGACAAAGTGCAGTTGGCGGCGTTGGCCGCCCAGGCACGTGCCCTGACCCCGACCAATCTCGTCATTTACCCGCTGACGCGCAAAGGGGAACGTTTTCCATTCAACCACGCGTCTGCCGAGGGTTTCATTGTGGGCGACGCGTCCGATACGGCTACGCTGTACACGGCGCATCTCGAGGGCGTAGCGTATGTGGAGCGGATGAGCTACGACGTGCTGGCAACTCTGGGAGCGCATCTGTCCGAAACGGTATACATCGCCGGCGGAGCGGCGAAGGTAGACGAGTGGACGCAGATCCGGGCCGACGTCCTTCAAAAAACGTTGGTGGTGCCCACGGTCAGCGGTGGCGCCATGGGGGCGGCGGTCGTTGCGGCAGGCGCAATTGCGTATGACGGCGTCATTCGCGCGGCGCGTGCGATGGTGCGAATGACGAAGAAAATCGAGCCTCGTCCTCAAATGAAAGCCGCTTACGACGACCGTTATGCCCGCTTTCGCGCAGAGCTATCCCGCCGCGGGTACCTGGAGGACTCGCAATGAGCATTTTCAAAGCGTGCGACATCAGAGGTCGTTACGGTGCCGGCCTCGATCCTGCCATCGCACTGGCGGTCGGTCGCTCTGTCGGCTCGATGTTGACGGGCAAGACCGTGGTAGTTGGCGGCGATTTGCGGCCCAGCACCGAGCCGTTGAGAGGCGCGCTGACCGAGGGCTTGGTCGCGGCCGGCTGCCGGGTAATCGACGTCGGCGTCTTGCCAACCCCGGCATTCTATTTCGCCAAGGATCACCTGAACGCCGACGCCGGCATCATGGTGACGGGCTCGCACAATCCGCCGGGCGACAACGGCTTCAAGGTCTCGCTCGGCAAGGCGGCGATCACCGAGGCCGACATTCAGGAAATTCGTCGCCGGGTCGAGCGTGCCGACTTCGTCACGGGTGATGGTAGTGTGACCCGTGCGGATGTGGGGGGGGCGTACGAAGACTTCCTGAAGCGACGCTTTCCTCGGCGCGCAGGCGGTGCTCGGATCGTCGTCGATCCCGGCAACGGATGTTATGCGCACATCGCGCCGCGCGTATTGCGTGATTGCGGGTACGACGTGGTCGAGCTGAATTGCGAGCCTGACGGACGCTTCCCCAACCGATCCCCAGATCCCGCCGTGGCAGAGAATCTGAAGGTGCTCGCCGAGGTGGTCGTGCGCGAGAAGGCCGATCTTGGCGTGGCTTACGACGGCGATGGCGATCGCGTGGTCTTCGTCGACCAGCGCGGCCGCATCATCGAGAGCGACATCGCGGTGGTCCTCTATGCCCGCCCGGCCCTGAAGGACCGTCCCGGCGTCGTCGTTTACGACATCAAGTGCTCCAGTGTGGTTGCCGACCAGGTGCGCGAGGCGGGCGGAACCCCAGTGATGGAGAAGTCCGGCCACGCCTTCATCCGCGGAACCCTGCTCAAGAAGAACGCCATCCTGGGCGGTGAAATCAGTGGCCACTTCTTTTTCGGCGAGCTGGGCCGAGACGACGGCCTTTATGCGACTTTGTTGATGCTGGACATCGTCCACGCCGCGGGGCGCAGTCTGGCTGCGCTGTCTGACAGCGTGCCCCGCTACTTCATCACCCCGGACCTGAGGCTGCCGTGCTCACCCGAACAGGCGAACGCGGCGCTGGCGGCTCTCGCGGCAATTTTCCGCGACAATCCCGCCTGCGAGGTCACCACTCTCGATGGCGTGAGGGTCGCTTTTGCGGATGGCTGGGCGTTAGCGCGTCCCTCCGTAACAGAGCCACTCCTGACGATGCGTTTCGAGGCGCGATCGGCGGCGCGGCTCGAGGAGCTCCAGAGGCTCGTCAGAGAGCTCGTGCCTTCGCTGAGGGAGATCATGCAATGACCCAGAACCAGAACGACCATCTCGAGAATCACGTGGCCCGCGACGCTGTCGACCGCAAAGCCGCCTTGCTGCGTATGTCGCACGAACTGGGGCGCGATGATCTTCGCATGGCGATTCTAGGCGAGGGCAACACATCGACGCGCGTCGGTCCCGACACGTTTCTGGTCAAAGCCAGCGGCTCCAGTCTTCGCACGCTAACGCCGAACGATGTCGTCGAATGCCGCATGAGCGCGCTTTTGCAGCTGATGAAAAACACCAATCTCGGCGATAGCGACGTCGATGCTGCGCTTTTCGCGAGCCGTATCGACCCGAACGGCAAGAAGCCGTCGCTGGAGGCTCTGTTCCACGCCATCTTGCTGTCCCTGCCTGATGTGGAGTTCGTGGGCCACGCGCACGCCACGGCGGTTGCCCAGATCTTGTGCTCGCCGCGCGCGCGGGAGTTCGCGGAACACCGCATCGTCCCCGACGAGATTGTGTGCTGCGGTGTGGCGTCGGTTTACGTGCCTTATGCCGACCCGGGACTGGAACTGGCGAGGCAGATACGCACGGGCGTGATGACCTTCGTCGAGCAGCATGCGCGGTCGCCCCGGGTCATTCTGCTCGAGAATCACGGGATCATCACTATCGGTCGCACTCCCGAAGCCGTGGTCTCCGCGATGCTGATGGCCGAAAAGGTCGCAAACATCTGGTTGGGTGCAGCGGCCCTAGGCGGGCCCGTCTTTCTCAAGCCAGAGCAGGTCGAGCGCATCGCCGATCGCCCCGACGAGAAGTACCGACAGAAGGTTCTCAGCCTCTGAGCTAACGGACCGCCGTCTTGATCCTGACCTCTCTGATCTGTCCGATCACAGGTCGTCGCGAACCTTCAGCTATTCGCGCTCGATGAATGACGATGGGGCTGGATCCCGTTCACGGACGAACGGCTCGCGCGTCCCGATTCCCGCCACGCCCACGCGTTGCTCGCCGGCAGCGTTCACACCTTTCACGTCGACCGCGATTGCGCTTCCTACGCCTGCCGCTGAGCTAGCCGTACTCTGCCGCGCCCGCCCAGCACGACCCGCTACCGCCACAAAAGCTTCTGCGAATCAGGCCGCGTCTCGGCAGCCCCCGCCAAAAACTCTACCTACCACGCAGCCGCACGAGCTCCTGAGCCATTCGCTCCCGCACACCGGCCACAATTCTAGCGGAACAGACGCAGCATCGCGGGTTCAGCCCACGGGTTGCCGACCGTCGCCGTACCGTTTCCGAGCGGGCCCGCTGCTTGCTCGGCGCCTGTCACGAGGTTAACCCACTTGCCGCTCAGCGTGGCGCCGCTCGGCACACTCTGGATGTTGAGCCGCGCCGTTACCTTGCTAGCCAAGTAAACGACGTACTCCTTGCCAGCGTTGGCTAGGCAATGCCGGCCGTCCCCGGCGCCGTCAATCAGGTTGTCGGAAGGCGTGAGCTCGGCGAAAGCGGTGCTCGAGAGCAAGCCGTAGAGGTTCTTGTAGTAGCCGAGTCCGTTCGGCACCTCCGCATACCGAACGACGTCCCAGGCGTGATACGTGTAGTAGTAGCCAAGAAAGCCGCCGGCCATCGCGACCTCGCAGGCGTGCTTGAAGCAAGTCAGCTTGTCCGAAGCCTGACTATAGGTGCGGCCCCCATCGTTACCGATTTCGTAGTCGAACTCCGAGTTGAAGACCGGCCATGGATCGGCGTTTTTGTGGGAAATAATCGTGCTGTACCAGGCGCTCTGATTTTGATCAGTTCGCAGGGTCAGGAGTCGCCGCGCGTCGCTGGTAGCATAGTAACCCGAATCCGTGTGCGTGGTGACGAGGTGCGAGTAGGCGTCGTTGGCCTTGATGAAAGAAATTCGCCCCGTCTTGTAGGCTTGGTCCGGTTCGTTGTTTGATTCCTTAGAGAAATCCCAAACGATGTTCGGGTAAGCCTCGTAGCGCGCGAGCACGTGCCTGAAGTAAAGGTTGTCCTCCGCGGAGGCTTTGGTGGGCCAACTGACGGACTTGTTGTACACCTTGAACATGATGTGTGCGACCACACCTCGATCGAACAGGTAGGCGACGACCTGATCGAAGTTCGCAAAGAATGCCGGGTTCATCTGGCCAAACCCCTGCGGGCCCCAGACACTCTGCGCCGGCGGACCGAAGTCGAAGGACGACGTTTTGCCGGATTCCCAACTCGTATCCTTGGCGTACACGTTCATCAAGACGTTGTTGAAGCCACGTGCAGCGTAGATATCGACTAAGGATTTGGCTTTCGGGATCGCTGCATCGCCAAAGTCCAACATGCCCAACCAATCCGCCTCGAACGCCATCATCAAGTAAGGCGTGCCGTCCTCGTATTTGAAATAGTGCGAGTGTTGCGGATCGATGCCCACCTTGCCATGGACCTTCGGGTTGGTGTTGGGAACGGACGTCAGCCGGCCACTCTTACCGTTCATGCCTGCCAGTGAAGAGGACGTCGTGTAGAACCAGGCTCCTTGCGCAGTCGGGGAGAACCTGACTTTCCAGACGCCGGCCCCATCATAGAAGCCGGGCACCGTGAGCGATTGCCCCGAAGGCCCGACGAACGTTGCCGTCAAGGTGTCGTTGGTTTCCGAGGTCGGGTTGCTGCTGAACGCAAGGTCGACCGGATGCCATTGCTCGACTGAAGGGCCAGAGCCCGCGATGCCGCCGCTGCCTCCAGTGCCGCCGCTGCCTCCAGTGCCTCCAGTGCCTCCAGTGCCTCCAGCTCCGCCGGTGCCACCGCCGCCGTTCGCCACACTAAACGTCACGGAGCCAGTCACGCCTGAAATGCCGGCCGCGTCGAAGGGCGTAGCCGAAACGGTGTGTGTGCCAAGCGCGATTTGTCCAGCCGCATAGTTGCCGTTGGTGTCGCCAAAGAGCGCGTACGGACTGACCGATTCAGTGTGGGGCGCTTGCGAGTCGAGCACGAGTTGCACCTTGGCGACGCTGCCCGTGATGTTGGCGCGCACGTTGAGCTGGCTCGTGCCGTGCACGAGCCGCGTGGCGTCGATCACCGCGCCATTGGCGATCGGATCGAAACCGGGCACTGGTGCGTCGGTAACGGCGTCGATCAAGGTGAGCGTCGTCGCCGACACCAGCGCGGCTTGGATGGAAGCGTCTGAAGGCTCAGCGTCGCCGTTTGCGGAGCACCCCAGCAGCAGCACGCCGGCCATGCCGAGCAGATGCGTTGAACTCAGTGCCGTTCTCTTATGATTTTCCATGCGAATGATTCCCGTGCGATATTGGCGCCTCGCGACTGATCGCCAACACTGCTGAGCAATGTCGGTCTTGCAGATCGAGACGAGCCGCCTGAGTCGAACGGTGCACGAGTAGTCATGCACATTTTTGCATGCCAATAATTTGCCGTCGCCGTGGTGCGTCAGAGCATCCAGCTCTTGCTCTTGCCGCAGTTCACTTCGAAATAGCGACTTTCGAATACTCTTTCTTTTGTCCAACGTGACCGTTCACGGAACCGCGATTGCGATGCTGAAAGTCACGCAACATCCGACCGTCGACTGCCGCGCTCAGGTCCAGCAGTCCGATGCTCGTGCGTGCATGGGTTCGCGCCGTGAGAGTCGAGGTCGCTTCGGAGCCGCCCCGAGCCCCCAGCTCCGTCGCCCGGACGCCCGGATCGGCTTCTAGCAAGCCGCGAAACTTCTCTGAGCAGCGAATTGGTTTCGCTAGCGGGCGGGCCCCGGCATGTCACTCCGTAGAAGCCTACGGTGCCTAGGTGGCTGGTGTCGAATAGAGGGGCTGGCGGAACGGGCTTTTCTGCGGGCTCTTGCGCGCCGAAGGTCAGCGAAATGCGGTAGCGGCTCGCCTCGGCTCCCGAGGCGTCACCGATGCGTGCCCGGAAGCGAGATCG
>JBBRMI010000263.1:0-9870 GCA_038230915.1 Polyangiales bacterium | reverse complement strand
TGCTTGTCACGGGGTTCTTTCCGGTTGGTGTTCATGTTTTGCAACCGGATATCTGCCGGAACTGAGCCCCTACTTTCAACCCACTCGCGCTAACCGATCGATTTTGCTTTGTTTTTTCTCAGCAGATCGGGAACTGCACCCGTTTGATTTCCTTCCCATTGGTTTGCTCACTGGTGAATCGACCCACACCGCCCTTGCCGTAGAGATCGACCGGGTCGTTGAATGCGATCGGTTCGTAGCAAGGGCCCTTCGCGGATTCGTTCTCGCTCCCGTAACCGGAGCTCGTCCCGCCGGAGCCCGAGCCACCCGAGCAGCCAGCAATGACTGCAACAAGTCCGACCAAAGAAAGGGCACACTTAAAAGAACGCACGGTGATTGCCTGACGCCGCTCCGACAGGGCTCCACCAAGCTCGGTGGGCGACTTCGTTCGGCACAAGGGATGTCGGAGCCGATCGAGTGTTCGTTTCCTGAAAAATGACGAGGTGCACGCTTATGGCCGCACGCTCGGAAAAAACTGCGTGCGCGTGGCGATTTCCGGAACCGGCTCCGCGGCTCGAGCCGACACCCATCTGTACGCAGCAATGCTGCCGAAAGGATGGTGTGAATGTCTCGCGCAATCGTGCTCGGCGTGCTGCTCGCCCTCGGGGTGAGTGGATGCACGTCGTATCAATACGCCAAGAACGTCAAGATGGTGTCGTTCGACAACAACGTCGCCACGGGCCACAGCGTCGGCCCGGTGCGTGGCGAGAGCTGCCAAGCGGCGGTCATGGGCAACCCGATCGGCGAGAAGGCCTCGCTCGACACGGCGATGGCCAACGCCCGCGCCCAGCATCAGCTCCGCTACCTCAACAACGTTTCGACCGAAGACGGCGGCTTCGACGCCTTCTTTTACTCGAAGCACTGCCTCATCGTGAAGGGAACTGGATACCAATGAAAGCTCTGCTCATGCTCGCCGGTGTGCTCGTCGCCACCGGGTGTTCCGCGCACTACGCGGTGCTGACCGTGCCGGCCGTCTCGATGACCGAGGCCTCGGCCGAGAGCGGCACCTCCGCGACGGCCGCGGGTCACGTCGAGAGCAAGTATTGTCCGGGCGATGATTCGCTCACTTCGAAGGACAACAACGTCGGGCTGATCGACGAAGCGGTGATGAAGGCCCAGAAACAGTCGGGCGCCGACTACCTCACCGATGTGACCGTCTACCGCGATGGTCGCTGCGTGGTTGTTGAAGGCACGGCGATGAAGGAGTCGCACTCGGGGTGAAGGAACAGGCTGATGCGGAGCCAGGGGCTGAACCTCCCTTGGCTCCGCGTCGCCCTACTGTTCGTCCAGCCACCGCGCGCAAAACGCAACGGAAGCGTACGCGGCAGCCACGAATTTCCCCCTGGACTGGCTGCCGGGCGGGTGCTTCCGCGCTCGATGACCCGGATGACCGGGCGCAGCTTCGGCTCGTGCTCGTCGAAGCACCATCCCAATGAGATCCAGGAGCAGCGCTCCTCCTCGCTGACGCTGGCAACACGCGCGTAACCCAGCTGGTAGCGAAGCAACTCGTCGTCCCAGGCGCCAGCGCTGGGCGCCTCGCGCTGCGCGGCCAATTCATTGCGCGATCCATTCGACTTCGACGTCGCCACCGACGCGCTCGCGCACCAGTTGCCCGTTGGGCGCGAACACAAGCGAGCGCACGGGGTGCCCGCCAATGCGGCTCAAAACGACGCCCCGCGCGCTCTCAGCACGATGCTCGTATGAGACCTCGACCGGCGCGGTCCTATCGAGCTCGGGTCGGACCTCAAGCTGCGCGAAGCGAAAGCCGCCGCCCGAGGCGAGCGAACGCTTCAGCTTCGACTCGGTCCCGATGGTCGTAGCTACAGGGCGTGCTGGAAGGCACGGGCGGACGAGCTCGAGCCCATCGGCGAGGGCCGTGCACTGGCCGTGTCCGTTGGGCTTGCCCCAAGCCAGCTCGACGGGCTGCTCGCGCGCGCGCCGTTCCTTTACTTGAAGCAGGCGTCCACCTGCGTCGATCACCTCTTCTCGAAGAACCGGCGTCCATGCGTCGAGATCCGACCCGATTGCTGGAAACGCTCGCAAGTATTGGAAGCGTCGAAGTGGCCCATCGGCCAGCTCGCGCTTGAAATCGAAACCAACCCAGGGACCCTTCGTCGTCAGTCGCTGGGCGCAGCGTACCACCAAGTCCGATCCTTGAGATGACGGCTTGTTCCAGATCACGCTGGCCAAAAACTTCGCTTCCGCCGCCTGAAAGTCTGACACGAAGCGGGGATCACGCTCTGTGAGGCAGGCCAGCCATTGGTCGACCTGAAGGCGCACCGTGAGACCGAGCGCAACCGGGATTCCGGAGGCAACGCCGCGCACATCGAAGCGCAACTCGGGGAAGCCGTTCTCCACGCGCAAGCTCTCGAGCTGAACTTTGCGCTGCGTTACGCGCTGATCGTCAACGAGCGCTGCGAGATCGGCTCCGGTCAGTAAGCCGCCACCCGAATCGCAAACGACGGCAGCGGGATAGCCCTTGGAAACCGGTATCCGAAAGCGATCACGGTACCGGCGGTCGCCATCCGCAGGCTCGAGCATCACGCCGAGCGATTTGTCCACGCTGAGCTCGCGACCTATCAATCGACCGGTGCCGGACTTGTCCCCCGGCGATGGAGGTTTCGATTCGGCGCTGGCTGGGCGTACTTGCGCTGCGAGCGCAAGGGAAGCTGCGAGCAGCCAAGTGCGGTGCCGGCCGCGGGCACGAGGATCGTCCATCAGCAATCGGCCTCTACCACAACGTGCGCGCGGCATGGCTAGCTCAGTCGATCACGAAGCTGGCCGGTACCATGACCTGCGCAGCACCGTTTTCCGGCGGGTCGAACTTTGCCGCGCGGATGACGGCGGTGGTGCACGCCATGAGCTGGCTCGAGAAGGGCGAGCCGGGCTGCGCGTTCACGCTGCTGACAGCGCCCGTGGGGCCGACCTTGATGGTGAAGCGCACGGAACCTTCGGTGTCCGCAGAATCGCGCGAGTAGCAGTCGCGCAGAGGCTTGCGGAGCCCAGCGATGACCCGCGCAGCGTTGGAGACATTGCCTCCTGAGACTGCCGCGCCACCGACCGAGACGTTGCGATGGCCGGTGGTTTTGACCTGCGGGATTGGAGGTGGCGCTGCGGGTGCGGCCGTCGCAAGCGGAGCGCTTGAAGGTGCGGTGGCGTGAGCGGCAGCTGGTGCTGTGAGGACGGATGGGGCACTTTGAGCGTTCGCCAAGGCGCTTGATGCAGGCGACACTGACGCCGATGCGCTGATCGGCTTGCCTCGCGTCACGGCTAAGGCTGAGGGTGGTGCCGACGATGGCTGGGCAGCGCTCCCGACGTAACGTGCCGATGATTGGGGGATCGGCGAGGCCGCTACGGCAATGCCCGATACCGGTGGCGCAGCGGTCGCGGGTGGTTCTGGGGTCGCGTCCGTCTTGTGGAGGTAGGCGCTCAAGCCGCCCTTCACATCGCACCCCGTGAGCAGCGCCGGAAGAGCCAGCGCCAAAGCTAAGATTTCACTGTGAACATGTTTCATGCGTGACTCCGATCTGCTTTCCGCTTCTTGAAGGTCCTGGGACCGAATGGCTGAACTGCGCCGGTGCTTGCCGCGCGCTCGAGGCGCGCTCCGGTTCCGCGTTCGGTGCGAAGGGTGTCGAGTCGACCATCGCGCGCCAGCTTCCCGATCATCCGGTGCCCGGCAGCGTCGATCAGCAACTCGCTTTCCACGTCCGTGATGGCGTGCGAATAGCTCACGATCGTCGGCGCGCTAACAGCGTATTCGGGTCGAAACTCGCTCAGGGTGAACGCAAAAGGCGCAGGGCTAGCGGCCGCTTCGCGCAGCCGCTGGTCCTTGACGAGCGGACCAGCGAGATCGCCACGATTCGCGAACGGCAAGCGCGCGACGTGCTCGCCGATGCGGTGGCCAAGTGAATAGACGCCGGCGCCGGTGCGGGTCAAGACCAAGTCCTCGTTCTTGCCTGGGCTGGCGTCGCGAAAGCTTGCCTCTTGCAAGACTCCCGCGTCGTCCCCAACTTCAATCGTTTCGATGTCACGGAGGGTGCTGAGCTTGGTGCCCGGCGACACGAATAGTCCGCGACGAATGAGACGATGGTTGCCGCTCGGCTCGCTGCCGATCATCACCGATTCAAAGCCGACCGCTACATCGACGCTGCCGACTTCGCTCAGCACGTGCGGTCGAACCACGCCAGGCAGATGAATTTCGAGGCGGTAGCGTTCGACGTGATTCACGCGGTACCAGGCGGTGCTGAGCTCGGCGAAGCGCACGGTGTAGTCGCGCTGCCATTGGATCTCGGACAGCAGATCGGTCGATTCTTCGAGAAATTCGTCGAGGTTCGCGTGGCCGCGGTGCACACAGACGGCGGCGCGCTCCGCGTCGAGAGTGCCGGTGATCGCGACGACCTGCGAGTCGGCTAGCGGTCGCCGGTCCGAGTCTGTGAGCAGCATTGCGAAGATCGGTCGGGCTGCTTCGCGTGCCACCACGAGCTCGCGCACCGTGTAGCTCGCCGTCACGCCCGCAGACAGCAGATGAGAGAGTTGCTTGAGAAGCCGCTCGGGCTCTCCGATCGAGACAGCGCACTTGCCTAGCTTGCGGTCACTACCGAGATCGACCAGATCATTGGCGGCGGTGTGAGAGATTCGGAGGGGCTCCATGTCTCGCGCTCGCCAGGAGCGGTCGCGTTGGGTGACGGTCGGCTCAGCCGAGGGGCTCGCTTCCGCGGGCTTGGCAATGGCGACGGGCTTCGCCGGTATGGCGACTGGTGCCAGCGCTGGAGCGAGCGGCGAGCCGTCGCGGCGGAGTGTGATCAGCGCGAAGCCATGGCTCAGACCAGCAGCGGAGTCGGCTTCCAAGAGCATGTGGAATGCGCGACCATCGAGCGCGGCAAAGACGGCGCGCCCGTGTGTGGGAAAGTTTTGGTTGGGGCCTGCGACCACGGGTAGATCGCTGCGCCCGACAACGCCAAAGCCCTCGTAGGCGAGCACGAAGAGTTGCCGGTCATCAGCCTCAATCTGGCCGTCACGCGGCCGGCGATCGGCTCGCGGCACCAGCGCGAGCTCACCGCGACCGGGCAAGTGTGCCAACGCCTGCACGCCGGCGAACGGGAGCTGACCGTCATAGACCATGTCCATTTCCGGAGACTCCGAGCCGCGCAGAACGCTGCCGCAACCAGAAAAGATGCGCAGACCATCCGCGCTCGCCCATAGGTCGCCGCACGTTGAATGTTTGTACGCCGCCATCCGCGAGTGCGTCCAAGTCACCTCTCCCTTGTCGTTCGTCTGCAGGCGGCCAATGTCGCCGGGAGAGAGGCCGCGCGTGGGGGCATAAACTCGTGCGAGCGGCCCTGCCACCACTCCTCGCCCGAGCCACTGCAAAGAGCGAGTCCCCGTGACTTGCCGTCCAGTCGCGAGCTCGAGCGCCACGAAGTCCTCGCTGCTTTGCTCGGGCAAACCGAAGATGCGGTCGTTGGTTACGATGATGCGCGTGATGCTCGGCTTGATGGCGTACGTCGCTCGGAGCGCGGCCGTTGCCACGTCGAAGACCGCGACCTTGCCGTTTTGTAGCACTGCTGCAACGCGACCGTTCGGCGCCATCGACAGCATGAGGCCGCCCTCGGAGAGTAAGACGCTGCGCGTTTGGTGCGACGCTGGCTCGAGCACGTGGAGCGCGGGCGGGTCGTCCGCTAGAAACACCGCGCGGTCGAGCGCAGCGCTGAACGCCGAGTCGACCACCCGAAAGGGAAGCATGTCGCGTTTGCCCAGAGCTTGGGGCAGCCCGAGCGACGGCACCTGGGTCCCTGTGGGCGCAGCCGGCCGCTCGGACCCCGGTGCGTCCGGAGGCAGGGCGGGCGGCGCGACTCCATCCAGGATCGTGCCGCTCTGGTGCGCGCTCGCTGCATCACGTCCGACCGTCGTGGTGGAGCAGCCCGCCGCGGCGCCGAGCGCGAGGACGGCGCCCAGCCAGCCGGACGTCATTCGCGCTCGGAGACCTCCCATCTTGTTCGACATCCCTTCGCTCATACTCCTGGCTTTCGAAAATGTTGTGGGGTGCCGCGCTGATTTCGGAGCTGTTGACTCACGATTCCTAGGTCGGTCTCGGACCAAGGGCCGTTGCGTGAAAAAGTGAGGGGCACGCACTTTTCTCAGCAGCGGCCGCCCCGTCGGGGCGACGAAACCAAGAAACGGCGCCGCTGAGGGAGCCGACACCGAGGGGATGACGGACTTCGCGCTGCGTCTCTGGTTCGACTTGGTGCTTCGGATTGCCTGGTCCCCACCGCGCCTGCCCAGGTGCCGATGCCTGCGCCGAAGACGCGTGCAACGCGGAACGGCGACCGTCGAATACGTCGTGCTGCTCACCACCGTAGCCATTGGGCTGACACTCGCCGTGATTGGGCTGGGGGTGCCGCTTGTCCGGATGTACCTCGGCCAGACCGCGCAACTTTCTCTGCCTTTCCCGTGAATCGGGCCGACTCGGGTGCCGCCGAAAGAAATTCGGAAACGACTAGCCCGCCGGAGCCGACACCAGGAGCAAAGGCTGCCGGAAGGTCCGGCGGGCCACTCTTGAAAGGTTGATTGCAATGGATCGGTTCATGAAACTGGCGCGTCGGGCAATGGGTAAGAACAGCATGCTCGGCGACGAGCGCGGTCTCACGACGGTGGAGTACGTGATCATCTTGGTGCTGATCGCGGTGATGGCGATTGGCGTCTGGAAGAATTTCGGAAGCTCGATCACGGGCCAGGTCACAAAGTCCGGGGCTGCCATCGACACCCTCGACACGCCGGCACCCGCCGGCGGTACCCCGGCGCCGGCGCCCAAAAAGTAACTCGCAAGCCACGGAGCACGCACCATGTTTTCCCTTGTTGGTCTCCAAGCCGTGGCGCTCCTCGCGAGCGTCGCGGCCGCGGTCACGGATTTGCGCAGCGGCCGTATTCCGAACTGGCTCACCCTGCCGCTGGTCGCGGTGGGTCTGCTCGTCAACGCCGTGACGCGCGGAGCCTGGGGAGCCA
Source organism: Polyangiales bacterium (assembly GCA_038230915.1). Taxonomy (GTDB): domain Bacteria; phylum Myxococcota_A; class Polyangia; order Polyangiales; family Polyangiaceae; genus PMG-095. The sequence goes on along the minus strand of JBBRMI010000263.1, from coordinate 2,829 downwards.
CCGAGAGCACCGTGGGCTTGCTGCTCTGCGCGGGCGTGCCCTGGGCCGCGTTTCGAATTTCTGGTGGACGTGCGATTGGAGGTGGTGATGTGAAGTTGTTTGGCGCGCTGGGGTCGCTGCTCGGACCCATGGCAGGGCTCGAAATCGAGCTCGGCGCGTTGCTACTCTTGCTCGTATTCGCGCTGGTGCGGGTCGCATTCGCGGGCCACCTGTGGCGGACGGTGCTGGGCTCTTTGCGCCTGGTTGTGGCACCCCTCTCGAGGAAGCGCATCAGCGCTCCGACCGGCGCGGAGCTGACGAGCATGCGGCTTGGTCCTGCCATCGCGGCGGCGGCGCTCACGAGCGTCGCCGCCGCGCATCTACCCGGGTGGCTGTCGTGGCTGCTCTGAGCTTGCCGCGCGACGAACGCGGCGCCGTGTACGTCGAATTTCTGCTGGCGTTCCTGCCCGTTTTTCTACTCTTCCTGGCGATCTGTCAGGCGGCCTTTCTTGTTGCAGGCAGGCTGGTGGTAAACCACGCGGCGCTCGTCGGTGCACGATCTGCCATTGTTGTGATCGACGACGATCCTCAGAATTACGATGGCGCCGAACGCGGGTGGATATCGGACAAGCCCGCCTCACAACCCAAGAACAACGAAGACGACCCGCTCTCCATGCTGGCAGCGGCATTTGCAGGAGGAACGCCCGCAACCACCTCGAGTCCATCGCCCACGTCGATCTCGAAGAAACCGCCGCAGCAAGGGGCCCGAATGAAGGTTATTCGCGGTGCCGCGCTCCGTCCTCTCGGCACCATCGCGCCCACAGCCGAGGCTCTTTTCGGCGGCGCGGGTGCGACGCTCGAAGCGAGCCTCCAAGGCGATGGCACGACCGCACGCGCTTTCGCACGAGCGTACGTCGAGGCGGCAGCGGTGGTCACGGTGCACGACGATCCGAAAAGCGAGCAGCTCGCGGTCGAACCTATCCTTGGAAACAAACCGGTCACGGTGCGGGTCACCTTCGTGCAGATGTGCGGCATTCCCGTGGTGCGCACGCTCATGTGCCGGTCGCTGTCCAGTCTGCTCGACGCGCCCGCGCGAACGCACGACGACACGGGCAAGCACGAGACGCTGCGCGAACGGCTATCACACGCCGGCTTGCCGACTTGGTTAGAAACCACGGCAGCCAAAGGCGCCCGATTCCTGGCGTTCGAAGCCGAAATGACTCTGCCCAACCAGGGTGCGGCTTACGCCTACCCAGAGAAGTCCGATGAAGGCACCCAGTCCGATGAAGGCACCCAGTCCGATGACCAAAGCCCTTCGCTCTGACGACCGCGGCGCCATCATGCTGGTGGCGCTGGCCTTTGCCGTGTTTGGCGTGGCGATGCTTTACTACGCGATCGGCATCGGCGAGACCGTCTTGCGCCGCGAGCACATGCAAGACGGCGCCGATGGTGCCGCGCTCACGGCCGCCGTCGTTCACGCGCGCAGCATGAACTTTATCGTCCTTTTGAACATCATCATGGCTGCTTTGATTGCGGTCCTGGTCGCCCTCAAGCTCGTCGAGGCGCTCGCGCTTGTCGGTATCATCATCGCCGCCGCGCTCGCTTACTTCACTGGCGGTTCGAGCCTATCGATGATTCCTCCGTTGAAGGGAGTCGCTGCCGAAATGAGCGACCTTTACGACGACCTGAAAGATCCGATTTTCAACGCGCTCAAAGTGCTGCACAGCACTGCCGACGCGGTAGCGCTCGGTGCTCCCGGCGCGGCCCAGCGTGTGGCGAAGGACGATTTGACCGCGCATTCGGCTGCGCTCGTGGACGGTGGAGTACTCCTAGCGATGCCGGCAACTTCACTGCCGGTGGCCGACGACACGTTCGACAAGTTGTGTGAGGAAGGTGGGCGAGTCGCGGGGACGCTCGCACTCGAGCCGTTTAGCCCTATCCTTCCGGGTGGCATTCGCGATGAATTGGCAGGGGCGCTCGGCAGCCTCACCGGGGCTATGTCCGAATGGTTCTGCGGCGAAAGCGAAGGAGCACCGCCGCCCTCGCCGCCGCCGCGGCGCGTTGACAAGCCCTACCCACGCACCGCAGAGATGGACCACTGTCAATACGACAAGCTTTCGACCGAGGAGCGCGAAAGAGCCAAGCAAGATCCGACGACCTTTCAGACGGACGCTTGCACCGACAGTCGCAAGGAGACTGAAGCCGCAGCGCCCAACGAAACGACGGGCGAATGCCAAACCGGTCACGATTGTTCAGAGTCCGGTCCCTACGAAGTCCACGCACAATTGGCTCGCTCGCAGTGCGCGCCGACGGGCTCACCGGCACCACATAGTTATTCGTACCAGACGCAAGCGGGCAAGGTGACCTACCGCTACACGAAGAAGGGCTGGGTGCGCGGGACGCCTGAGTATGGGCGGCTGACCTTGGTCCAGGATCAGTCTCGTCCGCCGTGCGGCCCCAAGTCCGTGACTCCATCGGTGGCCGTCGGCTACGAGCCCGACGTGCGTGCGACGCCGGGCGGTGAGGTGCAACCCCTATGCTCGGACGAGGTCGCGCCGCTCTTGCCGCCGCTCGGCCCCGACGACCCGCGTGAGCAAGTCGTGAAGTTCACGGAGGTCCGGCAAATGCTGTTTTGCGTGAAGTCCGTGCTGGAGCCGATCAAGGTGAGCGATGCTAAGGGGGCCAAAGACTCGAGTGAGTCGGATGACTCGAATGGTTCCAGCGACTCCAGCGACTCGGAGAGCTCCGCGGACTCGGGCGACTCGAGCGACTCGGGCGACTCGAGCGACCCAGAGGGCTCGTCGGACTCAGAGGGCTCCGGGGACTCCGACGACGACGAGAAGAAATATC
>JBBRMI010000262.1:0-9903 GCA_038230915.1 Polyangiales bacterium | reverse complement strand
GCCGCGGCCGAGTACCGGAAGGCGCTGGAGGAGCTCGACCCGCTCGTGAAGCAAGCCGACAAGTACTACGACCAAAAAGACTACAAAGACGACAAGATGGCGAAGGGCAAAGCCATGCATCTGCAGCTGATCAACGCGTTCGCCAAGTTCGAGCAAGTCAGCAAAGGTTTCGAAGACCGCGTGACGACCCTGAACGACCAGGTCAACACCCGGCAGTTCGGGCGACTCGAGAAGGACGCCGCGCGCCGGCTGCAGTACTTGTCGCAAAAGTCACTGAACGAAGGCAAAGCGCTGATCAAACTGACCGACATCGCCGAGCTGAAGGAGCTAGATCTCCAGAAGTACGACGTCGCCGTCCAGAACTACGACAAATCGCTGACTGAGCTCGAGCAGTATGCCGACTCGCACAAGGCCGAGGTCGACAAGGCGATGATGTTTTCGTCGTATTTGAGCAGCGCCAAGACGTTCCTCAAATCAGCCAAGGAGCTGTTGCGCCGCAAGCGCGACAACAAGGACTTCAACAAGGAGTTCTTCTCGAAATCGAGCCCGAACCTGGTCGACGGCCACCCCGCGCAAGTCGTCGAGACGTACAACCGGATGATCGGCGACTCGAACAACCTGCGCTACTGACCTGGGGACAAGTCGGGCGCCCGAAGAGCGACGCTCGACTCGTCGACGCTGCTCACTATTTCAGCGGTTCGACAACGATCTCGACGCGGCGGTTGTTGGCGCGACCCTCGGGCGTGCCGTTGTCGGCGACCGAGCGCGAAGAGCCGAGGCCGCTCGCGCGGATCTTGTCGCTCGGAATGCCACGCGACACGAGGTAAGTGCGGACCGCTTCGGCGCGTTTGAGCGACAGCGCGTCGTTGTCGGACGCCTTGCCCTTCGAGTCGGTGTGGCCCTCGACCAACATCGATTTGTAGCCCTGATCGATCAGCGCCTTAGCAACCTCGTCGAGCTTGTCGCGGGCGATCGGCAAAAGGTCGTACTTGCCGGTCGCAAACAACACGGAGCCGGACAGCGTGATCACCATGCCGCGGGCTTCTTCTTTGACCTTGGCGACCTCGGCCAAGCTGGCCATTGCGGCGGCGGCTTTCCGCTCGGCCTCGGCGCGCGCCACCTTCTCGGCGCTGAGCGCTACCTTCTCGTTCTCGAGCTCGGCCTTGGTTTTCTCGCCGGCTTGCCGCTCTTTGCTCAGCTCGCCTTTGACCTTGTCGAAGCCTTCGACCTGCGCGTCCTTGAACATTTTGTTCGCCTTTTCGGCGTCGCGCTCCGCCGCCAGCTTGCCGGCAGCGGCTTCAGCGATTTCGGCCTTGCGCTGCGCGATGTACGCCAGATCGGGCGTCGGCGCTTCGACGCCTTCGTCCTCGAAGCTCTTCTCGGCCTTGTCGAGGGCTTGCTTGGCGGTGTCGAGTTGAGCGGGCGCGAGCTGCGCGGACATGCCCTTCGAGGCGTGTTCGTAGGCCTTACGAGCGTCGACTAGCTCCGGCGGCGGCAGCGTGGCACCGCATGCGGCGATGCTCAGAAGAAACAGGCATGAAAATGAGGTCGTTACGCGAAACATCTGCTGATTTCTCCCTTGGCTCACTGGTTCAGCTTTTTCTTGAGCTTGCCGAGCTGCTCGTCGGCGTCCTTGGCGTCCTTCAACGCTTTGCCTTGCTCGGCCAGCGCCAGCGCGAGATCAGCATCGACTTGCGCACGATCTACGAGGCGCGCCGCTTCTTCGTTCTTGCCGTCTTCGATCAGTTTCTTGGCTTTCTCAATCTGCTCGTTGGCTAGCTTGAGATGCAGCTGCGCATTGGGATCTTCGTTGGCGCCGCCAACTTCCGCTCCCTTGGCGGACGCTTGCGCTGCCGTAAGCGTCTCCTGCGGTACCGCAGCTCCACCGCAAGCTGCAGCTGAGGCTGCGAACGCTGCGGCCAAACCGACCCAAAGTATGCGTAAGGCGAGCTTCCGAACCACGATTCCTCCGATGACTAGATAGAGCGTTGAGGTAGAGCGAGCCGCTTCGGCCCGCGAAACTGAGTCGCTCGGAGCTTAGACCAGCAAGCGGCCTCGACGGAAGCCCGGTGATTCGGCTCGCTTTCCGAGCAATCGCGGCGGCGCGAGCCCCGTCTCCGAAGGGCAGCGTTCCGGCCGGCGCCTAACTTTCCCGCGAAGCGGCGGCGCGGTGATAGGCTGAAAATACCGTCGCGACTGGTGCAATTGGTCTCACGCCGGGATTGAGGGGGGGAGCACGCCAAAGCCTTGAACCTCCTGCTCGTCGAAGACAACGCCGCTGTCGGGCGCGCGATCGCCAAATCGCTCCGAGCCCAGGGCCACACCGTCACGCTGGTCAACACCTGCGCTGAGGCGCGCGCGGCTACGAGCTACCACGACGTCGGCGTTTTCGACATTGCGTTGCCCGATGGCGACGGCATCGAACTGTGTGAGCAGCTGCTGAAGGACCGCCGGCTCGGCGGCGCGCTATTTTGCTCCGGCAGCGTCGATGACCTGCTGATCGAGCGCGCCCAAGAGACCGCGCGCGTCATCTCCAAAGAGGCCAGCTTCTGGGAACTGTGCAACGCCATCCAGGCCGCCGCCCCGCGATGCTCGACCCCGCCTGGCACGTCGCGTCCCCCCAAAACCTAGGACGAGCGCGAGCGAACAGGAAGGCGGGAAGGCGGGAAGATTTTGGGGTGGGCATGCTGATGGCGTTGACTCATCCGGTCCGAGTTCGTGGTTCCCGCTCGAACATCAAAATCCTTCCCGCCTTCCCGCCTTGCTGTTGTTTCCGGCGTCTCGGCTTGTTCAGCCGACTTCGAAGAGGCCGGCTGCGCCCATGCCGCCGCCGATGCACATCGACACGATGCCGTAGCGACCACCGCTGCGTTTGAGCTCGTGGAGTAGGCTCGAGGTCAGCTTGGCGCCGGTGCACCCGAGCGGGTGGCCGAGCGCGATTGCGCCGCCGTTCACGTTCAAGCGGTCGTCCGGCACGCCCAGCTCTCGCGCGCAATAGACGGCCTGGGCTGCGAAGGCTTCGTTGATCTCGAAGCGGTCGATGTCTTTGATACCGAGGCCGGTCTGGGCGAGCAGCTTCTGGATCGCCGGCACGGGTCCGATGCCCATGATGTCCGGATCGACGCCCGCGACGGCGAAGCCGCGCAGCCGACCGAGCGCTTTCACGCCCAATTCCTGGGCTTTCTTGTCGGACAACAGCACTGACGCGGCCGCGCCGTCGTTGAGCGGCGAGCTGTTGCCGGCGGTCACGCTGCCGCCCTGCTTGAAGACCGGGTTCAATTTGCCGAGCACTTCGGCGGTCGTCCCGGCGCGCGGGCATTCGTCGACACTGAACTCGACCTCGCCGATGCCTTTGCCTTCCAGCGTGCGCGCCTTGACCGGAATGATTTCGTCCTTGAAGTGACCGGCGGCGATCGCCGCCAAGGCGCGCTCGTGCGAACGCGCCGCGAACGCATCTTGCTCAGCGCGTGAGACACCGAATCGGGTGGCGACGCGCTCCGCCGTGTGACCCATCGAGATGTACGACTCGGGGTACTGATCCATCAGCGCCGGGTTGAGGCTCACCTTGTTGCCGCCCATCGGCACCATCGACATCGACTCGACGCCGCCGCCGATCACCACGTCAGCCAAGCCTGCATGAATCTGCAAGCCGGCATGCACGATGGCCTGTAGCCCGCTGGCGCAAAACCGATTCACCGTTTCGCCCGGCACGCTGTTCGGAAATTTCGCGACGAACACGGCATTTCGCGCGATGTTCAGGCCCTGCTCGGCCTCCGGCATCGCGCAGCCGAGCACGACGTCTTGCACGTCTTCCGGCTTCAAGCCGGGCACCTTGGCCACGGCGGCTTGCATGGCCCAGGCGGCCAAGTCATCCGGCCGGGTGTTGCGCAGCGTGCCCTTCAAGGCCCGCCCAACCGCCGTCCGAACACTGCTCGCGATCACCACATTCAGCGGAAATGCCATCGTTCAGTTCCTCAACGGCTTGTTGTTCATGAGCATGTGACCGATGCGGTCGAGCGACTTCTGCTCACCGCACAATGAAAGGAAGGCTTCGCACTCCAGATCCAGGTAGTGCTGGTCGCCCACTTCCGTGCCGGCGGCCACGTAGCCACCGCACAAGATGTGTCCGAGCTTGTTCGCAATCAAGGCGTCGTGGTCGGTCGCAAAGCCGCCTTCGACCATCGCCCAGATCCGCGCGCCGATCGTTCTAGCGGCATCGTAGCCGACCGCGCTGTGCACGCCGGGCCGCGGCGGCCGGTAGCCGGCGCGCGCCATGCCGAGCGCGCGCCATTTTGCGCTGTACAGCAATTCCGCGCGGTTCAGGCTAATGCCGTCGCCGGGGCGCAGGTAGCGCAGCTTCTTGGCTTCGTCGGCGCTGGTCGCGACCTTGGCGGTCGCGATGTTGAGCGACGCCTCGCCGATGAACGGCAACAGATCGACGCCCTTCACCTTGGCGGCTTCGTCGGTGAAACGCTCGACCATCCGCAAACAGCCGCCGCCCGCCGGAATCAAGCCGACTCCGACTTCGACCAAGCCCATGTACGTCTCGGCGTGGGCCTGACAGGCGTCGGCCGCCATCGCTACCTCGCAGGCGCCGCCCAACGTGTACTGAAACGGCGCCGCCACGACCGGCACGCGCGCGTAACGCAGCTTCTGCAAGGCAGCCTGCAAGCCGCGGATGATCTTCTCGACCTGGTCCCAAGCCTTCTGCTGCGCGGCCATCATGATCAGCATCAGGTTGGCGCCGGCCCCGAAGTGCTCGCCATCGTTGCCGATCACGATCGCGTCGAAATCCTTTTCGGCGACATCGACGGCCTCGCTCATCATGCTGATCACGTCAGGGTCGAGCGTGTTCATCTTGGTGTGGACCTCGACGCCGAGCGCGCCATCCCCCAAATCCACTAGCGTTGCGCCAAAATTTTCTTTGACGATTTTGCCGGATTCTTTGAGCGCAGCGATGCGGACTTCTTTCGGGCCGAACGGCACCGCAAGGGCCGCGCCGGTCTTGTAGTCGAAGAAGCGCGGCTCTTTGGCGCCGCCCGAGTAGAAGCTGCCACCCGACTTGGCCAGCGCTTTCACCCAATCCGGCAGCGCGATGCCGTCTTTCTCCATCCGCGCCACCGACTCAGCCACGCCGATCGCGTCCCAGGCTTCGAACGGGCCCAGGTCCCAATTGAAGCCCCAGCGCATCGCGCGGTCGACGTTGACGACGTCGTCGGCGATTTCACCGAGACGCCGCGCCGAATACGCCAACGTGCGAGAAAGCACCTTCCAGGCGAAGCGGCCGGCGACGTCGTCGGCGTTGACCAGCAGCTTCAGCCGCTTGCCGGGGTCTTCCTCGTTCTTTACCGCGCCCAGCGAGTCGAAGCGCACTTTCTCTTGAGCCCGGTATCCGAGCGTTTTCAGATCGACGACGTGGATCTCTTTGCCGACCTTTTTGTAGAAGCCGGCGCCAGTTTTGCGACCGAGGCTGCCGCGCGCGATCAGCTGCTCTACCACTTCAGGCAGGGCGAACACGCCGCGCTCTTCGTCATTTACGAGCGACGTTTCGCAGTTTTTGGCGACGTGCATCAGCGTATCCAGACCAACCAAGTCGGCCGTATCGAACGCCGCGCTCTTCGGCCTGCCCATCGGTCGCCCGACGATCTTGTCGACCTGCTCGACGCTGAGCCCGTCTTCGAGCATCGAGCGCATCGTCAACATCAACGAGTAGACGCCGATGCGGTTGGCGACGAAGTTGGACGTGTCTTTGGCGTAGACGACGCCCTTGCCGAGCCATTCACCGAACGCCGCCATGCGCTCGACCAATTCCGGGCGCGTCTCCGGCCCGGGCGCCACCTCGAGCAGGCGCATGTAGCGAACCGGATTGAAGAAGTGCAAGACCAGGAACTGCGGCCGGAGCTGCGCCGGCAGGACCGCGCTCATCTTCGCGATTGATAGCCCGCTGGTGTTGGACGCCAAGATCGCGTTCGGCGACAGCACCGGTGCGATCTTTTCGAACAGCTTCTGCTTGATGCCGAGGTCTTCGATGATGGCTTCGATCACCAGATCGCATTCGCGCAGCCGATCGAGGTGATCCTCGAGGTTGCCGGTTTGGACCAGGCGCGCGGCCTCCGGATCGTAGAAGGCGGCTGGCTTGGCTTTGAGCGCCTTTTCGAGCCCGCCGTCGGCGAAGCGATTGCGCGCCTTGGGCTGCCCTTGTTCCTTTTCCGTGAGGTTCGGCGGAACGATATCGAGCAGGTGCGTCTTTACGCCCGCGCCCGCCAGGTGCGCCGCTATGGCGCTGCCCATGACTCCCGCTCCGATCACGGCTGCCGTACGAATGGACTCGGTCATCGTCTCGCGATCATGCAGCCCCCACCCCTGAGCGTCCAGACTGTTTCATGTAGGCAAATGCCCGCTGGTTTGCGGCTGGCCGCTCAGTCGGCAGGCGGTTGGTGGTCGCGGGGCAGCGGCTCAGTTGCAGGTTCGACAGCCGGCCGCCGCGCTCGAGCAGCCGGCGCCCGAAGCGCAACCAGCCGGGCAAGCCGGCAACTTGTTCTGGCAATCCGAGCCCGCATCGCATTGCCAGTCGCAAGCGCACGAGTCCGCACAGTTCAGCATTCCGGGGCAACTCGCCGCGCCGCCGCACAGCACGCTGCACGGACCGGCACCACACGTGATGTCCGAGATGCAACTGTCCGAGCCGCTACATGTGATTGCGCATCTGCCACTTGTCGAACACGAGATCGCGCCGCACGCTTCGGTGCCTGAGCAGACGACCTGGCAGTCGCTGGTGTTGTCGCAGTGAATCGGGCCGTAACAGTTCTTCTCGGCCGTGCAGTTAACGATGCAGCTGCGCGCGTCGCCGCAGTGCACTTCGCCGAGGCACGTGCCCGGAGCCTCGCAGTGAACGGTGCAGTCGAACCCTGCGGGGCAAATCGGCACCGAGCCGTCGGCTAGCGGTGTAATTTCGCAGAGACGCCCGACGCAGCCGTGCGTACACGCTCCGGGGCAGCCGAGATCACCGGCCGCGCCAGCGCCCGCTGCCGCATCGCCACCCGACTCCATGCCGGCCGTCGACGGTTCGACGGCAGCGCCGCTGCTACTGCCACCTCCTCCGCTAGCGCCGTTGTCGATGCCGGCGACCGGCGCTTTGCCCGCTGCGCCGGCGCGGTTGTTGCCGATCACGTAGTGGCGCTCACCGCAGCTCGCGCCAGCGGCGAGCAGCAGCAAAAGCGACCCGACGAATCGTCTCAGCATTCGAAAGTATGCCCACACTGTACTACGCCGTGCTGTTTTGGGTCGCCGGGCAGCGATTGCGCCCAACGGTTGGTCATCACGGCCCGCACTAAGAGACCAACCGATGTATGCGGAGGCGTTAAAGTTGGCAGCTCACGGGGCGCCCGGCCCCAACGACGCGCTGATGCCCGAGTCGCCTTGGACGCATGTTGACCCATCGGCCACCTCCGAGGTGGCTTCCGAGCGCGTGCGCGAGACTCCGCCGACCTTCCGCGCCGTATACGACGGTCATTTCGATTTCGTGTGGCGCTTCGCTGCCAACCGCGGCGTGCCACAGTCGTCGCTCGACGACGTCGTGCAAGAGGTGTTCGTGGTCGTGCACCGCCAGCTCGGCGGCTTCGAGGGCCGTTCGGCGCTGCGCACCTGGATCGCTGGCGTGACGCGCAACGTGGTCCGGAGCTACCTGCGAAAGCGCGGCAACCAATCGCCGGGCGAACCACTGGAGAGCGACGAGCTTTATGCATCCGACGACCTGGGCCCGGCCGAAGTGCTCGAAAAGAAGAGCGCCAGCGAGCTGCTCGACATGATCTTGGACAAGATGACCGAGCTGCAGCGCGAGGTGTTCATCTTGTGTGAAATCGAAGGCCTTTCGGCGGTCGAGACGGCCGAGGCGCTGGGCGTGAACGAGAACACCTTGCGCACGCGGCTCCACGACGCGCGAAAAGTGTTCAACACGGTCTCGGCGCGGCTGCGCGCACAACGGTTTTGGGTGACGCGCGAGACGGAGAACAACCCATGAACGACCTCCGTCATCACGGGCGTGAGCTGCTCGACCAGGCGCGGCGCGAGCGCACTCCCGGCGCGGCCGATCGCGAGCGCGTCTTCGGCGCGTTGATGGCGACGGCGGCGATCGCGACGGCGAGCGTCGCGGCAGCAGCTCCGGCGGTGGCGGACAAAGTGTTGACCGGCTTGAGTAAATGGCTGGTGCTGGCCGCGCTGGCTGGCACGGTGACGGGTGGCGTATACGTGGCGGGGCACGTCGGTGCGAAGGCGAAGCTGGCGTTGCCGACCGCGCCTGCGATCGCCAGGCCGGTGACGCCTGGGCTCGCGCCGCAGCTAGAGGCTGGGCCGGCGACGCCCGACGCCGTGCCGGCGTCGCCGAGCGAGCCGGATGCGCCAGCCCCGCCACGGGCTTCGGTTGCGCGGCGTGACGCCGAAGCGCCGAGCTTGGAAGCCGAGCTTTTGGGTTTGCAAGCCGCGCACGCCGCGTACCGCAGCGGCAACCTAGCGCGGGCGCTGGCGTTGATTGCGGAGCATAAGGCGCGTTTCCCGAAGAGCCAGCTTTCGACCGAGCGCGCCACGCTGGAAGTGCTTTCGCTGTGCCGCGTCGGCCGCACCGGGGACGCCCGAAGCCTAGCTGACCGGCTGCGCAAGAACGCCGGCAACGCCGCCGCGTTGTCTGGGCTCGACGGTAGCTGCGCGGCCAAGTAAGCGAAAAGCTCATGCTGCCGCTTCACCTCGATTGGTCAGCGCCGCTCGAATGTCCGACGGGGCAGCAGGTCGAGCAGGAGCTGAGCCGCATCACCCGGCCACGGCCCGGGCGCGTGCTGGTACCGCTCGAGGCGCGCGCCAGCATCACGCGCGACGGCGAGAGCTATCACCTGGCGCTGCAACTGACGCGCAACGGCGAGCTGAGCGAGGCGCATTTCGACAGCAAGGTGTGCGCGCCGCTGCGCAAAGCCGCAACGCTGGTTCTGGCGCTAGCCTACGGCGACGGGATCGAAATTAAGGAAGACGCCGGAGAGGCGAGCGCAACCGACCCCGCGGACACGAAAAATCCGCCCCGCCTAGCGGCAATCGCGCCCACGCCAACCCGCGACAACGCGACCGAGCGCGAGAACGAGCGGCGCCGTCTTGCGGAAAACCGCCAGCACTTTGCGCCTTGGGTCGCGGCAACGTTCACGTCCGGCTTCATCGGCGACGGCGCTATGGGAGCAGAAGCAGGGCTCGGATGGGGGGGCCGCTACTTCAGCGCTCTCGGGCGTTTTAGCGCGTTTCCGCCCGGTAGAGCCGCCACCAGCGGCGGAGTGTCCGCTCAGCTTTCCGCGACGGCGGGCGCTTTGGGGGGCTGCGCCGCGTGGCCGAGCGCCTCCGTCACGCTACAGGTTTGCGCGGCGTTCGAAGCCGGCGCCGTGCGCGCGCATTCGAGCGGCGCCCGCAACGAAGGCTCAGCCGCAGCCACGTGGCTCGCCCTCAATCCAGCGCTCGCGGTGCTGGTGCCCATCGCACGACCGTTCGCGCTACGCGCCGAGCTGGGCGGCCTGATTCCGCTCAACGCACCGCGCTTCGACGTGACAACGCTCGGCACCGTCTACGCGACATCGCGGTTCGCACCGCGCGCGTCACTGGGCATTTCCGTGGCGCTTTGACCGACTGCGAGCGCGAGCGCGAGCTACGAGACAACAGGAAGGCGGCTGACCACTCATCGCATCTTGCCCGAGTGAGCAGGGAACAACAGGAAGGCGGGAAGACGGGAAGGACGAGAACCCGCAGATTGGGGTGGGTGGTACGGGTAAGCTCGACGCTAGGGATAGCAATTGGGCCTCAGTTGCCTGCTCGAACACCTGGAATTCTTCCCGCCTTCCCGCCTTCCTGTTCGCTCGTTGCTCGAATCGCAAAATG
>JBBRMI010000261.1:0-9939 GCA_038230915.1 Polyangiales bacterium | reverse complement strand
GTCTTCATCATCACGACTCCGAAAATTCCCGCGCCAGCCGTGATGTCCTTCTGCTCCTTGAGCCCGTCGAGCCATTGCCGGGACGTGTTGGTCTGCTCGACGCGCATGGCTCAATGTAGCCCATAGGCTACAGTCGTTCAAGGGGGCGACTCTTGTCCGACGGGGCTTTTGTCTCCCAGTGTCATCGCGCTTTCCAGCTCCGCGTCGTCCATGCCCCGGCCGTTGTCCAAGATGGTGACTCGGCTCCCCCGGCCGTCCTCGCCAGCCCAATCGAACTGGATATCCACCTTGGTCGCGCCCGCAGAGACGCTGTTGTCGACTATGTCGGCCAGCGCCGTGGCCGGCGTGTAGCCCATGCCACGCAGAGACTCCAACATGGCGCTCGCCCTGGGCGGGACGTTTCTGACTCGCGGATCCATGTTCGCCAAAGGCTTGCCTCGCTTACTTGCTCGCCGCGCGAGTTACTCCGCCACCGCAGAGCAAGATCCCGCCGACACGGCACTCTAAGGCGTCGCAACGGCGGGACACGCGACTCCGCGGCCGCCCAATCGCCAACTTGGCGACGGACTGCCGGGCTATGGCTCCGCTTCCATTGCCGGACGCGCCTCGGCGCCGGAATCGCTCAACCACGGGCGCAGCAGGTCCGCGCGGGTTGGATGATTCATCCGGCGGAGCGCCTTGGCTTCGATCTGGCGCACGCGCTCGCGCGTGACCCCCATGCAGTCCCCAATCTCTTCGAGCGTCATGGGCGTCGCCGTTCCGAAGCCGTGGCGCGCGCGCAGGATCACCTCCGACTTGCGCCCCAACCCGGCGATGAGGGACGCGAGAAGGCTCGACAAATCCCTCGCCTCGATAGCGTCGCTCGGGTCGGCGGCCGCCGCCGCGGCGACGTGCTCCGCGGAGAACTGAGACTCGATCCCCTCTTGGTCGAGCGATTCGACCGACTGGGCCTTGCGCAGCAAAGACGCGATCTTCGGAGCGGTCAAAGGCACCATGAGCGCGAGCTCTTCGCAGCTTGGATCGCGGTGGTTCCTCCTTCTGAACTCTTCTCCCGCCTGTTCGAGCTTTCGAACCTTCTCGTGGACGTGCACCGGCAGTCGAATCGTGCGGCTGTCGTTGCCCACGGATCGAGTCACGCCTTGGCGAATCCACCAAGTCGCGTAGGTTGAAAACTTGAACCCCTTGCGCCAATCGAACTTTTCCACCGCCCTCATCAGGCCGATGTTTCCCTCTTGGATGAGGTCGTCAACCGGTATGCCGCTGTGGAACGCGTATCGCGAGGCAATGGACCGGACCAGCTTCAGGTTCGCCATGGCCATTCGGTCGCGGGCTCGCCGGTGGTCGTCGATCGCCTCGTGGAACGCCCGGGCCGACGGATGGACGTCGGCCCGCCCCGAATTCGAAAGCTCTGACAGGTAGGAATGCCGCAGAGCAAGCTCGCCAAGAGCGCTTCGAAGCGCGCGCCATGCGTCTCCTCCCGTCGACTGAGGCTCCGGCAACGCGGAGAAAGACCTTGACTTTGCGAAGAAGGCCGCGAAATGTCCTGCCGGCGAATCGTCCATGGAGCCGGAATCGGAGTCGACGGACTCCTCGCTTTCGAGCGCCGATTCCTCTTCGCTTGGCGCCGAGCCCGACTCCTCCTCATCCAGGAGCGACGAGATCGCGGAGACACGGACCAGGCCCGCGTCGGCGGATCGCAAGGTCGCCTTCAAAGCGCCCAAGCCCGCGGGCCAACTAGCCAAGGCGTCCAGGCCGCGCCGAGCGGCGTCCTCCATCGACTGGGCGATGCGCTTTTCCTCGTCGGCTGAGATCAGCGGCTCGCGATTGATTCGCTTGTAGTAGAGCTGCAACGGTGAGTTCGCGTCGACGACTGAGCCGTCGAAGTGGGCCAACGCGTCTCGCAGATCCTCCTCTTCGAACAAGGTCTCGCCGGCGGCCACGGCCACTCGGAAGTCGTCTTTCCGCAGCACTCCCTCGAAGCGCTCGTCGAGCTCCGCGCCCAAATCGTTCACGGTGGTTCGAAGAGCGCGCGCCGCCTCTCCATCGAACTCCCTCGCGGGGTACGACGCGTAGTCCTCTACCGCTTGCTCGGGCACGCTGCCTTCGCGAATCGCGCGCAGAAGAAGGGAGCGCAGCGCGAGTCGGCGCTCCTCGTCGCCGCCGGGTCGATAGTTCGACTCGTATGGCAGATACGCCTCGGGAGGCTGCCAATCTGTCGAGGTGTCGATTGGAACGAACGACCCGATCGACGCTTGGTCGTCGCTGGCGAAGTCCTGGGATGGCGCGGAGCGCGGCGGCGGCCCGTCCGCCTCCTCCGGTATCCAACCGAGGACCTCGAAGGGCGTTTCGCGGTCGGCGTCATCGTCCCAGTCCTTGACGGGAGCGCGCGGAGCGCGGCCCGCGTTCTCGGGCGGGGAGCCGCCGGCTGCTTCGCATCGCCCCGTCAGCGGCATTGCCGAGTCGGCAAGGGGGGCGCTGAGTCGCTGCTCAGGTTCGTTGAATGAGCGCGCCGCGGCAGCGGCCTCCGCTTCCGAGGCGCGCGACAAAACGGCCGCGGCGTCCTTGGCTCCCGCGAGGACGGCGATGTCGAGAGCGCTGCGGCCGTCGACATCGGTCAGGGATGGCTCCGCGGATGCTTCGAGCAAGAGCGCGCAAATGGCCGCACGGTTCCGTTTGGCGGCAATCATCAACGGAGTTTGACCGCTCGCGTCTCTTGCGTTTACATCGTCGCCGCGCGCGATGTGCAGACTGACGGCCGCCTCTACGCCGGCCGCGACGGCCGTGCGAAAGAAGGCGCTGAGGAAATGAGTGGATGGCATCGGCGCTGTATCGCTGCGATACCCTATGGCGGCTCTCGCGAAACGATTTTCGCAAGCGTAGCCGTGCAAATCCGAAAGCTCGCAGCCGCGGACCGTGATGATTTCTCAAACCCGAGCTGGCCGCAGCCGGCCAACGAGGCCTTGGAATGCCGTTCTCATCGAAGAGCTTCGTCGCGTCAAGCTGCCCGCGAAGCCGCGGGTGAAGCTTTCAGGCCATGTGGTGCTCCTGTGGGCGCGCGTGGTTATCGCGGCTCTTGTCTTGGGGCTGCGGGCATGCTCTTGGGCATTGCAACGGCGCACGCCGCCACTTCCATCAGCACACTAGTTGGTTCCGTGAATGACCGAAGCGATCCTTGCCAAGTTACAGAGCGGACGCCACGGTATTCGCCCGGTCAGTCCGCCACAGCGGGTAAGCAGTTGTGGCCCAGAGTCAACGTGTGGCTCTCACCGCCAAAGCACGCTCCAGACTGAGTCCCGTCTTTCAAAGTTGTTGGTCGACGGGCAGCTCTTGGTGGAACCGGACGTTGACTGCCATTCAGTTCGACGGTCCGCTGTACCTCTCAGACCGGCCATTCACCGGCAACTGCACAGATGGTCGGCCATCGATGACGGCGGATCAATGTCCGCTTCCACCGGCTGCGATGTGGATCTAGTGCGGCTGTGAAAGTCTTCTTTTCGCGTCGGTAGCTGCGTCGGAGTTCGGATCTACCAGCAACACCCGGCCGAGCGAAGCTGAATCGTCGCGACCCAATGCTCTTTCACAGTTCGCAATGGCAAGCCAAGCCTCACCCTTTAGAAGGTTGTTCGGCGCGTAATTGATCGTGGCCCGAAACTCCTTCTGCGCTTGGTCGTATTTTTTTTGTGCGTACATGGCGTTCCCCAGCCAGAAGTGAGCTTGAGCACTGTATTTCCCGCCTGGAAAGTTAAATATCAATGAAGATAGTGAACGCGAAGCGGCTTCGAAGTCGCTGGCCTTATACAAATCCATGGCCTCTACGTAGTCTTGATCTTCGCGGCCTATTTGAGCAACGGGTGAGTCCCCGGCCCCCAGAATTCGGAATGGCGCCGGAGCGGCATCCGCAGCTGAATTCCCGATGGCGATCGATCGGCTCAAGTCATTGGACGCCGGCGGATTCAGACCGTACTTGCTGCTCAAATACTCGCGCCAGACTTCGTCGAAGTCCTGGGGTGCCATGCCAAGAGTTTTCCCCAAGGCGCTCTCGAAGTCTTCGTTCTGGGTCACGTCGATGACCAGCGCTCTTGTCGCCTTAAGGCCTTTGACTGCGACGAGCATTTCGAATATCGAATAGCCTTCTTCGTACACTAGCCCTACGTCGGCCATCTGAAAGATGTCACCCCTCGCCGCCTGGAGTTCGCTCATCGACAGCAGCTTCGCGCCTCCTGCGCTCTTTCGAGTCAACGACGTCATCCGATAGGACTGCCCGCCTACGTAGCTCGCGAGCCCTTCCGAGAACCACTTGGGAATCGACTGCGAGGTAGCTTTCGTCACCATGTCGAACTGTGCATAGTGCGTGAGCTCGTGCTGGATGACCTCCTGGAAGTATTGAACCCTGTCTTCCGCCTTGCCGCCGCTTTGGTAGCTTTTGGACGAGAAATAAGCGGTCTGCACCACGCCGTCATCGAAGAAGAGGTGTGAAATGCATGCGTCACTGCCTTCGGGGCATTTGCTAAGCGCCGTATAAGCCTCGTGCGACTGCGCGAGATAGATCGGGAGCTTGCGCCCGCGATGATCCGCAGACAAGGGAAAACTTCCCAGCATGGTGCTAATGGGCTTGATTGCGGCTTCGGCATCACCGAGCAAGGTCTGCGCGCGCGTCATGTCCCCGGTGCGGTAGAACACGACGAAGTTCTCTGACTCGCGCTTTCGATACCCTCGCGAATCTGCGAGCGCGTCATCTTCTTTTGACGAGTACGCAAGCACGCTGCCGGTACGCCGTTCCACGTAGGATTCGCCAATTTGTTGCGCAACATGGACGAGTGCCTGCAGATTCTCGCCAATCAATTGGATGCGTGTGAGGCTTTGCTGCAGGCGCTGCGCTCGAGCGGCAAGCACCTGAGTCTGGTTGGCCGCAAGCGCCGCCTGCGTTGGCCTAGTCGGGAGGGCCGGCTGCGCTACCTTGGCTTGAGGCGGAGTCTGCGGCCGCTGGGGAGCGATGGATTGGGGCGGCTGATCAGTGCTGGGCATCCCCGGTGAAGGGCGAGGCGGGCTCGCTGGATTCAACGGCGGTTGTTGCGAGGAACGGCGTTGGACCTCCCTTACTTCCGACTTCCTCTTCATGTCGCAAAGTTCTTTGAACTGGGCCACGAACCCCTCGCCGACGGCAGCCCCAGTTTCACTGCACGCCGCTCTCAGCTCTTCGACGCGGCTACAGGCACTTGGCACCCCGGGGGACTGCATCGCCGATGTGATTTCCGTCGTGATGGACCGGCAGAGCTCGGCATTGCCTTGTGCATCCGCGGAGTTGCTGAAGCCGATTACGCCCATGGCGACCGAGAACAGACCGTAGACAACACGCATTGCGACTCCTCAAAAGCGACCTACTTGCGGCCCGCTAACGGCCTCGACATCGGACATGGTCGACTTTGGCGGGGGGCTAACCCAAATTTTCGCCGGCCTAAGTTGAGGCCCTGGAAAGATAGCCGTTTCCGATGCGCCGAGTTGATCTTCCTAAGGGTTCTCGTGAGACGGTGGTTTTTCAACTCTGAAGATGACCGAGCGGGCATCAGCATCGGGCAGCCGCTGCTCCCGCGGGAATCATAACTGGCCATCAAGATTTTGGACATCCGTCAGCCATATACGGTGTACGCTTCGATGCGTTTCTGCCTGACGTGCTAGAAACTGCTAGGCGTCATTGATGCCTGGGCGCGTGCAGGCGCAGACTGGCGGAATATCAGGCGGGCTGCCCTGGAGCCCTAGGCAGAGCAGACATCGGCGCGGGGCTTGACAGATCCCAGCGACAGCCCGCGGCAGCCTCGGGCTTCTCGGCGATTTCATTGGGCCCTCCGGTTGTTACCCGCCAAACTTGTGAACTTCGCGATAGCTCTTCCAGCCATGGCAATCCTTCTGCGCAACTGAGTTATCTGTGCATTTCACATCTGTACTCCCGCCTGCCGGGACACGCGCCGGTGAAGGGTAGTCACCTGTTTGAGGTACCGCGTCTAGCTGAATATCGTATGAGCAGCCATTTTTGAATTCGAAGGTATATAGAACGACGACCTTTTGGCCGCCGCCCAGCTCGAGGTTCTCCGAAGATCTTTTGGCGGAAATACACGCGGTCCCGCTACTATCGACATACGTCTGCGGCGCAGCAGCCTGAGGCGTCGACTGCGATGTGCCCGCCGTAGACGAGCGGTTCGGTGACGGCGACTGTGCAGTTGATCGCTGGGGCGTAGTCGGAGTACCAGAGTCGCGCGCCATTTGGCGTCTAAGCTCGCAGAGTTGAGCGTAGGTGCCGCCGACGCTGCTCCACATACCCGCACCACAGATAGACTGGGCCGTATTCAGCTTGGCGCACATTGAAGGGACCCCGCTTGGGGTGGACATCTGGTTAGTGAACTCCTGCAGCATCGCCATACACGCCGCGTCATCGGCTGCAAATACGGAAGGGCCTCCAAGCGATAGAAAACACAGGAGAAGCAGTCGCAGATTCGGACCGATGTATGAAGTCATAGCCGTTCCTTTACGGTGCAACTACGCGGAAATCCGCAGACAGGATATCGTGGCATTTTGGACAAGCTGCGTCTATTGAAAAGTGAACTGCTGCAAGCGGCAGCCGTCGCTCGAGAAAACTGGCGACAGTTGGCAGGGTGTGCACGAAGCCAACACGCGCGGCCAGGATGCGCCATGGCCGAAGACGACCTGCTCCTCAGCGTCGGGTGCACCGGCCTGGCGCAGCCAGACTTGGCTATTGCGATACTTGTCGGTCGCTCCCATGCCGGCCTTGAGTTCCTGAAGTCGATTGAAGACGAAGGTGTGACTGTCGGCGGCCCAATTGAGGCCTTATAGATCGGCGCGCGAGATTGGCTTGCCAATCTCCTGACCGCTCCGCGAGTCGAGGATGTGAAGCATCGGCTCGTCCGCGTCCTGTGGCGACACGTCGTAGGCGACAAGTTTCCCGTCACCGGCCGGCCTGAACCAATTGATGACGTACGACCTACCGGTGGCCTTCTTGAGCGCATCGGGATCGACCAGCAACACATCAGGGCCCAGAAGACCATCGCGGGCATAGAGCATGAACTGATCCGCGGTGGCGGGGCGCCGCTCGATGAACCAGCGATCCTCCGGCAGCCGAGTCACTTGCGCAACGCGATCGCTGACGGCTGAGTCGAACTTGACGAAGTCGCGTAGGAGCGCGGTGCGGCCGGGAATCGCGTTGAGAGTCGCGCGCGCATAGTCGCTCTGCATGCGCATCCACAATGCCACGGAAGGGTCCCTATTGTCCTCGAGGTTGCGGTACGGGTCGTTGACGCCGTTGCCAAAGAAGGTCTCGCTCACGCCCTTGTGACGGGAGGCGCCATTGGACTGGCTTGCGGCGGCCCGGCGGCAATACCCGAGGTGACGCAGGCCATACATATGGCTGCAACACGAAGCAGAAAGTGCATTCGGGCCTCCTGATATCGCGGACGCCCTCGCCGAAGAACCTCCCCGGTACGGGCGAGTGCCTACTTAGCTTAGCTAGCTAAGCTAGAACAGGTCGCGCGTCGAATCGAACATTTTGACTAGTGCTGGCGAGAGCGCCCGACGACCGCTTTTCCACCGCCATAAAAAACGTCTGACCGACTGCCTTGGGTCGGATGGGTGAATTCGCCGGCCAGAGCAGCAGACATTCGTTTGGCAGCTGGCGTTGGATGACGCCAGTCGCGTTGGCGGATGTCAGCAGCTCATCGGATACCGACCATTCATGTCGCCGACGACATTGTGCCGCTATGACCGGTGTGGACGAGACCGTGAGTTCAGGGGCCGACCGCGTCCGACGGCAACCGCTGCGAAGCTGACGGCTTGCCAAGTCAGGCGGATCGCTGAAATGGTGCTGCGGCATCCGCGCTTGCGGGCTTACCCGGCGCCAAATCTGTCAAGGCTTGTCCAGCGTCGCCAGTGCGTCAAACTCAAGGCCTTCGCGAAGAGGGGCGGGATGGGGGGCAGGCGGGCACAATCAACCCTAAGGCCCTACCGATTCTAGTGATACGGCGGACACCCTCTCCACCAGACGGCCCATGAGAAACACCGCGCTATTGGCCTTGTTCGTCGTCGCCGGCTGCTCTGCCGCGCCGGACATCGTCAAGACCGGCCCCGAGACCTATCGCGTCCGCCCCGACGCCGGCGGCGGCTCGCCGGGCGACGCCGAGATCAAGGAGCGTGGCATCAAGCGCGCCAACGAGTTCTGCGACGCCCAGGGCAAGCGCGCCGTCGTCACGGTCGGCCAGACCTCGGCCTGGTTCGTGTTCGGCCTGCGATCGGCCGAGATCAGCTTTTACTGCGACGAGCGCAAGCCGGCGCAGACGCCCAAGCCCTGACCTTTCATCGCGACGTCGTCCCGGGCCTTCACGGCCGGCGGAATCGCTTGACCCACGGCATCGCGATCCACAGCCGCACCGCGGCGAGCGGCAAGCAGGCGATGAGCCCGGCGAGCTTGCCGGCTGAGGCGACGCCGGCGAGCCACAGGCAGGCGACCTGCAGCGGCCCGGCATGCATGCCGTCCAGGGCCAGCGCCGCGAGCGTCAGCAGGTTTTCGCAGACATCGCTGCCGACGGCGAGGAGCGGCGCCATGCCGAGCCAGCGCCAGAGCGGCGCCCTCGAGTTCTGGTCGCGCCAGCCGGCCATCCAGGCGAAGGCGCGCGAGGAAATGCGCGCCAGCAGATAGCCCCAGCAGCCGATGAAGGCGAAGTCCCAGAACGTCGCCCAGCCAGGCTCGAGCGCCTTCCATTTCGCCCATCGTGCGGCGTCGAGGAGGCCGTGGCCCGTCAACGACGCGAGCTGGTCCCGCGCGAGCTGGCCGGCCCACCAGTGCATGTGCGACCACGCGCCGATGTCGTCCCAGCGCGGCCATCCCGCCTCGCTGACGCAGGCCCCCGACAAGGACACGAAGACGACGCCGAGCAGCAGCGCGACGAGGATCGGCCCGGCGGCTCGCTGGTGGTCCCACACGGTCTCGGTATCGGGCAACGCCGGCGTGGCCGGGATCACGGCGATCGGCGTGCCGTCGCCCATCTTCGGCTGCATGTTGCGCAGGCACATGCCCGCGAGCGCCCACCATGGCGTGTCCCAGAGCGCGTCGTGGCGCAGCCGCTTGAGGTCGTCGCGCGGCGCCAAGGGCGGCACACCGAGATCGCGGGCGACGTCGCCGACCATCCACTCGAGCGCGGCTTCGGGCAGCCCGGCGACGGCCACCGGGTAGCTGCCACCGACGTCGCAGTGAACGCCGGGGAACCAGCGCTGCTCGAGCGTCTGCCCGCCGTCATGGACGTCGCCCGGCTCCTCGTACAAGCGCGGCTCGAAGGTCCAGCGGTGCTCGTCGAAGGCGAGCGCGTGACGCACGTTGCGCACGCGCTTGCCGCGCAGCGTCGCCGTGCTCGGGTTGCTGCGCGAGAGGGGGCCGGGCAGGCCGACCGACTCGACGGTGTCCCAGACACCGACCCAATGCACTTCGGCGACTCTCCCGGCGGGCGACGTGAAGAGTGCGCGCACCTGGTCGGCGAGCTGCTCTCGCGTGACATGCCCAGCGGCGGCTTGGTCGTGGCCGCCGGTTTGTGCGGCGGCAGGCTCCTGTCGGGCCGTGGCGCGGTGCATCCAGCGCGTGGCGCGTTGCAGGACCCAGCCGCGCCGGTCGCTGGGCAGCGAGAAGTAGATGCCGACCAGCGTCGGCACCATGCTCTCGTGCTCGGGCGCGAGGATGCCGAACAGGTTGACCATGCCGACGATGCAGCGCACCGTGAAGGCGCCGCGCGAGAAGCCGAAGCAATAGATGCGGTCGTCGTTGTCGCGCCAATGGCGCATCAGGAACAGGTAGGCCTCGGCGATGTTGTCGTAGACACCGCGGCCCGAGGCCAGCCCGGCGACGCGCTCCCAGGCGCGGCTCGCCCAGTCGATGGGGTCGGTCGG
>JBBRMI010000260.1:0-10075 GCA_038230915.1 Polyangiales bacterium | reverse complement strand
CCGAACCTGCTGCCGTCACCGAAACCGCTGCCGACTGCGAATTTGTGCTGACCCGAAACCGCTGCCCCGACCGACCCCGATCCCGCTGCCGATCAGCCGATCCCGCTCCCCAACCCGGCCCGATCACCAATCAAGGCTGGGATGGCGGGATGACTCTGGTTGTTCGGGCAGGCGATTAAGGCCCCATCGCGGCCCCCAGGGCCGAGCCTGCCGGTACCGCCCACCCCCAAATCTGCGGTCTCGCCCTGCTCGTCTTCCCACCGTCTTCGCGCCTTCCTGTTGTACCCGTGCTCGCTGCGGCAAAGATGCGATGAAAGGTCAGAGTTAAGCCGCTCAGCGCCCACGCCGGCGGCTTCCGCGATTTGCAGCGCGGCCAGCTGGCCCGCGCCACCAGCTCCGTCAGTCAGGATAAGTCTCGAGATTTACAGGGGGGACGAGAGGAGCGGAGGTGCGCGAGGTTTCTTGGGTTTCGTGCGGCGGCGCCGGGCGGAGGCATTCTTTAGGCTGCGCGCGTTGCCTGTCGGGTCCACCAACCCAAAAATCTCGCCTCGCTCACCTCCCCTAACTCCCATCCTCCCCGTGCAAAAATCTCGGGCCGCACAGCGGCGTTGCTGTGCCGGTCAGCGCGAGGTTGCGGGGCGCAAGCTGCTGGACTACTGCACTTTTTCCCAAAATTTGGTGCCGGAGAAGAGAACCATGGCGAGAAATAAGATTGGTCTGATTGGCGCGGGCAACATCGGCGGCGAGCTGGCGAACTTGTGTTTGCAGAAGCAGCTGGGCGACGTCGTGCTGTTCGATATCCCGGCCAAGGAGGGCTTTGCCAAGGGCAAGGCGCTCGACCTCGAGCAATCGTCGGCCTGCTCCGGCGCGGACGCCAAAGTCACCGGTAGCTCCAGCTGGGAAGACCTCGCCGGCTCCGACGTCTTGATCATCACCGCCGGCATCCCGAGGAAACCCGGACAATCCCGTGACGACTTGGTCGGCGTCAACCTGCCGATCATCCAGAACGTCGCCGACAACGCCAAGAAGCATTGTCCGGACGCGTTCGTGATCGTGATCAGCAATCCGCTCGACGCGATGGTGTACGAGTTCAAGCGCCGCACCGGCGCGCCGCGCGAAAAGGTCGTCGGCATGGCCGGCGTGCTCGACAGCGCGCGCTTCTCGTTGTTCCTGGCGCGCGAAGCCGGCGCCAGTATCAAGGACGTGCGAGCGATGGTGCTCGGCGGCCACGGCGACGACATGGTGCCGGTGCTCGGTTACTGCACGATCAACGGCGTGCCGGTGACGAAGCTGATCGCGGCGGACAAGCTTTCCAGCATGGTCGAGCGCACTCGCAAGGGCGGCGGAGAGATCGTCAACCTGATGGGCACGAGCGCTTACTACGCGCCAGCAGCCAGCGCGATCGCGATGGCCGAAGCGTATTTGCTCGACCAAAAGCGGCTCTTGCCGGCCGCCGCGTACCTCGAGGGCGAGTACGGCTACAAGGACCTGTACCTCGGTGTCCCGGTCGTGATCGGCGCCGGCGGCGTCGAGAAGATCGTGCAGCTTGAGCTGACCGACGCCGAGAAGGCGATGCTGAAGACCAGCGTCGACAGTGTGCAGAAGGTCGTCGACATCGTGAAAGCGAAAGCCTGAGCCGATGAAAATTCACGAGTATCAAGGCAAGCAGATCTTCGCCAAGTACGGCATTGCGGTACCGAAAGGCATCGCCTGCTTCAGCGTCGACGAAGCCGAGCAGGCAGCTGAAAAAATCATCACCGAAACCGGCGCAGCAGTCGTCGTCGTCAAAGCGCAGATTCACGCCGGCGGCCGCGGTAAGGGCGGCGGCGTCAAGGTCGTCAAGGGCGGCGCCAAGGAAGCGCGCAGCGTGGCCGAGAAGATCCTCGGCATGCAGCTGATCACGCACCAGACCGGCCCGGAAGGCCAAAAGGTCAAGCGCCTGTACGTCGAGCAAGGCATCGAGATCGCCCGCGAGCTGTACCTCGGCCTGGTCGTCGATCGCGAGACGCGCAAAATCGCCGTCATGGCGTCGACCGAAGGTGGCGTCGAAATCGAGAAGGTCGCCGAGGAAACGCCGGAAAAGATCTTGATGGAGTTCGTCGACCCGACGATCGGCCTTGGCAACTACCAGGCGCGGAAGCTGGCTTACGGCCTAGAAGTCGGTAAGGGCACGCCGAATCCGAAGGAAACTAACGCCGAGTTCGTCAAGCTGGTCAGCAAGCTGGCAGAGCTGTTCGAGAAGGAAGATTGCTCGCTGTGCGAGGTCAATCCATTGATTGTCACGAAACAGGGCAAGATCATTGCGGGCGACGCCAAGATCACCTTCGACGACAACGCCGCCGGCCGCCACAAAGAGTGGGACAGCCTGCTCGACAAGGACGAAGAAGATCCGGTCGAGCTCGAAGCCAAAGACGCGGGCCTGTCGTACGTGTCGCTCGACGGCGACATCGGCTGCCTGGTCAACGGCGCCGGTTTGGCGATGGCCACGATGGACATCATCAAACACCACGGTGGCAACCCGGCGAACTTCCTGGACGTCGGCGGCGGTGCCACCAAGGACCAAGTCACCAAGGCGTTCAAGATGATCTTGAGCAGCCCTAAGGTGAAGGGCATCTTCGTCAACATCTTCGGCGGGATCATGAAGTGTGACGTGATCGCCGAGGGCGTGATCGCGGCGACGCGCGAGCTGGCGCTCAAAGTGCCGCTGGTCGTGCGCCTCGAAGGCACGAACGTCGAGCTCGGCAAGAAGATCTTGTCCGATAGTGGGCTCGCCATTCAGGCGGCGGACAGCATGGCGGACGGCGCGAAAAAGATCGTCGCTGCGACCAAAGCCGCCTGAGGCAAGGACTAGAAAACATGTCGATTCTCGTAAACAAGAACACGAAAGTCCTGGTCCAGGGCATCACCGGCTCCGCCGGCTCCTTCCACGCCAAGCAATGCCTGGCGTACGGCACGCAGGTCGTCGCTGGCTGCACGCCCAACCGCGGTGGTGAAACATTCGCCGCCGAAGGTCCGGGCAACAAGGCCGTCAGCATCCCGGTGTTCGACACGGTCGTCGAAGCCGTGAAGCAAACCGGTGCCGACACCAGCTGCATCTTCGTGCCGGCGCTCGGCGCGGCCGACGCGATTCTCGAAGCCGTCGACGCGGGCTGCAAGCTGGTGATCTGCATCACCGAAGGCATCCCGGTCACGGACATGATCCGCGTGCGTCGCTCGATCGAAGGCAAAGCGGTCAGACTGGTCGGTCCCAACTGTCCGGGCGTGATCACGCCGGGCGAGTGCAAGATCGGCATCATGCCGGGTCACATCCACCGCACCGGCAAGATCGGCGTGGTCTCGCGCTCGGGCACCCTGACCTACGAAGCCGTCGGCCAGCTAACGGCGCTCGGACTGGGCCAGTCAACGTGCGTCGGCATCGGGGGCGATCCGGTCGCCGGACTCGACTTCGTTGACGTGCTCAAGCTGTTCAACGAAGACGAAGGCACCCAGGCCGTGATGATGATGGGCGAGATCGGCGGCAACGCCGAGGAGCGCGCGGCGGAATACATCAAAGCGCACATGAAGAAGCCAGTCGCAGCCTTCATCGCAGGCGCCACAGCCCCACCCGGCAAGCGCATGGGCCACGCCGGAGCGATTATTTCCGGCGGAAAAGGCACCGCGAAGGACAAGATCGCCGCTCTGGCTGCAGCTGGTGTACGTATGTCTCCGTCGCCCGCCGAAATGGGCGCGACTTTAAAGAGTCTGCTTTAAAGAGGCCAGCTGGCGCTGACCTCGCTTGTCTCGCGGGAGCTCAGCTCCCGCCCCAGGAAGTGAATTCCTGGGGCCCCACCCTCAGGTTTTGGGTCCCTACCCAAAACACAGCCGAGGAGAGTTTAATCGTGCCGCGCTTCGATACGCGGCTCGCTCTGATGCGAGCCGCGGAGCAGCTGTTCGCGCAACAAGGTGTGGATCGCGTTTCGCTTCGCGAAATTGCGATCGCCGCCGGGCAACGCAACGTCTCGGCCGCCACCTACCACTTTGGCAGTAAGCGCGAGTTGATAGAGGCGATCTTGGAGCGGCATTCGCTGCCGGTCCAAGACAGCTGGGGACCAGCGCTTGCGAACGACCCCGAGCACCAGCTCGGCTTGCATGAGCTGGTCGAGCTCTTGGTCCGGCCGCTCGTCGCCAAAATCGACGACCCCGACGGCGGGCGCTGTTTCCTCGAGCTGTCAGCCGAGCTGGTGGCGAGCCGCTCGTTTCCGATGATGGGCATGCGCGTCGCCACGGCACCGGGCACGCAGGAGATGGCCAAGCGCATCGCCGAGCACGGCGCCGAAGTGGCACCGATGATCCGGGTGATTCGCAGCACGCGCCTGGCAAGCGTGCTGTTCGGCTCAATCGGCGACTACCTGCGGCTGATCAACAACGGCGTCGAGATTCCGCGCGGCGTGTTCGTCTCCGATCTGGTGAACGCGATGGTCGGCGTGGCCCTGGCCGCGGCTCCACGCCAGAACTGAACATCCATTCAGCAAAAAAGTGGCCGATGTTTGCGGCGAATGCAGCGTGCCGCTGGGGCTGTGCTAAGAGCGGCGGCGGAAAAACGCCTATGGCCATCGAGCGAACTCTTTGCATCATCAAACCGGACGCCGTCCAAAAGCGCAAAGCCGGAGCCATTCTCCAGCACCTGCTCGAAGAGGGCTTCAACGTGCTGGGCATGCGCCAGCAGCAGCTGTCGCAGCGCGAAGCGGAGGGCTTCTACGCAGTTCACCGTGAGCGTCCGTTCTTCAAGGATTTGTGCGAGTTCATGACGCACGGCCCGGTGGTCGTCGTGGCGCTCGAGCGCGAGAACGCGGTCGCGCATTGGCGCAAAGTGATAGGTTCGACCGATCCCGCCAAGGCCGACGCGGGTACGATTCGTAAGCTGTACGGCGCCAGCCTGGGCGAAAACGCCGTGCACGGTTCGGATTCGGTCGAGAACGGCCGGATCGAGTGTGCCTACTACTTCCGGGGTTCCGAGCTCGGTTGAGCCGGAGCCGAATTGGCGCGAAAACTGCCTGCGACGCGGGCAGGTTCGCGCGCGTCGAGGGGCGCTGGTAGACTGTTCGGGAGGTCATGAAGAGCGGTCTCCCACCGTCGTCGCACGCGTTCGTCCGCGGCACAGCTGCGCTCGACACCGAGCGCGGCAACCTGCGCGAAAGCCTAGGCGGCCTGCGGAACCTCGCGCAACTGCTGCATTCGCTGCGCGTGGGTACGCGACCGCTCAGCAACGTGATGCCTGCGGCGCGCGACGCGTGTGACCCGCTGCGCCACGCAATGGGCGAAATTTTGGCCGCCGCGCAGAGCGCACTTGGCGAGAGTGAAGCGCCCAACAGCCTGAATGCCTACGTGACGCCTCGCATCCAGGAGTTGGAAGCCGCGCTCACGCTGGCGTCGGAGCGCCCGCTCAGCATCAAGATGCGGCTCTCGCTCGAAGAGTGCGTGACGCGGCTCTCGCAAGAGCTCGACACTGCGCGGGGCTTGTTCGATCTGCTGGCAGACGCGATCGCTGGTCGGCCGATGCGGCTCGACGTGCTGGAGCTGGCGCGCCAAAGCTTCAGTGGTCCGCCGAGCGGCGGCAGCTGGCCGCGCGAAACCCTCGTAGCAACCCTGGGCCGCAGCTCTCCCGAGCTCGAGGTGGAGGTCAACCCGCGGGTCGCCACGTCGCTGATCGCGCTCGGCGTAGAGCTGGTGGCAGATCCGCAAGATGCCACCCAGGTTCCGCACATCGTGGTGACCTCGACCGAAGATGGCTGTCACCTATTGATCGAGCGGAATCCAAGCGCCAGCGGTGAAGACTTGATGCTGCTGCGACGCGGTATCATCCCGCCGACGTTGCCGTGCGTCGCAGCATCCGCCCGTGCCAACGGCGCGGTGCTCGACTTCGACCCGACCCAAGGCCGTTTCTCACTGACGTTCGGCAAGGCTTTCCCGGGTCTATTGACCGGGCAAGCCGGCTGAGTCGAATTCGACGTTTGGCGATCGGGGTTTCCGGCTTGCTGCGGCCGAAAACCCTGGTTAACCAGGCGGTATGGAATACGCCGAACTCAAGACGAAGGTGGAAGCCGCCTTTGCCGATCGCGCCCTCTTGGCCGACCCCGCTTTCAAGCAAGCGGTGCTGGATACGCTGCAGCTGCTCGACCAAGGCAAAGTGCGCGTGGCCACCTGCGACGCGCCGGGCAAATGGACGACGCATGCCTGGATCAAGCAGGCCGTGCTGCTCTACTTCGGCGTGGTCGCGATGGAGAAGATGAGCGTCGGTCCGTTCGAGTTCTACGACAAGATCCCGCTCAAGAAGAACCTCGACGAAGCCGGCGTGCGCGTCGTGCCGCCCGGCACGGTGCGCTACGGCTCGTTCATCGAGAAGGGCGCGATCGTGATGCCAGGCTACGTGAACATCGGCGCGTACGTCGGCGCGGGCACGATGGTCGACACATGGGCTACGGTGGGCTCGTGCGCGCAGGTCGGCAAGGATTGCCACTTGTCGGGCGGCGTCGGCATCGGTGGCGTGTTGGAACCGCCGGGAGCGCAGCCGGTGATCATCGAAGACGGCTGTTTCATCGGCTCGCGGGCGATCATCGTCGAAGGCATGCTGATCGAGAAGGAAGCCGTGATCGGCGCGGGCGTGGCGCTGACGGCGTCGACAGCTATCCTGGACGTGACCGGGCCCGAAGCGGTCGAGATCCGCGGGCGCATTCCGGCGCGTAGCGTCGTAATCCCGGGGACGCGCACGCGCAAGTTTCCGGCCGGTGAGTTCCAGATCCCGTGCGCCTTGATCATCGGTCAGCGCAAAGAGAGCACGGACAAGAAAACCAGCTTGAACTCGGCCCTGCGCGACTTCGGCGTGTCCGTCTAAGGCACATGAGCCTCGCCTCGGATCTGCTCTGGCTCTCCTCCATCCCTTCGCTGATCGGCGAAGAGAAGGCGCTGTGCGACGCCGTGGAGGCGCGGCTCGCGCGCCTCACGCTGCCGGCGCCGATCCGGCGCTATGCCAATTCGATCGTGGTGCCGGTGCGGCGCGGCAGCAGCGGGCCGCACGTCGTGCTCGGCGGGCATTTCGACGTCGTACGCACCGAGCATGAAGGCGTGCCGCGCATCGAAGGCGACACGTTGTACGCGCCCGGCGCCGCCGACATGAAGAGCGGCCTTACCTTGATGCTGGCGCTGGCCGAGAACCAGACGCCGTGGCCACTGGATTTGACGCTGGTTTTTTACGCGCGTGAAGAGGGCCCGTACGCCGAGAACGAGCTCGGGCCAGTGTTGGCCGCCGACGCGGAGCTCGCGCGGACCAGCATCGCGGTCATGCTCGAGCCGAGCGACAACAAGTTGCAGCTGGGTTGCGGCGGCTCGCTGCACGCTGCCGTGCGCTTCCGCGGGCGAACCGCGCACAGCGCCCGCCCCTGGCAAGGCGAGAACGCGATTCACAAGAGCGCGCCGCTGCTAGCGCGCTTGAGCGCCTTCGAGCCGGTCACTGACGAGCTTGACGGCCTGATCTGGAAGAACGTGATCAGCGCCACGATGGGCGGTGGCGGGCGCGCGCGCAACATCATCCCCGACGCATTCGAGCTGAACCTGAATCATCGCTTCGGGCCGAGCACGAGCGTCGAACGCGCCAAGCAGAACGTGCTCGATTTGGTGGCGGGGGAAGCTGACGTCGAGTTCGTAGACGAGTCGCCGTCGGCGCCGCCGTTGCGCAATCATCCGCTGGTCGCCGCGCTGGCCGACAGCGGCGTGCTGGCGGTCGAGCCCAAACAGGCGTGGACCGACGTGGCGCGCTTCGCGAAGCTCGGCATTCCGGCGGTCAATTTCGGGCCCGGCGTGCAGGCTCAGGCGCATCAGAAGAACGAGTGGACGCTCTTGTCACAGCTCGATGTCGGCCTTGCGGTGCTGGAGCGCTGGCTGAGTCGGATCGGGAGCACCGGCGCATGAGTCGTCTCGGCCGATTCGCGCCCGCCGCTTGGCTTTGGCTCAGCCTGACCGCGTGCGAGCAACACGGCGAGAAAGCGGCGCACAGCCGCAGCGATGCGATCGCCAGCGCCAGCCAAGAGATGAGCGGCCCCTCCTTGTTCTCCGGCGACAACCTACGCCCGGCGCTGCAAGCGCTGCGCGCTAAGGCCGGCAGTAAGCTGCTGCGGCTCGAGATTCGCGCGCGGGAGGTCACGCTGCAAGCCGAAGATCCGAGCTCGCCCGGCGCGGTCCTCGAGCTGCACTACCGCGACGGCAAGGTCAGCGAGCCAGAGCCCGCCACATTGCGCGGCAAAGGCCGACTCGCCGACAACCTGTTCGACCTAGCCGAGCTCAAGCTCGACGGCCTCGCCGAGCTGACACGCGAAGCCGTTCACCGCGTCGACGCCGAAAACGGCAGCGTCGATCTGGTGCTGGTGCGGCGCAATCTGCCCGACAGCGACGACGTGCGCCTGCGCGTCTACGTCGCAAGCCCGCGCAAGAACGGCTATCTCGACGCCGACCACTCCGGCCAGCCTCTGTAAGTCCCGAGATTTTTTCGCAGGGAGATCGGGAGATCGGGAGGCGAGCATTTTTGGGTTCGAGACGGGCGAAGCGGCCCGGAAACTGCGCAGTCGCCGTGCGCGTCGGTGAATCTCGAGCAACAAAATCTGGTCTTCTCATGTCCCGATCTCCCGATCTCCCTGCGAGAAAATCCGAGTCGTTACGGTGCGGAAGGCAACGGTGACGTAGGGAGCTGGCCGCCCAGCTGGGCGGCTGAACCCGGCCTACCCGGGCCTACAGACCGATAAGTGGCGGTAAGGACGCCGGTTTTCGGCGGCGTTCTGGCGGGTGTAAGGCGTGGCGGGGTGGCGCGTTTTTAGGGCATCTCTCGCACATCGAAAGGCTTGCCCATGACTCGCATCGTTCCGTTCCCGCGCACCGTTCTTCCGCTCTTGGCTCTCACCACGCTGGTCGCCACCGCTTGCGGCGGCGAGGTGCACGGTTCGGCGCAGAGCCCCGACGCCCAGGCGTCGACGCCGCACGCTGGGTACGCGAGTCCGACCCCTGCTCCCGCTGCCGAGGAGAGCTATGCGACCGCCGACAAGAGCGCTGCCGCGCCGCGCACCGCTGGCGCACCGCCCGCTGCCGCACGTGGCGAAGCTGCTGGTGCCTCAGCCGACGGCGCGTACCAACCGACTCCGGCGCCCGACAAGGAACGCCCAGGCTTGGGCACCGAGTGGGGCGAGACGCGCGACAGCCGCGTGTCATCGGCGCCGTTCGAACGGCAGGACTACAGCACGCCGCTTTCGACCGCGAGCTTCTTTTACAACGACGAATCTGGCGTGCGCGCGATGCTCGGCACCGGGTACTGGGATCGCCGCACCGACGGTGTCAGCACGGCGCGCGGCGCGATCACGATTCGCGTCGTAGACGACCGCGGCGGGGCGCTGCCGACTTTTGCTGCAGGTGGGCGCAGCTACGTGATGGGCAACGACGGCGCGCGCTACGCGATCCGCATCGAAAACCAGACCGGCGCGCGCTTCGAAGCGGTCGCGACCGTCGACGGCCTCGACGTCATCGATGGCCAGCCGGGCTCGTTCGAGAAGCGCGGCTACCTGGTAGCGCCGTGGTCGACCGTCGAAATCGACGGTTTCCGCCGCAGCGAAGCGCAGGTTGCGGCCTTCCGCTTCGGCCGGGTCAAGGACTCGTACGCCGCCAAGCGCGGTGGCGACCGCAACGTCGGCGTGATCGGTGTCGCGGTATTCCAAGAGCGCGGCTCGAGCTGGCCGTGGACGCAGCGCGAGCTCAATCGTCGCGACTCGGCCGACGCCTTCCCGGGCCGCTTCGCGCCGGCGCCGTGAGACCCGGGCTTCAGTAATTTGCGGGCCAGAACCTGCCCGGCGACCGCGTCGCGCAACAAGTGCGGAAAATCCGCCCTTTGTGTGTCGGCGCAGCAACCCGAGGCCGGTTACCAGCCTTGATTGGTGAACGGGCCGGGTTCGGGTTCGGAAGCGGGTGATCGGCAGCGGGATGGGGTTCGGCCGGGGCAGCGGCTTCGGGAATGCACAAATTCGCAAACGGCAGCGGTGTCGGACGCGGCAGCGGTGTCGGT
>JBBRMI010000259.1:0-10075 GCA_038230915.1 Polyangiales bacterium | reverse complement strand
TCCGGTGCTCACGTACCCACGTACGCTCAAAGAGAGGCGACCGGAAGGGTCGCTTGGTCCTCGCGAAAGCCTCGCCAGAACCCAGGCTGAGCGGGCGGGCAGCTGAAAGATCAGACCAATGGTCAGAGGAACGCGGGAAGGCGGGAAGAGCAGATTCTTGTTTTTCGAGAGGGCACGCTGACGACGCCACGCTTACCAAACACGTCGACGCCACAGGCCCCGCCCACCCCCAAATCCTTCCCGCCTTGCCGCCGTCCTGTTGATTCCTGCTCGCGCTCGTTAGGGAACGGTGCCGTGGGCTTCCAGGCCCACCAGCTCACGCTTGCAGTCGCCGTAAATCGAGAAACGGTACGGCGTGCCACTGATCTCGAAGCGCCAAGCCGGACCGGCTTTGGCGCGGTAGTACTCGATGTGAGCGGCGCGATCGCGCGGCACCCGGCGCTGGCGCGCCAACTTCCAGATCTCGCGCAGCGAGCACACCGGATCCGGCAAGGGTTCGATGCCACCTGGCGGGCACGGATAGTCAGCCTGATCAGGCTCGGCGACCAGGCCTTGCGTGCGCAGCACCACGTCCTGCTTACCGCAGGTGATCCGCCTGGGCAGCGTGCCCGGCTCGCGCGGCGGTTGCGCGCCTTGGCCAGCTGGGCTCTGGAACGTGTAGCGGACCCGGCCGGGCCCCGCGCTCACGTCGATCGTGCCGCTGCTCTGCACGCCGTCGAAGACGATCCCGCGCAGCGCGGGCCGCTTGGTCAGCTTGCGCACGGCCGCGTAGCTGTTGACCGCGTCCACGACGTTTGGATACCCGAAGATACCGTCGACGGTCGGGGGCGCCGGCGGCTCGCTGGTTTCGGGCCGCGATCTCTCCTTGGCCCACAGCGAAAGCGCTAGACAAACCATGAACGAGGCGGCAACGACTACGAGCCCCAGCAACCTGTCGCGGCTCCGTGTCGCGTCCTTCGGGGGCCTCGCGCTGGGCGCGGTCTCGACCGGGCTCGGGCTCGGTAATGACGGTTCCAAACGCGCGCTTCATACCCGGACGGCCGGTTCGCCGTAAACAATTTCTTCATGGGAGGAAGCCGTTGCAGGTCGCCAAGGGACGCGCTATCAGGTGCCTCCTTCAGTTTCGGGCGCATAACTCAGCGGTAGAGTGCGTCCTTCACACGGACGAAGTCGCAGGTTCAATCCCTGCTGCGCCCACCCCGAAACCTCGACTCTCGGCAGTTAGGAAAGGGCCAACGATGGCGCAGCCCGCCTCGGGTTGAGGTAGCTTCCTGCCCCCCGTGCAGGTGCGAGTCGCGCTTCTCTGTTCATGTCTGGGTCTGGTGGGCTGCGCCGGACACCGTCCAGTCGTGCATACAGTCTGGGTCCCCGCGTACGCGTTCGGCGCCATCGGTGGCGGCGAGCTCGACGTGCGCGATCTGTGCGCGTCGGGCGCTGCCGACGAGCTGTCGCTCGGTTCGACCTGGGCCACGCTCGGCGTGTCGCTGGCGACCTTGGGTGTCTACACACCACGGGAGGCGAGAGTCCGATGCACCGCACCGCGCTGAGCTGTCTCGTGGCGCTGCTGCTGCCCGGTTGCGCGACCACGACCGTGCGGTCGGGTGAGCCACCGGGCAAGACCGCCAGCGACTTCGACCAGCGCTGGCACCCGGGCTTCCTCTTCGGCACCGTGCGCGGAGTCGAGCGCTACGACCTCAAGCAGGCGTGCCCGCACGGCTGGGCGGAAATTCGCATCGAACCCGATCCGTTCACGCTGCTGGCCGGCGTGGTGACGCTGTTCATTTACTCGCCGTCACGAGTCACGGTGGTTTGCGCCAAGCAGCCGGGCGATGACGACCTGTCTTTCTGATAGCCTGCCAGGCGTGACGGCCCGGGCGGTGCTCTTACTCTTGCTGACGACCGCGGCCGCGCACGGCGCCGAGCCGCCGCCCCCCCCGGCCGCCAACGGCGAGCTGCCCGAATCGGTAGCGCTGCCGTCGACCCGGGTCACCGAACCCGTGCCCGAACCCGCAGCCCTCAAGGTGCGGATCGACGGCGAGTACGAAGCACGCCAAAGCTTTCTCACGCCGCTGCCGCTCGGCTCCGTCAACGGCGGCCCAGCGTCGCTCGGCCAGACGTCGCGGCTCTTTCATTGGCTGCGCTTGCGCGGTCTAGCCCTTTTCGGCACGCACTGGGAGCTGCGCGGCGAGGTCGATCTGCCGCGCGGGATGATCTACGGCCAAGAGCCGGACGCGATCCCGGACAGCGGCACCGACTTCGATCGCCAGCAGCCGGTGCGAATTCACGCGCGGATGTTGCGCCTCACGCTCCGCGGTCGCCTTGGAGAGGTCTCGCTCGGTCACACCACCACGCAGCTCGGCATGGGGCTGGTCGATGCAGACGGCGACCAGCCACGTTGGTTCGGCACGCCCGATGTACCGGCCACGTACGAACGGCTGCAGCTGCTCAGCGGCTCAACCGACTCCACGTTGCGCATCGGCGCGGCGGGCGACGTGCTGTACGATGACGGCCGACTGTCGCTCAATGACGGAGACCACCTGCTGCGAGTCGGCCTGAATGCGCGCTACGCGCCGAGCCGCCGCGCGCACGTCGAACTGTTGGGGCGCTACGAAACGCTCCAAAAGCGCGAGCGCTTAGGCGGCGCTCAGCTGCTCTTGCTCGATCTGTCCGGTGGTTTTCGCGGCCCGCTTGCCGGTCGTGCGGGCGAGCTGTTCGCCGAGTACGAAGCGGCCTACCGCGTCGGCAGCGTGAGCGAGCCGACCGCGTTTACCGCCGCCCCCCAGGACCAGACGTTGGCGTCACTGGCATTGGCGGCGCGCGCCGGCATCGCGCTCGAGCGCGTCGAAAGTTATCGGCGCTTCGCGCACCTGGTGGTGTCATTGGAGTGGGGCATCGCCTCGGGTGACGCCGATCCGACCGACGATCAGCTGCACCGCTTCGTGATGAATCCTAATCATGGCGTCGGGCTGCTGTTGTTCAGCGAGATTTTGCGCTTCAAGACCTCGCGCGCCCAAGGCTTGCTCGAAAGCGCGCACGCTGGTGGCGATCACGCCCGCTTCGAGGGGCTGGCGACCCGCGGCGGCATCGCGGGCGCGACCTACCTGAACCCCGTGCTGCTCGTCCGCCCGATGCCAGATCTGGCACTCAAGGCAGGCGCGGTCGTGGCCTCGGCGACCACGAGCGTCGTCGACCCGGCGGCGTTGGCGGTTCACGCCACGCGCCGCAACTTCGACGGCGGCTCGCCCTTCGGTCGCAGCCTCGGCACCGAGGTCGACGTCGGCGCCGAGCTGACCGTGCCGCTCGATGCGCCGATGCTGCTGCGGCTGTCGGTCGAAGGCGGCTTGGCATTTCCGGGCTCCGCCTTCGCAGACGCCGACGGCCACGGCTTGGGCAGGCAAGCGCTGAGCACGGCCGGGTTGGGGTTGACGTTTTGACGAGCTTTTCATGAAATATCGAGTCGAACGCGCGGGCAAAGTCGTGGAGATCGACGTCGAAGTCACGGCCCAGGGCTACGTGCTGCGCGGTCCGGACGGCCAAGCTCGACTGGTACAGCTCTCCCAGCGCGCGCCCGGCGACGCTAGCCAGCGCGCCATTACCCCGTGGGGTAAGCTCGAGATCGTGAGCGCGCGGCGCGGCGCGGAGTTCTGGGCCGACGTCGCGGGTCGCCGACTGAACGCGCGCGTCGAACGAGCGCGTCCCACGGGCGCCGCTTCTGCCAACGGCGGCGCCGAGGGCGCGATTGTCGCGCCGATGGCCGGCAAGCTGCTGCGGGTCGACGCACACGTCGGCGACACCGTCAAAGCCGGCCAAACCATGGCGGTGATCGAGGCGATGAAGATGGAGAATGAGCTGGTCGCGCCGCTCGACGGCGTAGTCGTGGAAGTGGTGGCAACGGCGCCGAGCCCAATCGAAAAAGGCGCGCTGATCGCGCGACTCGAGCCGCGATGAAGCGCCTCGGGCTGTGCCATACCCCGACGCCAATCTGGCGGAGTCGTGCGCTCGACGCGCTGCTCGGCTTCGAGCTATGGGTGAAGCGCGACGACATGACCTCCGGTGCGGCCGGCGGCAACAAGATCCGCAAGCTCGAATACCTGCTGGCCGACGCGCTGGCCCACGGCGCGACGGCTGTCATCACTTGCGGCGGGCTGCAGTCGAACCACGCCCGCGCGACGGCGCTCGTGGCGCGCGAGCTGGGGCTCGACCCCGTGTTGTTCCTGCGCACGAACGACCCCGCCTCAATCCCGGAACCGGTCGGCAATCTGCTGCTCGATCGGCTGGTCGGCGCTGACGTCCGCCTGATCACGCCCGTGCAATACCGCGAACGCGACCGACTGATGGCGGAGGCCGCGGCCGAGCTCGGCGCGCGCGGCCAAGTCGCGTACGTGATCCCGGAGGGCGGCTCGAACGGCGTCGGTAGCTTCGGCTACATCTCGGCGGTCGAGGAGCTGTCGGACCAGCAAGCGGAGGGCGCGCTGCCGAATGATTTGGACCTGATTGGGTTCGCCTGCGGCTCGGGCGGCACGGCCGCCGGCATCGCGCTCGGCCTGGCACGTTTTCCCGGTGTCGCGGCGCGCGCGGCGGCGTTTGCGGTCTGCGACGATCGAGCCTACTTCGAGACGACGGTCGCGCGCATCGCAGCCGAAGCCGCTGCGCTCGACGCGACGCTCAGCGTACCCGACGCGCTCGCTGCGCTCGACATCTATGACCAATTCAAGGGCCCCGGCTACGGCGTGCCCAGCTCGGAGCAGCTCGACTTCGTCGTGCAGGTGGCGCGCACTTCCGGGCTGATCCTCGACCCGACCTACACGGGCAAGGCGCTGTTTGGGCTCGCGCGGCTCTCGCCGCAGCCGCGACGCGGCCTGTTCGTCCACACCGGTGGTTTGCCGGGCCTATTGGCAGCCAGCGCGCTTATTGCTGGGGCATCGGCACGGGACGGCGCAGGCTCCTGACCACGCCGAACGCTTCGCGCATCGGCTGTAGGCGGGCTTTTTGCCCGGACAGATCGGTTTTTTCGGCCGGGTCCGCCGCCAAGTCATACAGACCGAGCACGCGACCTTCGCTGACCGTGAGCTTCATGTCGCCGTCGATCAACGCCTGGCGTTCGGCGTTGTACGGGCCGCGCGCCATGTCGATGAAAACGGGCCGCGTAGCGGCCAGCCCGCTCGGCGACAGCTCCAAGTCCGGCAGCAGCGATTGCCCGCTCAAAAAATCCGTGGCGCTGCGGGCGGCAAACGGCACTTTGAACAAGTCGAGCAGGGTCGGCACGACGTCGATCGCGCTCCGCCGCGCGGTCACGCGCCGGGCGGCGACGCCGGGGACCTTCACGATCAACGGTACCCGCACCAGCTCTTCCCATAGCTCGAAGCCGTGACGGATCATGCCGTGCTCGTTGAACGCCTCACCATGATCGCTGGTCACGACCACGGCCGTGCGCCCCGCAAACGGCGACTTATCGAGCGCGGCCAGCACCCTGCCCAAGTGCTCGTCGACGAACGCCACTTCGCCATCGTAGCGATCACGCGGCTTCGGTCCAAAATCGTGTTCGGGATGCGACGCGTATTCGGCGTGCGGGTCGACGAAATGCAGCCACATGAAGAAGCGCGTCGTCGTGAGCTCCGGCGCGGCCAGTAGCTTGATCGCCGCGTCACTCTGCTTGTCGCTGTTCGACGATTGGTCGCCCTCGATCGACGCAACCTTGGGCGCAGCGCTCGAGTCAATGACGTCGAAGCCGCGCTCGAAACCAGCATCTTTGTAGAAGTACCAGTAGCCTTGGACGCTCACGGTGTGCACGCCGGCCGCCTTCAGCCGCTCCTGCACTAACGTCTCTTTCTTGGAGTATTTGTTGAAGTGCGAGAACCCGCCGTCGACCTCGCTCGAATACTTGCCGATCATCAACGGCCCCATGCTCTTGCCGGTGTACGAGGCCAGCGAGTAGGCGCGCTCGAAGACGACGCTCTGCTTGGCCAGCGCGTCCAGGTTGGGCGACACGTTACGCGGGTTGCCGAGGTAGCCGAGGTCGGCGCGCAGCGTGTCGATCGTAACGAACAGTACGTTCAGATTGTTTGGCAGGCTGTCGCGCGCTCTCATGGTGCCGGTGGTGGCATCGACTGGCGTGGCACGCGCCGCAGGTGGCTTGGCATCCCCGCCCTGGCAGTCTTCGTCCTTGCCATTGCCTGGGATTTCGAGCGCGCGCGGGCTCACGTTCGGGTCGTGATCGTCGCAATCGCCGCCGGCAAACGCCGCGCTCACGCCGTCGTGATCGCGGTCGGTCAGCTTGCGCAGCAGCGCGAGCGCGACGCGCCCGAGCGGCGCCTGGCGCTCGATAGCAAGCGCCGTTGACTCGCTCAAGAGCGTGCCACGAGCTGCGCCGAGCGTGAAGAAAAACGGCGCGATCACCATCGCCAAAGCTACAACCCAGCCGGCGGCCCGGCGCGGCTTCGGCCACAGCAATCCCCCCGCAGCGAGTAGGAGCAGCAGACCGGGCGCGCGCAGATCGAGCTCTTGGCGTCGCAGCACACCCAAGATTTGAAACGCGCCACCGCCGCCGGTTTCACCGAATGCGATCAAGACTCCCAACCCGACCGCAAAACCGAAGACCGACGTTGTCAGGGCTAGCCGCGGGCTGAAGCGCCCAGCCTCGACGCGCGGCGCGAGCACGACGCTGAGCACGCGGACGGCGCCGACCAGCGCCAGCACCAGCGGCAAGACGCCCAGCGGCACGAGCCCAAACGCCGCCGCGCCGCGCACCTCGGCGCCCAACAGGCGCGCCGCCACGCCCGACATCACCACCAAGCCAACCAGCGTCGCCGACGCGACCAACGGCGGCGTCACGACCCAAGCCGCACGCGCCGTTCCGCGTTGCTCTTCCAGCCAGCTCCAGAAGTGCACGGGCGACCAAGCCTCCGCGCGCAGGAAGACTACACGGAACGCCCACAACGCAAGCCCGATCGGCAGCGCCAACGGTGCCGCCAAACCCAAACAAGCCGGCACGAGACCGCTGGCAGCTGTGGCGCTGGCCGCGGCGCGCGCATCGAGCCACCCAGCGCCGAGCGCACCCACCGATGCGCCCGCCACAG
Organism: Polyangiales bacterium; assembly: GCA_038230915.1. Lineage (GTDB taxonomy): Bacteria > Myxococcota_A > Polyangia > Polyangiales > Polyangiaceae > PMG-095. The sequence continues at coordinate 2,999 of JBBRMI010000259.1, read as the reverse complement.
CGCCGAAGAGACCTGCGAGCAAGCCTGCCAGAGCCGAGCTAGCCAGCGGGGTCCTCGTTCGATTCACGCGGCGGAGCCTAACCTGAACGCTTGCCCTTCGCGCGCGCCAGTGGATGGGCTTTGTCATAAACCGTCAGCAGTTGGTCGAGCGAGACGTGCGTGTAGCGCTGGGTCGTGGACAGGCTGCAATGGCCGAGCAGCTCCTGGATCACGCGCAGATCGGCGCCGCCTTCGAGCAGGTGGGTGGCGCACGAATGCCGCAGCGCGTGCGGATGAAGGTCCGACCGGCCCGCACCGAGCGCGCCGTAGCGCTGCACCAGGGTTTGGATCCGCCGCACGCCCAGCCGCTGCCCGCGGCGGGTCAAGAGCAGCGCCTTGTCGTGCACGTAGCCGGTCTTCGGGTGGCAGAGCTCGGGGCGCCGCGGTAGATAGGCTTCCAACGCCGAAAGGGCCTTGCCGCTGATCGGTACGATCCGCTCCTTGCGGCCTTTGCCTAGCACTCGCACTTCGCACGCGCGCAGGTTGACGGCTTCCAGATCGAGCGCGCAAAGCTCGCTGACGCGCAGCCCCGAACCGTACAGCAACTCCAAGAACGCGCGGTCGCGCAGCTTCTCGACATGGGTGCCGAGTGGACCCGTGTCGGGCGCCTCGACGACCTCGGCTGCCGCCTCGGGCCGCAACACTAGCGGCAAGCCGCGGACCAGCTTGGGGCTCTGCAAGAGCGCCGCCGGATTTTCGCGAACTTCCCCGGTACGCCCCAGGAACACGTACAGCGCGCGCACGCTCGACAGCTTGCGGGCGATGCTGGCCGGCGCCAGCGCCTGGCCGACGCTGCCCAGCCAGCTGCGCAAGCTGAGCCGCGTGACATCGCTGAGCAGCGGCGGCCGTTCGAGTCGCTCTTCCAAAAAGCTGGCCAGGCTGGTCAGGTCACGACGGTAGGCCAGCACCGTGTTCATCGAGCTTCTCCGCTCAAGCTCGAGGTACTCGGCGAAGCGCGCCACGACCAGAGCCAGCTGGGGCCCGGAGCTGCCACGCGCCGTACCGTTCACGCCGCGAGCTTAGCCGTGAAAAGCCGCGACGGCCCATAAAGCCGCCCCGAGCGCGAACGTCACGAGCCCCCAGCGGCCGCGCAGCCATTCGATCCGGCCGTTCGGGCCGAGCGCCTGAGTCGCAAACCAGCCCAGCCCGAGCGCTGCCGCCAACAGGCCGCCGGCCAAGAGCGCGCCCCACGGCGCTCGCTCCGACCTTTGACTTTGCGCCAGGTTGAACAAGCGCTGAGCGGTTTCGGCCCGCTCCGCCTCGGCGGCGGTTTTGGTGGCCGAGAGCCGGGCCAGGTTGCGGTTCGCCTCTTCGAGCCGCTCCGGAAACGGGTGCAGGAGCGAGGCGCTTTCGAGCACGGCTGCGCGCTCGGCTTGCCACGCCAGCATGGCGATCTCGGGTCGGCCGGTGGCTTCGGCACCGCGCGCCACTGCCAGCAGCCGTTGGTAGCCGTGCTCGACGTGCGGGGCGCCTGGCGCGTAAGCTGAAGCCGCACGCCGCGCATGTTGAATCGCGCCGTGCAGATCATTGGCGTCGAAAGCGGCATCGCTCGCCGCAATTTCCCGCTCGCCGTCGAGCACCGCACGCAACGTAGCGATCGCCGCAAACAGCACGACCACCGTCGCCGCCCATGCCAGCGCTCGAACCGCGCCGCCTCGCTCGGAAGCCTGGCTCATATGAAGTCGCGGCGCCGGAAGATCACGCTAGCCAGACCGAGCAACACCAGCGCCCACGCCAACGCGTGTAGCGCCGCGCCGCCGACGTACGGCCACAGCGCGACGTCCGGCGACTCGCCGGTCAAGAGCGGACGCGCCGGCACGTACAGCATCAAGTTTGGCACGACCTTGCTCACGCCGACCCCCAAATTATGGAGGAACGAGCCAAACATGCGCACCGGCAAGCGCGCCAACATGTCGGCGGAGCGCCCCACTAAAAACAACCCAAACGTGAGGACTGCCGTCAAAAACGGCGACGAGAACGACGAGAACAGCGTTGCGATGCCAGCGACGATCGCCACCTCGCACATCGTCAAGATCCCGAGCCCCAGCATCACGCGCCGATCATCGGGGGCACCCGCGGCCAACAGCGCGCCCGCCACGCCCAGGAACGCGGCCCAAGCGATCGGCAGGTAGGTAATGCTTCGCCGCACGGCATAGCCCACGCCACCGAGCACCACGACGCTGCCGAGCCCCAGCCCGAGCACCAACCCCAGCCCGCGACCAGCAATCACCGAAAGCGCCAACAAGACGATGCCGCTATTGGCAGCCACGAACACCAGCAGCACGAGCAAGGTTCCGAAATACTTGCCGGCCAAGTACTCGGTGCGACTCACGGGGCGCGCCAGGATCGGAAACAGCGTCTTCAACTCGAGCTCGCGGTAGAGCGAGGTGGCGCCGAGCACGACGGCGACGATGATCGCGTAGAGCGAGGTGGTCGCGGCGCCCAAATCGCTGACCACGCGCAGTTGATTGCGGGCCGTGTAGGCGCCAACGACCAGCGAATAGGCGGTGGTCGCGAGCGCCAGCGCGATCAGGCCATAGAGGATGCGAGCGCGAACGGCCTCGCGATAGGTATTCAGCGCAATGACCAGGACGCGGGTCAGCATCAGCGGCCCTTTCTACCGCAACTGCCGCGGCCTGCCGCTAGGGATTCGTCGCTCGCTGAGGCCGCCCGGCTATCTTGGCTGCTTAGGGCCCGCGAATGGCTAAGTCAGTCGCCCTCGTGGCCGATGCATCCCGGCTCTCATGATTCTTCACATCTTTTGGCTGCCAAATCGCAGCCTCAATCGCAGAAACTCACGTGGCGTCGCCGGGCCTCCCCGTCCGGCCGCGGACCCGCGCGTTCGCCGCGAACCAGTCGTCTGATTTCGACTGCGGCCCGTGCCGAGATTTTTTCACAGGGAGATCGGGAGATCGGGAGGCGAGCAGTTTGTTGCTCGAGAATCACGAATGCGCCCGTCG
>JBBRMI010000258.1:0-10117 GCA_038230915.1 Polyangiales bacterium | reverse complement strand
TCATGACCACCCCAACCGACCTCAAGCGCCAGCCCCAATCAACCTGCTGAAAGGAGACCACTGAAACCCAGGGCCGAAGCCCGCAACCGAAACCGAAATTTCCGGCTCCGCGCCGAGTCCGAGAACGGCCCCGCGCGAGCGAGGCCCAGCCTCGGGCTTGCCCGAAGCCCTTGCCGAGGCCGCTCCCGAACCCGCTCCCGAACCCCTTCCCGGGGCCGCGCTCGCGCGAGGCCCCGACAACGGATCAAGACTGCACGAAGGAATAGCGCTCTAGTGCCGCTCGGCGCGTCAGGCTAAGGTGCGAAATCCATGGGCTATTGCGGCTTCGCGTGCGCAACGGTTTGCCTCGCTGCTTGCAGCTTTTTGACCGCCCCAGCCACGGCGCAGGTTCGCGGTATGCCTCAACCAGCGCCTCGACACGGTCGGCCGCATCGCCCTCACAGACACACGTCGCTGCCGCCAGAACCTGCGCCTACCGGACCTTGGACAGCCTCGCGGGCGCGCTTCATTCTTTCGGCCGAGTCACTGTTGGGCGCCTCGGGCTACGCCGAGACCGCGACCGGCACTCAATTGGGACAGAGCGTCGAGGGGCGCGCCAGCGGCGCCTCGTTCCACCTCTTCAAGGGCTCGGAGATCATCGATCCCTGGAGTGAGGCACGGCTCGGTTTCGACGCGGTGCTCAGACCGGGCATCACGCTCGGTACCGGCATCGGTTATGCGACCGTGACCCGAGATGACCCGGGCCCGCCGCACGAGATTTCGCTATTCATGATCGTGCCCCGCGTCGGATTCATGCTGGGGCCGAGCCGCTACCTGGGCGTCTGGCTGCGCGCCGGCGTCGGTTACACGAGCGTGACGGTTGCCACCACCGGTAACTCAGACGTTACGCAACGCGCCCTCGATTTGGTAGTGGATCCGCAGCTCGTGTTCACGCCGTTCCCACATGCCGGAATCATGGTTGGACCTGCACTGAACGTCGGCTTGAGTGGCAGCGCGAGTCAGAACAGCAACCGGGTAGAGTTCACGTCTTCCTCGTACGGCGTGAACGCGGGACTCGCGCTGCTGTTTTGAGCGCGCTCAGAGCTTGGCGGCGGTTTCGGAGTGAACCAAGTCGACGACGTATTTGACGGAGTCGGGGTTGGTTTCGGGGAGGATGCCGTGGCCGAGGTTGAAGATGTGGCCGCGTGAGCCGCCGCGGTGGAGCACGTCTTTGACGCGCGCGGTGAGCAGATCGCGCGGGGCGTCGAGCAGCAGATTGTCGAGATTGCCTTGTACAGCCACATCGGGGCCGAGCAGCCTGCGCGCCCAATCGAGTGGCGTTTTGGCGTCGACGCCGATCACGGTGCCACCGGCTTGCTTTTGGAGCTCGAGCAGCATCGCGGTGCCGGTGCCGAAATGAATGACAGGTACGCCGGCTTCTTCCACCGACGACAAGATGTGTTTGACGTGCGGTTGGATGAACTCGACGTAGTCGGCGGGTGAGAGCGCGCCGATCCACGAATCGAACAGCTGGACCGCTTGGGCGCCGGCCTCGATTTGCGCGAGCAGGTAGCGGCGCGTCATCTCCGAAAGCTTGTCCATGAGCGCGTGCCAAACGGCGGGCTCGCGGTACATCAGGCGCTTGGTGATGGCGTAGTCTTTGCTCTTTCCGCCGCCTTCGATCAGGTAGCTGGCGAGCGTGAAGGGCGCGCCCGCAAAGCCGATCAACGGGGTCTTGCCGTCGAGCTCTTTGCGAATCATGCGAATCGCAGCAAGAACATAGCCAAGGCCTTCTTCGGGCGCGAACAGCCGCAGTTTGTCGACGCCGGCTTTGTCGCGCACGGGCGTGTGAATCACCGGGCCTTCACCGGCGGCGAATTCGAACGGAGCGCCGAGCGGCTCGAGCAGCAGCAAAATGTCGGCGAATAGGATCGCCGCGTCGACGCCGAGCGCCTTGACGGGTTGGAGCGTGACCTCGGTCGCCAGCTCCGGGTTCTTGCACAGCTCGATCAGCGTGTGCTTCTTACGGAGCGCGCGGTACTCCTCCATGTAGCGCCCGGCTTGGCGCATGAACCACACCGGCGTCACGTCGACCGGTTCACGCCGGCAGGCGCGCAAAAAGCGATCCCACATGGCTAGTCTCTCAGTTCTGCTGAGCGAAGGTTTGGAGCGGCGAGGCTTGCTTGCCGGCGTGGGGTGCTAGCTCTCCGGCCTTCGACTTCTGCTCCATCTCATACTTCGACGGGCACTTGGCGACGATGCCGGTAGAGACGAACGTCTTGCCGTCGGCGGCGAGCTTGCCCTCGGCCTGAACCTCGACGTCCATACCCGGCATGTCTTTGAAGGTGTCGGGCACCACGCACGACGGATGCTGCACGGCGAGCACGGCACCCTTTTCCTGGAGCTTGAAGCGGTACTCGCAGGGCGAGTCGCGGCGCGTCAGCGTGCCCTTCACGAGCATGCCCTTCACGCGGATGTTGCGCTGACTGTAGTGAGCCTGATCCTTCATCAGCTGATCGACACCCATCGAGTAGATGGCCGCGCCCTTGCCGCTGTTGAAGACCAAGAAGAGGATGCCCGCCATCATCACGAACAGCCCGATCAGTAAGCCGTAGTTGCCCTTAGGCTTCTTTGGCCCGCCGCCTTCCGGACCGACGGCTTGGGCCACCGCCGGCACACTGGCCTCGGCGTCTGTTTCCGCGACCGCGCGCGCTAGCTCTTGATCGACACTCATGGGCTGCTCGAATCTCCCGGACGGGTATAGGGTAGCATCTTAACCGGGGCCGCGAAGCGCGCTAACCCGAGGATTTCCGGCGCCGGTGCAGCCATGCACCCAGCGCGCAAAACGCCGCGGACACGGCCGAAAGCGTGAGAAACGCGCTCGCCCCGACCAGCCCAGAGCTGAACGCCCGCCCGAGCAGCGCGAGAAACCAGACCTCGCCGGCCGCTAGTAGCCCTGCAAAAACGGCGTGAAGACTCCGGGTTCGCTGACCGAACCGCGCCACCAGGTAACCCGCTGCAACCGCCGAAAGCGCGAAGGTGAGGGCGACCAAGCTGGCCGCGACGCCTGGCCCGGTTACGGCCCCCCGAGCTTGCGAGATTTTGTGCGCCAGCATCAGCGCCAAGGCGACGAACGGCGTCCAAATCGTCACGAGCAGCCCGGAGCCGATCAGCACCCATTGCCAACTGGGGCGCGCCGCCGCCTCGGCGTCGTCGCCGGTCGGCTCTTGGATGACGGGCAATCGGCGAATCGCCATGAAAAGGCACGCAACTATTGCACGCGGCGCTCCGAACAGGGGCGGTGACGACCAGAATCATCCGCAAGCCTCCGGCTCGGTCGTTCGCGGCAGTCGCGGCATTCGCGCTTGGCATGACGTCCTCCTGCTCCACAGCGAGGGCTGACCCGCGAGCGGCTACAAACATTCCGGCGCCTGAGCAGAAATTCGAGACGGTCGACGACCAGGCGAGGCTCGAGCTGGACGAGCTGCCGCTACCCTACCAAGCGTGGCAAGGCACCGGCCACGCGCCCCCAAGCGCTCGCCTCGCGGTAGACCTACCGCCGCCCTTGGCGCGGCCCCGCGAGTACCCGCGACGACCGCTCGAGCTGAGCGTGGCGCTGGCTAGTTTCCTGCCGAGCTGCGGCTCGGGCAGGGTCGATGATCGGGGTTGTCTCACGGTAGCGCCCGGCTCGGGCGTCGATGCGGATCTGCTCTATCGAGTCGGGCCGTTCTTCGCGGTCGGTGCGGAAGGGGTGTTGAGCGGCTTTTCGGCACCCGCGCACGGTTTGCTGTCGGGGGCAGGCGGAGGCGCGCGTTTTTTTGGTGTCGTCGGGCGCGTGTACTTTGCGGATCAGGGAGCCTGGGATCCATACGCGGCGCTCACGCTCGGCGTCGGGACGCTGGTGCTGCGCGGCGCGGTCGCTGACGCGCGTGAGTCGACCAGCGGTCTGGGCGGCCGCGTCGCCGGCGGAATCGACTACGTCATGAGCTCAAACTGGCGGCTCGGACCCACCGCGTCGTTTACCCACTGGGTGGCGTGGAGCGAAGCCAGCTGCAGCGGCGACGTGTGCCGTCACGAGCCGGCCGTCTACGGACGCCTGCTGGGATTCGCGACGCTTGGTTTTCGCCTAACGGGCAGCTTCGGCGACGGGCTCTGACACGACGCTGTCAGTCCTTGGCACGCGCAGATCTCGATCGGCGTGGGCGGGGCCGCGCTCGCGCGGGGCCTTTCTCGCACGCGGAGCGGGGCCCGGTCACTAATCAAGGCCGTAACCTTCGCCGGACCGCCGATTGCAAGGTCATGGCCGTGTGGTGCTATTTAACCTCATGCGTGAGCTGAGCCCGTTCGAGCTAGATCGCGAGCTTTCGCGGGTGGCGCCGCGCGCCCGCGCCGCGTACCGCGCGCTCCGGGCGGGGCGCGCAGTCACGCTGGCCGTGCCTGACGTGCTGCGCGATCCGGAGACGCTCGAGCGCTTGGCGACGGACAAGAGCGATCCGATCACCGCGCCGCTGCTACGTTTTCTGTATTGGCTCGAGCTGATGCGAGTAGCATTGCCGCGCGAAGGTGAACGGGTGCGCCGCTACCGTGCGGAGCACCACGCGCTCGACAAACCGCTGTCGGGTCACTTCACTTGGCGCGAGCTGCTCGGCCATGCGCTGCGCGACGCGTCGCGACGCCCCGCGCTCGTGGAGCTATTGTTCGAACGCGGCGACGCGTTGCGCGACGCCGGCACGCGGCTGTTCGAGCTCCGCGCCGAGCTAACGACGTTCGCCGGCCGAAGCCGCACGGAGCTCGAGCTGGCGCCGCCCGACATGGCCGAGCACGCTCGACGTTTTCTGGCCGACTCCGCCGACGCGCTCGGCAGCCTCGAGCTCGGCAGCTTGCCCGACGTGCTGGAGCAGGGCATGGCGCCCGGTGCTGCCGATGGTTGGCCACGACAATTGTCGCTGCGCAGCTTGAACGATTTGCTTGGCAGCTCCGACTGGCTCTCCGGCTTACGCGTCGACTTGGGCGAGCTGCCAGTGGCGCTGTCGGCGGCGAGCTTCCTGCGCGGCCTGCTGAAGCTCGGTGCGGCGTGGAACGACGCGCTGGCACCGGTCGGGCAACCTTTCTCAATCGCCCACGATCCGTTCGGCCTCGCGCGCGCGAGCCACGGCGCGCTGTTCGCTGGCATCGCGCTCACGCCGACATTCTTGAAACGGCAGCTGGAGCTCGGCAAAGAGCGCGCGACCGGTCATGCGCGCGCGTTGGCGCAGAGCGCGCTGCTATTCGCCCGTCAAATGGCGCTGCGGGTTTTGCTCGACGAGCCGTCGTTAGCCGGACCGGGAGCGCTCCGCGAAGCCTTTTCGGAGCACGCCGTGAACGCGCTCGGCTTCGAGCTGCCGCCCGACGGCGCTGGGCTGTTCTTTCGGCCGCGCGTCGGCGACGCGCAGCGGCTGGCGGGCTTGTTCTTGGCGGCCACGCGCAGCCAATGGCTGGCCGAGGAATACGACGAAGATTGGTTCCGCAATCCACGCGCGATCGAACAACTGCGCGCTGAAGCGCGCCTGCCGCCCGCCGTCACATGCACGACCGAGAGCCTGAAAGCCGGCGCTCACGCTTTGCAACGAGCGCTGGTCGCAGAGCTCTAACGTTTGCGCGCCGCGCGCAGCAGCGTCTGCTCTTCAGCCGCGAGCCAGGCCACGGCCTGCGCGCTGGCCGGCGTCGCCAACCAATCTTCGTAGTTGGATTCCAAGGTGTCGACGCGGAAGCGCCGCTCGACCGCGCGCTCTTTCTCGCGCGCCTTCTGCACCACGAAACCGTCTTCGAGCGAGAAGCCACCCAGCGCCAAGAGCGGCCGCCCTTCCCGCCACGGCAGGTTCGAAGCCTTAACGGCGTAGCGCCCCGATCCATCACGCCGCGCGTAAGACGCCTCGAACCCGAAGATCGCGTCGAGCAGCTGCGGCTCCTTCGCCGCGCGCTCGATCAGGTCGCTCAGGCGGGCTGCTGCCGGCAACGGCTCTGGTCGGCCGCACACGAAGATCGCATGCTCACCGGCGATCACCAACCCGCCGCCGCGGTGCGTGATTTGTCCGCTCTTGCCGTCGCGCTCTTCGAGCAAGGTCAGACCGATCAACGGCCCGTCACCGCTCGCCTGCAAGCGCCAGTCTTCGACATAAGCGCCGCTCGGCGCGTACTCGAGCAAGCAATCACCGACGCGCCGCAGCGCGCCCGGCTCTGGCCATTTGTCGTGCAGTTGAAAGGCGGTCCAGTCGGGCCAATGCATGGTGCCCGACAGCTCGACGCCCGAAGCCGCCGCTGGCTCGAAGCGTGTCGGAGAAACGCCGCCTTCGGCTTCGGCGACGCGCATCAGGTCGGCGAGCGACAGCTCAGACAGCCCTTCGCGCGAGAGCGGCTTCGGCCGATCCGCGGCTAGCCGTAGATCGCCGGTTAGACCGCGCGACTGCAGCCACAGCACGAGCGTCGAGTCGTCCGAATCACCATTGAAAAACGTGATCGAGCGGCGACGAAAACAGCCGAGCGTCCAAACTGGCACGCCGCCACTCGGCGGCATGGTGCCGTGCAGCGAGCAAAGTTCCAAGAGGTCCATCAGCGCGTGCCCTGGTCAAGGAGCACTTTGCCTTCTTGCCCGAACGAAGACAATGGGCGCGCACCTTCGGGCTCAACGAACTCGCCGCGCGCGAGACGCTGTTTGAGGTAGGTGAAGCTCTGCACGGTTTGAGCATACAGGTGCTCGCCGGCTTTCACCGCTGGATAGCGCGCCGGTGGCCCAGCGCCGACGGAGCTGCCAACTCCAAACTGCCAACTCGCCCCCTACCAAGTCTCACTCGGCGTCGGCGTCAACCCGGTCGCCTCAACATGGTACGTAAAAGTCATCACGATCGCCGTCGCTATGTCGCCGACGAGCACGCGCCGCAGCCCGAGGTCGGCGCTGAACGCTTTGTCGATGTAGCCGAGCCCTAGGCTACCGGAGTGACTCTTGGCGCCGTCGTCGTAGCGGTAGCCGCCGCGCACGATCGCGTGATCACCGAGCAAAAGCTCGGCGCCCGCCATCCCGCGCAACTTGGTCTTGTCCCAGGTGACTAAATCGCTAACGACATCGCCTTCGATGCCGAACTTGTCCTTGGCGTAGCCAATGCCGCCACCCAGCGTGAGCGGTTGGTAGCCGGTGTCGGCGCCGTTCAAGTTGTTGCCGACGAGCGCGAACGACAAGCCGCCACCCGGCTTGAGCGTGAGCCCGAGGTCGAACGCGAAGTTCTTCAAGATCTTGGCGCCCTCGAGACCGCTCGACGCGTAGCTCGGTCCGAGCGGCCCGGGACCGTTCTCGCTCAGCCACATGAAACGGCCGCCTGCGCCTGCAAAAAGCTTGTCCGAAAGCGGATACGCAAACCCGAAGCGCAGATCCGACGCGGTGCGATCGACACCGTCCGGATCTTGTCGCGACCAGGTCGCGCCGAGACCACCCGCGATGCGCGAGCTCGAGCCCACCGAGTCGACGGCGCCGACGCCGTAACTCTGTCGCGACGCCTCGGGCCAAATCTGCAGCAGGGCCGCGGCGTGGTAGACGCGCGACGTCGCCATGTTCGCCGGGTTCTGGAACAGCGCGCTCACGGAGCTACCGAGCGCGCGGTCCGCGCCGTTCTTCGCCGCGATGCGTCCGGTCTCGATCTCGTTGTAGTTGTAGCCAACTTCCGGGGGCAGCTTGCTTGGCTCAGCACGAACAACCGTGGTCCGGAAAAAGCAAGCACCCGCGCATGCGATGGCGACGAATGCCGACGCGCGACTCGCTAGGGTGAAGCGTGACGACTGCTTGGACATAAACAAAGCTGACAGCTGCCGTTGGCACTACCTGCGCTAGGTACCAATGGCCAAGAATTCCGCGATCGAATCGCACCTCTGACGGCCGTTCGGCCAGCTCAATCACGAATGATCGCGATGGCCGCAGTCGACGCTTGACGTGCGAAACCAAGAAAGTTGACGCCCAACGCACGCGGCGGTGTCGGCGCGACGACGGAATGTCGCATGTGTCTGCAGAGTTAGTGAACGTGGCTCTAGAACGTCACCGACAAACTCGTCCGCACCAAACTTTCATGAACGACGCGGCCGCGGTAATTTGCTGACTTCTCGCGTTTCGAAAATCTCTTGGTTGAACTTTGCTCGGGGTCAGTGCTAGCTGCCCCTCCCTTCGCACGAGGGAGCGCCACCAGGGTGGTGACGCAACCGCGGGCGCCAGGTATGTTCGCTTTGACGCTCGTGACTTGCCAAGAAGCAGAGCAGGCTGAGGGCTCGCCCCCAGCGGCCGAAGACGGCAGCATGGTTAAGGTTTCTGGTGTCCACAGCCCTGTGGATAATTTGGGGACGCATCTCGTGATGGACTTGGAAACAACCACTGCGCCGCCTGCCGGCGAAAGCCTCTTCAGTCAAGCCCTGGAGCACACCCGCGGGCGCTCCCCTGCCTCGTTCGAGCAGTGGTTCACCAGCATCCAGTTCGAAGGCTTCGAGCACGGCGTGCTCGGCCTGACCGCGCGCGACGAGTTCGTGCGTGACTGGGTCAAGGCTCACTTCTTGCCCGACCTGCTGATCAACCTCGGTCGCCTCAGTGGTGAGGCGGGCGCGGCGCTACGCGTGACCTGGACCATTTCCAATCGCCTGGCGCGTCCCGTGTGCGAGCCCAAGCGCAGCGCGCCTCGTCCGTCCAAGCCGGACAGCATGCCGGTCTCGCGCCGCTCCGAACGCCCTGCCAGCGTGGCCCCGCGTTACTCGCGCGCGCAATTTCTCGCGACGCTGAACTCGAAGTACACGTTCCCGAATTTCGTCGTCGGTCCGTCGAACGAGCTGGCTCACGCAGCTGCGTTCGCTTCGGCTGGTGGTGGCGGTCCCCGCTACAACCCGCTGTTCATCGCGGGTGGCACCGGCCTCGGCAAGACGCACCTGGTCCACGCCATCGCGCACAAGGTGCTCGACGAGCGGCCGGACGCGCGCGTCGTCTACGTCTCGGCCGAGCATTTCACGAACGAGTTCATCGAGGCGCTGCAGCACCACAAGATGGACGAGTTCCGCGCCCGTTATCGCAGCGACTGCGACCTCTTGCTGGTCGACGACATCCAGTTCCTGGCCGGCCGCGAACAGACGCAGGAAGAGTTCTTTCACACCTTCAACGCGCTGCACGATGCTGATCGCCCGATCATCGTGACCAGCGACAAGTACCCGCAGCAGCTGCAGCGCATGCCGGAGCGACTGGTTTCGCGCTTCACCAGCGGGCTCGTGGCTGACATCCAAGTGCCCCAACTCGAGACGCGCGTAGCGATTGTGCGCAAAAAAGCCGAGCTGGAAAGCATCCCGCTGTCGGACGAGGTCGCGGTGCTGCTCGCGCAGAACATTCAGAGTAACGTACGTGAGCTGGAAGGCGCCCTGATTCGCCTGGCCGCCAAGTCGTCGCTCACCGGTCGCCCGATCGACGAAGAGTTCGCGCTCAGCGAGATGAACATGGTCTCGCCGCGCCGCACCGAGGTGATGAGCGTCGAGGACATTCAGCGCGCCGTGTGCAGCCACTTCCGGCTGACCAATTCGGAGCTGCTCAGCAAAGACCGCCACAAGAGCGTGGCGTTTGCGCGACAGGTGGCGATGTACCTGTGCCGCCAGCGGCTGAAGTGCAGCTTCCCCGAGCTTGGCCGCGCCTTCGGCAATCGCGATCACACGACCGTGATGAGCGCCGTTCGCCGCGTCGAAGCGCTGCGCCAACGCGACCCGCAAGTCACCGCGCATCTCGAGGCTATCGAGCAGCGCCTAGCGTCGTCGGAAGACTGAGTAAGCGGGGGCTGCCCACGCGCAGCCCAATTGCAGAAGCTGTCGTGGCGTCGTGGGGCCGAATAGTGCGATCGAGATTTTTTCAGAGGGAGATCGGGAGGTTTTGTTGTTTGAGCCGCACGATGCCGCGCGGCGACTGCGCAGGCCCCGTTCGACGTCGTTCGTCTCGAACCCCCAAATTCTCGCTCCCGATCTCCCGATCTAGGAAGAAACTGGCGGCGACGCGCCCCAGCGATACCCGTTTCGTCCCATCAGGGCGGCGGCCGTGCCGTCATCAGGGACTTCCTGTTTCCTTGACCGCGCGGCGAGCAGCGCACCACGGAAGCCCCCT
>JBBRMI010000257.1:0-10120 GCA_038230915.1 Polyangiales bacterium | reverse complement strand
TGTGTGTAGCGCCACTTGTGCTGCAACATTTCCAGAGGGATGGGGCTGCCAGCGCCCGGTTCGATGACGGCAGCTGAACCACCCGAGCCCGCGGTTCCGCCCGAATTGACGTTCCCGCCCGAGGCGACGGTTCCGCCCGAGGCGACGGTTCCGCCCGAGGCGAGGGTTCCGCTCGAGCCTGCGGAGCTCCCAGCCGAGCCAGGAGTTACTGAGCCTCCTCCGTTGCTACTCCCTCCCGTTTGACCAACAGGATTGTTTCCTGCGCCGCCGACGGTGTTGTTTCCGGCGCCGCCCCCGCTTGACCCAGCCAGCGACGGGCCCTTGTAGCCGTTGTCGCTGCAGGCGGTGAACAGGCACGCCAGAGACGCGATCACGATAGTCGCGGGATGAATGAATCGTTTCGTCATGATCGCAGCACCTCCGATAGCTGTTGTTTCCGGGACGCCAACCATCACCAAATGAATGAAAGACCCGTGTTGAGTGTGTCGACCTTCTGCGTGTCACCGAGATAAAAGCTGACGTCCGCATGGAAGTAGTCGACGGCGAGAACCAACGACTCGGCGAAGCTGTAGTAAGCGCCGGCCGATACTCCCAGCTGGCGATTGACGAATTCCTGAGGCCGTGTGCCAGCAGCGAAGCTCTGCGCAATCGCAGCGTCGTCCTCGGGGCTCGATTTCGCCATCGTCGCTCCGACCCCGCCGGTCAGATAGAGCTTGCCGAGCGTCACTCCGAGAGTGGCATAAAGCCCGCTGTAATTTCGAAGGTGCCGGGCTGGATCCACTTGAGCGTTTTGGTTTTCGAGTGCGTAGATGTAGCCAAGTCCAGTGCCGACGTGACCTGCGAAACCGACGCGAACGGCGGACAGCTCTCCCCAAGCACCAAACCCAGCGCCTTGGGCGTACACCTTTCGGAGCGCCGGATCGTCGTTCGGGTCATTCGCCAGGCGATCGCGCGCGTTGCCCGCCGTTTCGTACAAAGGCTGCCACATGCCGTTGACGAATCCGTGCACCTTGCCGACGCCAAAGTCGTTGTCATACGTCAGCTCGGCCTCCGGACGAGGTAGCGGCGTGCGGTCGTACCTGCCCGAGAGGTTGACCGGGTCGAAGATCCCCGCGGTGAGCTGGAACCCAACGAGAACCGGCGTGTTGTACGTAATTTGGGAATTGAATCCAGGGAAGAGAATGCCGAACCCGACATGACCGCATGTTGGACCCCGCCCCTCGAGGCCTTGAGGGCAGTTCACGCCGAGCCCGTTGCCGTGTTCATACAGCGCGTCGAGCGTGACTGCCCCGCGCGAAAAGAGGCCTAGCGCGCGGCCCACGAGAACCCCGCCCCAAGAGCCATCGACCTTGAGAAAGGTCTCGCGGACGTCGGGAATGTTCTGACTTGATTTGTCTTTAGCGCTTTCGATCACCGACCAAATCGCCGTATGCGCGCGCACGCTCGTGCTTTCGGATAGCTTCTTCTTGATCGTGAAGCCGATGATGTTGCCAATGAACCCGCTCCGAATGCGCGCGACCTTGAACTTGGAATCTTGGTCCAGCTGGGACGGGCTAAAGCCGGCGCCTGCCACGACCGGGTGGGGGGGGGTGCGATCGGCGGGCAGGCTGTCGCCCCACTGGTAGTTGAAAAATCCGTTCGCTCGACCGTCTGTCGAGAACTCCCAGCCGTTATCAGACTTGAAAAGCGAGACCTCCGCCGTCGCGGGCGTCGACAGCAAAACCACGAGACACACGGAAAGTACGGTCGAAATTCGCCGCATGTGCGTTTTTTCCAAGGGCTTCAATGCGCGTAGCGTGATTGCCCGGCTCGAAGTGATGAGCATGGCGAGTAGTCGTGCTGGCGTGCGTGCCCCTATCGCAACAAGCGTGCCGCTGGCTTGACCCGGTAAAAGTCAGCGTCCTATCGGAAAAATGCCGGAAAAAGGCGAGTTCTGATCCGACCGATGCGGCGGCGCGCGGCGTCGAACCGGTATCTCGGCAGGTCCGAGCGGTACGTGGACGTGCCGGTCGGCAACTGAGCCTGGCTCGTCGTTCCCTCAAAACGCAGTATGCTGCTGGCTCACACTCGTGATGGAAGCTTCGGCCACCAAGACTCGCGCCACGGGCTTAGCTTTCCAGGGCGGCGTACTCCGATTGCCAGACCGACGGGAGATAACCGTCGGTCTCACTCCGATGTACATCGGTCGCAGCCCCAGCTGTGGTGTCGTGCTCGCTGACCCCGAGGTATCCGCCATCCACTGTGAGCTTGGTGCCGATGACCGCGGAGTGCGCTTGCGAGATCTGGGTAGTCGAAACGGCACGCGCTTGGCCGGTGTGCGGGTAGAAAGCGCCTGGCTGGACGTTCCCTGCACGATCGAGGTGGGCTCCTGTCGATTGGACTTCGTTCCTGGCGATCGCCAAGTCATCGATGTCGGGGCCGAGGATGCCTTCGGCCCGCTGGTGGGTCGCTCTTCTAAGATGCGCTACGTTTTTCGGGTCTTGCGCGAGGTCGCGCCTACCGACCTTTCCGTGCTCGTCCGAGGTGAGACGGGGACGGGGAAGGAGCTAGTGGCGCAGGCCCTGCACGAAAATAGCGCGCGCGCCAAGGGCCCTTTCGTGGTCGTGGACTGCGCCGCCATTCCGGCGACGTTGGCCGAAAGTACGCTTTTTGGCCACGAAAAGGGCGCTTTCACCAGCGCCAACGAACGCCGCGACGGCGCCTTCCAGGAGGCGAACGGTGGCACGCTCTTTCTCGACGAGTTAGCTGAGCTGCCACCAGAAATTCAGCCGAAGCTCTTGCGCGTGCTCGCCGAGGGCAAGGTGAAGCGTGTGGGCGGCGGTTACCAGTCGGTCGACGTGCGTGTCGTAGCCGCGGCCCGGCGCGACTTTTCAGAGCTGGTCAACGACGGTCGTTTTCGCAGCGATCTTTTCTTTCGCATCGCTCACGTGACCGTCACCCTGCCACCGCTTCGTGAACGGCTCCAGGACATTCCGCTACTGATCGAGGCCATCTGCAAGCGCGTGGGACAATCAGAACGCGGGCCGAGCGTCATCGATGCGGTCGCGCGGCTGCTACCGGGTCACGATTGGCCGGGCAACGTCCGTGAGCTGGCGAACGTTACCAGCGTCCTGGCCAAGCTCTCACCTGACTCCGAGGTTGCCGCGGACATCGTAGGCCTCGGTATGGCATCATTCTCTGAGTCGCCTTCTGCTTACGTCGACGCAAAGCAGCAAGCGCTAGGCGCCTTCGAAAGCCGATTCTTCGTCGACCTCAGCCGTATCTGTGGCGGCAACATCACTGAAATCGCGCGGCGTAGTGGGCTGTCGCGGCAGTACGTGCGCGCGTACCTGCGAAAGCACGGCATCGCGTGACCAATCGCGTCGTGCTGATGGCTGTGCTGCTGGCTTCTTGTCAGATACCCTTCGATCTTCCCAACCAGCAGGCAGGCGCTGCAGGCGGAGCGGGGGCTCAGACGCAGCCAGGAGGAGGCGCTGCTGGCGACGGCGCGGTTCCTGCGCTTTTGCTCGAGCCTATGGCGCTCTGGACTTTTTCTGGTGTGGGGCACCCCATGGTGGTTCCGGACCGCGCGGGCGACGTCGACCTTTATCCTTACCCTTTGGCACTCGACCAAGCCGTGGAGAGTGACAACGGTGCCGTGGTTTTGGTCGGAGGTAGCCTGAAATCGGATCCTGGTCCCGCCACGAATTTGATTCGGCGCTTGGAGGGCGGTCGAGAGTTTTCGGTGGAGACGTGGGCGGAGATGGTGGCTGGCGCGTTCCAAGGCAAGCACTACTTGCTGGACGTGCTCGGCAGCGAACGTTTCAAGGTCGCCCAGACCGAAGGCGGCGTGGTCTTCGAGATAGCGACTTCTAGTACGGCGGAAGTGGGCGTGGTGCTGCTCGCTCCGCCAGGCCAGCTGCTGCATTGGGTGGGAACGTTCTCGGGATCGGCCAAGCTAGTTCGAGTGTATCTGAACGGCGGCGATCAAGTGCAAGGGCACGACCTTACGAGTGACATCGCATTTCCACGGACCGACCAGGAGTCACGCATCCAAATCGGTGACCAGGCTTGGCAGGGTCGTGTCTACGAAATGGCCGTCTATGACCGCGTGCTCAGTGCCGACGACGTGCGTCGCTTGTACGATGCGGGTTGGCAGCGGTAATGGAGTCGCGCTGGTGACTGCGCTCAGAAGTGTCCGTCGACCGTGATACCTAGTTCTCGAGAGCTCAGGCGAAGCCTGGCTTGAGCGGCTGTTGATGCTATCCGGGGTGACTGCGGCCAAATCAAGCACACGGCTCCAGCCAGCGACAGCGCTCCACCGCCGATGAATCCAACGTTGGCCCAGCGCACCTGAGATATTCCCGTCTGTTGCAGCTCGGCGGACGGCCGCTGGTCGAATTTGCGTTTGGTTTCAGTCGCCGCAAATCCAAAACCTGCGCCGAGTGCGAGGCCCGCCGTACCGGCCGTAACGAGGCCAACGCCGAAAGACCGCCGGAGCGTCCACCAGGAATTCGCCGATCTCGCGTCTGGCTGTGGGGTGATGGTGGCCGCTTTTGCGTCGGCGCCGCGCTGCCTCGCCGCGATTACGGGACTTAGATCTAGCGTCACGACTTTGCCGAGCGCCAGACGCACACTCGTCTTGCTTTCTCGACCGTATAACAGCGCGACGACCACGCGATTCCCGGGGGCGCTGTGGAGACGAGCGGGTGTCACGCGGGCGACGCTGTCTTCCAGGTGCACATCGACCGGCTCAGCCGACGTAATCATCACGGTTCCGAGTAACCGCTCCAGCGTGTTGGTTCGCAAAAGCGCGTGAGCTCGTTGCTCCGGGGTGACGCCCGAGGCGTTGGGTACACCGCTCCACGCATCGGCAGCCTGCGCCAATTGACCCGCTCGCTCCCAGGCGTCTGCTGCCATAATTAGGGCAACGCCGTGGGGAACGGCTCGGTAAGCAGCCTCGAACTCCAGCGCGGCTTCTGCGAAACGCCCGGCATCGAACGACTGTCGGCCGAGCTCGTAGCGACGGCGAGCGTTGGCGTTGGATTCGTCCTCTGCCACCGCGCGGTGCGACAACGCGATAGAGAGGAGTACTATCGTTATCAGCAGCTTGGGAGTCCCAACACGGGTCATGGGTAGGGGTTGTTCAGCGCCTTAGGGCTCGAGTCGCTGATCTTGCGATCCTCACGGCGTGACACGGCATCTCTTGCCGGCAGCTTGCCCGGCCGACGGCCGCCCGTGCTGTGGTCGATCGGAGCGCCCGACGCCTGGCTCGTCGCAACGCTTGATGACACCTTCGGCGGCGCGGCTAAAGGTAAGGCGGCTGGCGGCAACGTCGTCCCGGCCGTCGGAATCGGGTCGACTCTAGAAGTCTGACCTGGCGCCTTGGCTGCGGCAGGATCCGTATCAGCGCGGGTGGCGACTCGAATGACTGCTGTCATGGCCGCGAGCGCGAGCGCGGCGAGGGCCAGGACGGTAACTGGCCGCGCGGGCCACCGGCGCTCTGTCGCCCGATCGGAGGCATCCGTCAAAGAGACGTCGCCCGGCTGCGTCCGAGCGCCCAGTTCGCCGGCGTGGTCCCGGCCCGCGAGGCCTGCTTCGGCTGCCGCCAAGGCCTGGCTTTGCGCGACGGCCGCGTCCACGAGTGCTGGTTGAAAAAACGCAGCCACCGACTCGTGGCTGGTGCCGGGGGCAATCGATGCCAAGGCCTGCTCCAACGCTTGCTTGAGATCGAGCGCCGTCGCGAAGCGGTCCTCGCGCGCCGGCGCCAACGTTTTTTCTATGATGTGGCTCAGAGCGTCCGGGCTACCAGGTGGCAGGGCCGGGGGCCGCCGGACGGACAAGAGCTTGTTCAAGATCGCAGCGTCGCTGTCAGCTTCGATTGGGAGATGGCCGGTTAGCAGTCGAAACAGAACCACGCCAATTGCCCACAGATCCGCGCGGCAGTCTAAGTCGGAGACAGCCTGCGCTTGCTCCGGCGCCACATAGGCCAGCTTGCCTTTGACGGTAGAGCGGCTGGTGACTGCTGCGAGCCTTGCTGCGGCCTTGGCCACGCCGAAGTCAATCAGCTTGGCGTGCCCAGTCATACTGACCAGAATATTCTGCGGTGAGACATCGCGATGAACGAGGCCCATTGGCCGACCGTTGGCGTCGCACAGCTCGTGCGCCGCGTGGAGGCCGTCGCAAACGTCCGCCAACAATCGCAAACTCACTCCTGTCGGGATGTCGCTCCCGTCCATGCGGCCGATCAGGGACGAGAGCGAGTCCCCCTCTACGCGCTCCATCACCAAGTAAAGCAGTCCGCCGATCTCCCCGAGCTCGATGGTTTGCGCGACGTTGGGATGTGAGATGCGGGCCGAAATCCGTGCTTCATCGAGGAACATGGCGCGTTCGGCTGCACTGCGCGCGGCCTCGGCCAGGATGAACTTCAGCACGAAGAACTTCTCGAAGCCGTGCTCGGCGCGGACCCGCGCCACCCAGACCTCGCCTTGGCCTCCGCTGGCCAGCGGAAACAAGATCTCGTAGCGACCGACGCGATCACCGGGCCCGAGTCGCTGTCCTGCGGCGGCAATCAAGGTCCATCACAGCTTAATGCACGGGGTTGGGAAAGCGAGCCTCGACGTCGACTTGCAGTCTGGATCGGTTTATCTGGGCCCGCGCCAGCATGGCGAAGTAACGGGGTTCGGCTACTGGGGGATGGCGGCCTCGGCAAACGATAGATGGAATAAGTCGAGCTCGCTTTCCAAGCAAGAGCAGGCTTTTCAAGCCACACTGCAGGAATCTCTTTATTTCGTGATCAGTCGCAAAAGTACGCGCCTGGCAGCAATGATAGGTTGATAGAGATGCTGGGCTTCACGCCCCCGAAAATTCAATCTCCGGCGGTGGAGTCGCTTTCCTCGGCAGACTTCCGCGCTTTGCTCGAGGCGCACGTCGACTACGTGCATCGATCGCTGCGCAGGCTCGGGATCCGCAGGGGTGACATCGACGACCTCACCCAAGAGGTGTTTTTGGTGGTCCTACGCCGATGGAGAGACTTTGACCAAGCTCGTGCCGTTCGACCCTGGCTTTTTGGCATCGCCTACCGACTCGCCATCGCGCACGTTCGGAAACATCACCGAGAATTATCGTCCGATGCGCTCGACGACGAGCTGCATCCGCAACGCGATGGCGATCAGCAGCACGAATCACGAGCGTTGGTGTTGGCGGCGCTCGAACGCATCCCCTTGCCCCGTCGCGCCGTCTTCACCCTTCACTCGATCGACGGCGTCGACATGAAAGACGTAGCAAGGCAGCTCGGCGTCCCGCTTTTTACGGCATACGCCCGGCTCAAGAAGGCAAGGGAAGAGTTCGAAGCTGCGCTGCGCGCCTTGCTCGGTCGACGTCAGTTCAGCGAGCTTGTCGCGGAAGGCACCGTGAAATGATCCGCAAAGGCCGATTTGCCGGACCGCCCGACGAGCTTTCCAATCTGTTGTCAATCGAGCGCGAACCACCTCGGCTGCCTGAGTCGCAACGCGCTCAGCTGATCGCCCGTGTTCTGGCGGCCGCCGCCACAAACGCTCAGCGCGCCCCGTGGTGGCAACGGCGCCGCGTGAGAACTTGGTCCGTCGGGCTCGCGTTCGTCGCGTTTGGAGGCGTGGTTTGGGCTGGTCAAGCAGCCTTGAGGCGAGCGCCCGAGCCTGCGCGCTTGGCGGAGGTGGCCTCGGCGTCGTCCGCGGCCGCCTCCGTGCGCGCCCCGGCGAAGGCCGTGAAGCTCGACAAAGAAGCGGAGGTGCCGTTTCCGGAGCTTGCCGCTGTGCCGCCGGTCGATGCCGCGCCGCCGCCGGTCCCGCGCCTGCCCGCAGGCGACGCGAAGCTGGCCGCGACAGCCAGCGGGGACGAGCTGGCCGCGCTGAATGAGGCAAGAACTGCCCAGCAGCGCGGCGACTCGGCGGGAGCCTTGCGCACGATCATGGCGCACGAGCAACGCTTTCCGCGCAGTATTTTTGCGGAGGACCGCGAGGCGTTGCGCGTCGCCGCGCTTGGCAAGCTGGGGAGAACGGCGGAAGCTCGGGCTCGTGCGCGCGCCTTTGCCAAACGTTATCCGCGCAGCGTTTTCATTTCTAAGCTGTCACCATGGCTGGCGGATTGACGTCCGCGGCGCCATCGCGCGACGCCTGGTCGTGTGCTGCGTGCTCAGCGGCGCATTTGCCCTGGCCTGTACCAAGCGTGCCAACGCCCAAGAGGTAGTCGTGAGCCCGCGGCCGCCGGAATCGCCGCACGAGCAGCTGCAACTTCGGCTGAGCGGAGCCGAATCGGCCGGCTGCATCGACGCCCAGGTGCTGGCGACGCGGGTGAACGAGCTGCTCGGTTGGCCGGGCTTGCGTCTCGATGCGGCTGCCGGAGTCGTCGAAGTCGCGCTGAAGCGTTCGGCAACGCAGCTGATCGCGAGCTCTAGCTGGCTCGGTCCGCACTCCGAAGTGCTGGGGCAGAGGGAGCTGGTCGTGGGCGACACCGAGTGCGAACGGCTGAAGCAGGCGCTGGTATTCGCGCTCGCGGTCGAGCGTGGCTTCGATCCGAATACCGTTCCGGAAAGCGCCGCGAGCAAACCCGAGCGCGCCGTACCCCCGGCCCCGGCAGCCCGCCCACCCCGGCGCCGAACGTCACTCGGGCCGTCACGTTCGGTACCGCAACGCGACCGTCGGCGTTGGAGCGTTGCCGCAGGGTTCACGACGCGCGGCGGTATCGTACCTGAGCTCGTCGGCGGACCGCGTGCCGGCGTCGGGGTCGAAGGCGATTGGTACGCGCTCGAGCTCCGGTCGCTCGTCTTATTGCCGCGGGCGCACACGGTTGGACCTCGCTACGGCTTTCGCTATTGGGAAGCCGCCACCTCGCTGCTGGCCTGCGGCGGCGTACGCATGCTGCGTTTCTGCCCGGCGATTGAAGCGTTCTACGCGCGCGCGTCGGGATTTGGAGGAGTGGTCATTCCCCGGTCCGATGCCGGGATCGGTTGGCGCGTCGGCGCGGTCGCGATTTTCAGTCTACCGATTGGCAAGCGGTGGCATGCAGGACTGGAGCCGGCGTTGTGGCTGCCGACCGAGCGTCAGGAAGTGACGCTCGGTCACGCAACGGTCTGGTCCGCGCGGGTGGGCTATGCTCTGACCTTGGAGCTAAGCCGTGAGGTTTTTTAGGTTGGTTCCGGGGCTTGCGCTGGGTGTCTTGGGCTGCAGCCTGAAGCTCGACGCCGGTGACCTACGCACGGGGCCGATCGGCGCTGTCGCTGGTTCCGGCACGACGGCCGCTGATGGGGGTGCAGGCACTCCCGCGGCCGCTGGAGCCGGTGGGGCGACTGATTCCGGTGGCGCAGGCGCCGGTGGCCAAGCGGGCACACGCGGCTGGTCTGGGCCAGAGCTCGCGCAGCTGGGTTTTGCGTTGCTCGGCACGGCGGAGCTTCAACCCGATGGCGTCATACTGACTCACGAGGGTCGTGGTGAGGTGGGTGGCCTCGTCTACCGCGAGCCGGTAGGCCTCGAGGGCGCGCCGTTGCACGTTGCGCTGGGTTTCCGGATTCAGGCGAGCGGACAACCCGGTGACGGACTCGCAGTGGTGTTCCACGCTAGCCCCCAGGGTTACAGCGCGCTCGGCGGCGGTGGCGGCGGCATGGGTTACAAGGGGCTTGCGCCCTGTCTCGCGGTCGAGATCGATCTGGCCCAGCAGACTCCAACGGATACGCCAATTCCGCACATCGGGTTCATACCGGGCTGCGACA
This sequence comes from Polyangiales bacterium, assembly GCA_038230915.1. Lineage (GTDB taxonomy): Bacteria > Myxococcota_A > Polyangia > Polyangiales > Polyangiaceae > PMG-095. Next base: position 396 of record JBBRMI010000257.1, on the reverse strand, counting down.
ACGAAGTGCACGCCGCGCTCGAGCTGGTGCGCGGCAATCCGAGCGACGGCGCTGACTGGCTATTGACCGTCGACTGGGATCCGAAGACGACGTTGCTCGCTGCCAGCTTGAATGAGCGCGACACGGCCGGCAACGTCACGACGCTCAGTCGACCGATGGATCTCGCTAGTTTGCTCGGGCCGAGCGCATTCGTGGCGATCACCGCGGGTACAGGCGAGCTCCGGGCCGTCCAGTCCGTTCGCACGCTCGAGCTGAGCGGCGCGGGCATCGCCCCGCTCAGTCTTCCCTAGCGTCCCTGAGTCGCTGCGCTCGGCGCTACTCGACGGCAAGCACGGTCGTCGCCGAATGAGCCAGCTGGTGATCGTCGAAGGTCCAAACCACCTGCTTGTCGCGACT
>JBBRMI010000256.1:0-10178 GCA_038230915.1 Polyangiales bacterium | reverse complement strand
CCGGCGCTGGCGCACCGGGTGCGCGTCTCGGCATGAGTCCCACCGAAAAGCAGGCCCTCTCGTCCGAAAACGCTCCCGCTACCGGCGCCTGCGAATTTGCGCTCGTCCGAACCCGATCCCCAGTCCGAGCCCGCTACCGCTGCCGATCAGCCGCGCCCGCGCCCGAGCCCGGCCCGATCAACAATCAAGGCTGCGCTCGAAGGGGCGGGGCAGGGCGGTTTTTTGGGGCCGAAAGGCTGGAAAAACGCCGCTCCCACTCCGCGACTCACAGCGACTTGAGGAACGCGACCAGGGCGTCGCGGTCGGCGCTCGACATGGCGAGCACCTTGTCACGCGCGGTCTTTGCTTCGCCACCGTGCCAGAGCACCGCGTCGATCAGTTTCTGGGCGCGGCCGTCGTGCAGGTAGTTGCACGGGCCCTTGTTGGGCGACGGGTTGTTTTGTTCGCCGTCCTTCTGCCAACCGGCAGCGACGTCGTCGCACAGACCGATGCCCCACAGCGGCGGAGTGCGCCACTCGCTGGCCGTCGCCAGGTAATCGCCGGCGCCGTTGTCGGCCAGCTCAGCGCCCATGTCGTGCAGCAAGAGATCGCTGTACGGATGGATGACCTGGTCGCGTAGCTCGATGAACGGGTGGTCGCTGCCGGTGTGTTGGTTCGGCGCGTGGCAGTTCACGCAGCCAGCTGTCGCGAACAGCTCCTGGCCGTGAAGCACCTGCATGTCGGAGACGTCGCGGCGCGGCGGCACCGCGAGCGCGCGCACGTAGGTCACCAAGCGGTTCAGGTCGGTGTCGGACAGCTCGGGCTTGGCGGTGTCAGAAGCCTTGCAGTCGGCTTGGTTCGTGCCGCAATCGAGCTTCGGGAATACGCTGGTGGTGACGCCGATGTCGAGCAGTGCGGCTTCGGCGGCCTGGTGCCGCACGCTGGCTTTGCTGGCTTTCCAGCCAAAGCGACCGACGTGCAGCTTGCTGTCTTCCGGGTCCCAAACCAAGTTGGCCACGCCGGAGATGCCGTCTTTGTTGCAGTCCGAAGGATCCGACTTGGCGACGATGTCCCCGTCCGGAATCGCCTCCAACAGCCCGATACCGATCAGCGGACGCGCCAGCCGCACCGAGTACGACTCGGGCATGCCTGCCGACAAGCCGGTGAAGGCCACGGTCGGCTTGCGCAGCGCGTACGGCGTGCCGTCACCGAACGTGCCGTTGACGGTCTCGTAGCTGAACGAGCCCGAGCCCTCGGCCTTGGCGCCGCCGGTGGATTGATCCTGCAGTTGCAGGCCGTAGTTGGCGTCGCCGATCGAGCCGCCGTGGGCGTCTTTCGTCTTGCTAGCCAACTTGAGCACGACCGATTCGAACTTGGCGCCCGCCGCCGGCGGGAAGCCGCGGTTGTTCTTGACGTGGCAGCCTTCGCAGCGCTCTTGGTTGTACAGCGGACCGGCGATGCCGACGTACGGCGCCATCTCGTCAGCCGGTACCTTGTTGTCGACCTCGCTGTGCTCGCCGGTGATGTAGCTGAGGTGGAAGAGTCGACGGCCCTTCACGAAGTTCTCCGAGTTCTCGGCCAAGATGTTCGGCGACATCTGCGAGTAGTACATGTCGAAGCGTTGGCGCATGTACGGCAGCGTCGCGAGACCGCCAGACCAGCCGGCTTCGGCCGGGCCCAAGCGGTCTTTGATCGTGCCCGCCTTGACGGCCTGGCCGATCGCGCCGTTCGGGCCGCAGTCACCGCTGCCGCTGACCTGCGAGCCGTTGGCCGGCACGGACATCGTGCAGTCTTCGTTGTACGGGGTGAGCGTGCCCTTGCCGACCACGTAGCGAAACGAGTCCGAGTAGTAGTTGGCTTGGCTGTAACAAGCGTTGTTGTAGGGCGCGCCGTTGAGCGTGCAGCCGTTCGGGAGCGGCATGATGTTGCGCACGTGACCGCCGTCGAAGGGCGGGCCCTTCGAGCCGTCGACGCTGTAGCGCGCCATGAAGATGCCGAACTCGACCTGAAACTGATCGCCCATCTGCATCGGGCGGTTCTCGCGCTGGTTGTTCTTGACGGTGTATACGTACTTCTGCGTGTTGCAGGCCGCCTTCGGATCTTTGCAGTCGAAGGGCAAGACGTCCTTCGACGCGCCGCCGACGTTGCCGGCGAAGGCGTTGCCGTCAGGATGGCCGTACAGCTTCCAGAAACGCAGGTTGAGGTCGGCGCCGCCCTCTTGATTCACGCCCTGCTGACTAAAGTACTGATTGCTGGTCGGCAAGAACGTGATCGTGAGCGAGGTGCCGCCGGCCGCGACGGCGTCGTCGATGATGTAGCCGAACGTGCGGCCCTCGAAATAGTGACCGTGGTAGGTCGAGAACTCGGCCTCCATCTCGTGACGGAAGCGCACGCGGCCAGCGCCGCGGTAGATGATGTGGCCGCTGGCGTCCTTCTTGACGATCGGCTCGAGCGGCAAGCCCGCCGCGTCGACGGCGGCCGCGCCGGCGGCGAACAGCGGTGCGAACGACACGCCGTTGCCGCACAAATCGTTCCCCGTGACGCCGCCCATCATGTCCGGGCAAGTGACGACAGAGCCAGGTTTACCGGCCTTGAAGTAGTCGTACGCCTTCTGGATATCGGCGTCCGAGATCGCGCTGGCGTCGAACGGCGGCATCAGATTCTTGCCCGTGCGCACCTGCATCTTGAATAGGTCGAACGTGTCTTTCGTATCGAACAGGTTGGGTACCACCGGGTTGGCGGATGCGCCGAACGCGCTGTGGCAAACGCCGCACTTGCCGGTGAAAGACGCTGGCAGCGCGGGCAACGTTTGGCCCATCGGCACGCATGCCGCGCCAGTGTTGGCGCCGGCGACCGGGCTCGTGCCGCCCGTGTCGAGACCGCCGCCGGGGTTGTTGCCGCCGCCGGGGTTGCCGGCGCCGCCCGTGCCGGTGTTGTTGCCGCCGGTTGGGGTGCCGGTGTTGGCGCCCGTGCCGTGATTCGGGCCAACACCACCGGCGCTGGAGCACGCTGCTGCAACTACGGCAGTCAGCATCAAGCTCACGCTCGTGAGCACCGCAGCGCCGCGTGACAGACCTCGGTTCGACCCAGTATTAGCGACCATCAATGCTCCGTGAACGGCAGTCTCATGAGACAGCGGAAGTAAGTTTTGCGCCTACATCCCGCGGTGTTAAGCAAATCCGCGGCGTGCTTGCGCATTTCGAAACGCCGCGCGAATCCGTTCTTGGAGCTGGCCCCGCTGGACCTAACGCGAGGGAGGCGGAGCCGCGTTCGGTGGCAGCCGATGTGTAAACGGGCAGTTATGCTGGACGACTACGCGCTGGTTCGGCGTGCGACGCTGGTTCGTTGTAGCGTCGGCGCATGAAGCTGGTGGCCAGCGTCCTCATCGCCGTCGTGGCGGCGATCCACGTCTACATCGTCGTGTTGGAGATGCTGCTCTGGCAGAAGCCGATCGGTCGGCGCATCTTCCGTACTACCCCTGAGCAGGCCGCCCAAACGGCGACGCTCGCGGCCAACCAGGGTCTCTACAACGGCTTTTTGGCGGCCGGCCTGGTGTGGGCGCTACTGGCAGGGGATGAGCTGCGTCGGCCGGTCGCCACCTTCTTCTTGCTGTGTGTGGCGGTTGCGGGTGTCTTCGGGGCCGCCACGGTCAGTCGGCGGATCCTGGTGGTCCAGACGCTGCCGGCTTTGGCCGCGCTGGCCAGCTTGTGGGCCGGCGTATAAACGATTGTTGCGCGAGGTGTGGGCAAATCTGCCACCTTGTTGCCTGCGGCGCGAAATCGCGGCAAAAGCCAAGGCTATCCGTCCAATGAGCAGCAGCCATTCGCCTGAAGACGAAGACCCGCTCGATTCGGCGCCGGCCCTGTCGGGTGAAGCCGTTACCCCGCGCGGCGGCTTCATGGCTAGACCAGGATTGAAGACCGCGCCGCGACACGCCGTCGTGGTTCGCGGTGGCGACGTCCCCGAGTCCGAAGACATTCCGGTCGCTCGTTCGAGCTTTCCGCCGCCGCCGCCGCCGAGCACGCCGGCACCGCTGAGCGCGAGCGAGAAGATCACGCTGCGCTCGATTCAGAGGCCGGGCAGTCCGCCCGCTTCCGCGCCGCCGCTGGCCTCGGTTCCGCCCGTTGTCGAGTCGTCACCGCCACCGAGTGACGCAGCAGTCGTCGCCCATGTGCGCGACTCGGCGTCGAGCGTCACCGCCGCGCGCCGCGCGCGCGGTTCGCGTTGGACGATCGTCGCGGCGGCGGCTGCCGGGTTGTTGCTCGGCTTCGCTTCCGTCGCGGCGCGCATGCACGCTGCCGACGTTGCCGCTCAGCCGCAGCCGGTCGAAGAAGCGCCGCTCGTCGCGTCGGCGCGCGTGCTGTCGACGGCGTCGGCGTTCGCCAGCGCTGCGGCGCGCGTCAACGCGCCGGGCGCCCCGCTCGCAAGCCCCACTCCTGGTTCCGCCGACGAGCGGGTGCCGGCCGAGCCCAAGCCTGCGCCCCCCGTGAGCGCGGGGACGCTGCCGAAGCGCAGCATTTTCTAGCCATTCGCGGGCCGTTACTGCACGACTTGGCGGTCGACGCAGCCGAAGACCACGTCGAGCTTGCCCATCGGGTCGGCTTTGACGGTGCCGCAGGTTTTGTCGCACAACAGAACTTTGGTCGGCTTCGTCGGATCGTCGTAGTGCCAAGCCGTGTCGCCCGTGCAAGCCGTGCCGTACTTGAGCGATGCCGGGGCCTGGCCTTGGCCGGTGAACTGCACGTCTACCTTGGCGGGATCGAGCTTTTTGCCTGCAGGCGGCGCGGGCAACGGCAAGTCGCACGCCAGCGATTTGCCGCGGATCAGGTTGATCGCGTCCAGCAGTGATTTGCGCGTCGCTGCGGGATCACCGAGCGACACGATGAACGCCTTGTCGGTGCCGCCGCCGACCGCGATTGCGTTCAGCGAGGCGAGCTCTGCGCCGACGCCAATCACGTAAGTCGGCAGGTGAGCCGCTACGGCCTTGGCGGCCGCAGCAGTGGCGGCAATGGTGTTGCCGTCACAGCCGTAAGGCTCGCCGTCGGTCACCATCACGATCGCGACTTTGCGTGTCGCATCTTCCTTCAACAAACCTTCGGCGTAGGCGATCGTGCCGGACAGCGCTGGCAACGTTGGCGTGCCGTACTCGTTGGGCGGATCGAGCTTGGCGATAGCGGCCGCGAACGTTTTGTCGTCGGGCAAGGCGCGCGGCGGTACTTCGGGCATGCCGTAGGCGCTGGCTTTGCAGTCCGCGGGTTTGCTCGAGTCCGCGGCGCCCTTGCCGGTGTTCTTGTTCAGCGGGAACAGGCTGAGCGACGCCATGATGCCGGTCGATTCCGGGTCAGCGAAAAAGCCGGTTAGCGCCGCCGTCACTGGGTCCCATTTCTGGGTGCGATCGCCGTTCTTGCCGTCGCCCATGCTGCCCGACTCGTCGAGCAGGAAGACCAGGTAGACCGGCGAAAGCTCGGCTTGCTGGGTCGCGGCCGCGCAGCTGTCGGCACCGCCGACGCCGTTGCCGGACGAGCCGTTGCCGCCCACGTTGAGCGAACCCGCGTCGCCGGCGATGCTGATGCCGCCTCCGATATGGATGCCGCCCGTGCTGCTGGCGCCGCCCGAGGTTGCAGCGCCGCCTCCGCTCACTTTGCTTTCGTCGACGGTGCCGCTGCAGGCCGCGACCAACCCCACCGTCGCCCCAACCACGACTGACCCCCAACCGACGAGTTTTCGCATCGACAGCATTCTAGGCAACGAGCGTGGAGCGACCACGCAAAAGTGTAGCGCGGGCGTGACTATGGTCGCCCCTCTACCCCAAGGGTGGTCGGCCCCGCTACCTCGACACACGATGTGAGCAGGGGCCCCTCTGGCGCTGCGTCGATAGGAAAGCGCCATGTTCTGGCTCAAAGGCGACCTGCCGTCAGATGGCGTTTGCAGCTACGTTGGGGTGAAGAGAAGCCGCAGCACTGCCCATTGTTGGTGCGCCCTCTCGCCCCCCATGATCAAAGCCTCCGCTCTTTCAGTGTTGCTCGGCGGTTTGGCGTGTTTGACCGGCTGCCAAGGCGAGCCTGCGTCCCCCGCCGGCGCGGGCAGCACGAACGGTGGGGGCGGTGCGGTCGCGAGCGGTGGCAGTGGCGGCGGTGCCGGGATGGCGCAAGTCGGCGGCAGCTCGAGCGCGGGTAACGGTGGCCAAGCTGTCGCAGGTGCGAACACGGGCGGCGCCGCTGCGGGCGGGGTGAGTGCGGGCGGCGTCGGCGGTGCCGGGGCCGGCGGCGGCGGCGGCGGCGGCGCGGGCGGCGGTACCGGCGGTTTGCCTCCGCTCCAAGAGTGCAACGCAACGCCGTCGGTCGATCGCCTGACATCATGGTCGGCGACGAACGAGGGCACGATGGTGCCCGCCAGCGGCTCGATTCTCGTCAAGGATGGCGCGGACTTCGTCGGCAAGGTGGAGTTCGTCGGCGGCGGCTGGCACGTTCTGCCAGTCTTGATTGCGAACAAGTTCGACGTATCCGCGGATCTGTCGAAGGCTGCGAGCTTCACGCTGACGTACAGCGCGACCGCGGAGCTCCACGTACAGCTCCGCTCCAAGTCGCACTGGAACGGCGGCGATCAATACGCGACGACGATCCCGTCGACCGGCGGCAAGCAGGAGACGCACGTGTTCTCGTTTGCCGAAGCCGGGTGGAAGAGCCTGTTCGGCACGCCGACGCTCTCCTATGCGGACACGTTGAAAGAGGGCATGGGCCTGGTGTTCGTCGGCGACGGTGCCAACACGGTCGTGTTTTACGGCCTACGCATCGACGGCTACACACCGCCCTGCCAGTGACGCCGACCGAGGCGGGCGGTTGTAGCCGGCTTACTGTCAGGACTCACGGCGAGCGAGAGCGAAACAACAGGAAGGCGGGAAGACGGGAAGGCGAGCGGGACCTTGGGTGGGCAGTACGGGCGCAGCTCGACGCGACAGGACAGCGGTAGAGCCTCGGTCGCGCGGTCGAACAAACAAAACCTTCCCGCCTTCCCGCCTTCCTGTTCGCTCGTTGCTCGTTGCTCGTTGCTCGTTGAGGTCCACGTGCTGGTCTTGGCGCAGACCGAGCGCGCCGCCGCCGATCAGCGCGACGGGCAAGTCATGGCAGCTGTGATCGCTACCGCGCATCGCGCCGGCGAAGAAGAGCACCGTGTTGTCGAGCGTCGTCGTTCCGTCCGCTTCCTTGAGCGCGTCGAGCTTGGTAGCGAGCTCGGCCACCTTGGTGGCGTTCCAGCGCGAGATGCTAGAGAACGCGTTGAGCGAGCCGTGCTGGCCGCCGCCATGGTACTCGGGGCACGTGCCGGTGCTTGCGACCGACATGCCCACGCCCTTGAAATCACGCTGCGTCACGTGGTCGTAGGTAAACTCCGAGCGCTCGTCCTCGAGCATGTGCGTGATAATGCGGGTTGCGTCGCACTGCAACGCCATCACGATCAGGTTGTTCATCGCGTCGGCGTGGTCCGTTTTTTTGTAGTCGGCGGTGTTCTGCTTGATGCCGTCCGGGCTGACCTTCTTCATCGTCGGCGCGGCGATCGCCGAGCAAGCGACGCCACCCATGCCCAGCGACACGCCGGTGACGCTCTTCTCGGTGTCGCGCACCGACTGCAGGAACTCGTCGAGGCGGAGCTTGTCGGCCTTGCCGAGCTTGGCTTGGGTACGAGCTGCGTTTTCGAGCACCGCGTCGATGACGCTCTGGTGGCGTGCCGCGCGCTTCATCGACTCGGCGTCTGGGACGGCCGGGCCGGCGCCAGCGATCGGCTTGATCACGCCGACGATCTTGTTGAAGACCTCCAGTGGATCGACCAGCTTGTACATCGGCGTGGTCGGGCTGCTCCACGAGACGCTGCGGCTGTTGGAGCACGGTTGCCCGTCGCACACGCTGTACACCGTCGACAGGCCGATTTGCAGCGATGCGAGCGCGGTCTTGTCTTTGAATGCCGCGTGCGTCGCCATCACCTGGTCGATTGAAATCGCGTTGGCTTCACCGACCTTGAGGTTGGCGCGGATCACGCCTGGATCGACGCAAGTGAGGAAGGCGCCGGGTTGGCGACCGTGGCTCGGCTCGACGTGCGGCGAGCCGTCGGGGTTGAAGGCCGAGCCGTTCTCGAACTTGCTGAGCACGTTCATCTTGGCTTTGAGCGCCGGACCGAACACATCCAAGATCGGCGACAGCGCCCACGCTGCCCCCACGCCAATTCCGGTCGGCGTCCAAACGTCCTTGTCGCCATGGATAGCGCCGTTGGGCAGAAAGATCGGGATGTAGCGCTTCTAGGGCCCATTCCCTCTTTGCTCGTATCCATCACTCCCGTGCAGGCCAACGAGCTCAAACAAAGCGTGAGCACTCCGACCGGTGACAGAAGGGACTTAGTGCGGCGAGGCATCCTCCACATAGGGAGGTAATGTCCGCCTCCCTTCTATTCTATTAGCCGCAGTAGTTAGATTCCCCGAAGTGATCCGGTGTGGCTTTGCGCCACGCGACCTGATTTGCAAGTCAGCCGGCGGTCGCGCGCGTGACGGTTGCAGCGGCGAGCGGGGAGGACCACGCTCGCCGCTGATGCTCACCCGCAGTTTCGCGACGCCGGCGGCGTTCTGCGCCTGGCTCGCTAAGAATCACGACAAGTCACCGGGGCTCTGGCTCAAGTTAGCGAAGAAGGACGCGAAGACGAAGTCGATCAATTACGCCCAGGCCGTGGAGGCGCTGCTGATGTGGGGCTGGATTGACGGCCAGAAGCAGAGCGCTGAGGAGGGCTTCTGGCTGCAGAAAGTCACGCCGCGCCGCCCGCAGAGCATCTGGTCGCAGATCAATCGCCAGAAGGCATTGGCGCTGATTGAAGCTGGCCAGATGCAGGCGCCGGGGCTGCTCCAAGTCGAGCGCGCCAAGGCTGACGGTCGCTGGCAAGCCGCCTACGCTTCGGCGAGGACGGCGACAGTCCCCGAAGATTTCAGCTTGGCGCTGGCCAAGAGCGCGCGCGCCCGTAAGTTCTTCGAAACGCTCGACGGCACCAATCGCTACGCCATCTTGTGGCGAATTGGTCAGGCCAAGAAGCCTGAGACGCGCGCCGCGCGCATCGCCAAGTTCGTTCAAATGCTGGCGTTGCATGAAAAACTTCACAAGTAGCGTGGCACACGAACCAGTTCGACGTCGCTCACGAGCTGGTGTAGTGAACTCGGCCCATGAAGACAGGGAAGCTATTTACCAGCAGCATCGTCTTGGGGTTCATGGTCGCGGCCGCCGCGTGCGCCAGTCAGCCGACCGAGCCGCCAGCGGCGCCAGAGGCTCCTTCGGCCGCGCCCGTGCCGGCTGAGCCGCCGCCCGCAGCGGCGCCGACAGCTGCAGCAGCCCCGGGCGCCGCCGCGGCACCCGTCGCCGCGCCGCGCAGCATCGAAGTGCCGATCGAAGCCAAGAGCGGCTCCAAGCTCTCCGGCAAGGCTATCTTGACCGAGACCGAAGGCGGCGTTCACGTCGTCCTCGCCCTCGAAGGTTTGGAAGCCGGTGAGCATGGCGCTCACGTGCACGAGAAGGGCGACTGCAGCGCGCCCGACGGCGCCAGCGCCGGCGGTCATTTCAACCCGCAAAGCAAAGACCACGGTCTGCCCGGCGCCGACAAGCGCCACTTGGGTGATCTCGGCAACATCACGATCGCCAAGGACGGCAAAGGCTCGCTCGACATCACCGCGCCCGGCGCCAACCTGAAGGCTTCGGACCCGATGTCGTTCGTCGGTCGCGCGATCATCGTCCACGCCAAGAAGGACGACGGCGGGCAGCCCACCGGCAACGCCGGCGGTCGCGTCGGCTGCGGTGTGATCAAAGGCTAGGGTCTGTCCCTGAATTCGCTTTGCTCTCGCGTGCCCGTGCCCGTGCCCGACGGTCCTTAGGGCGTCTTATGCTGGGTAGGCCTTGCCTGCGCGCGCAGCTGCGCGCGGCGCGCGCGGGCCAGGCCCGCGCCAGGAACCTCGGCCTATCCAGGAGAACCTTGGCGAAACCGCGAGCATTTTCGGGCACGGGCGCGTTCACGTTTACGGACGAGAATTCAGGGATACGGCCTACCCAGCTCGGCTTCGAGCTGCGCGAGTACGGCCTGAGATTTTTTCAGGCCCAGCTCGGCTGCTTCGAGCTCGGAGCGCAGCCGTGAAACGTCGCTCTGTTGGGCGTCGCGCAGCTGCGAAGCCTCGCGGAGCT
>JBBRMI010000255.1:0-10191 GCA_038230915.1 Polyangiales bacterium | reverse complement strand
CTACCCAGGCCTGGATTCGCGTTTCTCAAGCCGTTGGTCTCGCCCTCGCGCAGCTCGCTCGCGAGCTCAAGCCGTCGCGATCACGCCCTCGAATCGCACTGAATCTCGGGGCTGTGGGTGCTTAAGAGATCGGGCATGGCTGCGGGGGTGATCGTCGTCGACTCGCCGCTGCCGAATCCGAAAGACAAAAAGTGGAAAGCGCCGGACGAAGCCAAGTTCCCGGAGCTTACTCGCGAAAACTACGGCGACGCCGGCATTCCGGTCGTGGTCGTGAAGCGCGCGGCGTTCGAGGCCACGCTGAGGGATCTCGAAGCTCACCGCAAAGTCAGCGCCAGCGTGAACGTGGCGTTGAGCTACGAGAAGCAAGCCGCGTTCAACGTGATCGGTCGGATCGCCGCCAACGTGCCGGTCGCCGAGCGCGTGCCGGGCCAGCTGGTGATCGGCGCGCACTACGATCACTTGGGTTACGGCGGCGTGCACTCGCTGGCGCCCGACAGCACCGCGCCGCACCTGGGCGCCGACGACAACGCGTCCGGCGTCGCCGGCATCTTGGAGATTGCGCGCGCTTTGAAGCGCGCCCCGAAGCTCAAGCAAGACGTGCTGGTAATGGCCTTTTCAGCCGAAGAGAGCGGTGTGCTCGGCTCGTCGCACCTGGTGCACGAGCCGCCGCGCGGCCTCGATCCCAAGCAATTTCGCGCGATGTTGAACTTGGACATGGTCGGGCGGATGCGCGACAACCAGCTCACGGTGCTGGGCGCCAAAACCGCCAGCGCTTGGCAAACGCTCGTCCCGGCAGCCTGTGATCGCGCCCGCATCGAGTGCGCGCTCAGCAGCGACGGCTACGGTCCGAGCGACCAGACGTCGTTTTACGCCGCCGGTATTCCCGTGTTGCATTTCTTCAGCGGCTCGCACACTGACTACCACAAGCCCAGTGACTCGGCCGATCGCATCAACGCCGGCGGCGCCGCGCAGATTGCCAAGCTGGTGACCGACGTCGCGCAGGCCGTGACCGATTCGTCCGCGCCGCTCGGCTTTCAGGCAGTCGCGCCCGAAGCGCCGAAGGGCGACGTGCGTTCGTTCAACGCTTCGCTCGGCACGATCCCGGACTACGCCGGACCGACGGACGGCAGCGGGGTCTTGCTCGCCGGCGTGCGCCCCGGCAGCGCCGCCGACAAAGCCGGCCTGCGTCGTGGCGACACGCTAATCGCGCTCGGCAAAACCGAGCTCAAGAGCCTGCACGACTTCATGTTCGTCCTCAACGGCTCCAAACCCGGCCAAACCATCACCGCCCGCGTCAAACGCGACGGCAAAGTCCTGAACCTGCCAGTAACGTTCGAAGAAAAGGCACCGCGCAAAGAGTAACGGCCACGAGCGGCTCGAGATTTTTTCACAGGGAGATCGGGAGATCGGGAGGCGAGCAGTTTTGGTCGCTGAGCTGGTTCGGCACTTGCGTCGCGCAACACGGAACCGTTCAACGCGACGCAAGTACGGAAACGACTCGGCGCCCAAAAACTCCCGATCTCCCGATCTCCCTGTGAAAAAATCTCGGGCTGGCTCGGAGACTTGCGTTACTTACGACAATGCGGCTTTTTGGGCCAACCTAGCTCGTTCGGCTTGCGATCGGCGTCGAAGATCGGTTTGCCGCCGTTTTCGACGGTCATGTTTTGGAGGTAGAGCACGTCGCGCGCGGGCATGCCGACGCTCTCCCCGCTGCTGGCTTGGCCACGGTCACCCCACGGGCTGCCGACTAGATCCAAGTCGCCGTCGCAATCGACGTCGCCAGTGCGCGGCGTGTGGCCGCGAAAGTCTTCCACGATCTTGTGCTCGACGAACGCGCCCTTGCCGTTGGTGTTCTCGTAGATGAACGACGGCCCCACGTTTTGCGCCCACAGGATATCCAGATCGTTGTCGTTGTCGAAGTCGGCCAAGATCACGCCGTGCGTGTATTGGTGCTGGTCGCTGATCGAGTGCAGCGCCCAGGTCAGGCCCTTGCCGTCCATGTTTTCGACCCACGCCAAGTGCGACGTATTGCCGGCGCCGAGCCAGTGCGTGCTCATCGCAAAGTCGTTGTCGCCGTCGCCGTCGAGATCGCCAATGTACGTGAGCGGCTGCGGGTCGAAGCCGGCGGTCGCTGCGATCGCGTGCTCGGTGAAGGCCGTGCCTTTACCGTTGTTTTCGTACCAGTAGTCTTTGCTCAGCAGGTAATCGTTGGCCTTGTCGCCGTTCAGATCACCCCACGCAACGCCTTGCTGGATCGGGTGCGCCAGCTCGCCGCCTTTCACGAACCCCTTCTCGGGCGTGACGCCCGGCGACCACCACTGCGGATTGAAGGCATTGTGGACGTAGATGACCTCAGCCTTGCCGTCACCGGTAACGTCGCCGACCGTGAGCTCTTCGGCGTCGGGCGTACCGGCGTTGAAGCGCGGCCACGCCATTTCGCGCGATTTGCCTGGATTTTTGTACCAGGAATCGCCGGCCAGCAAGTCATTGAGACCGTCGCCGTCGACATCCAAAGCGTCACCCGCAGCCTGCGACTTGTGCCCGGTACCGACTTTGTGCCCGACCCAATGGTCCGCGGTGCATTGTTCCCACCAGACCATGCCGCCGGGCAGCGTTTGTCGCTGACCCGCCGCAAAGTCGAGGTCACCGTCGTTGTCCAGATCGGCCAGGGTTTGCATACCGATACGGCTGGCGTCGGTACCGGCGATCCATTCGCCCACCCAGTGCTCGCTGAACGGGAATTTCGTGTCGATCGGCGCGTTCTTGAACATCTCTTTGCCGGGTGGGGGCGCCGTCCGCAAGGTCGCCTCCGAGCAGCTTCCGGGCGCATAGATGCCGGGCGGATTCGGTTGGCCCGCAGCCCCGTTGCCGCCACCGCTCGCGCCGCCCGACCCGGCGCCAGCTCCGGCACTGGCTGCGCCTCCGACGCTGGGCATGCCGGCCGAGCCGGGCATCCCGCCACTCATCGCAGTCCCGCCCACGGTGGGGGGGGAACCGCTGCTACCAGCGGTCATGGCCGCCGCGCCCGCCGTACCAGCGGGGTTTTGGCCAGTGCTACCGCAAGCCGCCGCTAGAGTGGCGCAGAAACCAGCTACAAAACTGATGCACTTCTTCTTCATCGAGGCTCCTCGAGCGAGCGAGAGCAGTCTGCTCGTTTGTCTATGGGCGTTCCCAGCCTTTTTTGGACGCGAGAATGCGATTGTGGCCACCTGGCTAGTCAAAGGGTTCGAGCCGGGATGTTCATTTCGAGCTACATTGATGGCGCGCGGGTGGTCAATCTGGCCCCCACCGCTCGGCTAGACAGAGGATTCAGATGAGACTCGGCTTCATCCCGGCAAATCGCGGCATGTTCAACGAGCGCCTGGCATCGCGCATGCGCACACAAACGCTCGATAGCTTGACCGCGCAGGGCATAGACGTCGTCGTGCCTTCGACGGAGCAGACCCGCCAAGGCTGCGTCGAATCACGCGAAGAAGCCGAGCTGTGCGCCAAGCTTTTCCGCGATCAAGACGTGCACGGCATCATCATCGGCGCGGTGAATTTCGGCGACGAGCAGGCGGCCGCGTTGACGGTGCGAAAGGCCGCGCTCGATTTACCGATCCTGATTTTTGGTTGCCAGGAAGACGAACGGCTGCGTATCGGCGCGCCGCGCCGCGACTCATTTTGCGGCCTTTTGAGCATCGGCGAGGCTTTGCGCCAGGTCGGCGCTCGCTACAGCGTGGGCCAACGGCCAATCTGCTTTCCGAGCGACCCCGCGTTCAAGCAAGACGTCGATTGGTTCACGCGTGTGTGCCGCGTGGTGCATGGCATCAAGAACGCGCGCTACGGGCAAATCGGCGCGCGTCCGGACGACTTTTGGACCTGCCGCTTCGACGAAAAGCAGCTGCAGCGGCTCGGCCCGACCACGGTCACGCTGGATTTGTCGGAGGTGATCGGCGGGTCCGCCAAGATCGCCGATGGTGATCCGGAAATCCGCGCGCTGCTCGCCGACATCAGCGACTACGCCGACACCACCGCGATCGCGAAGGAGTCGCTGTTCAAGATGGCGAAGCTCGAGCTGTTCCTGCGCCGTTGGGCCAAGGAACAGGCGCTGAACGCGTTCGCGATTCAGTGCTGGACCTCGATCCAGAACAACTACGGCGTCTGCTCGTGTACGACGATGAGCCGGTTGGGCGACGCGAAGATGCCGGCCGCGTGTGAATCGGACATTTTAGGCACGCTAAGCATGCACGCCAGCATGCTGGCAGCCGACCAACCATCGGCGTTGGCCGATTGGAACAACCTGCACAACGATGACGACGACCTGGTCAACGTCTGGCACTGCGGCGTTTTCCCGAAAAGCTTCGCCAAAAAGCAGCCCAAGCTTTCGGTCCACGGCATGATGGTCGACTCCGGCTCGGTGCAGGCCAAAGACGCCGAAGGCATCGTCAATTTCGTGGTCCGTGAATCGCCGCTCACGCTCAGCCGCATCACGCAGTCCGCCGACGGCGAATGGAAAGCCGCGCTGGCCGAAGGTCGGATCGAAGACAATGAAGCCGCGACGAGCGGCTCCTACGGCTGGTGCCGGATCGCCCATCTGCAATCGTTCTACCGCGACACCTTGCTGCGTCACTTCCCGCATCACGTCGCGATCACCCAGGCGAACGTCGGCAACGTCCTCTGGGAAGCTTTCGGTAACTACCTCGGCTTCGAGGTGTATCACCCCGGCCAGGTCACGCCCGGCAAGTACCAGTCAGCGTTGCCGTTTTAACGCGTCTCGTCCACGGCGTGCCCGCGCCTGAAAATCCCGACCGCTCGCGGCGGTCAGGCAATGGATTCTGGGACTTCGCTGAAAGCGGCAACGGTTCTGCGGCGGGGACGTCACGAACGGCGGATGGCCCCGAAAACCTGGTGCGTTGGTCTGACCTTGGCGTTGGTTTCGTGCGCCGCGGGCAAGAACGGCACGGGCGGGAACGACGCGAACGGCGATGTCGCGCCGAGCGGGAAAGCCGGCTCGGGCTCAGGCTCGGTTGCGAAGGGCACCGGACCGACGCTCAGCCCAATCGATCCGAATGCCATGCCGGCGATGCCGACCAGCACCGTGAACGTGCCGCGGCCGGTCGTGCCGTGCGCCGGACCATGCACTGATTTTCCGGCGCAACCGCTGATCGATCCGAAGGCGATGTTGCCGGTTCCGGCGAACGCCGCGCAGATTTTCGGGGTAGCGGGCGGCAGCGCCGACGGACCCTGTGTGTTCGAGCCGGAGCCGTCGGCGCTGTTTCCACGCAATTGGCTGCGGCCGCGCGTCAACTTCATCCGCATTCCAGGGCACGACGTGTTCGAAATCCGCGTGCACAGTGAAAGGGAGGTGAACGATCTCGTCGTCTACACTACCAACGTCCCTTGGTACATGCCGAAGGATTTGTGGACGGCGGTCACGTCGCACGTTGGTGAAGAGTGGAGCTTGACTGTATCCGTGCGCTCGGCGAATTCCCAGGCGACTGAACCGCCGAAGAAAGCCGCCGACGTGAATTTCACGATCGCGCCGGCAGAGGCCAACGGCACGCTCGTGTATTGGACCAGCACCGGCGTCGGCTCGCTCAAAGGCTTCGCGGTCGGCGACGAAAACGTCGTCGACGCGCTCGATCCGCCGCAGGTGAAGCAGAAGACGTCGACCTGCATCGGCTGTCACACCTCGACGCCCGACGGGAAATTTGCAGCCTTCGTGGTGCCGGAGCCGAAAGCCGCCGTGCCGCCTAATCAGAACACCTTCACGGAAGCCATCGGCTCGCTCGAGAAATCGGCGGTCGGTGATGTACCGACTTTCCTCGGCGTCGGCGCGCGCCAGTTCATGGACACCGCACAAACCGGGCTGTCGGCGTTTTCGGGCGCCCATTGGCAAGACGGCGACCACGTGATGATTGCGCAGTCGGGGCGCGGCAAGAGCGAGTTGTTCTGGGTCGATCTCGAAGCCGCCACACCCGGCCAAGGCACGGCTTACGGGACATTGAAACGCGAGGGCGACCCGAAAGGTGCCGCCGCGCCGACGTGGTCGCACGATGGCTCGCGCATCTTTTACGTCTCGACCGACTCGGCCGTCGACGGTCGCATCGACGGCACCGACACCGATATCTACTCGGTGCCATACGCCGATAAGCAGGGCGGCACAGCGACCAAGCTGCAAGGCGCCGCCGAGGGCCCATTCGCCGAGTTTTATCCGGCCGTCTCCGGCGACGACAAACTGGTCGTCTTCAATCGCGTCCCGAACGGCGTGGGCGTTTACAACTCGCCGGTCGCTGAAGTGTTCGTCGTGCCCAGCGCGGGCGGTAGCGCGACGCGGCTCGCCGCCAACGACCCGCCAACCTGCACGCATTGGCCCGGCCCCGGCCCGAGCAACACCTGGCCGAAATGGTCGCCCGAAGTGCAGAGCGTGAAGAACACCAAGTACTACTGGCTGGTCTTCGCTTCGACCCGCAACCAAGACTATCGACCGCAGCTGCACATGACTGGCGTGTCAATCGCCGACGGCTCGAGCGAAATCAAGACCCACGGCGCGGTGCAGATCTGGAATCAACCCGAGAACGAATCGAACCACACACCAGCGTGGGACGGGTTCAAAATCCCCGAAACACCTCCGCCGACAGTCGTGAAATAGGGGCGGCGCGTTACAGGTCCAGGTCGTCGTCGCCGATCTCGTCTTCGTCCACGTCGTCGTCGTCCTGACTGACGACGAGCTCATCCAGTGCGGGCAATTCGCTCAAGTCTTCAGGCTCGACGGCGTCGCCCTTTGATCGCCCATCTTCGGCGAAGCCGGGCATGGCATTCCAAACTTCGTCGAGCGACGCGTCCCGGAACGACCGCCGAGGCTCCGGCTCGTGCTGGGCCAAAAGTGCGGCTCCCGACGTCGCGTCTGGCGGTAACCGCGCGCGCGAGAGCGAGTCGTCGATCGCCGGATCGGCGCTTCGCTCAATCGGGAGCTCGACGCTCTCGGGTTCGATCATGTGCTCCCGGCTCGTATCGATAGCCCTCAGATGGCGCCGATGACCGAGCCAGGCAGCCGCGGCAACACCGGCGGCGGCGCCGGCAACCAAGAGCGCAGATTGTGTCTTTCGATTTCTCACGTTTTCGCCTCGCGGGGGATGATTGCAAGCTTTGGGCCGAGGCTCGCGCGGCCTGACCCAAGCCGAATCGCGGCGAACAGCGCGACGCTCGTCGCCCGGAGCGGGGCGAGAGCGCCCGGGCGTGTCATCAGCGCGCGGTCCGCTAAGCTCTCCCTCGTGAGCTACGAGCAGGATTACATCAAGCGATTGCTGCAGAAGATGGGCGAGGTGCTGGCGCGCGCGCTGGGGCTGGGCAAGGCCGGCAACTTCGACGAGAGTCTGCAAGTGCTGGAGCAGGGCGTCGGCGCCGAGCTGGGCATGCCGTTCGCGATGCTGCTGCGTCTCGAGCCCAAGTCGGCGATCGCGCTGCTCGGCAAAGACAAGGCCGCAGCGCTGGCCGAAGCGCTACGCACGCGCGGCCTGCTGTTCGAGCTCGCCAGCCGCAGCGCAGAAGCGCGCAGCTCAACGGCCCAAGCCGAGCAGCTCGAGCAGTTGCTGCACTAGCTGCAACGGCCGCGTTGACAGGTCGGCGGCGCGGGCGGCGCGCACGGGCTGGGTCCGCTCAACCGCGCGAAAATCCATGGCTTCATCGCCGACGCGGGTAGCCGGTGCGAGCGCCGGCAGGAAAGTACGCAACTCGCCTCCGGCGCGACCGAGGCGTGCTCTCGAGCTTCCGGGAACCGGAGCATGGTAACGTTGCACCGTGACGACGAGCTGGCCCCCGCTGATGAATGGCGCGACCGAACCCGGTCGCCGGCAGCTCACGGCCGAAGAATGGGCGGCGCTCGGAGACGACCAGCCGGGGGAGCTCGTAGCCGGAATGGTCGAGTTCGAGGAAATGCCCGACGCGGTCCATGAGCTGGCGGTGTCGTTCTTGACGTGGACGATCCGACAGTGGCTTGGGGCGCGTGGCTTCGTGCTCGGCTCGGAGCTCAAGGTGCTGGTTGCGCCAAGCACGGGCCGAAAGCCGGACCTCAGTGTATTTCTGCCCGGCGCGGTGGTGCCGCCACGCCGCGGAATCATCACCCAAGCGCCCGACGTCATCGTCGAAGTCGTGTCGCCGTCACCGCGTGACGAGCGTCGCGACCGCGTCGAGAAGATGGCCGAGTACGGCACCTTCGGCGTGAAGTTCTATTGGCTCGTCGACCCAGCCCTCGGCAGCTTCGAGATCTTCGAACGCACCGACGCTGGCCACTACGTGCGGGTGATCGGGACGACGTCTGGCGTCATCGACCCAGTGCCCGGCTGCCCAGGCTTGGTCGTCAACGTCGACGCGCTCTGGGCCGAGCTGGCCCGGCTCGCTGACTAGACGGCTTCCCAGCGTTGCGAGTCGGCGGAGCGGAAGATGGCGTCGATGACGCGCATGTTGGCGACCGCGCTTTGCATGTCGTTCTTGACCGGCGTGCCATTGCGGATAGCTTCCGAGAACTGCTGCCACTGGCGCGTGTAGTGGTTGGCCGCCACGCTGGGCACGAGCTCACGGCGGTCGTCGGAGCTTTGCTTGACGGTGAAGTCGGGAGCGCCAACGAAGCCTTCGTCGACGTAAACCTTGCACGGGCGATCGTGCGGGGCGTTGAAGGGAATTTCGACTTCGATATGGCCTTTGGTGCCGAAAATCTGCACGCGTTGGTACGGCACGTGCTGCGTGCCGACCACGAACGACGCCTGACCGCCGCCGAAATCGAGAATCGCCGACGAGAGGCTGTCGCAGCCGCTGTTCGGGTCGCGCTCGCACACGCCGACGACACGCTTCGGCTCCGAGCCGAAGATCAGACGCGCGGTGTTGATCGCGTAGCCGCCGATGTCGTACAGCGCGCCGCCGCCGACGTCCTTCTGATTGCGGATGTTGTCGAGATCAGTGTTGGTGTACGAAAACGCCGTCTGCACCGCGCGCACCTTGCCGATGCGACCGCTCTGAATCAGCTGCACCACGGCCTCCCATTGCGGGTGGAAGCGCACCATGAACGCTTCGGCGACCAGCTTGCCAGTCTCGCGCTGAACGTTGGCCAGCTCTTCGGCCTCGGTCGCGCTCATCGCGATCGGTTTTTCACACAATACGTGCTTACCGGCACGCAAGGCCTTGATCGACCACGGCACGTGCAAGTTGTTGGGCAGCGGATTGTAGATGGCCTCGATTTCCGGATCACCAATCAACTCTTCGTAGCTGCCGTAGGCGCGCGGCACGTTCACCGACGCGGCCGCCTGCTTCGCCTTGTCGAGCGAGCGACTCGCCAACGCTCGCAGGTCCACGAGCGGCGCCTGCCGCATAGCCGGAATCGCGGCCATCAGCGCGAAATGACTGGCACCGAGCACACCCCAAACCACCGGCTTGTCGCCTGACTTTTCCTCGACCATGGCGCGCATGGTATATCGGGACGCGATGCCGACCAACAAGCTTTGGATCGAGCACACCGAACGTGCTGCGTGGGACTCGGTGGAGGCGCTGCGTGAGCGATTGTTGAAAGCCGAAAGCCGGCTCCAGGCATTGGCGGCCGGTGTCGACCGCGTACCACAATTGCTCGATCTGCTCGACGAGGCCAAGCAACGCTACGCGCCGGACGCGCAGGGCCACGACGACATCGTGGCGCAGCTCTTGGCGCGCATCGAACGGCTGCAAGGTGAGCTCGATGCCGCCCGTACCCCCGAGCCAACGCCAAGGTTAGTCAGCTTCGCGGCGCCTCCGCTGCGACCCCGACTCGACTCCGAAGACCTTGAGGAGGGCGCGCACGCCCGCACGGCTGGCGAAGATGACGAATTCGATCTGGCCGCGTTCACTCAGACCATGCAGCGCCGCAACGACAGCGGCGGAGCCGAGCTCGGCCGTGACCTGAATCGGCTGCTGACCCAGGCCGAAAACAAGCTGGACGATTTGACCGAGCTCGAAGGCGCTGCGCTGCGCGAAGCCACAGTCGAGCTGGCGATCTTGGCCGGGCGGATTTACGGCGCTTCGCGCGCGGCACGCTAGATTAGCTTAGCTAGATCGCGGCGAAAAATGGGCCGAAAGCGCGATCGTAGGCGCGGCCAAGGGCCGCGTCTACGATCGCGACAATCAGCTGAGGGAGACCTGGAAGGCTGGCGGGAATGTCAGGACGCGACCCACGTGGGTGGCGCG
>JBBRMI010000254.1:0-10193 GCA_038230915.1 Polyangiales bacterium | reverse complement strand
GCGCCACCCACGTGGGTCGCGTCCTGACATTCCCGCCAGCCTTCCAGGTCTCCCTCAGCTGATTGTCGCGATCGTAGACGCGGCCCTTGGCCGCGCCTACGATCGCGCTTTCGGCCCATTTTTCGCCGCGATCTAGCTAACGCGCTCACGTTGCCCGAGTCGGATCGCGTCAAACTAGCGGCCGAGTTGCTGGCCAGCGTTGCGCCGGGCAAGTCGGTTGCCCCGGCCGATTGGGAAAATGAGTGGCTTGCGGAAGTCGCGCAGCGCGAGGCGCTCGAGCCCGATGATAGTTTGGGCGCTGAGCATGAGCTGCCGGCCGTGCGGCAGCGCCTCCTGGGCCTGTTCCGGTGATACGACGGCTCGTTGTCGGGCCAATAGCAGAGCGCGAAGTTGTGGTGGCGGCTCGTTGGTACGAAGCGCGCGAGCTCAGCTTGGGAAGCGCTTTCGTCAACGAGGTTCTGCGCACCTTGGACTCCATCGAACTGGAGCCGGAGAACGTGCCGTTTCTACGCGCTCCCTATCGCTGCAAGCGCTTGGACCGCTTTCCCTATGCGGGATCTACAAGGTCACAGCGCAGCGTGTGTACGTGCGTGCCGTAGCGCATGGCAAACGGCGCCCCCGATACTGGGACAAATAGAAATAGAAAGCCTCGGAGCGTTCAAACCCTCGTTTCCTCATCACTGCATGAGCTGCAGCTGATAGCGCCCAACGCGCAGCCGCCCAGTTCATTTGCCCTTCGTGACGGGGCTCTTGCCCAAAGCAAAACGCCCCGGGGATCCCGAAGCGTTGAGCCGACCGTGTATTCCCAGTCCGCCTTCGACGGTATCCGCTCCGTCGCCGTGAGATCAAGGCGGAGCTATACGCGGTTTGGCCTGCATCGAGCGGCGGGGCGAATTGTGCAGCAGCAGCTGCACAATTCCTCCTATGGAGCCGCTGGCAGCACCTTCGCTACGGCCATCCAATCACAATCGCCTCCTCGAACGGCACCCACACCTCTGCAAGTCCTTGGAATTGCTGGGCAGGAAAGTCGAGTTGCGGGCCCGCGCAACCATCTCTAGACAACGAAGATTTCCGCTAGTTCGTTCATCTAACGCGACTTTCAGCGGAAAAAGCTCAGCCCTGGCGACGTACAAACCGTCCTCAGGGCTGAGTACTATTTGCCCTCCGCGCAGATACCCGCGGAGAGCTTCGCGAGCGCGCTCCGGCTGTTCCGTCTCGAGCAGGTCGACGAGCGAAACGGCGCGCCGCGTGAGCTGCTCGATCGCGGCGAGCGGTACTGGCGCGCCGGCCTGGGCTTTCAGCTCGCCGATGGCGACGCGCTCCAAGGTCGCTGCGGCCTCGAGGTCGCGGCGCATCTCGGCCAGCGAAGGCGAGCGATCGCCGTCGAGCTGCATGGCCAGGGCTGCGCGGATGCGCTCTTCGGTGCGCTGCAGTCGGGTTCGGCGCTCGGCGATTTCGGCATCGAGCTCGCGTGACAAGCCGCCCAGCCGCTCGGCCAGACGTTTTCGGATGTCGGCCATCACCCTTGGCGCCGTCAGCGTATCGCGGATCGCTTCGCTGAGCCGTGCGCGGGTCACCGACTCGCGCACGCTGAGCCGATTCTGACCGGTGCCCCGCTTTCGGCTCGCGGAGCAGCGATAGTAGCTGTCGGAGCTTCCGGACGAGATTTCGAGCAACGCGCCGCACACGCCGCAGCGCGGCAGGCTCGAGAAGAGGTAGGTAGTCCGCCGTTTTGGCGGTGATGATGGCAAGCGCGTGGCGTGACGCAGCAGGCGCGCCTGCGTGCGCTCCCAGGTCTCGCGATCGACGATTGCCAGCTCCGGCTTTTCGGTCCTCAGAATCTCGGCGCTGTCTCGATCGCGAGCGACACGCCGTCGGGTGCTCGGGTGCCGGCGAAACTCGCGTTGACCAAAGGACCAGCGCCCCACGTATTTCGGGTTGCGCAACATTTCGCGAATGCAGCTCGACATCCAGCCGTTACCCGCGCGGCGCTTGGCGCGTGGCGGTTCAATGCGGTCGGCATTCAGAGCCCGCGCGATCTTGTCGTAGCTTGACCCGTCCGCGTACAACCGGAAAATGCGTCGGACGATGGCGGCCTCATCGTCGACGATCTCGAGCTGCTTGGTTTGAACGTGCGAGCGATAGCCGTACGCTCGTCCTCCCGTGCTCTTGCCCTGCCGCGCGTTCCCCATCAGACCGCGCTTAGTTTTCGCGCCGAGGTCCTTCAAGTACTGCTCGCTCAGCATGCTCTTGACGCCGAATGCGAGCGCCGAGCCTGAGCTGCCGTCGAGCTCGAAGCCGTCGTCAACAGAAACGAGGCGAGCGCCGTAGAAAGCCAGCAGCTTACGCAGCCGCGCGAGATCTTCCGGATCGCGCGAGATACGCGACACGTCCTCGACGAAGACCTGCTCGATGCGCTTCGCTTCAATCTCGCGAAGCAACGCCTGAAGGCCAGGGCGATCCCATACGGCTCCGGACGTCTCGGCATCCCCGAATTCTCGCGCCAGCTGGGGGTCGCCTCCGCGTTGTTTGAGATGGTGTCGCAGGTGGTCGAACTGGTCCTCCATGGAGCGCGGGTTCTGCAGCTCGCTCGAATATCTCGCGTAGAAAGCCACCGCGCTGCTCATGGGACCTCGATTAGTCGGTGTTGCTTGCTCGCCATGCCCGTATCGCCTCATCGACCAAGAAGTCGATCAACTGATCGTAAGCTGGCTCAGAGAATACCATCTCGGGGCGCGATCCGGGGATGGTTGCGGGTGGCTCGCCGCTCGCCCCGCTCGGCGTGCAAGGTAACCGGTCGGCGCCGACATGGGCGCGCGACTTGGCGGCGGTGGCTTCCACCGATTTCGGTCGGGGTCGGCTCATTACCGCACCCGGCGCTCCGTCCCCAACGGCTCCGAGTTTTGGGGATTATGGGAATTATGGGAGTCGCAAAGGACCGTAAAGCTAGAGCCGGGTTTTCTTCCGGGACCAACACGTTCTGCGTGTTCTTCTCGAAGGTATCCATGCTCACACAAAAGTGATAGGGGTGCGTCCAGCTCAGACGCCGTCTTGAAGTAGCCTCGAGTTGCTTGCCACGGGTCACGCTTGGAGAAGCGCGTTACGCCGGTCCGTTCGATCCAGGCAAGCAGACGTTGAGCATGGCCGATCTCCGGATCTGCTCCGATCAAAGCAAAGGCAGCTTGAGCGTGATCGAGCAAGTAGCGCGCGATCGCGATCGATGACTGGACCGTGGCAGGATTGATCGTTCCGAAGGGCTCGTCGGCCTCGATCCCTTCACTGCCATTGCGCTTCCCAAAATACCCAAAATACCCAGAATGCGAATCGAGCTGTTGGGCGCTGTTGGGCGTCAGCGTGGGTAGGTTTGCGAAATGCAGCAGCCCGGCAATACGTGCTGCACCGCCGACGAGTTTGTTCGCCCAATCGGAGAGGGCAGCCAGGTCGCCGCCACTACCCAGCCGTGCTTCGAGCTCCTGCGAAAAATCCTCGAGGATGCCGCAAGCGTCCGTATCGAGCCGAACAGTCGCCGGTACCAGCTCGCCGTCTTCGCGGCGCTCGGGAAGGCCGAGCAGGAATGAGCACAGTGCGTCGTACCGGTCGGCAACGTCGGGCGAGACGGGTGGTGGTGAAACCTTGCGTCGCCCGACCAGGCTCTGGGGCAGGGAGTAGAAGAACCGCGCGAGCAACCCCGAGGCGCGAAACCCCGGCTTTCGTGCCAAATCGCGAATCACGTCGGGTTGCGCAACGAGCCCCAGCGTGAGCGCCGGCTTGCGCACGTGAACGGGGCCGCGACCGACGCGATCAACGCGCAAGTCGTCACCCGGATGCCCCTTCAGAAAGACATCCAGATTGGGCACGCCGTCCGAATAGCGACCGCCGGCGAGCTCGAACAGGCCGCCCTCCGCGCTGAGCAAGGCGAGCCTACCGCCCTGTTCGGCGAGCATGACCGCCAGGCGCTCGGGCGTGACGTCGTCGACGACCAAGCGGGGCGCCACCGGGGCTCGCTCGGCGTCGAGCTGCACGGCCAGCTCTTCGGCGACTTGAATGTCGTCGGCGGAGCCGGTGCGGGCGGCGGTGTCGAGGGCCTTCTTCAGGATGCGCCGCTTCACTTCGAGCCGTGTCAGCGCGGCTTGGGCGGGTGCTCGCAGCAGCTCAGCCAACGCTCGCTCATGTCGGTGTAGCGGCTCGACAGCGTCGCGAAACACAGCGCTCTTGCGGTTACACGGTTCGAGCGCGATGAGCCAATACGTATTGAGCGGCTCACGCCAGCCGCGGCGGATCTCCACCTCCACCTTTTTCGCGAGGCACGCCGACAGCGTGGCGAGCGAAACAACCGCCGGCAGATCGGCTGGCGTCTGCGTCGCGACGGCTTCGGCTACGACCCAAGCACGCAGGGGCTCGGGCAACGCGTTGCAGGGAAAGGGTGTTTGTGACGCCTGCTCGCTTAGCGGGATAGGTGACGCCGCCTCTGTCGCCTCCAAGCGCTGTCTGGCCGGCGGTCGCGGCACGGAAATACCGAACCAATCGCAAACCAGCTCCGCTGCTCGCAGTGGCGGAACGTTTTCGCGCTCAGCAACCAGATCCACGTTGAGCCGAAGGCCCGGATGATTCGGTGGGCCGACGTTGGAACAGCGGTTGTGCAAACACTTGAGCCCACCTCGCTCGCAGATGAGCGCGCCTGCTTCGCCGCACCCCGGACAACGCGCGTGGCGCTCATCATGTTCGATGCCGTAACGGTCGAGAATGAGCCGCGTGTCGACGCCGTTCGCTGCAGAGAAGATAGACTCGCCCCTGCGGAGGTGCCTCACGACTGGCGTGGCCGGCGTCGGCGCGTCCTCCGTTCGGCGCGCTTCGAGGGCTTGAATCACGCTAGCCAACGATCGCCTCGAGCGGCACGGGCCAGACGGTGGGGTGGCAGGAAAAGTGGACACGCCGGTGGGGGCGCTCGCGCGTGTTCTCGCCCTTCCGCTTCCAGGTGCCGGGGCAGGGCATGAGCCTGGCGGTGTTGCCAACCGTCGTGTCGATCTGCACGCGGTCCGTGTTGAACTCCTTCGCCAGCAATTTGAGAAAACGATGGATGCGGCCGGCGCAGTCGAGGATCGACAAGCATGGCTGCTGCACCGCGATCAGGATGAAGCATCCGTTGCCGCTATCTCCGCGCCCGAGCGCCGCAGGCTGGCCAAGCTCGCGGATCAGGAAGTCTTCGACCTTTTGGCGCACGCCGATGGCCGCGTGCTTCTCCTCGTCGGTAGCGCTGATGCCTTTGGGACGAATCGGATCGATGTCGATGTAGACGGCGCGGCGAAAGTAGATGTCCTTGTCGCCCGCACGGCCATTCCACGCCGGAACGATCTGATTGAGCGGATACCGATGAAGCAGCTCGGTAAGCATCGGGCCGTTGACAAGCTGGTACGCGCCATTGAATCCGGGCAGCCGCTCTGCCTGGCGTAGCAACCGCACGTGCTCGACGTGACTCGTAGCGTGCGTGACCGAGATGCGCCCCCGCGCGAAGAAGGTGAGCTCAAGAGCCTCGCCAACGGCCACGTCGAGAAAGCGTCGCAGCAGGGCCGTGCCGAGCTCGATTTCACCACGGTCGGTAGGACCAACCAGTCGTAGCTGACCACGGCTAGCCATTGCCCGTTCCCTCGTCTGGCGCGCTAGCTCCCAAGGGCGAGGCCGCGCTGTCGGACAAGGCGCGTCGCTCGATCAACGTGTCCCGAGCCAGGAAGCGTTCCAAGTCGCCGCGCCGCACCAAGCGCCGCCGCCCCGGCTTCACGCTCGGCAGCTGCCCCGAGCGGATCCACCGTCGAACCGTATCGACCGAAGCGCGCGCTATCGCTGCAATCTCGTCGAGCAGCAGGTATTCGAAGTCGTGCATCGCTGCCTCCACTGCTGCGAGTCTGTGGTGGCGGGCCAAACCAGCAAGGGCCCCCCTTTCGTTCTGTCCAGGTTTTCTTGAGGGGCATGCCCCCGATGTGCTTAGCCGCGACGGGTCGCGCTTTTCAGCGGGAAACCCCGCCCCGAGCAACCGCTTGCGAATCCGCCGCTCGAGTCGGCGGTAGCCCATGAGCGTCAGGTCCTCCGGCGGAACCGACGGATGCAGCTCCAGGAAAACGCGGTGCATCAGCCGAGCTTGGCGCCCGACCAACTGTGCCTGGCTCTGCACGACCGCTTCAAGATCGTCAGTCCGCGCATCCTTGGCGGCAATCCCCACCGCACGCGCGCGCTTCGCACGCCGCTCAGCCGTTTTTTCGAGCAGCCGCTCGATGTGCCGAATCGACGGCAACAACGCGCGCATGGCTTGATCAGCCTCCCGCTCGACGCGGTCGTCAAAGAACAGCTCGCGGACATCGTCCGGCAATTCCTTGAGTCTCTTGGTGTCACCGTCAGCACGGTTCCGTGCGCCCGCGAACAGCTCGACCTCCAGCAAAGCCTCAACCACCTCTGCATTCAGCTTGGTCAGCGCCCGCGGATCACTCTGCAGCTTGAACGCCGCCGCGAGCGGCTTCGCTCTGGGCTTCGCTAGCCGTTGCTCGACCAGCCATTCGAACAAGTCGAAGCGCAGATCGTTCAACTCCTCCCATGGCACCGGCTGCGGTTTGGTCGCCATGCGGCATAGCCTGTCACAGTTGGCGAACTCGCGCCGGAGCGCAAAACGCACGAGCGCACGCACGGTTGGAGTGGCAAGGTGCCGTGGCAGGGTCAGGGCAGGGCCAACGAGCACATGGCGAACACCAAGGCTTCGGGTGACCACAATTCCATCGACGATTTTGCGAATTCCGCCGCGAATAGCGCTGCGGCAGTGCCAGCGGGCAGACTGCTGCGGCGCACCGAGGCAGCTCGCATGCTGGGTGTGAGCAAGAGCACGCTGCGGCGAATGGAAGGCGACGCGCTCACGCCGGTCGTCGGGCCCCGCAATGTGCATCTGTTTCAAGAAGAAGAAGTGCGCGCCGTGATCGTCACGCGGCGGTCGCACCTCGAAGCTCAACCAGCCGCTGGCGACGTCGCCGCCGAAACCTTCGCCCTCTTCGACGCCGGCGTGCACGTCGTCGACGCCGTCAAGCAGCTTCGCGTTGGCCCAGAGCTCGTAGAGCGCCTCTACGCGACGTGGGCACGCTTGCGCGGCCTGCTGGTGCTCTCTGTCGGCGGCCGCGCCGAAATCAATTCACTGGTGCGCGGCTGGGACGACCAATCGTTGAAGACCGAGGCCGACGTGCTGACGTTCCTTAAGAAATGGATGCTCGACGAAAGCTTTCGCCACTGCTCGGAATGTCGAACCGAGATGGCAGCTTTCTGCCGGTCGTGCGCGAAGCGCTGGGGGCTCACGGCCGCGCGCGAACACGTCGCAGCCGAGCGGGCGCGAAAGCTCTAGTTGGGGCCGAGGCCGCTCCACGCTTGCAGTTTGCCTTTCTTCGGCGATGCCGGCCGAAGGTCGCCCGCGGCCACTTCAAGATAGTCACCTTGCGCTCGCGAGCATTTTAAGTAGATCGTATGGCCACAGATGCCACCCTCGCAGAGCTTGAACACCTCGCCGCGTCCGTCATCACAAGCGCACGAGGGAGTGCGCGCGTAGCGCAGACCGATGGCGTTGGGGGAAAGAGGTCTCGCCGGCTCCAACTTTATCGCGGAGCGATTCTTTAGGTCGAACGGTGGACTGCCTGCGACGCTCGAGAACGGTTTTTTGCCGGACCCGAACGGCTTCATGGGCAGGATGCTTGCCGGCGATGTCTGCACCAGAGCAGACATTCATCAGACCGCCTGCAGCATCCTCCTAGGTGAACCTGGTCTGGGGAAGTCGACGACCATGCTGCAGCGGCAAGCTGAGCTTCCGGCCGACTCATTGTTCTTTGACTTGAGGCGGCTGTCAGCGCAGGAAGTGTTGAAGGCCGTTCGAAATTTGAACGCTGGTCCCGCGCACATCGTCATCGATAGCGTTGACGAAGCCGATCTCCCCAGCTTTCCGAGTCGTCTTCTCGGCGAGCTTGACCAATTGCCACGCGGAACGATTCGGCTCGAGCTCGCTTGCCGGGCGAGCGAATGGCCCGAGACCCTGGAACGCGGCTTGCCACACATCTTCGGCGACGAAGATGTGTCGTATTTTCGCCTTGAGCCGCTGCGGCGCGCGGACGCGGCCTCAATCGTTGAAGTGGCGGGTATTGATGCGAAGACTTTCCTAGCGGCCGTGCACGAGCGCGATCTTGGGCCTCTTGCCGCTGTGCCTTTGACGCTTGAGCTGTTGATGCAGGTGTTTCGAAAGGACCGGAGGTTCCCCCAGCGTGCGACCGAGATCTACGAACAGGCACTCCTACATCTTTGCGAAGAAAACAGTCCGAGCCGTCGCGAACTTCAGCGACGCGACGTCACGCCGAATCGCGCCTTGGACATAGCGGCACGACTGGCCGCCGCCACGGTTCTAGGCAACCGACCCCGCATTGCGCGGCGGTCTTCCCTTCTCGAGGGCGGAGGGGAGTTGTCGGTCGCCCGTGTCGTGTCGGAGGTTGACGGTGTCGACGAGAACGCAATCGGTGAGGTGCTGCAGACCGGGCTCTTCGTCCACCCCAGCACCGACGTGGCATCGTTCTATCATCACACCTGTGCGGAGTTCCTGACCGCCCATTGGTTGCACGACTCCCAACTGTCCGCGCCACAACTCGGGCAGCTACTATTTCATCACGAAGCATCGGACCATTTGGTCCCTCAGCTGTCGGGTGTGGCGACTTGGTTAAGCTGCATGAATGCCGAAATGGCAGGCTTGCTTGCGCGGTTTGCACCCGAGGCCTTCATTGAGGCTGACTCGCCGGTTGCCACGGACGCCCACCGCGCATCTGCCGTCGAGGCGCTGATGGAAAGAGCCAAGACAAGGTCATTGACCCGATACTGGTGGAACGAAGCTGCATCTCGGCGCCTTCGGCACCCTGCGTTGACGCAACAACTCAGACCCTACATATCGGCAACAGATATCCCCACGTTTCTTCGTCGAAAGGCCATAGATATTGCCAGAGCAAACGAGCTGGCCGAGTTCGCGGATCACTTTGTCAGTATCGCTCTCGATCACGGGGCGCCGGAGGGGGTTCGCCGTGAAGCCATCGAGGCCGCCTTCAGGTGTGCCCGCGAGCCCGCGGCCGTCGCCGCGCGCCTTGGTGCGCTCGCCGAGCCCGGGCAAGAGGCTTCGCAAAGTGATGACATACGCGCCGCTGTTCTTTCGGAACTGTGGCCAAGGCTTATCGACGCCGCGGAACTGTTTCGCCTGCTCGTCCAGCCCCGTCGTGGTCCCGTCCGCGGCAGCTACTCGAGCTTCATCTACCGCGTGGCGAACGACCTCCGCCCAGCTGACTTGGTCACGGCGTTGACGTGGGCTGGACGCGTCGCGCGTCCCCACGGTGATCACGATTGTAGCGAATTCGATTACCTCAGCGAAGTACGACATCGCTCGACTATGCCGCTCTGCCGTTCCAATCCGTCGAGACCCCGGCGGGCAAGGTGCACCCGCGCCTGGAGGTGACGACCGATTCGCGCAGCCCCAGTAACCAGTTTGCGGGTCACACCGTGCAGCAGTTGGACAACTACGGGCGCGCCATCCAAAGCTCGACCGTCGGCTTCGACGGCGCTGCTTTGCTCACCGAAGCCGCATTCGATGGTCTTGGTCGCATTACCTCTGCCACTGCTCCGCACCTGGCCGGGGCTCCAGTCATTCCGAGCGAGACCTATACTTACGACTACCTCGACCGAGTGATCCGTGTCGAGAGCACCGACGGCAGTTACAGCGAACGCCAGTACGCAAGCGGGGTCAGCCTCGCGCCCCCACACCAGAACTGGATAGCCGGCCTGCCATGCGCGACGCTTGCCGTCACCCCCTGCGCCGTCGACGTGGTGCTGAGCATCGGCAGTCACGATGCTAACGAACCTGGCAAACAGAGTGTCGCCGTTCTGGATCATGCCGGATTGATCTTACGAGCGATTGACGGCGAGCATGTGACTGACGCGGCCGCGACCAGCAATTACGACTACGGACCGTTCGATCGACTCCGTCACATGTTCGACAATGATGGAACGGCGTAACCCATCCCCGAACGGCGTACGCCTGACGCCTCCCCCGCCGCCTAGATTGGCGGCGAGGAGCGATGTCAGATCAAAGCGAGAAGCCGGGGAAGGCGCGAGCGAAGCGTTGGACGGAATCTGAGGCGCGGGAGGCG
>JBBRMI010000253.1:0-10311 GCA_038230915.1 Polyangiales bacterium | reverse complement strand
CTCTGCGGTTCCTTCAATCACTTTGCATGCCCAGTCATTGCGGGGCCCGAAATGGGTGTTCCGAGCCTTGAGCCCCTCGCTAAGAAGAAACTGGTGGCGACGCGCCCCAGCGATACCCGGTTTCATCCCATCAGGGCGGCGCCTCCTGCCGCCATCCGGGACTCCCTGTGAAAAAATCTCGGAAAATGGTCCGAACCCCAAAGCGCAAGGCTCAGCGGGCGGCGATGGGCGGGTCGACGGATACGGGCGCGGAGACGGCGGCGGGCGCGGGCTCGGGCTCGGCCGGCGTCGTCGCGGGCGCCATCGGCTCGGGTGCGGCAGCGGGCGAGGGTACGGGCAGCGCGGCGGGCACAGTCACGGCGGGGGTGAGGATTTCGGCGACTACGGCGGGCAGCGGCGCGGCGCGGAGTGGGCGGTCTTCGGCGACCGTGCCGAGGACCTCGGCGACGTGGGCCGCGAAGGCGTCGACGACTTCCCCGGCACCGACGCCGAGCGCGCCACCGTAGGCGAACGCAGCGCGCGAGCGCGAACCGAGGCGTTCCTCGTGCAACACCTTGCCGTCGCGCGAAAGCCGAAAGCTGCCGGCCGCTACGGCTGACCAACCGGGTCCGTCAGCATCCGGCGCCATCGCGTCGATCGTCACGTCGAGCGTGAGCAAGTAGTCGCCCGCTTGCAGCGCGTCGCCGTCGCGTAGCCCAACCTCGGGGAACGACGTCCAGAGGCTGCGCTCGAGCGCGCCGACCGCCGCCTTGCGTACGCCGTCGAAGCACAACATGCGTTGGCCGTTCGGCGTCCGGCACTGGTTCTCCCACGTGTTGCTACCGAGCTCGACCCAAAGTCGACCGGTATGCTGGATCGGCGCCGCGCTGGGCGGCGGCAGGAATGCCGTCTGCACTTTAGCTTCGTGGGTTTGCATACAGCCCCCGAGCAAGCTGCAGGTGATGGCGAGGACGGCGACTGCTTTGAACGAGCCCATAGCGGGACAGAGGCTAGAATTCCCGGAGGAAATGGCCAAATTCTCAGCGATCGATAGACTACCGCACGAGTGTTCACCCCCGCGTCACGGACGTGAAACCCACGCCGTGGATAACTCCAGAAGCACAACAGGAAATTCCACAACGCTCCCGGACACCGTTATCCTCCTGGGCGCAAAAGATCGCGAGAAACCCCGCATGGCAACTCTCCGACACCTCCATCAAATGATGAACGAGCGGCGCATGGTGCAGCTGAGCGACGGCCGCGTCGGCAAGATCGTTCGCGTCGACACGATGTTCCCCGACAACGCCACGATCGTCACCGTCTGGACTGATTCCAACGAGTACGGCCCGCCCAGCACCGGCCCGGTGAGCGGCCCTGGCATCTCCAAAGTCTCGATCACCGATATCATAGGCGAAGTAGCGCGCGAGTCTGCTTAAGTCAGCTGACACGCTACGTCGCCAAAGCTCGAGAAAAACGCGAAAAGGCTAAAAAGCCGCCGGTTTTTCGAGCGCCGCAAGGCTGCGACGACGGGGCGGCGGACAGCAATCGACGGCGGTGCCTGCGCGTGTGAAACTCGCGGGTTCATGGCGCCGAGCGGTGAACGCACCGACGTGTCCGATTCCGAGCTGCTGCATCAGCTGCGGCAGCTGGTGGCGCACGTCGATGCCGTGCTCTGGCTCACCACGCCCGACAAGCGGGAGATGACGTATATCAGCCCGGCTTTCGAGCGCGTCTTCGGCGTGCCGGCCAGCAAGATCCAAGAAGATCCCGCGCTGTTGTACGACCTCGTCCATCCCGAAGATCGCGAGCCCCTCCGGCTGGCCAGGGCCGAGCAGCAGAAGGGCGATTGGGAGTGGCGCTATCGGATCGTGCGTCAAGACGGCGTGCGTTGGATGTCGGCTCGAGCGTTTCCGGTCCACGATCGCGGCGGCAACGTCGTGCGCATCGCGGGTATTACCCATGACATTACCGACGAAGTGCTAGCCGATGGGGCGCTCGCGCAGAGCCGCCGGCGCTTCGAAGCGTTGACGGAGCACAGCGGCGTCGGTATCTGGGAAATCGACGCGGCTGGTTACACCACTTATCTGAACCGCGCCATGTGCCGGCAGCTCGAAATCGACGATGCCGCGGAGCTGCGCGGGCAGACTTACGAACAGTTTTTCACGCCCGAGTCTTTGGAGACGATGCGGCGCGAGCACGCCAAGCGCAGCGGTGGCACGTCATCGTCCTATCATGTCGAGATTCGAGGACGCCGGGGCGGAGTGCGGCAGGTGATGGTGAACGGCGCGCCAGTACAGGGAGACACAGGCGAAGTACTGGGTCTGATTGGCACGTTCAGCGACGTCACGGAAATGCAGCGCTTACAGCACGCGCTCAGTCAATCGCAGAAGCTCGAAGCCATCGGTCAGCTGGCGGCAGGCGTTGCGCACGACTTCAACAATCTGCTCATACCCATCCTGGGGTACTCGGAAATGGCGATCGAGACGTTGGGCGAAGGCGGCGGCGTGGAAGACCTAAGAGCCGTCCTCCAAGCAGGTCAGCAGGCCAAGGAACTGACGACGCAGCTCTTGGCCTTCGCGCGCAAGCAAGCCCTCGACATGCGCCCGCTCGCGCTTGGCAAGCAAGTGCAGTCCTTCGCGCCAGTGCTCCGACGCATGTTGCGCGAGAACGTCACCTTCGAGCTTACGATCGATGACGGCGCCCGCCTCATCTATGCAGACGGCACCCTAATCCGGCAAGTCCTGCTCAACTTGACCTCGAACGCGCAGGATGCAATGCCCGACGGGGGTAAGCTCAGCATCGCGGTACGCACGGTGGTTCTTGGCGCCGAAGACGACCTCGGCGGAGACCCTATATCGCCCGGCGCCTATGTCGAGCTTCGAGTCACCGACAGCGGGCTCGGCATGGACGTCGCCACCCAGGCGCGGATCTTCGAGCCATTCTTCACTACCAAGGGCGCAGAAGCCGGGACCGGGCTGGGGCTCGCGATGGTCTATGGCTGCATTCGTCAACATGGCGGACAGATCCGCTGCGCGAGCGTGCTCGGGACGGGTACGACCTTCACGGCGCTGTTTGGCGCGCTCGACCAGGACGAGCTCGTCGACACGCCGATTGCGAGCCGCCCGCCCGCGCGCGACTCGTCGGACACGATCTTGCTCGTGGAAGATCAGGAGGCAGTCAGGCGACTGGTGGCGCGTATCTTGGCCAGCGAAGGTTATCGGGTCGTGCAGGCCGCGGACGGGCACGAGGCTCTCGAGCGAGCCACGACGCTTGGTCAGACAATCGGTCTCTTGGTTAGCGACGTGATCATGCCCAACATGGGCGGCTACGAGCTACTCGCGCGGCTGCGCCTGCAAAATGCCGGTATTCGCGCGCTTTTCCTGTCCGGCTACGCGGAAGACTCCGCCTCACACAGGCGCGAGCCCGATGCGCATTTTCTCCCCAAGCCGTTCGCTGTCGACGCCCTCAAGCGCTTCGTCCGGCAAGTGCTGGCCTAGCTCGCGTACATGGCTTCCGCGATTTCGAACGTGCTGTTTTCGAGCTGAGCGTAGGCGCCGCGCAGTGAGTCGAGCGTAGCGCCCGTCTCCATCATCTTCTTGAGCAGCGCGACTTCGCCCTTCACCTTCTCGAGCTTTTCGGGCTCGAGTAGATCAGCATAACCTTCGAGCGCTTGCTCGGTGGTGTAGACCAGCGTCTCGGCCTGGTTGCGCATCTCCGCGAGATCACGGCGCAGCTGGTCGGTTTCTTTGAATTTTTCGCCGTCGACCACCAGCTTGTCGATCTCGTCGGGCGAAAGGCCGCTGGTCGGCGTGACGCTGATGGCTTGGGTACGACCGGTGCCCAAGTCCTTGGCTTCGACCGACAAGATGCCGTTGGCGTCGATGCGAAAGCTGACTTGGATCTTGGGCACGCCACGCGGCGCGGGCGGGATACCGGTCAGCTCGAAGCGCGCCAGGCTGCGGTTGTCGACGGCCATTTCGCGCTCGCCTTGCAGCGCGTGCACGGGCACGAACGACTGGTTGTCGACGCTGGTCGTGAAGATCTCGCTCTTCTCCGTGGGCACGGTGGTGTTGCGCGGAATCAGCTTGGTGAACACGCCGCCGCCGGTTTCGACGCCGATCGACAGCGGCGTGACGTCGAGCAGCAGCACCTCGTCGATTTGCCCGGCGAGCGCGGCACCCTGAATCGCAGCGCCGACGGCTACGACCTCGTCCGGATTGACGCCCTTGTTCGGCTCACGACCAAAGAACTCGCGCACGGCTTTCTGCACCGCCGGCATCCGCGTCATGCCGCCGACCAACACGACCTGACCGACGTCTTTCGGCGCAAGCTTGGCGTCGGCCAGCACGGCTTTGCAGGCGATCATCGTGCGGTCGACGAGCGCACGGGTCCAAATCTCCAACTCGCTGCGTTTGATCGTGCGCTCGAGGTGGAGCGGCCCGGCGGGGCCGATCGCGACGAACGGCAAATTGACGTCGGTTTCGAGCGACGACGACAGCTCATGCTTGGCCTTTTCGGCCCCCTCACGCAGGCGTTGCAGGCTGGTGCGATCCTTGCGGAGATCGAGCTTGGTCTTTTCCAAGAACTCGTCACTCAAGCGATCGATGATCTCACGATCGAAGTCTTCACCACCCAGGTGCGTGTCGCCGCCGGTCGCCTTGACGTTGAAGACGCCGGCAGCAATCTCGAGGATCGAAATGTCGAAGGTACCGCCTCCGAGATCATAGACGGCGATGACTTCGCGCTCGGTCTTGTCGAGACCGTAGGCGAGCGCCGCGGCGGTCGGCTCGTTCAAGATGCGCTTCACGTCGAGGCCGGCGATCCGCCCGGCGTCCTTGGTGGCTTGGCGTTGCGCGTCGTCGAAGTAAGCCGGGACGGTCACGACCGCCTCGGTCACGGCTTCGCCCAGGTACGTCTCGGCGATCTCGCGCATGCTGGTCAGGACCAGCGCCGAAACCTCGGGCGGGGACATCGTGCGCTCGCCGGCCTTGACCCACGCGTCGCCGTTCTCATGCTGCAGGATGGTGTAGGAAACCTGACCCGCCTGGCGTGAGACCACGCTGGAGTCGAACTTCTGCCCCATCAAACGCTTGACAGCGTAGATCGTGTTCTCGGCATTCGTCGTGGCTTGGCGCTTGGCGACCTGGCCGACCAGGCGCTCACCCTTGGCAGTGAAGGCGACGACCGACGCAGTGGTACGCGCGCCCTCCGCGTTGGCGATCACCTTCACCTCGAGTTGACCCGACGCTCCGGTTCCTTCCACCACCGCCACGCAGGAATTGGTGGTGCCTAGATCGATGCCGACGATTTTCCCCATAGCGGGCGCGGTCGAGCATACTCGACGGCCCGGAGCGGAGCTAGTGCGGCCGAGCTAGTTCGCTTTGGCTTTGGCGACGACGACCAGCGCTGGACGAATGAGCTTTTCGCTGTTCCGGTAGCCCGCCTGCACTTCGGCCGCGATCGTCCCCGGCTCGAAGTCCGAGGTCTCCATCTGTTGCACGGCCTCGTGAACCGAGGGATCGAACGGCTGCCCGACAGCGGGGACCCGCTCGATCCCTACCTTGGACAGGGTGTCTGCGAACTGGCGCATGACGAGCGAGATGCCGTCGGCGAGCGCCTTTACGTCGGTCGCGGTCTCGGCGTGCGCGCTGGCGCGATCGAGGTTATCGAAGACCGGCAAGAACTCTTTCAGCATGTCGTCTTTGCCACGCCGCTCGGCGTCGACCAGCTCGCGCCGGCTGCGCTTGCGAAAGTTGTCGAAGTCCGCCAGCGTGCGCAGCAGCTGATCTTTGAGCTTGGCTTGCTCGGCTCGCGCGACCTCGAGCGGATCTTGCTCGGGAGCGGCGGCATCGGCCTCCGACGTGGCCGCCGTAGCGGGCTCGACTTCAGCGGGCCGGGGCGTGGGGGTCTCGTTTTCGTCAGGCAAGGCGCGGCGAGTATAGCCACGACGGCCTGTTTGCCAAGCCTACGGGACCGAGTTCGTACAACGCTTCTGCCGCAGGCACGAAAGCGTGCCGCCAGAGGTTTGAAGCGGCCCAGGCTCCGGGTTGGGTGTGAACCAACTGATGCCGTCCGGCAGCACCCAGAATGGGTTCGAGCCTTCGAGCGGCTCGCTGTCCAGCGCTTCGGCTTTAGCGTCCCCGTAGCCGCGACGCTCGATCGTGAAGCAGTAGCCGGAGCTCTGCGGCGCGAACAGGTGTGGGCTGCCGCCTTGCACCAGCTCACGCGCTCGAAAAAGCTCGCGGCCGCTGCTCTCACCGACGATGCGCAAGTCGCGCGCGCCGGCCGGCAACGTGAGCCACGCGCCGGCCAGCGCGCTCTCGCCGCTGCTTGGCTCGACCCGGGCGACACGATGGCCGTCGACCCAGAGCGCGAACGGCTCGTCACCGTGGTTGAGCACGCGCACCTGGCCGCGATACAGATCGAACAGCGGTAGCATCGACATGCCTGAAGTCAGCATCACGACGCCGGCCCAAGAAAGCCAGCGCGTCGGCTCCGGCACGTCGACGCCACGCCGGCGCGCGACCAGCCAGAAGCACGCGAACGGCACGGCGGCCAGCAGCATGCTGACCACGCCGAGCACGACCGCCCCATGCCAGGGCAACAGCAACGGCAACACCGCGGCCGACGACAACCCGAGCACCAACGCGACCGCGGTGACGGTGATGCGCGCCGTGCCGGCTCGCGCCAGCTCGCTTTCGGTCAGCAAGCGGCGCCTCGGTTCGAGCGGCCAGAGCCGACGCCGAGCACGGCCTGCACAGAAGGGTTGCGCCAGCGCCAGCCCGGTGTCACCGAGACGCTCGCATGCCCGAGCTGAACGACCCGCAGAAGCAAGCCGTCGCCCATGTGGACGGCCCGCTGCTCGTGTTCGCCGGAGCTGGCAGCGGCAAGACCCGCGTCATCACGTACCGCATCGCCAATTTGCTGGCGAACCGTGTGGCGCCGTATCGGATTTTGGCGGTGACGTTCACGAACAAGGCCGCCGCGGAGATGAAGGAGCGGCTGACTCGCCTCACCTCGCCCGAGGTGACGCGCGATCTTTGGATCGGCACGTTTCATTCGGTGTGTGCGCGCTTGCTGCGACGCTACCACGACTCCGTCGGCCTGCGGCGCGACTTCGTGATCTACGACGGGTCCGATCAGAAAGCGGTCGTCGTGCGCGCGCTGCGCGAGCTGGGCTACGACGACCGGCAGTTCCCGCCGAAGCAGTTCCTATCGGCGATCAGCGGTGAGAAGAGCGAGGGGCGCGGACCGCGCGAAGCCAAACAGCTCGGCCGCCTGACGGACGTGGTGCTGGAAGTGTTCGCGCGTTACGAGCGCGCGCTCGGGCTGGCCAACGCCGTCGACTTCGACGATTTGATCCTGAAGATGACGCGGCTGGTGGAAGACCCCGACAGCCCGGCCGGCGCAGATTTACGCGGGCGCTTTCTGCACGTCTTGGTCGACGAATTTCAGGATACCAACCTGATTCAGTACCGCCTGGTGCGCGCGCTCTCCGAGCACACGCGGAACCTGTGCGTGGTCGGCGACGACGATCAGTCGATTTATCGCTGGCGTGGCGCCGACGTGCGGCTGATCAGAAGCTTCAAGCACGACTTCGGCGGCGCGGCAGTGATCAAGCTCGAGCAGAACTACCGCTCGACCGCCAACATCGTGAAGGCCGCGCTCGGTGTAATCGAGTCGTCCAAGGAACGCGAGCCGAAGGAGCTGTGGACCGAGGCGCCCGCCGGTGATCCAGTGCGGGTGCGGGCGGTGATGGACGAGCGTGAAGAAGCCGATCACGTCCTGCGCGGCATTCAAGCCGAGCTTTCGCGCGGCACGACGGCCAATTCGATCGCGATCTTTTACCGCGTGCACGCCCAGTCACGAATGCTGGAGGAAGCTCTGCGCCGCGGCAACGTGCCGTACCAAATCATCGGCGGGATGAAGTTCTTCGAGCGCGCCGAGGTTAAGGATCTGCTCGGCTACCTGCGGCT
The DNA here is from genome assembly GCA_038230915.1 of Polyangiales bacterium. Lineage (GTDB taxonomy): Bacteria > Myxococcota_A > Polyangia > Polyangiales > Polyangiaceae > PMG-095. Next base: position 2,356 of record JBBRMI010000253.1, on the reverse strand, counting down.
CTCCGTCAACCCGTCGAGCGACGCCGACGTCGCGCGCGTCATCAACACGCCGGCGCGCGGCATCGGCGACAAGACCGTCGAGCACCTGTTGAACGTGGCTAGCGAGTCCTCGGTGTGCGCGTTCGACGCCATTGTGCAGGCGCAGCGCGAGCTGGGCACCGCAGCGTCCAAGAAGCTCGGCGCGTTCCGCGCGCTGATCGAGGGCATGCAGCTCGAAGCGAAGCGGCTGTCGCCGAGCGAGCTATGCGGCCACATCTTGGAAGTTACCGGCTACCGCGAGCTGTTGCGTAAAGAAGACAGCGCGGAAAGCGACGCGCGGCTCGGTAACTTGGAAGAGCTCGTCGGCTCGATTCAAGACTATGAGGAGGAAGCGTCGGAGCACGACGAGACGCCGACCCTGTCCGGCTACTTGGAGCGCGTGTCGCTGGTAGCTGCGATCGACTCACAGAAGAACGGGCCGATGGTGTCGCTGATGACCGTGCACTCGGCCAAGGGGCTCGAGTTCGACGCGGTATTCCTGACCGGCATGGAACAAGAGATGTTCCCGTACCGCGGTATCGCCAGCGGTGAGGACGAAGAGCTCGAGGAAGAGCGGCGGCTAGCTTACGTCGCGATCACGCGCGCCCGGCGCCGTCTGACCATCACTTATGCTGGCAGCCGCACGCTGTTCGGTCAGACCCGCTACCTCGATCGCAGCCAGTTCTTGGACGATTTGCCCGAAGATGCGATCAAGCTCGAAGGCTCGGCGCGCCCTGCGCGCTCCTCTAGTTACGGTGGAGGTAGCTACGCTGGAGGTTCGGGGTCTGGCAGCCGTTACGGCGCCGGCTACGTGGGCGGCTACTCACCGGGCGGGTATCGCAATCGCAGCGGCGACAGCTTCGACGGTCAGCGCTACACCGGCAGCGGAACTGCCGGTGGCCTTAAGGCCGGCGCACCCCTGGCGCCCGGCGCCCGCCTCGTCGAACGCGACGAGTACAGCCAGGACGCCGGCAGCGGTGACGGGCAACCTGTTCGCCCGGGCAGCCATGTGCGGCACGTGCGGTTCGGCGAAGGTGTCGTTCAAAGCGTGGACGGCGGCATCAAGCCAAGCGTGGTCGTGACCTTCGCCGGCATCGGTGAAAAGCGGATTTTGCTCGAGTTTTTGGAGCCAGCATGAACAAGCGATTGGCGTTTTTGGAACAGCACTGCGCGTCGGCCGGCGCCGATTCGTTCGCCTTCTACGGTCTAGGCATGGAGTACCGGAAGGAAGGCCGTGTGGACGACGCGATCGCCACCTTCAATAAGCTGAGGGACAAAGATGCTGACTACATCCCCCTCTACCTCATGGCGGGCCAAACCCTGATCGATGCCGCACGCGGCGACGAAGCCAAATCCTGGCTCGAAGCCGGCATCGCCGTCGCCCAACGCAAAGGCGACAGCCACGCACTCGGCGAATTGGAATCAGCCCTAGCGTCGATGTAGGCGAACACGTCGGAGCCGGGTGAATACCCGGCGACACCAGGCAAGAGCGCCGATGTAAGTTTCTGGTTCGTCCTCATGACTAAATCCCGGCGTCGCCGCGGACGTTGATAGTCGGCGAAGGTCCGAAGTACACTCGGACGCTTACGCCTTGGGCTGAGGGCTGACAAATGAAGCAATGGCTTGTCCGACGTGGTTTGCTTGCGACACTCCCGGTTGCGTCACTCGTGCTCGCTTTCGGTGCGTGCTCCTCTGAGAGTGGTCCCGGCAGGAGCGATGGCGGCGGGAGTCCCACGGCAAAGGTGCCCCAGGTCGACGGCGCGGAGCTGAAGGTCGCGCCGATCGCGGCCAAGCGCTTCGCTCGCCTTTCTCAGCAGTTCATGCGCGTACAGCAGCAGCCCGCTGAACCGGCCCCGTTCAAGTTCCCGCCCGGCGTCGTTCCACCCAAGCCAGCCCCCGCGCGTGAGGCGCTGCCCACCATCGCCGTATTGGGCAAGGGCGACGCGCGCGGCTTCATTCGTCAAGGCGTTCGCTTCCGTGCCGAGGTCGACAGCGCTTTGAAAGAGAAGGCAATCCGGCCGGCCACCGTCGACCTGCCGGCAAACGCCAACGGCTTCGTGCGCGTGCAGCCCGACGGCTCGGCGATCGGCGTGGAGTTCGCGACCAAGTACGCGCGCAGCCGCGCCGAGATCGAAGTCGCCGACGGCACCGCCAGCTATCCGAGCGGCGCGCCCGAAGGCGGCGACATGGTGTTCCGCGTCACCGTCGACTCAGTCGAAGACTTCGTCGTGCTCGACAAGAAGCCGGCGACGCCGCGCGTGAGCTACACCGTCAACGTCAGTGAGGTGCCGGGTCTGCGCCTGTATGACAACACGCTCGAATTTTTGGACGCCAAAGG
>JBBRMI010000252.1:0-10314 GCA_038230915.1 Polyangiales bacterium | reverse complement strand
CTCGGCCTTGTGCCTTCTCCACATCCAAGGGCCTGGTGCTCCAGGTCAAAGCTCTTGTCTCTTCGGTGTCGGGTTCCCTGCATTCGGGCCCCGGGTCGGTCTTCTCCTTCCTTTCTGTTGCGCCTGCCAGGCGCACTCCGGTACGGTGCTCGCGTACAGAAGTACGCTCCGCTCCGTTCCTCGCGGAAGCCTCGCCGAAACCCAAGCTTGCGCGCCAACCGCTTGACGACACAGGCTGACTTCCATGGTGGCGCCTTCAGCTAGGCCCAGTTACGGGCAGCCCAGCTGGGCTGCCCCAATAGGAACACGGCCTAAAGCCATCACTCTTCGGCCGTCGCTGGCGGGGCTTCGGCATCGCCCAAGAGCTGATCGAGCTCGCGCTCGCCGCGGTCGATGGGGCCGCGGCTGCGACGTTTGAACCACTGCACGGCGTCGTCGAAGAGCGCGTAGAAGACCGGCACGGCGACCAGCGTCAAGAGCAGCGACAGCGTCTGCCCCCCAATCACGATGCCGGAGATGTTGCGGTTGTTGCCGGAGCCGATGCCACGCGACAGCGCCAGCGGCACCATGCCGGCCACGAACGCCAGCGTCGTCATCAAGATCGGCCGCAGCCGGTCGCGGTTCGCTTCCAAGATCGCGTCGAGCCGATTGCGACCTTCTTTGCGCAGGTGATTGGTGTGATCGATCTGCAGGATCGAGTTCTTCTTCACGACGCCGAACAGCACGAGCAACCCCAGGGCTGACATCAGGTTCAGGCTTTGCTTGAAGATAATCAACGAAATCAGCGCGAACGGAACGGTCAGCGGCAAGGAAATCAAGATGATGAACGGGTACAGCCAAGACTCGAACTGCGCCGCCAAAATCAGATACATGAAGACGAACGAGAGCCCGAAAGCCAGCATGAAGCCGGCCGCCAGCTCCGACGAAGACTTGGAGCGCCCGGTCGGCACGAGGCGGTACGCAGGCCCGGTGTGCTGCTTGTCGAACGCGGCCTTTACCGCCTTGACCACGTCGCTCTCACCGAAACCGGGCGCCACGTTGGCCATGAACGTCACCTGACGCTGGCGACCGAGTCGGTTGACTTGCGATGGCCCCGTGGCGTCCGTCACGTTCACCACCGACGACAGCGGCACCGTGCCGTACTTGTGTGACGGTATCGTCATCAGCGCGACGCCGCTCACGTCGCGCCGGAATTCCTTCTGGGCGCGCAGCCGAACGTCGTACTCCTCACCGTGCTCGGCGTACGACGACGCTTTGACGCCGGCGACCAGCATCCGCAGCGTATCGGCGACGTCGGAGACGTTGACACCCAAATCGGACGCGCGGTCGCGATCGATCGCGACACGCAGCTCGGGCTTGCCGGTGATCAAGTTGGTGTCGAAGTCGACGACGGCCGGGTTCTTCTTGATCTCAGGGCTCATCTTGGCCGCAAGCGACTCGAGCTCGTGCAGATCGGGGCCGGCCAACACGTACTGCACGGCGGCCGACGACGCGCCAGTGCTGATCGCCGCGACCTCGGACACGCTGACCCGCAATTCCGCCGGCAATTTGGCCAGAATCTGCTTACGCGTGATGTCCATCAGCTGCAGCTGGGACACGGCGCGTTCACGCGGATCCTTCAGGGCGACGTAGACGCCGGCCAGGTTTTGAACCTTAGCGTCACCGCCCGCGACCGTCGTCACGGTGTGCAAGACGCCCGGAAGCTTACGCACCCGCTGCGCCACCCGCTCGGAGATCAGCGCGGTTTCGTCGGCGCTGGTGCCTTCCGGCGTGCGGATGTCCACTTCGAATTGGCCCTGATCGTCGACCGGCACAAACCCGGTCGGCACGTGCTTGATCAGCTGCGTGCACGAACCGAGCGACGCGCAGCACGCCACGACCACCACCCAGCGGTGACGCATGCACCAAGCCAGGATCACCATGTACACACGCTCAACCGGTCGGTAGAACCAATCGACGATGCGGCTCAGCCCCTGCCCCGGCTTATGCCCGTCGCCGCCCAACAAGCGCGCGCTCAAGGTGGGGGTGAGCGCGAAGCTGACGAACATCGACACCCCGACCGCGAACGCCATCGTGTAACCGAAGTTCTTCAGGAAACGGCCCGGGATGCCACCGACGAACGCCACTGGCACGAACACCGCCATCAAAGACAGCGTCGTAGCCAACACCGGCAGGCCAATCTCGCGCGTCGCGAGCAACGCTGCTGGGAAGGGCTTGACGCCCTTTTCCTCGATGTAACGCACGATATTCTCGAGGACGACGATCGCGTCGTCGATCACGATCCCGACCGCCAGCGCCAGCGCCAGCAGCGTGATCATGTTCAGCGTGAAGCCCTGAAACCACATCAGCGCGAACGTACCGACAATCGAGATTGGAATCGAGATTGCGGCAATCAAGGTGCTGCGCGCGTTACCCAGGAACAGGAGCACGACCGCAGCTGCCAGCAGCGCGCCGACGACCAAGTGCTCTTTCACGGCACCCACGCCAGTGCGGATCGAGGCCGAGTTGTCGCGCACGACTTCCAGGTTGATGCCGGCCGGCAGCGTCTTCTTCACCTCGTTGAGGCGCTTCAACACCGTGTCGACGACCTCGACGGTGTTGGTTCCGGACTGCTTGCGAACCGACAGCGTGACCGTGCGTTCGCCGTCGTAGCTGGCGATACTGGTCAACTCTTCCTCGCCATCTTCGACCGCCGCGACGTCGTTGATGCGGACGCTCGAGCCGGCGTCGTTTTTGACCACGATCCGCTCCAGAGCGTCGACCGACGCCACGCGCCCAGCGATGCGCAACGTGACGGCTTGCGGTCCGGTGTCCACGCTGCCGCCTGGAGTGGTCAAATTCTGCGACACCAGCGCCCGCTGAACGTCGACCGCGCTCAAGTTGTAGGCGCGCAGCTTGACCGGATCCATGCGCACGTGGATCTGGCGCGCGCGCCCGCCGATGATCGTCACCTGACCGACGCCCGAGATGCTCTCGATCTGCCGGCGCACGCGCTTGTCGGCGACTTCAGTCACATCGCGGATCGGCAAACGCGAGCGCAGCGCGATCAATAGCACCGGGATCGCTTGCGGATCGACCTTGCTGATAACCGGCGGATCGATGCCACGCGGCATGTCCTTCATCACCAGGCTGACTTTGTCGCGCACGTCTTGCGCGGCAATGTCGCTTGGTTTGTCGAGCTTGAAGGCGATCGCCACCTGCGAGAAGCCTTCGCTCGAGGTCGAGCGTAGCTCGTCGATACCATCGACGGTGTTGACCGCGCCCTCGATCTTGTCGCTGATGTCGGTCTCCACCTCCTCCGGTGCGGCGCCGTCGAGCGTCGTGGTGACGAGCACGAACGGCAGATCGATGTTCGGGAATTGATCGAGGCCGAGCCGCGTATAACCAACGCCGCCGAGCACGAAGATCACCAACATCAAGACACCGGCAAAAACCGGGCGCCGGATGCAGACTTGGGCAAGCCATTGCATGTTGAATGCTCCTTCTTCGCCTAGCGCACCTTGCGACCGTTGCCCAAGCCGGTCAGGTCGGAGACGACGACTCGCTCCGCGTCCTTGACGCCTCCGGTCAGCGAGACGCGCTCACCGACCTTCGGACCAACCGCAACGATGCGCTCTTCGAGCCGCCCGTCCGCGACCACGAATACCCGCGACTGGTCGTCCAGCTGCTTGAGCGCGCGCGCCGGCACGCTGGGCAGACGTTGCACGCCAATCGTCAGCTCAACGTCGGCGAACATACCCGGGATCAGCAAGCGCTCGGCGTTAGGCACGATCGCTTCGGCGATCAGGTCGCGCGTCGTGGCGCGCAGCGCGCCGGAGACGAAGCGCACTTTGCCGGCGAAGCGCCGATCCGCATAGGCCGCGACCGTAAAGCTGACGTCGGCGCCTGCCTTGACGTTCGCCACCTGCGCTTCAGGCACCATGATCTGCAGCCGCAGAGGGTCGACCGAGACGATCGTCACCACACGCGAGTCTTGGCGCACGAATTGCCCCACCTCCACGAAGCGCTCAGTGACGACACCGGCAAAGGGCGCCCGAATCAGGCCGTCGCCCACGTTTTGTGCAGCCAAAGCAGCGCGCGCCGAAGCGGCCTGCACGTTCAGCGGCAACGTCTCGCATTGGCCGATCTTCGCTTGGTACTCCAAGTCGCTGATCGCGCCTTTGGCCTTGAGCTGCTCGTAGCGATCGCACTCGACGCGTGCCAGGCCAGCTTGCGCGCGAATGCTATCGACCTGCGCTCGGGCGTCGGCCGCCGAGAGCGCCGCCGCCCGCGTATCGAGCTTCGCCAGCACTTGGCCCGGCTTGATCTGTTCGCCGCGTTCGACCGACGTCGCGAGCACGCGACCGTTGGCGTTGGCAGCCAGATCGGTTTCACGGTCACCCTTGAGCGTACCGGTGAGTCGCAACGTGCGCGGCACTTCGATCGTCTGCACGGCCTCGGTCTGCACGCCGACTGGTGGCTCCTCATGGGCGGCCGCCGCCGCGTCGGCGGAGTTGCCCTTACACGCCACGACCCCCGACGGCAGAGCGATCAGCGCTCCAAGCAGCACAGCTTGGCGAAGGAACGAAGAGTTGAAGAGGTGGCGAGCGTTCATGAAATCTCAGCGAGCGTCAGCGGGGCCTTTTGTCGGCTACCGGGACGCCGGCGGCGAGCCGCAGCGAAGCACGAGCGAAGGCTAAGTCGGCATCGGCCTGGATTTTGGCGGCCACAGCCAGAAACGCGTCACGCTGGGCCTGCGTGACGTCGAGCTGGGTAGCGACGCCCGCCGCGTAACGATCGGACGAAAGCGACGCGGCGCGCGTGGCAGCGCTAGCTTGGGCTGTCGCGGCGCGGCTCTTAGCGATCCCGGCCTCGACACGACGAAATGCCTCGAACGCTGCATCCTCGGCGACACGCTTGGTGCGCTCGACCCGCACCCGCTGCACTTCGAGCGCTGCGCTCTGCGCGTCGCTGCTGGCGAGCGTCCCGTAGTCGAGCTTCCACGCCAGGATCAGCTGCAGGGTGTACGCGCTGTTCCGACCACTGAAGCCGGTGGCGTTGGTGACACGCTCTTGCGCCGAGCCCGTCAGCGTCGGCAATAGCGCGCGGCTGGCGGCTTTGCGATTCTGCTCCGCTGCCTCGCCGAGCTTCTGCGCGACGCGCTGACCGGGCGCAGCCGCCGCCAGGCGAAGCCAATTGGCGAGCGTGCCCTCGCCGTGCAGGTCGTCCTCCGGAAAGCCGTTGGGCGCTTCCGGCGACAGGCCGCTCAACGTCTCGAGCGCGCGCCCGGCCAGCGCCGAACCGAGCTCCGCGTCGGCTAAATCTTGCTCGGCGCGCGCCACGCTGGCGGCAGCGCGTTCGTGATCCAGATCGGTCGCGGCACCGGCCGCGCGTCGATCATCGACGTTCTTCTGGTTGGCTTCGGCAGCGTTGATCGACTCGCGCGCCGAGCGCACCAGCGCGTCCGCGCCGAGGAACTGGTAGTACGAGCGCGCCACGCTGCGCGAGACGTCGATCGTGGTCGCGCTCTTCTGCTCGGTCGCGCTTTCGGCAAGCGCAGACGCCGCCTTGTAGCGGTGGTAGCTGGCCAAATCGACGATCGGCACGTCGAGCTGCAGGAACGCGTCGAGCTGATTCAGCGGTGTGATGACCAGCCTGGTCCCCGTGCCCGGCAGCTGCACGGCCCCTTCGTATTGATTGCGCGTGTAGACGCCCCGCGCCGAGAACGCTGGCGTCAAACGCCCGAGCGTCGCGTCAGCCTCGGACGAGCGCTGCTGCGCGGCGGCGATCGCTTCGCGCGCATCGAAGCTCTGAGTCTTCGCGCGGTCCAAGAACGACTCGAGCGGTTGCGTAGCCTGTGCGAGCCCCGTCGAAAGCAGCGTCGAAGCCAACAGCGCGCCTAAATTCCAGCCTAATCCGTGACGTTTCATCACAATCCTTCTCCGCCCTCGACCGACTCGGCCAGCGCTTGGGTGCCGGGCGCTACACCCGAAGCCAGCAGCACATCGACGACATGCTCCGCGAACTCACGGTGCGAAAACCGACTGCGCGGCTCGCCGACGAACAGCTCCGTCATGCAGAAATGGTGCAGGCTGCCGATCAGCATCCGCGACATCACCTCCGGCTCGGTGCGGCGCAAGCGCCCGGCGCTCATCTCGATCTCGAAGAAGCTGCACAAGGCGCCGAGCACCCGCTGGTAACGCGAAGAACGCTCCGAGCTGCGCTCGGCGCACAGGTTCTCGGGGTTGGACCAGGACATCATCATCACCGGCATCGCCACGCGCCCAACCGAAATGAAGCGCTCAGCAAACTCCACGAGCGTCGCGCGCAAGTCGCCCTTGCCGGCGCGCGCCGGCAACTCTTCGACCACCGCCAGCGCGGCGTCGGGGTCGAAATTCATTGCCGCGCGGAACAGCTCCTCCTTCGACTTGAAGCGATGGAAGATCGTGCCTTCAGCGATGCCGGCACGGGTCGCCACCTCGGAGGTGGTGGCGCGAATACCCAACTCCAGGAACACCTCACGCGCCACTTCGAGCAGGCGCTCGGTCGAAATTACCGGCGGCCGGCCACGCGACCGGGCACGCGCCGCCGTTTTCACAGGGGTTTCAGCCGAAACACCAGGCTGAGGGTCGGGAACGGGGAGTCGAGAGAGGTCGGCCACGGATTTTTTGAGTAGGGGCTCACATAATTCCGCACCCCCTAACCGCAAGCCCTGCCCGGCTTAAAAAACGTTAAGCCAGCAGGACCGCGCTCTCGACGTGGTGCTCGGAGGCTAGAAACTGCGCGCTCAGCTGGCGGCCTTGCCGAAACTCCTGCGACCAATCGACGCCCAGCTCGAGCGTGAGCTCGCCGACCAACCGATCACCATCGACTCGGCTCGTGACGCCAACGACGCGTGCCGCGCTGAAATCCATGAATTTACCGACCAGCGGGTAGAGGCACTTGTACAAGCTCTCTTTGGCCGAAAACGCGAAGGTCACCAGGTGGTGCTCCGGCGCTGCCAAGCGTTCGGCTAACAGAGCGCGTTCCTCGTCGCTGCAGATGCGCGCGAACAGCTCGTCCTTGGCGACCCGGCTCATCAAGCGCTCGGCATCGATCCCGAGCGCGCGCACGTCGCTGCTGCGCGCGACCGCGCACAGCGCGCGCTCGGCGCCATGCGTTATCGACCCGACGACTTGCGCGGGCCAACGCGGGCTGCCGTCTTCGTTGCGACCAGGTGTGCCCTCGACGCCCAGCGCGGCCAGCGCGCGGCGCGCCGCCCAACGACCAGCTAAGAACTCCGCGCGCCGCTTGGGCACCGCGCGTCCCGGCATGCCTTCGACCTCGAGCGCGCCCAGCTCCGCGATGATCGCTGCGTGATCGACGACTGCGAAACCGGCGCTAGCGACGGCAAGGCCCAGATCGAGCCCTAACGGCTCTGCCGTCAACGCTCCCGCCACGCTACTCCGGTCTTGAGCCACATTTTTCAGCTGCCCGCCCGCCCAGCCTGGCTTCTAGCGAGGCTTTCGCGAGGACCAAGCGCTTGGCCACTCCGCGCGCCGATACACGAGCGTACGCGGGTATGCGAGCAGCGGACTGCAGCGAAAACGAGGCCAGAAGCCAGGATCGGCGGGCGGGCTTAGCAGCTGAAATACGATGAAAGCTCGGCACGCTACTCCGGATCGATGAGCGCGCTCGTCGTGGCGCCGCTCGGCATCGGATTCTGCTCTTTCTCGAGGTAGCGAAAGATCGTCCGCGGATCGACGCCGAGGTCGCGCGCAGTCTGCGTGCGGTTACCGTTATTGCGCTCGAGCACCTCGAGCACGTAGCGCCGCTGAAAGTCTTCCTTGGCCTTCTCGAGCGGCACGATCGGCTGCTCGGCTTCGGGCCCCAAATCCAGGTCTTCGGGGCCGAGCAACGTCCGGTCGCACAGCACGAGCGCCTTCTTGATCCGGTTCTCGAGCTGGCGAATGTTGCCGGGCCAGGCGTACTTCTTGATCGCGGCTAGCGCTTGCGGCGCGAAGCCGCGCACCGGGCTGTTCAGCTCGTCGGCGTGCTTGCTGAGGAGCACCTTGCCGATGATGAACACGTCGTCGCCGCGGTCGCGCAGCGGCGGCAGCCAAAGGTTCACGACGTTGAGCCGGTAATAAAGATCTTCCCGGAACTCGCCGGTCTTGATCATCTCCTCGAGATTACGGTTCGTGGCGGCGACGATACGGATGTCGCATTTCTCGGGCCGGTTGTCGCCGACGCGGATGACCACGCGCTCCTGCAGCGCGCGCAGCAATTTGACCTGCATCGGCTGCGGCAGCTCGCCGATCTCGTCCAAGAACAAGGTGCCGCCGTCGGCCTGTTGGAACTTGCCGGCGCGACTGGCGATCGCCCCCGTGAAGGCGCCCTTCACGTGACCGAACATCTCGCTCTCGATCAGGTTCTCGGGGATGGCGCCGCAGTTGACGGTGACGAACGGCCCATTTTCGCGGTTGCTGCGCCGGTGCAGCTCACGGGCGATCAGCTCTTTGCCGGTGCCGGTCTCGCCGGTGATTAACACGTTGATGTCGGTGGTGGCTACCTTCTGCAGCTTGCGAAACACCTCGAGCATCGACGGACAGCTGCCGATGATTTCACCGAAGCGCTTGTCGGAGAGCTCCGCGCTCAGCTTCTCTTTGTCCGCGCGCAGGGCCGACAACAGCATCGCGTTCTGCAAGATCAGCGACGCTTGCGCGCCGAAGATCTGCAACAAATCCAGCTGCGGGCGCTCGAACAGGTGCTTAACCTCGTCGTTGGCGACGTACAGCGCGCCGATCGCTTCGCCCTGGCTGAGCAAGGGTACGCACATCACGCTCGACAACTTAAGCGCGATCACGCTCTCGCTCTTGCCGAAGGTGGTATCGGTCAAGGCGTCGCTGACGATCACCGGGCGGCGCGACTCGATCACCTGCCGCACCATGCTGTCGCTGATCGCGCCGGAGGCGTCCTGGATCGCTTCGCGCTGCAGGTTCCGCGAAGCGCGTACGCGCGGCACGCTGTCCTTGGCGTCACCCGGATCGACGAGCAGGACGACACCGCGCCCGGCGCCGGTCAGCTCGATGATCGCGTCGAGCAGCGCCTCTAGCAGCTCGTCCACCGAACGGCTGGTCATCAGGCGTTCGCTGAACGCCTGCAGCCGCCGAATACCTTCGATGTCGCTCTTGTCGTTCTTCTCGCTCTTGGTTTCGGTGGAGACGGTCGAAACCTCGGTGAAAAAACTAAAACCCAGCTGAGCTTTGCCAAGCGTGAAGCGGTCGCCGTTGGCCAGGCGCGCGCGCCGCTTTTTCTTGCCGTTGATAAGGATTTCACCCTCGCGGTCCAGCTCTTCGAGCTGAAAGTCGCGACCGTTGAAGACGATTTGCGCGTGGTGGTGGGCCACACTGGCGTCGGGCAGGTGGATGTCGTTGCCAAGTGCGCGACCGAAGGTCGTGACTGGCTTGTGCAGCGCAGTCAAAATCGGCGGGCCATCGTTCGGGAAGTAGCGGACCGTTGCCATCCAGGCGAAAAGCGTATCAGAACGGGCCGCGCAGGGCAGCGGATCAGGCCGAAAGGACTTGATTTTCGGCACTCTCACGGGCGGGCGCCGCGGCGCACGGCGCAATGACCTCGCAGATCGCGGCGTTTTGGAACTGGCGGCGGAGCCCTGCGGCCCAAATGCCGAAGACGGAGACGCCCAGCTCATCGGCCGACGCTGGCACGCTAGCCGCGGCGCACGCCCCGGTCGGCACCGCGCTGCGCCCGGCGCGACGCCGTTCGGCCCATCACAGCGTTTCGACGGATTTGAGCATGTCTGCCACGAAGGACGCACGCGGTCGGAGCAGCGGGATGCGATGAATACGGTGGCCCATCTTGAGCAGAGGCGGGGGTGAATCGAATGTGTCTCCCACCATCAAGTCGTCATCGAAGTGGTAGCTGTAGCCGGAGTTCTCGTCGGCATTCGACTGGGCCTCGGCAGCGCCGGCCAGCGCCACTACCGACAGCGACAAGACGGCGGCGAGCGGTTTCGGTAGTCGCATCAGGGAACCTCGCCCATTCAACCCGCAACCATCGCCCGCCTTGGGAAACCCGAGAACGAGACAACAGGAAGGCGGGAAGACGGGAAGGGTTGGATTGTTCGAGCATGCGCGTAGCGGCGACATGGCGGCCTGACGCATCGAGCCTAGCTGTAAGCCCCCCCCGAGAAATCTTCCCGCCTTCCCGCCTTCCTCTGAGCATTGGTTCCATCTCAGGATTGCCCGGGAATTTCTGCTGGTGGCACGCGTTGACCGCGGATGGACAGTACGCATGACTGGGCTTTGGAGGAATTTGGACGCGTTGAGCTAGGTG
>JBBRMI010000251.1:0-10318 GCA_038230915.1 Polyangiales bacterium | reverse complement strand
ATCGTCTCGAGATCGGAGCGGTTGGGGAGGGCCAGCTGATGAAACACGACGCCCGGCGCTGCCTCGGGCTCACGGCTGAAGACGCCGTCCGGCACGGCAACGTGATAGTGAACGTTGAGGTTGAGGCTGCCGCCAAAGCGCTGGGGAAAGCAGACAGCGCCGCCGCGGATGTTCGGCGGAGGCGACACATTTCCCTTTCGGCGGTGCATGAGCAACGCCCCAAACTGTTCGCGCTGCCAACGCCAAATTTCGCGCACGAAGATGCGACCGACGGCGCTCAATGCAGCCGCTTTGCGCGCCAAAAGGAGGCGCAATTCAAAGGGAACGCTCAGCACCCATTGTCGGATGGGCACGTCTGGGAAAACGCGATCCGTCAGATGCGCAGCCGTGCTGCACATTCGCCGTGCGTTGCACGACGGGCAGACGCCGCGCAACTTACAAGAGAAAGCGACCAATATTTCCCTCCGACAACTGGCGCAGCGGGCGCGCAAAAAGCCATGGGCATGGATGCCGCAAGCCAAATAGGCGCGCAGCTCGCGTTCGACGTAGCGCGGGACACCGCGTTCGTGCGCGGCGCGGGCCTCGGCCAGAAAGGTCTCGAGGTGAGTTGCGATCAGCCGATAAAGCGGAGTCGTCTCCGGTCGCCGCTGTTCGTAGTGCTCCGCAGTGGCTTGCGCGGCGTTCCCCACGGGCGCGCACTAGCGAACGGCGTGCCGGTGATGAATCTCCGTTGTTCGTGGATGTGGCGCCTGGCCAATCGCTGGCGGGCGGCGGCCATCCGCCAGGTAGAGACGCGGCGGGACGGCTGGGCAGCGGCGTTTCGCTCAGCGCAAGCCGTGGCCCCCTCGCCCGGCGAAAACGCAGCGGTCAAAGTCTGGTGACCCAATACCGCGGCCGGCGTCGAGCGTGGGCCACCGCCACGATAACGATGCTGGCATCCGCGCCAAGCACGTAGACGACGCCGTATGGGAATGTGGGCAACAGGAACCGCCGCGCTCTCCGGTCGTAGGCGCTCGGTGGCCATAGGAGCGGCGAACGAACGATGCGATCGACGCTGCCAAGTAGCTCGACGCGGAAGTCGTCGCCTAGGCCGGCGAGACGCTCGTTGTACCAGCGAACAGCGGCCGCAGCGTCCTCCGTGGCGGCTTCGTGAAAGCGGACACTGCTCACGCGCGGCCGGCAGCTTCGAGGCGTGCGCGCACGGTATCCAGGTCGTGCAGGTCAGCGGTGCCGGCCTCGACCTCATCGATGCGGCGCCCAATCTCGTCGGTCCAAGCGGCTGCAACGTCCCCGTCGCTGTCCCCGTTTTCGGTCTCGAGGCTCCTGAGCAGCTCGTGCGCGACGCGGGCGCGGTCCGCGACCGGCAAGGTCAAGGCGTCTTGGAGTACCCGAGCACGGTCAGCCATGAACCGATCCTAGACCGTGGGAACGACCCAAGCCAGCCGCTTCGCCATTGCCCATCCACTGCCCAAACGGTGCCCAACTTCAGTCGATTCACGTCGACTCACGTCGACCTGCGGAGAGAGACGATCCGAATCCTTTTGCCTTTGGTTTCACGGCGTTGGCTCGCAGGGTCGCGTGCCGCTTGAGGTTGTTGCCAACGCCGTTCGCAGGATTCGAATCCCTCCCTCTCCGCAAAGCTTCCGCCAATCGGCGGGAGCGGCGCAGCGGAGCGTATGAACAACTAAAGCGCAGCGCGGACCAGCCCGACCGCAGCTGCCAGATCCGCGAGCACCATACCGACGTACGCTCGTGTATCGGCGCCTGAACTGACATTCGCTTGGCCGCCCTTCGCGGGCGCGTTGCCGTTCCTGTCGCCTGAGCACGCCGCCAACCCGAGCGCGAACGCTTGCGAGAAACCAGCCGCCTTGCCCGACCCGAGCACCCCGCGTGGTGGCCTCACCTGCAGACCGAGACTTGAACGCCTTCGGTGTTATTCGTCATTTGGCAAGTCCAGTCGCCAAGTGCATGGCAACCGATCGTGCCATCGACCAAACATTCGGGTAGGCAAGCTCCGGAGCAGTCGCCGGTCGAACACGGCAGGGCGCAGTAGCTGCCGTTGGGGCACGCCGCCGACTTCGTGCACGCTAACGTGCACACTGCGGCCGGGAGCAAGCACAGCCCGCCGCTGCACTCCGCATCCGCACTGCAGCGCGCCTTGTATGCACAGCCGGTCGCATCGCCGCAAACCCCAGCCGCAGCCGAAGCTCCCTCGTGGCAACAGCGCGAGGTCTCGCAATCCGTGTTTTCGGTGCAACTGTCGCCGGTCGCCTTTTTTGCAAGTTTCAGCGGCTCGAGCTGCAGGCGCTGCACCTGATAGCTGCTGACCAGCTGGCCATCCGAGTCCTCCAGGTTGTCGACCACCACGAGCCCAAAGTCTCCGACCCGCTCGACGAAGTCGGGCGCGGTCGTCAGTCCCTGCAGCAGCGGGATCGTCTTCCCGTCCGGGGTGAAGCGCAGCAGACTCGGCACTCCGGCTTGTGAGCCCGCGAGCACAGCGCCGTCCGGCAGTGGCGCCAGATCGCGCGCGACACTGGCGTGGGTTTTGTCGTCGGTCACGACTCGCCACACCGATTGCATCGAGCTTGCCAAACGGGCGGTGTACGTATCGACCGCTTCGCGGTCGGTGTAAGACCACGTCCAAACCGAGTAAACGCCGCCTGGACCCGCCACGATCCGCGGACTCGACTCAAACAAATCGTACGCTTTGTCGAATTTCTCGGCGACCGGTACACCCTGCGGGTCGAGGGCTGCGAACCAAATCCCGTCGACTCGGTTGCTGGGATTGTAACTACCTGCCATGTAGTATTCGCCAGCCGGACCGATCGCAAAGGACGTCGGCTGGCGGCCACAGCATACGGCATCGCCGAATGGATCTTTGGTCTTGAAGTCGAGCGAGAAAGCCATTGAGACCAGGTCGTCGGCGCCGAGCTTGCCGATCGACAGCTCGCTGCGCGTGACGGCCAAAATCGCAATGTCGCCATCCGGTCTGCGCGCAATGCCACCCAGCGAAGTCGGGTCGGCCAAGCCCCACTTACCGGAGCCGACCAGTGCCCCACTCGAATCGAAGCGTTGAAACTGAATGACCGCACCCACGGTGCCGAGCACGACGATGCTGCCGTCCTCGCGCGCCCAGATTGCGCTCGCCCAGGATAGATCCGAACGAACCGGTACGTCTTGCGCGGCGCCTTTGGCTGAGACACGCACAATCCAGGGCGCCGCGGTCAACAACAACGCCACGTTGCCCGCGGAGTCGACGCTGAGCTCGTGAACGATGCCCTTTCCGTTCACCAGACCGCCGGCGTCAGCGGGTTTGCATTCACACTCGCCGCATTTCGATGTGCTCGGGTAGCAAACTCGCGTGGCCGCGCAGCCAAGCTCCGGGAGATCGCAAGCCTCAGGCGCTCCGCAATCGCAGGCGCTGGGGGTACCGGTGCAAGTATCGACGCTCTGGCTGCCCGTCGGCTTGCCCGAACAGTTGCAGGTAACGAGCTCCATGACGCCGGGCTTGCAGTGAGGCTGCTCGAAAGGCTGGTTCGGATCGGGAGTCGAACCGTTTCCGGAGCTGGCGCCCGAGCCGCAGCCGCTCAGCCACAACGCCACCATCCCCACCGCCCGCCAAGCCCTAATTGACACCAACACAGCCTAGGTGGCGAGCACTTCACTGACAAGCCCGATCGCCCCCAGCCGCGGGTTGCGCTGAGCCGGCGTGGAAGCGCATCAACTCCGGCTACTACCGCGACACGTCACAGGCGACGACTGGCAACAACGTGAAGCCAGCGACTACGGAACAGAGCGCCTTCGATCCCGTCCGCTTGACGACAGGCGCACAACAAGTCTCATATTAACGATAACTTAGCGCGATTCGCGAAGTGGGTTTCGCATGACGTTGGGGCGGGGTCAACGGCCGCAGGGCGCGCCCTCAGGCGCCCGATGGCGTTTAGATTTCCTAGTCTCAGCGAAGCCGTTTCTGGCTGGAGACGATCGAGGCTTCTGAAGCCTGCCTGTGCGAGGGAGGGCAGGACACGAGGGCTTGGTATCAGCTCGATCGGGGGGCCGACTGCTGGCCGCGCAGCTATTTCTTGCGCGACAATTCAGCGATCGTCGCTTCAATGTAAGGGATGCCGGCTAGGTCCTTGGGGCGTCCGGCGCGCTTCTTGATTTGCAGCAGCTCGTCCAGCCCAGGCCAAGGAGATGCGAGGCGTTGGGCCTTAGCCGGCGTGCGTCTCCCCTGCCACGGCGTCGATGTCGTTGAGGACGCCCAGTAGTCGCTGCACATTGTCGATCGTTCGGCGATGCACGACCACCGGCGAGGTGCTCAACGCCGCGGCCTTCACCAGCGCCGAGCTGCGCGCCGAGTAGCTCCTCGACTGAAACGCGCTCAATCGTACTCAGTCGTCGCGGCTCAGCGAATGAACATCACTTCATCGACCGCGAAGTCGAAGCAGCTCGCAGGGGCCTGGCCCATCGGTTCGCCTTTAGGCGTCCATTGCATGCCGAGGATCTGCCTGGCATCGAAGACCGCCGGCGTCCCCCAGCCCTCCTGCCGCAGATCGCTGAACTTCAGGTACACGACCATCGGAACTGGGCTTGCCTGCAGCAGGATGCCATGCGCGTCGTAACACTTGTCGACACAGTCGCCGTCCTGCACCACCGGATTGGTGGCCCGCGTGGCGATGCTGAAGCGAACGAAACCGCTGCCCCGCAGCAGAAACTTCATGCCAACGTAGACACTGGCGTCCACCGGCAGGTGGCAGCCGCCGGCGCCGGAACGCAGTGCGATGCCCAGATTGGCAAAGCCGCCGGGCGCCGGCGAGAAATAGGCGCCATAGGTGCGCATCTCCCAATGGTTATTGCCGTTTTGGTACTGGGAGGGCAGCGCGCACGGCCACGGGAATTGCTGACCCGTGTCGTCGTTGACGGTGTACCAGGCGCCACGGCCGCCGAGCAGCGGCCCCGTCACCGAGTCGCTATCTTCGAAGTCGTCGATCAGCAGCTCTTTGCCGACAACTGGGCTCGGGTCAGCGGCACCGGCCCCACCACCACCGCCGTCTGTGGGCAGGCACCAGGTCGGACTGGGCTCCGGGGGGGCGTCGCAGGTCGCTTCGTAGCCGAGAAATTTGCTGTCGCAGGTGCCAGGTCCACCGCCGAAGATCGCCTTGCCCCCGGCGCCCGTGGCCGCGGTGCCGAAGCCGTTCCCGGCAATCGCCGAAGCATTACCTCCGGTCGCGATGCCGGCAAGCGCGCCTGCGTGCACCATCCCAGCGCGCCCGCCGGAGTTCGCACCACCTTGGCCCTCGGTCGCGTCACGCTCTTCCACGACGCGGGTCGTGATGCCGCAGGCGCTGAGACCCAACAGCCACAGCGCGCGAGGAAGGGTGGGCCCCAAACGGCAGGTCATGGCGTGACTCGATTCTGGCCAGCACCGGGTGAACACGCCAGACCCAATCGCCCAATCCCGAACTAATTGCTAAGGCCGGCTTGCCAGCGCGTTGCGCTTGTGCTCGAGCGCCGGAAAGCCCAGCGCGTCGACGTAGAGCGGTGTCGCCAGCACGAGCAGGTCAGCTGCGGCCCGCGCCTGCGCTAGAGCCAGAGTCTTACTGGTCATGCACGAGCTCTATCCCTCGAGGGAAGCTAGCCCGTTCGTGCTCCACTTAGAAACCCTCAGCGCTGCGGCTCTTTCAAGAAGGTGAGCTGGGTGTGCGGAGCGGGCAAGCAGCCGTACTTCTCGATCAGCAGGTTGTCGTAGGCGTCCGCCGTTTCCAGAAATTTCTTGATCCACTTCGCGGTTTCGTCCGCCTCGGCGTGGGCGAACACGTCCGACATGTGAAACACCAGGTTCAGGCGAATTGTGCTCTCGGCCAGATCGAACGAAAACGGGGCGTGCTCTTCCGACAGCAGAAAGCGGAACAAATCACCCAGCTTTTGCTTGCCAACGTCTGCCAGTGGTGACGAAAAGTTGAGGTGATCCGAGCAGCATGACCAAATTTTGATCGGCGCGCTACCCGAGTGAAACGACCAATTCTCGCGGCCGTGGCGCGCCAACACCGGGTCCACGTTGACCTTGCGCAGGGCGCTCTCCACGAACGCCGTGATGGGATGCGGCTCTTGTGCTTCGAAATACTTCTCGAGCGCCAGGGCCTCGAGATCGGAACCGCAGCTGTTGCAGTAACGTTCGGCGTTTTGGAGTAAATCGTCGCAAGACGGACACATCACACCGAAGGGTGCTGTCTGCGCTCGATACGCTTCGATGAAGCCGCGCACGTCGCTGGCGGGCACGCCGAAGCCCACCATGTCTCCCGACGTTGCCTTGCAGGTGGTGACGGCAACGATGCGACGCTGGTCGTCCAACATCGGACCGCCGGAGTTACCGGGGTTGATGGCGGCGTCCGTCTGCACGTAGTGCTCACCGCCGAAGTGTTGCTTCGGATGCGAGACCACGCCCTCAGTGATCGAAAGCGGCAGGCCGATCGGAAAACCTACGATGTGAATGGTTTGCTTGGCGACCAAGCTGTCGTCCGGGCTCACCGCCAGCACCTCGCCCGTGATGGGCGCCGAAAGCTCTACGATGGCCAAGTCGCGCTTGGGGCTAACGCGACGCACGGTGCCCAAAACCCGCTGCCGATCGCGCTTTTCTACGCCAACCAAACGATAAGGCTCGACTACGTGGCAGTTGGTCAGCAGCGTCTTTTCGTCAATCAAGAAGCCGGTGCCGGTACCGCCGCCCGTGAAGATCTGAAATACGCCTAGCTGTTCGATTTCGAAGCTGCTCATTCGTCGTCCTCGTCTTCTTCTTCGTCGTCGCTGTCGTCGTCGTCGTCGTCACCCTCCTCGTCGTCGTCGCTCTCTTCTTCCATTTTGGCGGCGACCACTTTGGCGTGCTCGGACAGAATGTCGGCCGCCTCCCGCCAAGGCTTGCCCGAAACCCTTGCCAGCCCTTCGGTCAGCAGCTGATAGATGTCGTCCGACCAGACGAAACGAGCCAGCAGGAAATTGTAGGTGCTGATCAACGACAACGCTGCGTCGAACGGCTTACCCGTCGTACGCAAATTCTCCACGTTGGTCAGGTAGCTGCCATCACCGAGCAGACCGAGCAAGTCCTCACTCTTGCCGCGCCGGTACGGACTGATCGCGTAAGTTGCGTGACCCAAGCTCTGGTGCAATGCCTGCGATGCAAGCGCTCGCATGTCCTTGATGCATTTGGCAAGCACGGTTTCGCGGTTAGTTGGATCGTTGTCGCAGTTGTTGAAGACCGAGTTGGCCTGCTCCAACTTGGACAGCAGCGCGCCGCCGAGCGGCAATAAGAAACAGATGCGCTGCTTGGCGTAGCTGGTGACCTCGTTCAAAAACCAGATTGAGCGCTTGCGCTGGCACTCTTTGAGCAGCTCTTCCACGTCGTTCCAGTGCTGAGCCCAAAGCAGCTCGGCCCGAGCCAGCTCTTGGCTGGAGAGCGGCGTAATCGGCGCGCGTGACAGCGGCTGCGCGCCGAACTCCTGCATCAAAATGTCGTCGTTTTCGTCGGCTTCCCAGGGCATACGGCGCGCGACTTCCAGCACCTTGGCAGGGTGAAAGCGCGACAGCGGCTCCCGAAACTCGAGCCGCACTTCGTCCCCATGCAGGCGCGGCTGGTAGAGCTGCCCCGTCGCCGCGATCTTGGTCAAGATGTAGCGCAGCGCGGCGATGGCTTTGCCGTCGCTCGTCAGCTTGACGAGCGGCACGGTGATTACCACGTCGTCTCCGTGTACGGCCGCCGTGACGCTCGACGAACCTTGAATGAACGAGAGCGGCCCGCGCGCAAAATCCGGCGGTGGCTGCTCCGGTAGAAGATGCTCGAAGACCTTGGTGAGCGCTTCGACATTGCGCCCTTCGTTCGCCAACTCTTCGGCAGTCTCGAGCAACGTGTAGTCAAGCTCCGTGCGCGCGTTCGGGCGACGGAGAGACGGCTCCTGAACCAACCCATTGATGCCCATGGCCGAGCAGTCTCGGCGACCTCGACGAACGGTGCAAGCAACGTCCACGCTTCGCAGCATCGGAACGTCAGTTGGTAGCCAATGGCTATCCGCAAGTTCAGGTCGGATAAGCACGCCACTCGGACGCAGGTCAGAGATACGGCATGCCTGAGGCCCCCCCCGGTGCGTGCGGCGGCGACGGCCGGAGCGAACCAGTGAACCCGAGCGCGCACCGCTGACGACGGCAGGAATGCTCGGCGGGGTCGTGGCAGCGGTCGCTCCGTTCCTTAAGGGATTTCAGCGGCCACAGAGAATTGGGCGCAGGAGCAAACGAGCGCCTTGCGTCCCCCCGAATTTCCGCCTTGGATAGCGTGGGTTATCAGTCGCTGGAGTGCAGATGAAGTACGGACTATTGCTGGTGGCGGTGCTGGGTTGGCTCATGGGTGGGTGTTTGCCGGCGGCGTCGACCGCGACCGGTAGCGCGATGGTCCACTCGCATTTCCCGTACGCCGTGACGTACCAGGACGACGCGGCCAAGTCCGTGCTCGGCGAGGACTGGACCCTGGAAAACTACCGGGTCGACCACAAGGAGGCGGACGGCTCGCCCGTGCTGGAACGTAAGGCGGGTTACGAGTCGACCTACGAGTTCGACTTCGACGACGACGACAACGGCGACGCCAAAGAAACCCTGCCGAATCCCGACCTGGTGCTGGTGCAACCAACGCCCGCATCGAAGTCACCACGCTACTTTTGGACAAGCGACTCGCCGACAAAGAGCTGCGGGTATTGCTCAACGACATCGTCGAGAACGCTAGCGGCACACGCTCGCTCTTCATCGGCTTCGGCCACGTGGCGGCGGGCGTCCAAAAGCGTTACGCGTCACGCCTGCTCGATTCGGCCGAGGCGACGCTCGGCGAGCAAAAAGGCTTGGCTGCAACCATCGAGCGCGCCGACCTCGATCAATTGCAGCTGAACCCCAAGGCGCGCTGGCGCCGCAGCCGGCTGTTCATGATGCACATGCCATTCGACTATTACGTCGCAGAGGCAACGGGCAGCGAATTCGGCGGCAAACCACCGCACAAGTACCGTGTGCTGCTGCTGGTCGAGTACACGAACACGCCCGAAGACTTCGACGCCCAGTACCCCGACTTCTTGCGCCTGATGGGCGAGGTCCACGTCCTGACCGACGCCATGCTGCTCGAATACATGGGGGACTCCTTGGCCAAGTGCGGTGATAAGGCCAAGCCCGCAGTCATGTCAGTGTTCGTTTCGCCGCTTGGCAATGGCACGGTCAAAGGCGTGAAGGAGCTCGAGCCGTTGTGTGCCAGCAAGGTGGCGACGACCTATCGCTTTGGCGGGACGGGACAGGGGCACGACGTCGAGCGCAACTATGACTTCGCCAAGCCGCTCAAACCGGCCTGGCTCACGGCTGGCGCCTATACCGAGCAGCGCGCGCCCGAAAAGCCTGCCGAAGCGGCCAAACCAGACGAGACCACAACCGAGGGCACGGACCAGCCCGAAGGCGCCGACAAGACTGCGCCCGCCGCGCCAACCGATCCGCCCGCCGGAGGCGCTACGCCACCGCCCAGCAACGCCAAAGCAGCTCCGCGCGCAGCAAGTCCAGCCCCAGCCCCCGACGCGCCGAAAGCGAAGCCCTAGCCGCTAGGCCGCAACAGCCGCGCGGCGCGCCAATGCGCGTAGCCGGAAACGACGCACCAGCAGCGCGGCCAGGGCGAGCAGAGGCGCCCGGCCGATCGGGAAAAAGACGAAGTAGTTGGCGTAGGGACCGGGCTGGTGACCCAGGTAGGGAGTCGTGCAAAGATCCGGCCGCTTGATGGCAAGGGCGATGGCGGGCCCAAAACCCTGCAGCGCGCCCCACCCAATTGAAGGCACCGAGGACGGTCATCCCGAGCCGGTGCCGAGCCACGCCGTCCGCGCGACCGGCGGCCTGTTGACGCGAGCGAGCTTCGACCAAGATCAGGGCGCAGAAGCCGCCGATCTGTTCACGTCCGACAGGGTCATGTCCGCCACTTGGACACGAGCAAGCCCGTCGGGCAGCGCGGCGCTTGGCGCCACGCCCAAATCCGAGCAAACGAGTAAGTCCGAGTACAGCCCGGCGATCGACGGTTCGCGTGTCTTCGTCAAGTCGAGCACGAAGAAATAGGTCGACTCCCCCGCTAGCCGGGATGCATCGGCCGCGAGGGCGACTGACTTAGCGATTCGCGGGCCCTTAGGGCCCGCGTAAGAACAAGTCGACTGGTCAAGGCTCCTGGGCGCGGGGACGGACGACGTAGTTCCAGTCGCCGCGAAAGCTACCGGAGTCGATCTTGAGCGCGCGCATCTCCTGAGCTGAGACTTTGCGTCCGACT
>JBBRMI010000250.1:0-10356 GCA_038230915.1 Polyangiales bacterium | reverse complement strand
GCGCGATCAGACTACTCGAAACGCCGTTTGAAGGTTCGAGCGTGCACGGCAATGGCAACCTGACGGCGACGGAACACTCGGCGGATCAGAACACCGCGAGTTGATTCAGGAAACAGGGTGGAGGCGCCGGGAATTGAACCCACGAGCGGATGCCGCAATCCGCCCCCCTGAAAGTTAGGGCCGGTTAGGGGCACGCCGAAACTTGTGTGTTGAACACGCCGAAGTCCGCAATCCTCCAGAACGATGTGGCCTTCGCACTCGTGGCCACGACCTTGATGTACCGCTTGCGCTGTTTTGGAAAGCTGATTTTCGTGTTTCCCTCGCCCGTGCCGCTCGCGATGCTTGCGCTCCAACTCACGCCATCGTCGGAGACGAAGAGGTCGAAGGTTCCGAGGCAATCGTTTGGATGGTCGTAGGTGTCGTTGAGCTCGATGTAGTCGAAGCTGGCTTGCACCCCCAGATCGACTTCGAAAAAGTTCCCACTTTCGATGCTGTGACCGCTCGACCAGTTCGAGCGGAGGGAGCAGTCTGTCTCGTGACACGGTGGGCCAACCGCCTCGTCTAAAGCCGCCGGTGCGGCCTGCGAATTGGAAGAAGCCGAGGCGGTCCAGCCAGTCCGGTCGAGCGGCACGGGATACCGGATCGGCCCGCGCCCGGGAGGATCGGTCGCCGCCCGGGCGTAGATTTCGACTTCGCTCACCTTGTCGATCACGTAGTGATCCCCAGGTGCTTCGTGCGTATCCAAGGCGAACCTGACGTAGCGATAGGTGACGAGCGGGAGAACTCGTGGGTCGGTCCCGACCGCACCGGCCACGCGCAAAATATCGGTCCACTGAACCGCATCGTCGGAGCCCTGAATTCGGTAATCCGTGGATGCAACGCCATGGCTGTAGTTCGTGGCTTCGCCAGCGAGCTTGACGACCGACTTGAACAGGGCGGTGGGGGTCCCCAGGTCGACGGTTAGGTATCCGACGACGCTCCAGTCGGCGCTGCCGGTGTTCGACGCGGCGTCGCCATCGAACGCGTTCTGCGGATTGGGGAACCCAATGCATCCCGCTGCGTAGACTTTGTGAAGCGCGATGTTGGTGCCGAGGCTAGGCGCTTGGTAGTCCGGCACGGGCGCGGGACAAGCCTCCGGTCCCGAGCCGCCCTGAGGCTGGTCATTGCCAGCGGCGGAAGTCGGCTCGGGGACAGCCGTGGAGCCTCCCGCTCCTGACGTTGCCAAAACTTTGTCAGCCGGGCCGCCGCTCGCGCTGGGACTGCCAGCTCGCACGTCTGGTGCGTCGCCTCCCGAGCCGGGCGATGCCCGCGGCGGAGTCGCGCCCGGTTCGACGTTGCAGGCGGCGGCGACGGCGAGCAGCAAAACAACCGAGACTTTGCGCGGCATGAGCGGTGACAGCTAGAGACGCATCGAAGGCGGCAGTTAGCTCAAAATGATCGCGCGGCGCCTCGCCGGGTTGGCTCTTTGAGCTGCTCTGCTCACGGGTGTACCGCTTGTAGCCGACGCCGTTCAGTGAGTCGCGAGCCAACGCGCCCATTGCTCGGCACTCAGCCTCTGACCCCTCTTCGTGATCGGCTCGAGCGTCGTCTTCGCCAGCTCTTTCGAGGTCTTCGGATCGATCACGATGTACGTGGCCAGCGCGTGCACGTCGAAGTTCTTGCGCAGTGCTTCGTGGCGGTCCCACTTGCCGACGTTGACGCGCACGCGCTCGAAGCGGCTCTTCAGCGTCGCGGCCACGACCACGGTCTCGTCGAGCTTCGCCATCTCCTGGCAGTCTTCGCACCAGGGGGCGACGAACTCGAGCAACAGCCGTCGGCCATGCTCGGCCGCACAGGCTTTGGCTGCGCTGATCGCAGCGAGCACTTCGCCTTCGCTGGTTTCGTCCCACAGCCGAGCGAGCGGGATCGGCTCGCCACAGCCGCCGTAGGCGCTGCTGCCGAGCGCCGCGCCAGCGTCGGTCGCAGGCTGAGCGGCGCTCGGCTCCGCCGTCACGGCGGGCGAGCTCGCGGCGGGCGGGCCAGGCGCCGGCGTGGCGGCGGGCAGCGATGTAACGGAGGGAGCCGAGCCGGCCGGGAGATCCTTGGTGGGCGTCGCGCAGGCCGCCAAGCAGGCCAGGAGAAGGACAGTTCCGCTGATTTTCACCGATACAGCTCCGATATCAAGCGAGCACAGTTGAATATATCTGTTTAAAATCGTATAGTTATGAACTTAGAGCGGCTTCAAAGCCTGGTTGACACAGTCGAGCGCTGGGATTAAGTCGTCCATCAACCCTGACGCATACGTTAGGGTGAGTGTGATACGGCCGTACAACCCACAGGCACATGTCTCCTTCTCACCGTCACCTAACGCTCATTCCCGGGGAGCGCACCCCGGAAACGCCCGCCGAGGCGGGTTCGCGTCTGGGCGAGGTTGCTGAAGAAGAGCTGCTGCAGGTGGGGGACTTGGCCCGCGCCGTCGGCAAGACCGTTCGCGCCATTCATCTGTATGAAGAGCTGGGCCTGTTAAAAGCGCACGAGCGCTCCAAGGGCCGCTATCGGCTGTTCACCCCCGACGCGGTCGTGCGCGTCCGCTGGATCGGCAAGCTGCAGAGCCTCGGGCTCTCGCTAAGCGAGATTCAGAACGTCGAGCGCGCCCGCGCTGGCGTGCCGTCGGCGCAATCTGCCGCGGCGCACTTGCGCGAGCTGTACGAGGCCAAGCTGCTGGAAACGCGCGCCAAGATCGACGAGCTGCGCGCGCTCGAAAACGAGCTCGTCGCAAGTCTCGACTACCTCGCGGGTTGCCACACCGCCTGCGAGTCCGAAGTCAAAGTCGAGTGCTGCCCCAGCTGCGAGCGGCACCCCGAAACTCCACCCGAGCTAGTCGCCGGAGCGAACGTTCACTGACATGACCCTCAAGTTCCCCATCTACATGGACAATCACGCCACCACGCCGGTCGACCCGCGCGTTCTGGCGACGATGCTCCCGTACTTCACCGAGACGTTCGGTAACGCGGCCAGCCGCACCCACGCTTACGGCTGGTCAGCAGAAGCCGCCGTCGACGACGCGCGCGACACGATTGCCCAGCTGATTGGCGCGGAATCGGGCAAGGAAATCGTGTTCACATCCGGCGCCACCGAGAGCGACAACCTCGCGATCAAAGGTGTGGCCGAGTACTACAAGGCCAAGGGAAACCACATCATCACCACGACGATCGAGCACAAAGCCGTGCTCGACTCGTGCAAGCGCCTCGAAAAAGAAGGCTTCACGACGACGTACGTCAACGTCGGCCCGGACGGCTTGGTCGATCCGAAAGCCATCGAAGCCGCCATCACCGACAAGACGATCCTCGTCTCCGTCATGCTGGCCAACAACGAGGTCGGGACGATCCAGCCAATCGCCGAAATCGGCAAAATCACACGTGCTCGCGGCGTGCTGTTCCACGTCGACGCCGTGCAAGGGCTAGGCAAGACGCCGTTCGACGTGAAGAGCATGAACGTCGACTTGGCGTCGCTCACCGCGCACAAGATTTACGGGCCCAAGGGCGTGGGCGCTCTGTACGTGCGGCGCAGCAAGCCGCGTGTGCGCTTGTCGGCACTGATGGACGGCGGCGGTCACGAGCGCGGCAACCGCTCGGGCACGCTCAACGTGCCGGGCATCGTCGGCTTCGCCAAGGCCTGCAAAATCTTGATTGAAGAAGGTGCGGCCGAGGCGGACAAAATTCGCGCGTTGCGCGATCGGCTGCACAGCAAGATCGTCAAAGAGCTGGACGCGGTCGTGCTGAACGGCTCCGCCGAGCACCGCTTGCCGGGAAATCTCAACATTTCCTTCTCGTTCGTCGAGGGCGAAGGCCTGATGATGGCGATTAAAGACGTGGCGGTCTCGAGCGGCTCGGCTTGCACCAGCGCCAGCCTGGAGCCTAGCTACGTGCTGCGCTCGATGGGCCTGGAAGAGGACATGGCGCACTCTTCAATCCGGTTTGGCCTCGGTCGTTTCAATACCGAGGAAGAAGTCGACTACGTAGCGGCGCTCGTGATCGCGAAGGTCAAGCGCCTGAGAGACATGTCCCCGCTCTACGAAATGCACAAAGCTGGCATCGACATCAAATCGATCCAGTGGGCAGCGCACTGAAGTTTAGGAACGAATTATGGCCTACAGCGAAAAAGTCATTGAGCACTACGAGAACCCGCGCAACGTCGGTTCGATGGACCAGGACGACGAATCGGTCGGCACCGGTCTGGTCGGTGCGCCGGCTTGCGGTGACGTCATGCGTTTGCAAATCCGCGTCAACGACGCCGGCGTGATCGAAGACGCCAAGTTCAAGACCTTCGGCTGCGGCTCGGCGATCGCCTCCAGCTCGCTGGCCACCGAATGGATCAAGGGCAAGACGATCGACGAGGCGGCTACGATTCAAAATAGCCAAATCGCCGAGGAATTGAGCCTGCCGCCGGTCAAGATTCACTGCTCGGTCTTGGCTGAAGACGCGATCAAGAGCGCGATCGAAGATTTCCGCAAGAAGCGTGCGGCTAAGCAGGCGCTGGCCGCTGGTCAGTAAAGAGTCCCGAGAAACGCAGAGTCATGTCCGAAGCCGTCAGCCTCCCCAACCTCAACGCCGACGCGGCAGCGCCAGCGCCGGTTCCGTCCAAGCGTCACATGAGCATCGCGCCGGCGGCGGCCGTGTTCGCGCGTCAGAAGTTGGCGCAGCGCGGCACGCCTGACGCGGCGGTGCGGCTTGGTATCAAAGGCGGCGGCTGCTCCGGCTTCTCGTACGTGATTCAGTTCGATGACGAGCCCCCGCGCGAGCGCGACACCGTGTATGAGGTCGACGGTATCAAGTTTTACGTCGACAAAAAGAGCCTGGTCTATCTGGCCGGCTCGATGCTCGATTACGAGAAAACCTTGATGTTCCAAGGCTTCAAGTTCCGTAATCCGAATGAAGCCACGTCGTGCGGGTGCGGCCACTCGTTCACGGTGAAGTAGCGAGGCGGCTCGTGATTGGTATTGGATGTCAGCGGCCCAGCCGCCTGCCAAGTTCGGAGTTTGGGCGAGGCTTTGGCGAGGACCGAAGCGGAGCGTACTGCCCGTACGTGAGCATCGGACCGCAGCCAAAACGAGCCGGAGTGGACGGAGTCCAGCTTGCTGGACGGAGTCCACGGAGGCCTACGGCCCGAGCCGAAGGCGCGGGAGCGCCGAAAGCGCAGTGCAGCCCAAACCCGAAATCGGCAGGCGTGGCGGCAGGTAGAGTCGAGGGAACTGGTAAGTGATGACATCGCCGTTTGAGGTCCTAGGTGTGCCCGCATTGTTCGCGCTCGACGAAAGCGAGCTAGAGAAACGCCATCGCGATTTGAGCAAAGCGCTGCACCCCGATCGCTACACGGGGCGACCTTCGAGCGAGCGGCGCGAGGCGCTCAGCCGTGCGATCACGGTCAACGAAGCGTTTCGCAAGCTGCGCGATCCGATTTCGCGCGCTGAAGCGCTGCTGTCCGAGCTCGGCCGCGAAGTGACCGAAACCAGTCAGCCCAAGCCTGCGCCTGCACTTTTGATGCAGGTCATGGAACAGCGCGAGGCGCTTTCACTCGCGCGCCGCGCCGGTGATCGCGGCAAAATCGAGAGCATCGCCGCCCACGCTAGCAGTCGCGCCGAAGAAGCAGCCGAGCGTATGGCCGACGCCTTCTCCGAGGATCCGATCCCGGTCGAACAGGTGCTCACGCTACTCGGCGAGCTGCGCTACCTCAGGCGCTTGAAAGAGGAGGCGGGCGCCGCGCTCGACGAGCTGTAAAGCTCGCGCCCGGCGCCTGAACCCGCATGCTGCTCGACATTTTCGACCCGAAAGCTGCACCGCGCGCGCTGGGCATCGATCTTGGCACCACCAATTCGATCGTCGCCTACGTGCGCGACGGCTCGCCGACCGCGCTCGTCACCTGTGACGGCGCGCCCCTGCTACCGAGCGTCGTCCACTACGCCGACAACGGGGCGATCTTGGTCGGGAGGGCGGCAATGGCTCAGCTCACGCGCGATCCCGGACGCACGATCGCGAGCGTGAAGCGCTTCATGGGCCGTGACGCGAAGGATCCGGAGACGACGCGGCTCGGCGCGCAAAAATTCGCGGTGCCGAAAAACGATGACGAGGCGCGTAGCGTGCGCTTCGACGTCGGGCGGCCAGCGACGATCACGCCGGTCGAAGTCAGCGCTGAAATCTTGAAGAGCTTGAAGCAGAGCGCGGTCGACCAACTGCGCGGTGTCGGCGGCGTGGTCATCACCGTGCCGGCTTATTTCGACGATGCGCAGCGCCAGGCCACCAAAGACGCCGGGCGGCTCGCCGGGCTCGAGGTGTTGCGGCTGCTCAACGAGCCAACGGCGGCGGCGTTGGCGTACGGCCTCGAACAAAAGCAAAACGGCTTGTTTGCCGTTTACGATCTGGGCGGCGGCACCTTCGACGTCACGATTCTGCGGCTAGAAGACGGCGTTTTTCAG
The DNA here is from genome assembly GCA_038230915.1 of Polyangiales bacterium. Classification (GTDB taxonomy): domain Bacteria; phylum Myxococcota_A; class Polyangia; order Polyangiales; family Polyangiaceae; genus PMG-095. The sequence goes on along the minus strand of JBBRMI010000250.1, from coordinate 3,905 downwards.
GTCAAAGCCAGCGGTGGCGACAGCGCGCTCGGCGGCGACGACATGGACCGCGCGATCGCCGAGGGTTTGCTCGAGCAAATGGGCGCCCCCAGCCCGCGCCCGGCCGAAGTCGTGGCATTGGCGCTCTCGGCGGCTCGCGAGCTGAAGCACGCGCTCACCGACGCGAGCGAAGCCAGCCTCGAATTGCCGGCCAAGGGCGGCACCAACATCCAGGCCAAGCTCACGCGCGCCGAGCTCGACGCATTGATCCAGCCGCTGCTCGAACGCACCGGTAAGGCTTGTCGACGCGCGCTGCGCGACGCGGGGGTCGAGGCTGCGGCGCTCGACGGCGTGATCCTGGTCGGCGGCTCCACGAAGGTGCCGCGCGTACAGAGCTACGTCGCGGAGTTGTTCGGCAAACCGCCACGCTGCGAGCTCGATCCGGAGCTGGTCGTCGCTTACGGCGCCGCCTTGCAAGCCGATCTGCTGACGCGCGACGACTCCGAAGTTCTCTTGCTCGATGTCTTGCCGCTGTCGCTAGGTATCGAGACGATGGGCGGCGGCGTCGATAAGATTTTGCCGAGAAATACGACGATTCCGACCGGCGCACGCGCCACGTTTACGACCTACGCCGACAACCAAACCGGCTTCGAGCTGCACGTCGTGCAGGGCGAACGCGAGCTGGCGGCAGATTGCCGGTCACTGGCGCGCTTCTCGCTGCGCGGCATCCCGCCGTTGCCGGCCGGCATGGCGCGGCTCGAGGTCGAGCTTTCGGTCGACGAAAATAGCCTGCTCAAGGTGAGCGCGCGCGAGACGACGACTGGCATCTCGCAAGAGATCGCGGTGCAACCGAGCTATGGCCTCACCGACGACGACGTCGAACGGATGCTGATCGAGGCGCTCGACTTCGGCGAAGAAGACTTGGAGCGCCGGCGCCTGGTCGAGACGCGCGTCGAGGGTGAGCGGCTGGTGCTGGCGACCGAGAAGGGCCTGGCGGCCGACGCTGATCTGCTGAGCGCGCCGGAACGTGCCGGCGTCGATCAGTCGCTCACGGCACTGAAGAGCTCGATCGCCACCGCAACATCGGCGTCCCCGGTGCAAGCAGCGATCGACGGGCTCGATCACGCCACGCACGACTGGGCCGGGCGGCGTATGAACCGCGCCGTCGCGCAAGCGATCGCGGGCAAGAGCGTGCTCGATATCGAAAAGAGCGTGCAGCACGCCGACGGCGTCGACGCCCACGTCGCGCGTCACCGCGGCGACGCGCCGTAACGAAAATCATGCCTAAAGTCCGCTTTATCGACCAAAATCTCGAGGTGGAAGTGCCGCTCGGTACCTCCTTGCTCGACGCTGCTCGGCAGATCGACGCCCCCGAAGGCAGCGCCTGTGGCGGCGTGTGCGCCTGCAGCACCTGCCACGTCTACGTCGAAGAAGGCGCGTCGCTCCTCAGCGAAGCCGAAGAAGACGAAGAGGACATCCTGGACAAAGCCTTCGACGTCCAAATGACTTCGCGCTTGGGTTGCCAAGCCAAGCTGCTCCGCGACGGTTTGGTCACCTTGCGAATCACCAAAGAGTCTTTGGACGCCTTCTACAACGAGCATCCGGATCACCCTAGGCCGTAGGGGTCGGGGGTCAGGGGTTAGTCGGCGGAGGGATCAGGGCGAGCAAGGGCGGCCCTCACCCCTCGCGCCGTGCGGATGCGTTGCGCCGAACAGAGGTTGGCCGCACAGCGTGCGACCTGCCCGCTCCGTCGGGCCCCGCGAAAGCGGCCCCCTCAATCCCTCACGCCTCGCTCGACTGACCCCCGACCCCCGACCCCCGACCCCTAAAACAAGAGCTCGCCGCCGTGCCCAATCGCCGACATCGCGTGCTGCACGTAGTCGATGCGGATGTCGGGCGACGCGAGTTGCTGGGAGAAGCCGCCGACCACGTCGCTTGGCTTGAGGCAGGCGTAGCAACCGGCTTCGGACCACTGCGCGCGCAGCAGGAACGTCACGAGATCGCGCAGTAGCGCTTTGTCGTCGTCGACCGGCAAACCGCGCTTTCGCTTGATGGTGATCGCGGCGTTGAGCGCTTCGCCCAGCCCTGAAGTCGCGGTGTTTCGCGGCGGGAAAAGGTCGCCCAGGCCGTAGCCACCGACGAAATTCGGCTCGCTGCTGTCGGCGGCGCGCACCACATAGCGCAGGCGCGAGCCCACGTAGTCGATGCACAGCCGCTCGTAGCCGTCGTTACGATGCGAGGTGAGCGCGTGGCGCGCGGCCAAGCAATGCCAGCCTTCCTCGAAAAAGAAGAAGTCGCGCAGCGGCTTGGGCCAATACGGCCCGCCGTAGTAGGCCATCGCGCGGTCGAGCGCCGCTTTGACCACGTTCGGTGCTGGCAATGGCTCGGCCGCGCTACCCTTCAAACCGTCGAGCTGCTGCTCCAATAACACCAGTGCCAAGACCGCTTGTCCGGCCGCGTACAAGATCTCGCCCTGGCCGCTGCCTTGACCCGCGCCGAGATCGAACGCGGGATAGAAGCTACCGTTCTCGCGCTGCAACTTGAGCACCAAGCGGCTCAGCTGCCCAATCAAGCGATCGTTGTCCGGCCCGACCAGCCCGCGACAACGCAGCATCGCCAAGAGCGGCAACGCGCTTTTGCCGAGGCCGTGCTCGGTGCCGTCGCGCAGCGCCGAGACATCCCCGAGCTTGTCTTCGTTGGGCTCGAAGGCCGCGAGTGCGCGCTTGACGGTGCCACGAAGACGCGCGCCTTCACCCAGCTCGCAGAGGGCGTAGGTGGTGCCGGCTTGGCGCGGCAGGTTCAACGTGGCTCTGTCCTCGACGCCGGTGGTCGGATCGAGCGAATACCGGAATGTTCCGTCTGGCTCTTGGGCGTCGATGATGTAGTGCTGCGCCGCCGCGACCGCCTGCTTGACGCCTACGGCGCTGAGCGCGGGCGGCGTCGTACGTGTGCGGATCAGCCGATGTACGCCTGTGCTGTCGGCCGAAAAACTCTCGGTCTCGATCCGCACCAAACCGTCGATACCGCGCCCCATGCTTTCAGGCGGCGAACCCAGCGCTTTGCGCACCGCATCGGTCGAAAACCCGTAGCTTACTTCGGGCAGCGAAGGTAACGGGTGATTCTCCGAAAACGCGTCGCCGAGCGTGAGCTGCCAGGCTGGCAGGCAACTTTGCGCCTCGCACACGCCGTCCAGACCGGGCCGCACCTCGAGCGTGTCCAACAGCGGGAAGCGCTGCGAAAGTGGCTTGATCGCCCGAACCAGATCGATCACGACCGTGGAGCCTCGGCGCGCTCGGCGCGTCAACAATCGCTTGAGGTGTGCGTACAGCTCGCGACCATTCGACCCTTGCAGGCAGACCGAGCTCACTCCGCCTCTTTGCGCGACGTACGCTACGAGCAAGGTCAAGCCGTCAGTGGTGATCGGGTTCTTGCAGACCGCCGGCGGGGCTCCGGCCACGGTTGGGTGAGCGCGCTCGGGCCCTTGCTGAACGAACTCCTCCAGCAAGTTGGTTAGGTCCGAGACCAGCCGTGAGTCGGCTTGGTGCACCGGCGCGGCAAGCGCGGCGCTGCTGGCTAGCGGCAAGGTGAGCACCGCCAGCAGGACCAGTGTCAAAGCGCCGATGCCCAGGCGCCGTGCCGAACGCACACGACTTGGCCAGGTGTGGCGCGCACCCCAGACCGCCATCGGCAGTGTGAGGAGGGCGAGCAAGAAAGCCGCCGTCGCGATGCCGGCCCCGATTGATGGTCCGAGGCGCAAATACAGCCTGGCCACGTAAAGCGCAGTGGCCGCCATCGACCAGCCGACGATCACGAACGCCAGCCCCGAGGCAACGCTGAGCGCGCGCCACACCCAAATCAACCACAGCGGTCTGCGCAGCAGCGCCGTGACGCCCGTTGCCACGTGCAGCACGGCCAGCAGCGTCAGG
>JBBRMI010000249.1:0-10382 GCA_038230915.1 Polyangiales bacterium | reverse complement strand
CGCCAGCTCGACGCCGCGCTTGAAACCACCATTGGCGCTGCCAACCTGAAAGACCCCGAGCAAGCGCGCGCTCTCGGCATCGCTCAGCGGGTGTCGGTAAGCCTTTTGACCGAAGTCGCGGATCAGCTGGCCCGCGCACGCGGCGTCGCCAGCGGCCGCGCAGGGCGTGCTCGAGAGCAACGCCGCGATAGCTTCAGTGCCGAGCTTTTCGGCCGACAGCATGTACTGCTCGGCCCGCACCGGCGACGTGGTTTGCACGGCCGCGATGTTGTCGAAGCCGAGGCGCTTCTCGTCCACCAAGAAGGCCGCGCCAGGGCTGGTCTTCGTGCCGAGCAAATCGTGCACGGTGTTGTCGTATTCGGTGTTGGTGAGCCGGCGAATGACCGTGGGGGGCGGAGGCCCCAGCACAGCGCCGTTGCCACCAACGAGGCTGGACCCACCCGAAGCGGCCATGCTTCCACCTGCACCCGGGGTGCCGACGGAGATGCCGGCGCCGTTGGGTCCCTGGCCTCCTCCTCCTTCAGCGTTGAGGTTGGCCGTGCAAGCCAGGCCAGGAACCATCAATCCAGTTAGCGTGAGCCACGCAGCCGAGCACTTCCGCATGCTGTCTGGTTCCCTCAGCCAACGCTCTAGTGAGAAAAGAAATCGCGCTATTGCGAGACGACTGTTACTTCGTCGCTCAGGGGCGATTCGAGCCCTGCGCCGTTGACCAGTGACACCCGGTACGCGTGTCCAGGCGTCGCGTCTTGGGCGGTCGCGGTGGGCGCGACCGGCTCCGGTTCGTCGCCGTAGTTCCAACCCTGGAACGGTTTGGCGTCGCCGGGCACGCTCAGCGCAAAAGTTCCGTCACGGTAGATTTTGAAGGACTGCACGCCGCTTTCGAGATCGGCGTTGGGGATCCAAGTCAGGTTGACGTGGCCCGCCTGAAGCTTGGCCGTCAGGCCCTGTGGCCCCGTTGCTGGCGTCGAGCAGTCCAGCGCTTTGCGCGTGGTCACGAATTGGTGCCACGCCTGACCTAGTGCGGGCGTCGGCAGCCATGAAGCGCGGGTCTTGTCTCCCACGAATGCTTCGCTAGCGGTTGCAAGGCGCGTGGTGTGGTCACCCAAGGTCGCGCCGGCGTCGCCGAGATGCTTCAAGGTGCTGCCAGCCGTGCCGAGCCGCGCGCCGATCACGGCGTCGAAGTAAGGAATGGCCAGCGAGCGGAGCTGCGCCGTGTCGTGCGTTCCTTCGGGTTCATCGACGTAGGTCCACGGCGCGCCGGCCGCGCGGTAGGTTTCGAAAATCTTCGTGGTGATCGGGTAGCATTGACCCAAGTCTTGCGGCCCGGTCGCGAGCAGCATCGGAATGTCGACAAGTGCGGCGCTGAAGGCCGGGTCGGCTTCGCAGATGCTCTTGATCACGACGCTCACGATTTTTTGAGGGTATTTTTTGCTGATTTGAAACACCCAAGTCGCACCACCCGAATGGCCCCAGAGCACCCACGGCGCCGCGCTCAGCTCAGCGTGTCCGGTCTTCGCCGCGTACGCGTCGAGCGCGTTCACGAACAGATCGCTGCTGCCGTTCTCGATGTGGGACCAGCGATCGCAGTGGTCGCCGTCGGGAAAAACCGTGCTGAACTCCGTGCCGAGCAAGGCCATGCCCCAGCGGTTGGCAAGCGCTTGCCATTGCAGGTCTTGCGGCACGTTGATGCCATCGCGGCCACAACCGTGCTGGTGGACGATCACGCCGGTCAGCTGCGGCACGCCATCCGGCACGTAGAGCCTGAAGTGCGCGCCCTGCACCGGTCGATCTTTGGCGTCGAGGCTCAGGTCGTAGATCGTGCCGGGCCCGTGTCCTTCGGCCGGCATCGCGGTCTGAGTGCCGGTGCTGGCTTCACCCGCGGTCGAGGCGCCGCCGTTGTTCGAGATGCCGCCACCAGGCCCCCCCGCCGACGCGCCGCCCGCGCCGCCGCCTGGTTCGCCACCGCCACCGCCACCGCCTCCGCCTGCCATGGGCATCGGGGAGGCGCCGCCCGACGCCGCCGTAGCGCCTGCCGGCTCGCCCGCCGGCGGGCTGGCAGGCGCGGAACCACATGCTGACAGTAACAGCCAGAGCGAGAACAGCCGACGAATCATGGCCAGGCTCGAGTGGCCCGAGCGGTACCAAAAGTGAGAAAAAAGTTGCGGTGCGTGGCTAGGGGTCGCCCCTCGTTCGCATTCGCTGACCGAGCGCAAGGTTTTATCACCTCCGCGGCCGCTCAAGTCACTAACGTGGGTGGGCTCAGAAGAACGTTCGATCGGCACCGCAAAAGAGGATCGCCTGATCCAAGCTTGTCGTGCGGGCGATCGCCGGGCGCTCGACCAGCTGTTCCGGATTCAGGCGCCGGCTGTGCACCGCTTGCTGCTGCGCATCGTCGGACCCCGGCCTGAGGTCGAAGACTTACTCGAGGCGACCTTCAGCGCCGCCGTTGAGGCTTTTCCGCGTTTCCGCGGCGAAGCCAGCGTCGAGCGTTGGCTCGCCAGCATCGCGACCCGGGTCGCCTTTCGCCATTTTCGTTACGCCAAGCACCGCAAGCACGCCTCGCTCGAGCTGCTACGTGGGTCGGCGGAACCTTTGGACACCCAACCGCAACCCGATCGGATTGCCGAAACCCGCCGCCACATCGAGCGGCTCTACCATCACCTCGAAAAGCTGGGTCCCAAGAAGCGCATCCCCTTCGTGCTCTATTTCTTGGAAGGTCGGCCCATCGACGAGGTTGCCGCCATCATCGGCGCCAACCAGATTCTGACCAAGGGGCGCATCTTCCACGCTCGCCGGGTGCTGATGGCGCGCGCGAAGAGGGACCCGGTACTGCGAGAGCTTTTGACCGCCAGTGAGGCACCATGATCCACGCACGCTGCATACCTACTGAGTTATTGCTGGAGCGAAGGTCACCTGCGCTGTCGCACGCCGAACGGCTGCGCGTCGAAGGGCACCTTGCCGAGTGTGAACGCTGCCGACAAGACCACACCACCATGCTTGGCGTGGTTCAGCTCGTCGATGAGAGGGTCGAAGCTTCGCTCAAGGCAAACGTCCAGGAACGCGCCATCGCGCGCGCTATGTTGGGCGCGCGGGACGGCGAAAGGGCGGTCCCGGGGGAGCTGGTTGCGCTTGAAGCACGTGGAAATCGTTGGGTTTGGGGCCTAGCGGGGGCCGCAGCAATCGCGCTTTTCGCAGTTGGTTTCACGCGGAGCTGGCGCGGTGCTTCGGCGCCACAGGCTGCGCTCGTTCAAGCGCCCGCGGCTGATCGCGTGGTCGCGGGCTGGCTCTCCGTCGCCGGTCAGCGACTCGCATCGGGCGCTGCCGTTCCCACTCATCGCGAGCTCGCCCCCAGCGAGACGTTACGGGTAAGCTTGGCGCACGCTCAGCTGAGCGTGACCGGCGCGCAGTCACTTTCATGGTCGCCGGAAGATCGCGCGGTGATGCTGCGCGGTGGCGTTGCCGACGTCAGCGTGGATCCGACTTTGCATCAGTCGTTCCGCGTCGAAACGCCTTTGTTTTCGGTCAACGTGGTCGGCACCGAATTTCGCGTCGTCCCGGACGGCGTTTCGGTGACGCGCGGCCGCGTGAGGGTGCTCTCACCGTCCGGCGAGCGGTGGGCCGACTTGGGGCCCGGTCAGCGTTGGAGTTACACGCCGCCGGCTCGTGCCGAGCTGACTGCCGCTGAAGCCTCGGCCGCGCCAGGTGAACCCACCGCCATGTCACCGGCACCAAACGCCAATAGCGCCACGTCGGGGCTAACTGCCGCGGAGCTTCTAGCACGCGCTCGACACCGCGTGGCGAGCGGCAACGCACGCGGGGCACTCGCGGATTTGGACGCCGTGCTGGCAGCCCGTAGCGCGCGCAGTCAGCAGGCCGAAGCCCTGACCTTGAAGGGCGATTGCGCGCTGGTTCAGGGCGACGCCCGCGGCGCCGTGCGCCAATACCTGGACGTCAGCCGGCGCTTCTCGGGCTCCCGCGCTGCGGAAACAGCGCTGTTTGCCGCCGCCCGTACCGAAGCCGACGCTGGAGACAAGGCCCAGGCCAAGCGGCTTTTGGCGAGCTATCAGCAGCGGTATCCGAGCGGACAATTTAGCGGCGAGGTTGCCGCCCGGCTCCGTATACTCGAAGGAAAATGACGCGTGCCGCCGTATAGTTCATGATCGCCAGGGTCGCGTCCGCGCCCAACGAGCGGATGGCGCGTCGGGTCGAGTAGCTGCAAGAGGGCGGTGGGAGCAGTCCGGTGACCGCGCTGGCGGCGTCGCCTCGCGGCTGACGCCCGCATCTTTCATAGACCCGCTCCTTGGCGCGGCGGCTACTAGCCCGACGACACGATGGTCAAGGAAGCATCCCGACGGGGCAAGAGTTGAGGCGCCTGGCGTCGCTGGTCGTTGTAGGTCTGGCCACAGCCAGCTGCGCTTCGACCGCCGCCCCGGGCAACGGCGGTCGCCCAGCCACCGCCGCTGGAGGTGGCGCACCAGCGGGGACGTCGGAACCGACAAACTCGGACTGCCAAGCGATCAGCCCGGGTCCGTCGCCGCTGCGCCGGCTGACGCGTTTCGAATACAACAATACGGTCGCTGATTTGCTAGGTGACAGCAGCGCGCCTGCCAATCGCTTCCCGCCTGAAGAGCAGTCGCTCGGCTTCGACAACGACGCGAACGTGCTGCGTGTTCCGGCGGTGTTAGCCGAAGGTTACGTGACAGCTGCCGACGATCTGAGCCAAGCCGCGCTCGCTAACCTAGCGAGCTTTACGGGCTGCAACCCGGCAGACTTCGCGGGTAATCCGGCGGCTGAAGCGGCTTGTGTGAGCAGCCTGATTACTCGGTTCGGCGAGCGCGCGTTCCGACGGCCGATGATGGTCGACGAGCAAGCGCGTTTTCAGGAGCTCTTCCAGACGGCGCGCGCTCGTTTCGAGTTCAAGGACGCGCTCGACACCGTTGTGCAGACGATGCTGCTGGCTCCGCAGTTTCTGTACCGCGTCGAGAATGGCTCACCCGTGCCGGCAGCGCCTGGCGTCGAAGCCGTGGATGGGTGGGGCAGGGCGTCGCGCTTGTCCTATTTCTTGTGGGGTTCGATGCCTGACGCGGCGCTCTTCGATGCAGCGCGAGCCGGAACCTTGCAGACCAATGCGCAGGTACGGGCGCAGGCCGAGCGGATGTTCCAAGACCCACGAACGCGAAACGTCGTGGGTCACTTCCACGACTACTGGCTGGGCCTGCTCAAGATCGACGGGCAGGGTAAGGATCCGGCGCTGTTTCCCGACTACACGGCGCAAATCGGTCCGCTGCTGCGCCGGCAAACCGAGGCATTCGCCGAGTACCTCTACTTCGACTCGCCCGGAGACCTGACGACGTTGTTGACGGCGCCGTTCACGTTGATGAATGCAACGTTGGCTAAATACTTCGGTGTCTCGGGGCCGACCGGCGACGCCTTCGTTCGAGTCGAATTGGATCCGACTCGCTACGCGGGCGTCGTCACTCAGCCGAGCATCCTCTCCTGGAACGCGACGGCCAATCGTACGCACCCGATCTTGCGCGGCAAATTCGTGCGCGAGAAATTGTTGTGCAGCTCCTTGCCCAGTCCTCCGAACAACATCATTGACCGGCGGGATTCGGTGACCGATCCGAACGCCACCGAACGTCAGCGCTTGGAGGCGCACCGCCAGGATCCGAGTTGTGCCGGTTGCCACGTGCTCATGGATCCGCTTGGTTTCGCGCTCGAAAATTTCGACGCCAGCGGGCGCTGGCGAGATTTAGAAGGCGGCAAGCCGGTCGACGCCAGTGGCGAGCTCACCGGCAGTGACGCCGACGGTGCCTTCATTGGCCCGGTGCAGCTCGCCAGCCAACTGGCTCGGAGCAAAGCGGTCGAGACGTGTCTGGTCACTGAATGGTCTCGATTTGCCATCGGTCGAGGCGAGACCGCCCAAGACGCATGCGGGATTACCAAGCTCAGTCAGCGCTTTCAGAGCAGTGGTCGCAGCTTGCGTGAGCTGATGCTTTCGATGACCGAGACAGACGCCTTCTTGTATCGCACGCCACCCTCTGCCCAAGTCGCCAGCTCAGGGAGCACGCCATGAAGCCAGGTCGCTACGCCATCCGAACCGCCAGCAAGATCCGCCGCCGCGCGCTGCTCGGTGGGGCGCTGGGAGCTAGCTTGGCCCTGCCGTGGCTCGAGGTCATGGGTGATCTCAAGCGCGCCTCAGCGCAGGCGCTGGTCGAACCCAAGCGCTTCGTGACGTTCTTTGTGCCGGGCGGCTACTACGACGGATTTTTCTGGCCGGAGGGCGACTCGGAGACCGACTTCAAGCTGCCGTACATCCTCGAGCCGCTGGCACCCCACCGCGACAAGCTGCTGCTCTTGGACGGCATTGAAGTCAAGACTGCGGCTGATGGCTTCGGGCACCCGCACGCACGCGGCATGAGCGCGCTATTGACTGGATTGCCGTTGCCGGCTGGCCCGTTTGATTTCTTCATCGGCGGGCCGGCGGGTTTTCCGAACGGCACGTCGCTCGATCATGCGATTGGCGCTCAGATCGGCGCCACAAACAAGTTCAAGACGCTCGAGTTTGGCGTGCTGTGGCCCACTTACGAAAACGGAGCGCTGCCCACCAACATCATCAGCTACTCCGCGCCCGGGCAACCTGCTCCGCCGATGAGTGATCCGTACGAGGCCTACCTGCGCATCTTCACGGATCTCGGTGGCTCGCCGGAGCAGCTGGCGGCGGCCGAGCTGCGCAAGGCCAAAAAGCACCTGGTGCTCGAGGCCACGAGCCGCGAGTTCGGCGCGATTCGCCCGCTGGTCGGCGTGAACGACCAGCAACGGCTCGATGAGCATTTGGCGCAACTGAAAGACCTGGAAAGCCGTTTGGACTTGTCCGGCGGCACGGTCAGCGCGACGTGCCACAAGCCGGACCCAGCGCCCACGCTCGCGGATCGCATCAATTACGGAACGGGTGGCGCGGTGGGGGAGCTCGGCAACGGCGGGCTCGACCAAGGCGTGAGCGCTCGCATGCCGGTCATCGGTAAACAGATGATGGACATGCTCGTGCTCTCGCTGGCTTGCGATCTCACGCGAGTGGCCACGTTAGCTTGGACCGACGCTGCCTCTCGAGCCTACTTCCCCTGGTTGGGGCTCAATCAAAATCACCACTACTACCAACACTTCGGCAGCGCCCAAGACCACGCGACCATCTTCAATTGGTACATGCAACAGTTGGCTTATTTCGTGGGTCAACTAGCCGCGATTCCGGAAGGCGACCACACCCTGCTCGATTCGACGGTGATCCTGTTCGGCAGTGAGATCAGCGAGCCTACCCACCACGGTCGCACGCGCGTGCCGCGGATGTTGCTCGGTGGCGGCAAGACGTTCAACCTCGGCCGGCGCCTAAAGTTCAACGACGCTTCCCACAACGATCTGCTCGTCTCGATCCAAAACGCCTTCGGGATCACGGCCAACCAATTCGGTGATCCAAAGTACACGACCGGGCCGCTGTCCGGGTTGGTTTGAACCGCAGCACCAAGCGGTGGACTAGCGAAAAGCCTCGTAAAGTTCGCGTGGCGACCGGTCGCGCGTCGACGAAAACATGATGTGCCGCTCGTCGTTCGACACCCAAGGGTCTTGGTCATCGACCTCGAGGATGTTCAGCTCCTGGACGGGGGTGGGGGCGCCGAACGGCTCGCCCAGCGAAGCGCGAGCTGCGCGCCAGATATCGGCGCGGTCGTCGCCGTTGGGCGAGTCGCGGGTCGTAGCGAAGTAGAGTACCAATCCGTCGCTGGCGAAGACCGGGTCACCCTCTTTGGCGGCCGTGTTGAGCTCCATCAGGTAGACGGGCGCTCCCCACGGCGCCCGTCGCTCCGCACGCTGCGAGAGCAGCAGGTGGTTATGATCGCCGTCGGGACATTGCGTCGCGATGAACTGATCGTGCTCGGGCAGTGGCCCCGGGTCGATGTCACAGCCTGGTGTGCTGAGCTCGGCGACCATTGTCGGGGTTGACCAGGGCTGTCCGCGCGCAGCTCGCGTGGCAACATAGAGATCGCTGCCGCCGCGGCCGCCCGGGCGACTCGACGCCATCCACAGCGTGAGCCCGTCGCGCGCGAGCTCGGGCGAAAAAGTTTCGCCTTCGGGGGAGGTCAGCTCTTGAACCAAGCTGGGGGCGCTCCATTCTTCCATTTGGCCGTTCCGGGTTGCGATGAAGACTTGCGCGCGCTGCTCGAGGCGTGTGGACTTAAAGTAGATCTCCAGCTCGTCATCGGAGAGCGTCGGCTCGGCTTCGTCGGCGTCGGGATCCGAGAGCTCAGCGACCAGGCGCGGCACGCCGAACGGACCCAGCGCGGCAGGTCTCGCGTCGACACCGGCAGCGCCGCCGGCCAGGTCGGTGCCGCCTGTACCCGCGGTGGCGTTGGGGCCGCCGCCGGCGGGGTTGTCCTCAACGCCGCTAGTCGCCCGGACGGGAATGCGTCCGACAAGACGCGAGGTGTCACTACATTGGAGCCCAAAACCCGCGGGCCTCGCCAAGCAAATCAGAGAGACCAACGCAAAAATGCCTGCTCTCATCAGGCGAGCATAACACCGCGAGCGCGCAAGACTCGCGGGTAGCCCGCGTCTTTTGATAGACCCGGCTGCTCGCTGCGGAGCTACAAGTACGGATCACGGCGCGGATGACAGCCCAGTTGAAGCGTCAGTCTCACGCGGCGGCTCAGCTTGAACCGTCGCATTCACCGGCCATCCAGGGCGGTGGCGTGCCAACGCACGATGCGCTAGCTCGCCGCGCGTTGGCTGGTGAGCCGGGCGCGGTGTCGGCGCTTTTGTGCCAACTGCTGCCCGCCGTGAAGAGTGCGTGCCGGGCGCTACTGGGCCCCGGCCATCCGGACCTCGAGGACGCCGTGCAAAATGCCCTAATCGCCATCCATCGAGCGCTTCCGAGCTATCGCTTCGAATGCTCGATTCGACACTACGCGGTGCGCATTACGCTGCGAACCAATCACGGCTTTCGTCGCCGGCTGAGGTTGTTGGCTGACCGCTTTGGACTAGTAACGGATGAGCGCGACCTGGAGCGGGATCGCGCGCCGCTCGCCGCGGACACGGCGGTGGCAGCGCAGCGGAGCGAGGCGCTACGCCGACTGATGACCAAGCTGCCACGCGTTCAGGCCGAAGCCATGCTGCTGCACGTCGCGCTCGACTATTCGATCGCCGAGGTCGCCGAAGTGGAGAGCGTTTCCGTCAATACGATCAAGACTCGATTGCGGCTCGGAAAAGACGCCTTGCGTCGGCGTATTCAGCGCGATCCGGTGCTGCGCAATGCCTTGGGAGGCGAAGCGTGACGCGCAGCGAGGATTCCGCCGCACGTCGACCTGGTGATCCGCACCGGGGCGACCTTTTGGAGCGAGCGTTGGCCCAGCTCGCTTCCCCCGAGGAGCTGGCGGAGCTTCGCCTGCACGGGCGGGATTGTGCCGCCTGCGCGGCTCTGCTCGAACTCGGACCCGGGCTGGCCACCCGTTTATCCGTCGGGGCTGACAGCGAGCGTGATCAGCGCGTCGTGGCGCGCGCGCTGGCAGCTCCTCGCGTGGCCTCTCGCCGCGGCCTGGTTTTCTCGCTCTCGGCTGCAGCGCTTCTGTTCGGTTCCCTCGCCGCGGCTCAGTACTTGAGCAGGCCGACGTCGACGGCGAAGTCAGGGGTTGCTCAACATGTGCCTGCACCACCGGCCGTTGTCGTCGCGCCTGCGGGGCCGAGGGCCGCCGCCCTAACCACCGCGAAGCCTGAGCAAGCAGAGCCTGAGAGCGGCGCGGGTGTTGACGCTATGGCGCCCAAACCGCCCACGCCAACGAGCGCGGAGCCTATTGTCGAAAGCCCAAGCGCGGTCTTTGCGCGCGCCAATCAACTGCGCAGCAGCGGACACGACAGCCAAGCGATTGAGGGTTATCACCACCTCCAACAGCTGTTTCCCCACTCCAACGAGGCGGCTCTCTCTGCCGTGACATTGGGGGCACTGCTGCTGCAGCGTGGCGATCCTCGAGGGGCGCTGGCCCAGTTCGAACGCTATGTGGCCACGGGTGGTCCGGTGGTCGAAGAAGCGCTAGCCGGTCGCGCGCGTGCCTTCGCGCAACTAGGAGATCGCCCGGGCGAGCTTGCGTCCTGGCAGAGCCTGTTGGAGCGGTTTCCGCGTTCCTTGCACGCGGCTCGGGCTCGCTCCCGTATGAACGAGCTGCGGTAGCTCTGGGCTAAGCGGCTACGGCAGGGGCAGACTTGATTGGTGATCGGGCCGGGTTGGGGAGCGGGATCGGCTGATCGGCAGCGGGATCGGGGTCGGTCGGGGCAGCGGTTTCGGGTCAGCACAAATTCGCAGTCGGCAGCGGTTTCGGTGACGGCAGCAGGTTCGGTCGGCT
>JBBRMI010000248.1:0-10620 GCA_038230915.1 Polyangiales bacterium | reverse complement strand
GGCATTGTGCTCGTCGGCCTTCCCGCCCTGATCGTCGCGGCAGGCGCCATCGAGCACCGTTGGCACCTGTACGCTGCGCTGCCCTGGGTGCTGCTCGGCGGGCTGATCGCCCTCCCGTGGCTGGTACACGCGGTGAAACGGCGACGCCATCAAGACCCGCGCCAGAATCAGAGGGCGAAGTCATGAATGGGCCCGCGTCATGGCGCGACGTCGGTGAAGACGGGAGCAAACCCTCCACCTGGCGTTCGGAAATTCGTCGTCTGCCCCTGGTAGAGCCGCGCCGCGACGAACTGCACGGCGCCGTCGTACGCGTAGTCGCGTAGGTCGAACTTGAGCGGCCGTGCGTCGTTGCCGGATGCGGTCTGCCGCAGCCCCGGAGGGACCAACGCCTGCGCGATGTAGTCGCCCGACAGGATGTGCTCCCAGACGCGGCGGGTCAGCTTGTCGCCACGGTAGGCAGCTTTGCCGCCGTAGCCCGCAACCGGCTTGAAGAACAGCTCGCGTCGGTCGGTCCACAGTCGCTCGGCGTCGGTGGCGTGGACCAGCTCTGTCTTCGGAATTCCGCGCAGCAGCGTGTCGATGATGTCCGCGGCCACCCCGAGAGCCGCAAGATGCGCCGCATCGCTCAACACGACCAGGTTGCGCTTGTTGGCGTACAGCGCGTGCGCGCGTGGATTCGGCGTGACTACGACCGCATCGCGAAGGTACGCATCGCGGAGCGAGGCGTGCTCCGGAGTTTCGAGCATGAAGTCAGTCAACCGGTTATACACAAGGTCGATGGGCGACGAGTCGTACGACAGGACGCCAGCGTCCACGCGAAGCATCGAGGGGTCGGCGATGACCGCCTCAATTCCGTGGCTCAGAAACAGCTCCCGGAACAGTACGAACTCGGGATACAGGTACTGGCTCTGCGGATCGTCGTCGACGATGGCGACGCGGCGAAGCGCCTGGTCGCCCCGCGCAAGCCGCCATTCTGCGCGGAACATGTCGATGAAGACGCCACCCAGAGCTTCGACAGCCACCGGATCGGTGCTCATCGTCGCGATGGCTGGACAGCACGCCTTCTGCGCACGCGCCAGAGCAGCATTTAGAAGCGCGCCGCCGGCATTGGTATTGATCTCGATCAGCTGCGGGCTCGCGCCGGCGACATGAAAGTCGTAGCTCTGGAACACACCGCGTGGGCCTTTAGGATATAGCTGCGCAATCTCCGGCGCCCGAGCCATCGCCAGCTCCTGATAGGCCGGCATCGCCACCACCGTTTCCACCGCGCGCACGACGGCCGCCATGGCGTCGAGCTGAGCCCGCGACACGAACACGGGCATCGTCGCGAAAAGGTGCGGACACCTCCGCTCAATCAACGGGTACACCTCCCGCGTCCCCGGATCGGTTCCAAGCTCACGTCGCAGGGCTTCGGTGTCCAGGCTGATGCAGAAGCAGCCGCTGTTGAGGGCGGCGACTGTATCGCCTTGGGCACCGCATGAATCCTCGGTCATATGGGACGTAGTGTAGAGCAAACCCGGTGAGGAGTTCAGGAAGAGGGCCGGCGAGATTGTGCCGGCGTCTTGTGCCGGGCCCGGAGTGGGGCTGCAAGTCATCGAGTGGTCGTCTTGCCGCACCGTGACGCGCGTCGGTTCCTCAAAGTCGTGCTCGCACAACCGCCGGCAAGATGCCGAGCCCGAACGCGACAGCCAAACCGACAACTCCAGCATAGCCGACGCAGGTGCAGCCCATCGCGCCGGTAAGCAATGCAATCAGCGAAGCGGCTGCCCAGTAGCCGGCGCCTTGGCGCTGCCGATGACCGATGACACCCATGCCAATGCCGGCGACGAGCCCACCTGCAGCGCAGGCGGGAACGCAGAGGGTCATGCAGCCGTCGCCCATGCAAGCGTGGCCGAATTGATTCGCGCACAGTGCGAGCGCCAGCGGAACCAAGCCGAGGCCGAAGCCTGGAAGCACCGCGCGCTTCAGGCTACGCCCGTACCAGAGCGCCGTGACGCCGGCGGCGAACATGGCCGCGCCAAACGCCAACGTGGAGGTCGGGTGCTTGGCGAACCCGACCGCTGCGGCGACGACGAGCAGCGACGGCGCGAAGCCGACGAGAGCCCGGCGGGCCCGAGACCATTCGTACTTTCGGCGGGCCCGACGCTCCAGGTGGTTCAGGTCAATCGAGTCCATAGAGCCTCCTAAACGAATCGCGAAGACGCTTCAGCGCGCGTTCGCGTCGCTTCCGCAGGGTTGGCCCACTCACGCTCGCGGCTTGATCCCAGAACGTCGCAATCAGGGCCTCCCGATCGGCACCGGACAGCTCGCCCATCGCTTCGAGCACACCCGCGATCAGCCTGTCCTGCTCGAGCCCGCCTTCCGAATTGTCGGTCGAGGGTTCCGGTGCGGCGTCCGCCGCCACCTCCTTCCGCCGGGATCGCTTGCGCAACGTCGTCCGACATTCCCAGGCCGCGATGGCGAGCGCCCAAGGCAGCGCTGGGCGTTTTCGGTCGTAGTCGGAAGCTCGCTCGAGGATCCTCTCCATCGCCTGCTGGGCCGCGTCCGCCGCATCCGCCTCGTGCTTGAGGATGCTCGAACAGAGACGGAGCGTCGGCGTCCACAGGAACTTGAATACGGGTGTGAACGCCGAACGGTCGCCGTCTGCGAGCCTCGCGATGAGCAAATCCAGGCTGGGGTCTCGGTTGTCGCTCATCGCGGGCGCTTCCGGATCTAACTAGGTGATCCGGCTGGCCAAGGTTACCCGGGATGCCCTCAGTGGAGCAGCAGCTCGGCACGTCGGAGAACTTCCTTTGCTTGCCGCGCACTGTTGGCGATGATCTTCACGGCGAACCCAGGGCCGGCTGAATCGACCTGAACGCGAACGTCGTTCATATCGAGCGGACAGTCGGCCATCGGAATGCTCTTCATCGCGGCTAGGTGTTGTTCGAGCGTCAGACGCAGCCACTCGGCGGTGAGTCCCGGCTCCGCTTGCACGAAGATTTCTGCCCCGGCGAGCCGTTCCGTCGAGCCTCTGCCAGAATGCTCGATGAGACGGTAGGGCTTGACGGCTGTGACCCGATGCACCGCGAGCGCGCATGCTGGTTTGGTTGGAGTTGCGGCCAACCCCACGGCGGGGACCAACGCCCCGATGCCAATTGTCGCGGCAATGATCAGCTTGCGAATGAACATGATGTTTTCTCCTCTGAAACGCCCTCGTTGGCGCTCAGCTGTCTAGGCGCGTGCAGGGCGCGCCGTGACCGGGAGGAACAAACTATTCGACACAAGTCAACGTCACGCCGGGCGGGCAGCACGAAGCGGCGACGGCTTTGGGCAAGCAAACGTCCCACTTTGCAGTCGCCCCATCCGAGCAGAAGCAGTTGCCGGGAGTGCAGGTTCGTGGCGGTCCGATCACCGGGTGCTGGCCGGCGCAATTGACTCCGCGATCCTTGATTTCGTTACCGCAACGCGGCGCGCTTTGACAGCAGGCTGCCGCAGTCTCCTTGGAGAAACACGTATCGAAGGGATCGCTGCAATAGCAGGCTCCAACGTCGCAGTAGCGATTCTTCTCCGAGACCAAGGGATGAGAGCCGTCGCACTGCACGTCGGCGCCGCCCGCTCCGCCCGCTCCGCCCGCTGCGTCACCTGCTGCGCTCGAGCCGGCCTGACCCACGCCTGCGCCTGACGCGTTCATGCCTCCGGATGCGTTCGCGCCCCCCGAACCGGCGGCAATCCCGCCGCTCGAGCTCGAGTCTCCGGCCTTCGACGTACTTGAGCCGCCCGCGTTGTTGGAGGTGCCTCCGGAGCTCTGGCTACCTCCGGAGCTCACGCAGAGATTGGATCGACACTCGAGGCCAGTATCGCAGTTGCCGTCCGCACGGCACGCCCCACGTTCAGCGCCGGCAGGAATACCCGATGAGAACGTCGCGTCGCTAGAACCGCCGCAGCTCGGAAGCACACCGGCGAAAAGTCCAAACAAGCCGAGCAGAGCAACGCTCAAGGATCGAGGTTTCATGGAATCTCCTGGTTGTCGAAAAGGAAGCGCTGACTCGCTGCGCAATCACGCGCTCGAGATCGATCCTCCAATTGTGCCACGAAGTCGCCTTCCAGTGACGGCTTTTTGCGCCAAAATCCTGCGTCTGGGCGCGCGGTCTTGGATCACAATTGGATACATCGTCTCACGCCTCGGTGTAGGCGTAGCTCAGTGAGAGGGCGCTGTTGGCAGGGATAACCCGTTAAATGTTCTTGTGCCGCAGTCGCAGGGCGTTTCCAATGACCGACACTGAGCTGAAGCTCATCGCGGCGGCGGCTAGCATGGGGCTCAGTAGAATTCCGAACAACGGGTAGAGCGCGCCCGCGGCCACCGGGATCCCGAGCGAGTTGTAGAGGAAGGCGAAAAACAAGTTTTGCTTGATGTTCGCGAGCGTGAGGCGGCTCAGCGCGCGAGCGCGCACGATGCCGCGCAGGTCGCCCTTCACCAGCGTGACGCCGGCGCTTTCCATCGCAATGTCGGTCCCCGTGCCCATCGCGATACCGACGTCGGCTTGGGCCAAAGCCGGTGCATCGTTGATGCCGTCACCTGCCATCGCAACCACCCGACCCGCCTTCTGAAAATCTCGAATCGTGGTGGCCTTCCCATCAGGAAGCACGTCCGCGATCACTTCGTCGATCCCAAGCCGCTTCGCGATCGCCTCGGCAGTGGCGCGCGTGTCGCCGGTCAGCATCACGACTCGAAGGCCTTCCGCGTGCAGAGCTCGGATGGCCTCCGGCGTGCTTTCCTTCACCGGGTCCGCGATCGCCAGTAGCCCTGCCGGCTGGCCATCGAGCACGACGAAAATCACGGTGTCGCCGCCCTTCCGGAGCTCGTCGGCGCGTGTGAGCAGGCTCTGTGCATTGGCTCCGACCTCTTCCAAAAGCGCGCGGTTGCCGAGCGCAACGCGCTTGCCGTCGACCACGCCGCGCACGCCTTTTCCGGTTAGCGACTCGAAGTCGGTCACGTCGCCCAGGGTCAGACCCTTCTCCTCCGCCGCCTTGACCACGGCGGCTCCGAGCGGGTGCTCGCTGCGTTTCTCGAGACTGGCAGTGAGCTGGAGCAGCGACCCTTCATCGACTCCGTCTGCCAGGACGATGCTCGTGACTTTAGGTTTGCCTTCGGTGAGCGTGCCGGTCTTGTCGACGACGAGCGTATCGACCTTGCGCAGCACTTCGATGGCTTCCGCATTCTTGAACAGCACGCCCACCGAGGCGCCCTTGCCCGTCGCCACCATGATCGACATCGGTGTCGCCAGGCCCAAAGCGCAAGGGCACGCGATGATCAGCACCGCGACGGCATTGACCAGCGCGTGAGCGAGTCGAGGCTCGGGCCCCACGAAGGCCCAGACGGCGAAGGTCAAGAGCGCGATGCCGATCACGCCGGGAACGAAGTAGCCCGCTACAACGTCGGCGAGCTTCTGGATCGGAGCACGGCTGCGTTGGGCCTCCGCAACCATGGCGACGATACGCGACAGCAGTGTGTCGGAACCGATTTTCTCGGCCTTTATCAACAGCGCGCCCGTTCCGTTCACGGTGCCGCCCACGACGTGGCTGCTCGGCTCCTTTGTTACCGGTATGGCCTCGCCAGTGACCATCGACTCGTCCACATTGCTTTTACCCTCGATCACCACGCTGTCGACCGGGACGCGTTCGCCGGGGCGCACACGCAGACGGTCTCCCACGTGAATCGACTCGAGCGCGACGTCTTGCTCCTTGCCAGCCTCATCGACACGTCGCGCCGTCTTCGGAGCCAGCTCGAGCAGCTGACGAATCGCAGCGCCCGTTTGACCTCGCGCCCGCAGCTCAAGCACTTGCCCGACTAGGATCAGCGTAACGATCGCCGCTGCCGCCTCGAAGTACAGCCCCACGGCGCCATGGTGATCGCGAAATGAGCTGGGAAATGCTCCGGGAAAGAGCGCCGCCACGACGCTGAAGACGTAGGCCACGCTCACGCCGAGCCCAATCAACGTGAACATGTTCAGGCTGCGGTTCTTGACCGACTGAACCGCCCGCTCCAAAAACGGCCAGCCTGACCAAATACAAACCGGCGTGGCGAGCGCGAGCTCGATCAGTGAACGCGCTCGCACTGGTAAGAGACTCGACACCGGGTGTCCCGGCAGCATGTCTCCCATCGTCAGCAAGAGCAGCGGCACGGTGAGCGCTGCGGCGACCCACAGCCGCCGAGACATATCCTTGAGCTCGGGATTGTCCTGTTCGATCTGGCTCGTTCGTGGCTCGAGGGCCATCCCGCAGATCGGACAATTGCCGGCCTCCGAGCGGACAACCTCGGGGTGCATCGGGCACACCCACTCGGTCTTGGAAGAAACTACCGGGTGCTCGGGCTCGAGCGCCATGCCGCACTTCGGGCAGGCCCCGGGCTTGTCTTGCCGAACCTCCGGGTCCATCGGGCAAACGTAGGTTTGCGCGCGCGCAGGAGCTGCCGAAGGCGCGGCGACTGGGACAGTGGCCTTGTGAGCGGCGGCAGTCGTTGGCGTCGCGCCAAGGTACTTGGCTGGCAGAGCAGCGAAGCGGTCGTGGCACTTCGGATTGCAGAAGTAGTAGGTCGCGCCCTCGTGCTCCAGCGTGCCGCCGCGCGGGGCGTCGCGGTTCACCGTCATGCCGCAGACCGGGTCGCGCGCTGTGCCAGGGCTCGGGTCGTGCGCGTCAGGGATAGCTTGCTGCTCGGTCATGGGTGGCGTCTTTCCGATCTAATTCTCGTTGCCCTCGTAACCGCAGACGCAGCTGCGTCGAAACGATTACACCCTTTCTGTTGGGTTGATCAGGCGCCCCCGGGGCCGGGACTTCGTCGGGTAGCAGCAAGAAACGAGCCCAACTGCTTCAGCAAGCGATGAACGTGCCGCGATACATGCCCACGCGCGCGAAGTCCCTTCATGCCGCGCCGACTTGCGAGTTGCCGTCAGAGCGCCGTCGCTCGCGTGCCGATAGTCGCGGGTCGCACCCTTGACTGCCAGTGCGCCCGGCCGACTGTCCGGTTCGCGGCGAGAAGCGACCTGATTTTCTGAGCAAATGGGGTGTCACGCTGCGTGCGGCTGGCGCCTAAGCAAGATGCGACGTTCGTGGTCTGGCCTGGCCTCGCTCGGACGGTGCCTGACGGAAGGAATCGCGGAACGAGGATGAATCAATCCACGAAGGCTAACTGGCTGGTCCATGGCGACGTGCCGACCCAATGGCGGGCGGCATGGTGGGGCGCTACGTGGTCGAATAGGAAAACAAGATGGTAACTCGAAGGGACATGATTCTCACGGGCGCCACGCTGGCCGGAACGAGTGCAGCGCTGCTCACAGCGCGCACGGCTGCGGCTGCGCAGACTGCGGCCACTGGTCGGGGTTGGGAACGCTCGTACAGCGGCACCCCGGCAGGAGCAGCCGCTCAGCCACCCGGACAGCCTGGGAAGGACTACCAGCCGGTGATCACGCCCAACGGCGCCGCGCTGCCCTGGAAAGTGGTCGAAGGCGTGAAGGTGTTTCACCTCGTCGCCGAAGAGGTCACGCACGAGTTTGCGCCAGGCATCAGCGGGCAATGTTGGGGCTACAACGGGCGCGTGCACGGACCGACCATTGAAGCGGTGGAGGGCGATCGCGTTCGCGTCTACGTGACCAACAAACTCAAAGCGCCGACGACGGTGCATTGGCATGGCGTGTATCTGCCTAACGGCATGGACGGCGTTGGTGGGTTGACGCAAAAAGTGATTCAACCAGGCGAAACGTTCAAATACGAGTGGACCTTCCGCCAGCACGGCACGCTGATGTACCACGCGCACCACGACGAGATGACACAGATGGCCATGGGCATGATCGGGCTAATCGTCGTGCATCCGCGAAACCCCAACCCCGAGTACAAGGTGGATCGCGACTTCGCGCTGCTGCTCAGTGAGTGGCGGATCAAGCCGGGCACGTCTCGGCCCGATCCGAACGAGATGACTGATTTCAATCTGCTCAGCATGAACGCCCGCGTGTTTCCGGGCACCGAGCCGCTCGTGTGCAAAAAGGGTGACCGCGTGCGAATTCGCATCGGAAACCTGAGCGCGATGGATCATCATCCGATCCATCTTCATGGCCACTACTTCAAGGTGGTCGCTACGGACGGCGGAACGCTGCCGGTTTCCGCACAATGGCCCGAAACGACCGTGTTGGTTCCCACGGGCAGCACCCGGGACGTCGAATTCATTGCAGACGCGCCTGGCGACTGGGCCCTCCACTGCCACATGACCCATCACGTGATGAATCAGATGGGCCACAACATCCCCAACATGATCGGCGTCGATACCGGCAACGTCGATCGGCGCGTCCGCTCCCTTCTGCCCGGCTACATGAGCATGGGCCAAACCGGTATGGGTGACATGGCGGACATGGGCATGCCGGTTCCCAAAAACAGCATCCCCATGGTCGGTGGCAAGGGGCCGTTCGACACCATCACGATGGGCGGGATGTTCACGTTGCTGAAGGTGCGCGAAAAGCTCACGAGCTATGCCGATCCGGGCTGGTACGACCATCCAGCAGGCGAGACCGCAGATCTCGCCAACGTTGCTGAATTAAAGCGCGACGGCATCACCGTCGCGGGATGAAGAAGGAAAATCATGTTGCGCGTAGCGAACACGACTATGGCAGGGCTGATCGTTCTGCTCAGTCTCGGGGCATGTGTCTCGACCACCTTGGACACCGGCCTTGACCACCCCGCCAATCCCAAGGCAAAGACACTCGCTCTCGGCTATTCCCAAGCGCTCCTGGCAACCCCTTCCGCAGGCGCGGTTGCGAGCCCCAGTGCCGCCCACACCATGCAAATGCAGGCACCAGCGGTCCCACCAAGCGGCAGCAGTGGCCAGGCCAATAAACCCCCGGCCGCAGAAGTCTGGACCTGCCCGATGCACCCCGAAATTTCCCGTCCGGGTCCGGGCAAGTGCCCGATCTGTGGGATGAATTTAGTCAAGCGCGAGGGAGCCGGGCATTGAAGCGCGGATTGGTGTTTGGCGCGTTGGTTGGCTCGTGCGGTTTGCTGGCAGGCTGCGTTTCTGAAAGTGCGGGCTATCAGGATGTTCGAAGTATCGTTTCTCAGCGCACCGGTCACGACGTGCGCTGGCAGCATCTAGAGACTGATGATTCGGCGCAAAAGGCAGTGAAGCTGCTGCTCTCGAAGCCTTTGACGTCCGAGAGCGCGGTACAGCTGGCCCTGCTCAACAACGCCGAGCTTCAGGCGTCGTTCGAAGACTTGGGCATCGCGCGGGGCGATCTAGTCAGTGCGCTCGCCTTACCGAACCCCGCGGCAGATGGGTCACTGCGATTCCGCAAGAGCAAGACGCCGACGATCGATGTCTCGGTGACCGAAGACCTATCTGAGCTGATCTTCTTACCGCTGCGCAGCGGCGTCGCTGAAGCCTCATTCGACGCTGCCAAGCTGAGCTGCGCGGCGCGAGCCATCGACGTGGTGCTGGAGGTGAGGCGAGCGTTCTACGGCTACCTGGCAGATCAGCAGGTCTTGGACTTTAGGCGGACGGTGCTGCAGGCGCTCGAAGCTTCGGCAGTGGTCGCGAACGACCTCCACCAGGCTGGTAACCTCACGGATCTGGATCTTGCGAACGAGCAAGCGATGTACGAGGAAGCTCGAGTCAGCTTCGCGGGGGCAGAAACGGCTCTGTCCGCCTCACGCGAAAGGTTGAACGCACTCCTCGGCCTCTGGGGTGCTCAAGCCACCTGGCGTACCGAGAGTCGCCTTGGCGATCCGCCGCCGGACTTGGCACTCACCGGCCTGGAAGCTCGCGCCGTGGAGCGCAGCATCGATCTGGCCATGGTGCGCTACCGCTTCACCGCAGCGGCACGTCGGGCCAACCTCGCGCGGGCCCAAGGTCTACTTCCCGAGCTGAAAGGTGGCATCACGGTCGAGCGCGACGAAGGGCAATGGAGCTACGGCCCGCTCGCGCAGGTGCAGGTCCCACTGTTCTATCAAGGGCAAGGCGAAGTCGCGCGCGCCAAGTCTGAGATGCGCCGGCAGCAGCAGCTGCTCAAAGCTCGAGCGGTTCAGGTCCGAACGGCCGCCCGAGTGTCTGCTGCGCGAGTGGCCGCCGCGCGCGATCGCGCGCTGTACATCAAGAACGTGCTCTTGCCGATGCGCGAACGCATCGTCGAGCAGACGCAGCTTCAGTACAACGCCATGAGCACGTCAGTCTTTCGACTCTTGCTGGCCAAGCGCGAACAGGTCGAGACAGCGCGTTCGTACGTCGAAGCGCTGCGCGACTACTGGACGGCCCGAGCGGACGTCGAACAACTTCGGAGTGGGCGTTTACCCGCCGGCAGCGCTTTGGATATGACCGCGCCCCAATCACTTCGAAGCAGCGCTGGCGCCGATGCTCACTGACGCTTGGGCACGCTCAACGCGATGCGTCGGCAGGTGCCGGCGCCAGGAGTCTAGCGAGTCCGGCGCAGCCGCCGGCATGGTCAATGCGGCATCTGCAGAGCAGCCTTGATTGGTGATCGGGCCGGGTTGGGGAGCGGGATCGGCTGATCGGCAGCGGGATCGGGGTCGGTCGGGGCAGCGGTTTCGGGTCAGCACAAATTCGCAGTCGGCAGCGGTTTCGGTGACGGCAGCAGGTTCGGT
>JBBRMI010000247.1:0-10835 GCA_038230915.1 Polyangiales bacterium | reverse complement strand
TAATCCCAGGGGTCGTCCCAAGGGCAGCAGGTCCACCGTGCCCTATGAAGCCGTGCTCGGCCAGCCGGTAACAATCCGTGAGGGCGGCGAAGAGCGCATGGTCACCGCAGCCGAGGCGTTCTTGCTCCACATCTCGAAGAAAGGCCTCGCCGGGGACGGCGCCGCCGGACGCGCGGCATTAGTGGCCATTGAGGAGGCAAGGGCCGCGCGCTGTGGGAAGGATGGGCTTGCCGGCCAGCACTTCGCTATCGGTTGGGTGGAGTGGATAAACGCAAACATGGCGCTGCGGCCGCTCAGCATGGCGACCAAAATGGACCCCCTCCGCGAAACTGCGCGCATGCTGATCGAACCCTGGCTCGTGCAGGCCGCGCTCGCCCGGCTTGGCGAGCGGCGTCTCACCGTCGAGGAACAGACCGAAGTCCGGGATGCGACGCGGACGCCGGGCAAGGTCAAGTGGCCCGACTGGTGGGTCGTCAGGTAAGCGCCCAATTGTCGCCGTTCAGCTCCAACCGACCGTTAGCTCGAAAACCGCGCTGGTCTATTTTTGCGGCAGCTTGGGCGCGAAGGTCCGCTTGTGGTGGGTAGCGGACGGGCGCTTTTGGGTCGCAGATTCCCCTTAGCTGCCCTTGGCGCTAACAAAGACAACGGCGTCGACAACGGCTACTCGCTGACAAAGGCCATCAAGGAAGGGCTGGCCGTGCTTTTCCATCCGGTCTGTCTGAAGAGCGGTCGGTGCGGTTGCCGAGCGACGTTTCGAGCGCGATCCGGCGTGCCGCTGTGTCTGGCCCCAAGAAACCGATGCCGACTCTTCTGGCCCAACCCGTAGGGTGCGTCTAAACTGATTCTGCCGCCTTGCTAAAGCTTCAAACCGAAGCGCGTAGCGATCATAGCGGTGGACAGATAGAGCGCGATCGTGAGCGCACATCCGGCCGCAAGCGCAACCCAGAAGTTTACCCCCGCGCGTAGCAGCGCGGGAATCAGAAGGAACATCGGCAACGAGGGAATCACGTACCAGAAGGTCGCCCCTGCGTGCGCGGCCATCCGCTGGGGATCGTGTGTATCGCGCCAGAGCCAGATCATGCCGAGCACCGATATAAGCGGTAGCGAAGCGACGAGCGCACCCAGCCCCGGGCTGCGTCGCGCGATCTCGGACACGGCAGCGACGATCACGCCTGAGATCGCGGCCTTGAGGAACAGATAGAGCATATCAGCCCGGCTCCATCACGCGCAGCACCGGGCGTCCACCGACATCGCGTAGCGGAAAATAGACACGGTGCGTCGCAGGATCGACGCCGACTACATGCGCATTGTTCGCCACACGCGCGAAGCCGACTTTCACCGGCTTCGTTTTCGTCACGTCGAAAACCGCGAGCGGTCCGCTCTCGGCCGCGACATAGAGACGATGCAGCGCCGGATCATAGGCCAGCACGTCCGGGCCAGAGCCGACCGATTGGGCATCAATCACCTTCTCGGTAGCTAGCGAGACGGTCACCATCTTGGCGTTATCCTCGCATGCCACGTACGCGAGCTGGCGGGTGGGATCGATCAGCAGCCCATGGTTGCTCTCGCAGCCGGGCACCTTGATGCGACGCACCTCGCGATCGGTGGCGGGGTCGATCACCACCATCTCGCCCAGCGTCTGCACGTTGGAATAGATCATACCGTCGGCGTTATCGTACTGCGTGTTGCCGACCTCGCCGCCGACCGGAATCTTCGCCAGCAGGACGCGGCGCACCGCGTCGATGACGCCGACGGTATCGCCATGCTCGTCCGAGACGTACAGCTTGGCCTGCCGGGGCGCCCAGGCCATGCCGTCGGGATAATGGCCCGCGGGAATACGCTTGCCCGGAGCGAGGCTGTGGGCGTCGATCAGCGAAACCTCGTCATCCCCGGTGGCGGACGCGTAGACAGTCCCGCGCTCGGGCACTGCTAGGATGCCATGAACCTTGGTCACGCCATCGATCGCCGTGATGAAGCGGTTGGCCTGCAAGTCGAAAACTAGCACGCGGCTGCCGGCGAGGTCCGCAATGAACAGGCGACCACTCGCCGGATCAACGCTTTCATAATCGAAGCGGCTCGACGCGTGCTCGATTGGCACGTCGGCAACCAGTTTCAGCGGGAGCGATATGGTAGGTTCGGCGGCGCAGCCCGACACGGCGAGCGCGAGCGCGGCGACGATTGCCAGTTGGACTGTGCTCACGCCGCCCTCGCGTAGGTGGCACTCGCGTAATCCCACGACGCGCCTTTCATGAACGCGTCGACATAGGCCCCGGCTTTCGCGCCGAAATCGAGCGCGTAGGCATGCTCATACATGTCGAGCGCGAGGATAGGCGTGCCGCCTGCGAGCGTCATCGTGTGATCAGCCGCCCACTGGTTGGTAAGCCTTGCATCGCGGTGGCTGTAGGTGAGCAGCACCCAACCCGAGCCGCCCCCAAGCGCCTTGCCCATCGCGGTGAACTCCGCCGCCCAGCGCGCCTGGCTGCCGAAGTCGCGCTCGATTGCCTGCGCGAGCGTGGACGACGGTGCGGCGCGCCCGCTCAGCCCGGCGAAATAGAGTTCGTGGAGAATCGTCGAATTCCATGCAATCAATTCCTCTCGCTTGAGGCCGTTGATCTCGAAGCCGGGAGCAGCCGCGACATCGAGCTTGGCGAACTCGGTCTTGATCGCGCCCAGGCGTTTCACGGCGCCCGCATAATTATTGTCGTGATGGCTGACGATCAGCTTTTCCGACAACCAAGTTACCTGCGTGGGATTAAACGGCAGCGGCTGCGGCGCAAGTGGCAGCACTGCGAGCCCGGCCGCCACCTCGGCGGCAGGCGCTGCCATTGCCAGCGCGGCAACAGCGGCCCCGGCGGTCATCATCGTCCGGCGGTCAGTGGCAAGGTTTGTCGTCATCGCGCGCTCCCTCGATTGCAGCCGAGGTTTACCCGAGCGCTACCCGCGCCGCCAGCGCGGCCGCCGCCGTGACCGCGAGCACTGGCACGACGCCGAGCTTTAGGCGGAACAGCAGCATCGCCGCTAACGTCGCCAACAACGCAGCGCGTAGGTCGAAACTGGCGGGATCGGGGATTCGCGCGGTCAAGCTTCCGAGTCGCACGTCGGTCATGCGCGCGAACAGCAGATGTAGGGCGAACCAGAGCGCGAGATTGGCGATCACGCCGACGACGGCAGCGGTCAGTGCCGCCAGCCCGCCCTGGAGCCTGCGCGCATGTTGGAGCCGCTCGATCCACGGCGCGAGCGCGAGCACGAACAGGAAACACGGCGCGAACGTCACCCACGTCGTCAGCGCAGCGCCGAGAATGCCAGCCACGAGCGGAGCGAACGGAGCTGGGGCACGGTACGATGCGAGGAACCCGACGAACTGCGTCACCATCACGAGCGGCCCCGGCGTGGTCTCGGCCAGGCCGAGCCCGTCGACCATCTCTCCCGCGCTCAGCCAGTGGTAGGACGTGACCGCCTGCTGCGCCATGTAGGCGAGCACAGCATAAGCACCCCCGAACGTGACGATGGCGAGCTTCGAGAAGAACGCGCCGATGTGGAACAGCACATGATCGGGGCCGAGTGTGAGCGCGATCAACGCCATCGGCGCGGCCCAGATGAGGCCCCAAGCGAGTACGGTGCGGAGCGTCGTGCGCCACAGCGGTGCGCGTGCAGCGGGCGCGGGCGCAATCGGCTTTAGCGCCAGTAAGCTGGGCGCACGCGCGGCGACGACAATCCCGATCGCCCCGGCTCCGAGCACAACAAGCGGAAACGGCAGATTGAACGCGAATAGCGCGACGAATGATGCGACCGACAGCGTGCGCTGGAAATGCGTCTTCAGCGCGCGCTTGGCGATCCGCAGCAGCGCCTGCACTACGAGCGCGAGCACCGCAGCCTTGACGCCCAGGAACAGCGCCCCGAACCACGGCAACGTCGCCGCGAACACATACAGGATTGACAGCGCGAGGATAACCGACGCGCCGGGCAGCACGAACAGCGCGCCCGCGATCAGCCCGCCGCGCAGCCCGTTCAGCTTCCAACCGATATAGATCGCGAGCTGTTGCGCTTCGGGTCCGGGTAGCAAATGGCAGAAATTGAGCGCGCGTAGGAACTGGCCCTCGTCGATCCACGCGCGGTCCTCGACCAGCTCCTTGTGCATTAGCGCGACCTGGCCCGCAGGCCCGCCGAAGCTCAGGCAGCCGATGCGCGCGAATGCGCGCAGGACGGCGGGGAAGTTCGGAGCGACCGCGTCGAACCGAGCCGAGCTCACGTCGCCACCGGCTTGCCTCGCGCGAGTTTGGGCGTGTGGGAAATCCAATCGTGCGTCTCGCCTGTCGCGTCGCGGCACCAGCGATAGAGCGCGTCGTACAGGAGCATTCCAGCGTCGAGCTGCGCGAGATCGTCGCTGAACATTCTCGACAGCCCGAGCGAAAGCGCGACGAGCCCCGCTGCCTCGGGCGCGAGATCCGGGCGGGCGGTATCGGCACCGCGCACGATCGTCGCGAGGTGCACGAGCGCCGGGTTTGCCGCCAGACCAAGGCGCTCGACCATCACATCGAACGTGCAACGCCCATCATCGTGGCTCCAAAGCACACCCTCGCCCTCGACATCGAACGGCGTCGCACCGAAGCGGTCGGCCACGCCTGCGACCTCGGCGGGTGTCACGAACAGGAACACGGCGTTTGGATCGACGAAGCGGCGGATCAGCCAGGGGCATGCGATACGGTCGACTTTGGGGCGGGCACGCGTCACCCACAGCGTTCGGCCCTGCGTATCGCGCGGCGGCAGCATCGCGGTTGGCACCATCGGCAGTCTCGCCGCCGCCCAGCCAAGCGCGCCACCTTCGAGCGATTTGGCATCGATCCCGTCGTGGCGAAGCCAGGCAGCGACGCCTTCGCTGAGCTTCTGCCCTTTCTGGCAGACGATGACGGTCTCGCGGCTGTGAAATTCATGGGACCAGTCGCCCGGCGTCGCCCAGGGCTTGCGGATCGCACCCGGGATGAGGCGTGGATCGCAGGCGAAGTCTTCGTCGGTCTGGATGTCGACGATCGCCGGCGCGTTCGCCATTCCGATCAGGCGGGCAAGCTTGTCTACGGAGATGGCATTGATGGCGGCCATAGTGCGTCCCCTTTCAAACAATCAGGACGCGATTCTTTGGCTGTCGCCTCATGGGGAGATCGCCGTCCCCATGACCGGACGTTGCGTCGTTCTAGCTTACCAAGTCAAGTCGGTCGAATGTGTGGCGTTATCACTTTCGAACATATTTCGCCTATTCAGGGTTGTCGGCGTACAATGCCGAACACCGGCATCGCGCTCGGCCGACGTTCAATTGGTAACTGGGGCCGCCTCCTTTACCCGGACAACCGCTCGGAAGCGTGCCGTCCGGTTCGGCCCATAACCGTTGACAGTCGAACCTGAACGAGCGGCCTCTATCGGGTGGCCGCAACCGAGCGCTGAACGTCGCGAACTGGGCGGAAGCGGTCGCTCCGCTACGCCGCTCAATCGCTCACCCGCACCAGCCGCCCTTCAGGATGAGGCATCGCCAGCGCGCACGCGCTCGCGTAAGGATCGCCAATGACCTGCTCCCCGGGAATCATGCCATTGGTAAGTTAGCTCGTTTCGGAAAGGGTTCGCAGCTCAACGATAAACGGCTTCTTTTGTTCTACGGCTGTTTTCAATTTTCGGCTGGTCTGCTTGAATGTTTTACCGACCGTAAACCCGCGTACTTCGCAAGCGATGCCTAAAATGCCCCAGGTCATAGTTTTCAAGCACGAGTGGATATAAAAATGCGTTAGTGCGGCGGCCAAAAAGAGAACAGCTGCCATAGCGAAGAACATAGTTTGCTCAGCCCTTATTTTTGCCGCCAGTGCCCCGATTTCTGGAGCATTGACCCGCAACCAATCGTACGCCCCCGGCTCCTTGCCGGTCCCAGCGGGCGGCCAAAGGGCTGCGATAATTGCACATCGCACGATTGGTACTTTCGAGGATTTAGAATTCGTGTGAGGTTGTGCCGGTGTTTCGGACCAAGCCGGTGGCTTTGGAAAGGCAATTATATACTTGACAAAGCAGCCTGCTAGCGGCACAAGCGGTGCATGGATATCACCGCACCCCGCTTCGCCAATGCCGACGCAGCCCGCGAGCACCTAGAGGCGCTGCACTGGCCTAACGGCCCCGTCTGTCCGCACTGCGGATCGGACGATGCAACCCGCATGGGTGGCAAGAAGCACCGAGCCGGGCTGGTCCAGTGCAATGCCTGCCGCGAGCAGTTCACCGTCACCGTGGGCACCGTGTTCGAGCGCTCCAAAGTTCCGTTGCATAAATGGCTGCTTTGCAATCACCTGTTGTGCGCGAGTAAGAAGGGCATGAGCGCCCATGAAATCGGTCGCCTGCTAGGCGTCACGTATAAAACCGCGTGGTTCATGTGCCACCGCATCCGCACCGCGATGACGCCCGCCAATCCTAGCCCCATCGGCGGTCCCGGCAGCGTGGTGGAAATCGACGAAACCTATGTCGGCGGCAAAGAGAAGAACAAGCACGCGAACAAGCGCGCCAACCGTGGCCGTGGCCCCGTCGCCAAGCAGGCCGTGGTGGCCCTAGTCGAGCGCGGCGGCAACGTAGCGAGCTTCCATGTGGCGAACGTGACGGCGAAAACCTTGCGCCCGCTGATCGTCACCACCGCACGCCGTTCGAGCTACATGATGACCGACGAAAGCAGCGTGTATCCCACCATCGGAGCCGAGTTCGCCGGGCACGGTAGCGTGAACCACGGCGCGAAAGAGTATGTCGCGCTGGGCGGGTTCCACCACACCAACACGGTCGAAAACTTCTTTTCAATCTTCAAGCGCGGCGTGATCGGCACCTATCACCACCTTAGCGAAGCGCACCTGTCACGCTACACAGCCGAGTTCGACTTCCGCTATAACCACCGCACGGTGGGCGACGCGGCAACCGCCGATGCTGCACTGCTAGGTGCGGCGGGCAAGCGCCTCACTTATCGGCGGACTGACGAAGCCTAGGACGAAGCGCCAGCGTGCGATGGCGTTCCTGCGCCGGCGCGCGAGGCGGGCGAGGGCTTTTCCTTCTTAGGCTTGTGCGTCGTTGGTGGGGTCGCCAGCATCCGCCGAAGCACGTCATCCTCTTTCGATTGATTGGTAACCATCATGCCAGCGCAGCCTCTATCATCACTCACGCGGGACATACGCCATTTTGACGTCGATCCGGAAGTCTTAGAGCGCGTTCCATCCTTTTCCCCATACATAGCTCGCGTAATAGCCGAATGGGCGCACATAGACGGTGACTTTGCCACGATGCTTGGAGGCTTCTTGCAAGCCGACTTCGCTGTAGCTACGGCGATGCTGCAGGCGCTCAATGGCTCCGGAGCCAAACGCGCGGCTCTAGCCGCTGCGGCTAAAGAGGCGCTACCGCCTGACGATTACGCTTTGTTTGAAGTCGTAACGAAGCTCATCCGGCCATCCCGGGACACAAGAAACGCTTTTGCCCATCACGTATGGGGGTATCTGAAGACTTTCCCCGACTGCCTGCTCCTAATGGAGGCGTCGGTCATTGTAAGCATCCAAACTGCGTGGGACAGCGGAAAGAAATCAGCCACAGAGATCATTGATGGAGTTACCCATTACACTATAAAGTTCCCGGCAGGAAGCCAACCAGCCCAGACAAAGGTTTTTGTTTATACAGAAAACACAATGAAAGAGGCAGTTAGTGATGCTATACATGCGCGGTCTCTGGTGGTTGCACTCTGGAACACTGTTCGGAACAACCTAGATAGCGCTGAAGCGCGAACCTGGCTATTGAATCAGCGTCCAGTTCAACAAGCCCTTGCAGCTCTGTCCCGGAAAAATACTCAAGCAACTCCGTCTGCACCGACTGCACAAAACGTTCACCGTCTAGGCTTGTAGCACCGGCCTGTCCCGTACCGCTTACCATCGAGTCCATGCTTTCTCAAGTATATAATTGCCTTTGGAAAGGTAGCAATCGTTTCGGCAACGCGCTGCATCGCTTTTCCGAACGGGGCCGCGAGTTGCCCAACCACGTAGGCCGTCATAATAGCGGCGCTGACAGCTAACGTCGCAAGATTACTCTTGTCCAATTTCCCAGCAGCGAAACTCTCAAGCAACATGCGCCATTGATTTTGCCCATAGGGGTTGGCGAGGAAGATAGCGAGCGCGAGCGCCCCTGGTACGAGCCGAGCGAAAAAATCGAAAAACGCTTGGGGGATGAGCTTGACTAGTTCCATCGGCTTCACTCCCCAGCCCCGTTAGAGTCCGATCGTACCTTGCTAGTTTTTTTGTGATTTAGCCTCTATCAAATACGCAAAATATCCGCGTTAAGTTGCTGACTCTACCCACAATGCATCCAAGTATGGCCAATAACCACACTTTGTGAAAACCGCATAGTCGAGCAGGTGTTGTCAGGTTAAGTTCGCGGGCTCGCAATAGCCCAGACCCCAGGCCGGAGTTCATGCAGCGGCGGTGGCTGCCGCCCACGTCTGATGGGCAACCGCCCGGAAGCGGCGGAGGGTCGGTCGTGATACGAGGTCGGCTTCACCCCGAAAGGGAGTTTTCACTCATTCTGACAAAGCGCCCCTGGGGATGGGACACCGCGAGCGCGCACGCGCTCGCGTAGGGATTGCCAAGCCAGGTAAGCGAAGGGCGCTAACGGACGCCACGCCCTCGTGCTAAGTGGACCGGTGACAGGGGGCCAAGCAACATCAGTTCTAGATGGCCCACGACCGTGGGACGAGACCGCGCGCCTTCGCGCACTCGACAGCTACGGCATCCTCGACACGCCGCGCGAGGCAGGCTTCGACGATGTCGCGGCTCTCGCGGCCGCGGCGTTCGGCGCGCCGATGGGCGTCGTCAACCTGATCGCCGATGGCCGCCAGTGGTTCAAGGCCGAGATCGGTATCGGCGCGCGAGAGCTGCCGCTTGATGTCTCGATCTGCGCCCACGCGCTGCTGCAGTCGGAGCTGATGGTGGTCACCGACACGACCATAGATCAGCGGTTTGCTTGCAACCCGCTGGTGACCGCAGACGAAGGCCTGCGCTTTTATGCAGGAGCGCTGCTGATAACACCCGAGGGCTTGCCGATCGGGACCGTCTGTGTTCTTGATCGGGTGGCGCGCCCGCACGGCATTACGGATCTTCAGCGAATGACGCTGAGCGTTCTCGCCCGTCAGGTCATGACGCAGCTTGAGCTGCGTCGCGTCCTCGCGCAGCGGCACCTCCAGCAGAAGGAGCTGCGCGAGAGCGAGACCCGCGGCAGGCTCGCGCTCGACGCTGCCGAGCTAGGCGCATGGGAGGCCGTGCCCGGCACCGGGCAGGTCTATGGCGACGCTCGCGCTCGACAGTTGATGGGGCATGACATTGGCACCTCGATGTCCTTCGACGACTATCTTGCGCACGTCGATCCGCGGGACCGTGCGCAGTTCGCCGCCGCCATTGAGGCCATTATCGCCGATGCCGGTGACGGCCGCCTCGACGTCGAGTATCGCGTACGGCCGAACGGAAAGGGGGTTCGATGGCTCAGTTCCAAGGCACAGTTGATCAAGCTGCCCGGCGAGCGCCGTCGCCTGATTGGTACCGTTCGTGACATCTCTGACGAGAAGGCGGCTGACGAGCATCGCAAGCTGCTGAACAACGAGCTGCAGCATCGGGTGAAGAACACGCTGGGCGTTGTCCAGGGCATCGTAAGCCAATCGCTGCGCACCTCCGCGACACCGGCTGAAGCGAGCGCTGCGATCGCCACCCGCCTGCAGACCCTGGCGAGGGCGCACGATCTTCTGACCCAGACCAGTTGGACGGCAGCACCGCTTAAGGCGGTGATCCAGGGGGCCGTCACCGTCCACGCTGCGGATGACGGGCGCGTGCAGACTTGTGGTCCTGATCTCAACCTCAATGCCCGCGCTGCGTTGGCGCTGTCGATGGCGATCCACGAGCTGTTTACGAACGCGGTGAAGTATGGGGCACTGTCTAACGAGACGGGGACGATCGTCTTGAGTTGGACAATCGGCGCCGACCTTGATGGCGGCCAGTCATTCGACATCCTCTGGCACGAGCAGGGCGGCCCGCCTGTCGTGACCCCGGCGAAGAAGGGGTTCGGCTCGCGCCTGACAGGCAGCAGCCTCGCGGGCGACCTTGGCGGCGGCGGCACGGTCGAGTATGCGCCCGCTGGCGTCCGGTGGAAACTGTCGACGACACTGGCGGCGATTTCGGAGCAGATTTCTTCTCGGTAGAAGCGGAACGGCCGCTAACCGAGACAGGTTCAGCAGAGGTGAAGTCTGCCGAACAAGTACGCCCGGCGGCACTGATCGTCGATGATGAGGCGCTCATCCGTATGGTTGCCGCAGACATTTTGGCGGACCACGGCTTTAAGATCCTTGAAGCCGATAACGGAGCGAGGGCGATTGCCGCCCTTGATCATCATCCTGAGGTCACGCTTCTACTCACCGACGTAAACATGCCATGTGTACCTGATGGCCTGCTTCTCGCGGGGTTGGCACGCGAACGTTATCCCTTACTGTCAATGACCTGACCCCCGACGTTCATCCAGCTTGGACCAGAGTCCGGCGGTTGTTTGACGGTCCCCCCGTTTTCCCTCCGGCCCGAGGGTGAGCATCCGGCCTTCATTGGGCAGCCTGAAGGGCTGCCGCGTCGGCAAATTCGCGGGGTGTCATCCAGCCCAGCGAGGTGTGAGGACGGCTCTCGTTGTAGTGCCGTCGCCACGCCTCGATCTTGGCCCGGGCGTCGTCCAGAGACAAGAACCAATGCGCGTTCAGGCACTCGTCGCGCATGCGGCCGTTGAAGCTCTCGACGAAGCCATTCTGGGTCGGCTTGCCC
>JBBRMI010000246.1:0-10838 GCA_038230915.1 Polyangiales bacterium | reverse complement strand
TGATCGACGACGCGGTCGTGGTCCGCGAAAACATCTTCAAGCACATGGAGATGGGCAAGCCGCCGATGCAGGCGGCGCTCGACGGCACCAAAGAAGTCGCGCTGGCCGTGTTCGCGACGACGATGACGATCGTCGCGGTTTTCATGCCGATCGCGTTCGTGAAGGGGTTGGTCGGTCAGTTCTTCCGGCAATTCGGCATCACGATCTCGGTCGCGGTGGTGATTTCTTTGTTCGTGGCGTTCACGCTCGACCCGATGTTGTCGTCGCGTTTCTCGAAGGATTTACACGACAAGCGCGACACGTTTGCCTGGCTCAAATTCCCGTTCGAGTGGACGCTGAAGCAGATTGATCTGACTTACCGCTCGGTCTTGCACTGGGCGCTGCGCAACAAGATCATCGTCGGCCTGATGGCGATCGGCAGCTTCGTGTTCGTCATGGGCTTCATCATGAAGCTGACCGGCCAAGAATTCGTAAACTCGGAAGACCGCGGTCAGTACGTGCTGGAGGCCGAGCTGCCGGCCGGCACGTCGCTGGCCGAGACCGCTCGCTTGACCGAAAGCGTCGAGACCGAAATCCTCAAGCACCCGGATTTCACCACGGTTTTCGCGACGATTGGCGAAGGCGATCAGGTCAACAAGGTCAAATGGCGCGTCGTGGCGGTGCCGAAGATGGATCGCACCAGCAAGCTCGCCGACCTGAAAGAAATCGGCCGGGCGGCGGTGGCCAGCCTGCCGAACGCAAAGATCGCCGTCACTGATCCCCCATTCGTCGAAGGCGCGGTCACCGAAGCCGTGATCATGATCAACGTGCGCGGCGTCGAGTTCGCCGACATCGAGCGCGTCGCTAACAAGATCGAAAGGATTCTGAAGAGCACGCAGGGCGTCGGTGACATTCAGGTCAAGTACTCGCCTGGTCGCCCCGAGCTGTCGGTGGCGATCGATCGCCAACGTGCCGCAGATCGCGGCGTTACGGCGGCCGAGGTCGCGATGGCGCTGCGCACCGCGGTCGAGGGTGAAGAAGCGGGCAAGTTGCGCCAATCGGGCCAAAAAGACGACGTGCCGATCGTCGTACAGCTCAACAAGACGTACCGCGGTGACGCCGACGCCCTGGCCAACGTGACGATCGCGACCGCGCGTGGACAGGTCAAGTTGACCGACGTGGTGAACGTCACGCGCACGGACGGTCCGCAGGTCATCGAGCGCGAAAATCGCAATCGCCAAATCACGATCTGGGCGACCCCGATCGGGCGCCCGCTCGGCGACGTCGCCGCTGAGTTCCAGCCGCAAATAGCCAAGTTACAGCTCGCGCCCGGCATGTCGATTTTCTACGACGGCCAATTGCGGCTGATGAACGAGAACAACACGAACATGCTGGTGGCGCTGTTGCTTGGCGTGGTCTTCATCTACATCGTGCTGGCATCCCAGTTCGAGAGCTTCATCCATCCGCTGACGATCATGGTCACGCTGCCGTTGGCGCTGGTTGGCGGTATCATGGGTCTGTTTCTGACCGGCAACACGTTGGCGATGGGCGCGATCATCGGCATCGTACTGTTGATGGGCCTGGTCACCAAGAACGCCATCTTGCTCGTCGACCGAGCGATCGTGCGCGTGCGCGACCACGGCGAGCCACCGCTACGAGCCATCCTCGAGGCCGGTCCGGAGCGGCTGCGCCCGATCTTGATGACATCGGCGGCGATGGTTTTGGGTATGCTGCCAACTGCGGTCGGTAACAGCGAAGGCAGCGAGTTCCGCGCGCCCATGGCGATCGCGGTGATTGGCGGGGTGATCAGCTCGACCCTGCTGTCACTGATCGTGGTGCCGGTGGTGTACCTGACGATCGAGAATTTCAAGGGCTTCATTAGCCGCCTCGGCGGCGGTCAAAAAACCCATAAAACGGCGCAAAACGACTACTCTGCTCACGAAAAAGTCGGTGATCTCAGCGCCGCCCCGGTCTTGACCAAGGGCCTCTAGCACAGCGCGCGACAGCGCCTCCGACTCCGATTCGTCCACTCAGCAGGAGAACTGTATCCATGACTCGCAATGCCTTCGTGGCCCGCAGCGCGCTCGCGCTGCTCTTGAGTGCCAACGCCAGCCTGGCTCAAGCGCCGGCGACTGGCGCCGCCCGCACCCCGCTCGCGCCGCCCGCGCTTCCGGTACCGACCCTCGCTGCGCCACCCGCGCCGCCTGGCGCCGCCGGACCGGACGCGCCGGTCGGCAAGGTGACGCAAGCGCTGCAGGACAAGCTCGAAGCGATGATGAAAGGCAACGGCCTGACCTCCAAGGAGGTCGCCGACCGCGCCGTGAAGAGCAGCGCCCAGATCGTCGCCAAGCGCCGCTCAATCGAGTCAGCCGGCGCGCAGGTGGATCAAGCCAAGGCCAGCTTCTATCCGGCGCTGAGCTTGAGCGCGCGCTACACGCGGTTCTCGGATATCGCGGCCCCCAATTTGGGGACGATCGCTGCGCCACCGCCGGGCACGCCACCCGGGCCGATCGATCTCACGACGACGCCGCTAATCGCGTTCCCGCTGAGTTTTCCGATCATCTTGAACAGCTACGTGGCCCAGGCGCAGCTCAACGTACCGCTGTCGGACTACGTTCTTCGCACGTCGCACGCAATTTCAGGCGCCAATCGCGTCAAAAACGCCAGCGAGATCGACGAGCGAGCCACCCGCCTTTCGGTCGCGCGCGACGCCAAGGTGGCTTACTACCAGTGGATCCGCATGCAAGGTTTCGCGTTCGTGGGCGCGCAGTCGATCGAGCAAGCGAAAGGTCACCTGGTCGACGCCAGCAACGCCTTCCAAGCCGGGCTGATCTCCAAGGCCGACGTGCTGCGCGCACAAAGTGGCGTAAAAAGCGCGGAGCTGTTCGCTGAGAAAGCCAATAGCAACGTCGATCTTGCGACAATGCGGCTGCGCGTGCTGATGAAGGATCCGACGAGCAAGCAGTACGACGTCGGCGAGAATATACTGGCGCCCGTCGCGCCGTTGGCCGGCACTGCCTCGCAAGACGTCGCGTACCATGAAGCGACGCAGCAACGCCTAGAGCTCAAGCTCCTGACCGAGAACGAAGCGGCGCTGCGGGAGCAGTCGGCGCTGACCCAGGCCAGCAACTACCCGCGCCTCGACGCCGCGGCGAGCGCGCAGTATTCGAACCCGAATCCGCGCTATTTTCCGCAGCAAGACAAGTTTCACGGCACTTGGGACGCCGGCGTCGTGCTCAGCTGGACGCCGACCGCGATCTTCGGCGTCCAAGCCGCCACCCACGCGCTGGATGCCAAAGCCGCAGAGCTGGCGGCCCAGCGCCAGTCGATGCTGGACGGCTTGCAGCTCGAGGTCTCGCAGGCGCTGAGCGCCGAGCGCGACGCGCAATTCGCAGTCACGGTGTCGCAGCAAGCGCTGGTGTCGGCCGATGAAGGCTACCGCGTGCGACGCGAGCTATTCCGCAGCGGCCGCGCCACACTGGTCGAAGTTACCGACTCCGAGACCGAGCTGACGCGCGCACGCCTGGAGCTGGTCAACGCCCATGTGGACTTGCGTATCGCGCAGGTCGAGCTAGGCCACGTCTTGGGTCGCGACGCCGTCAAATAGTTCTCAACGCGCGACCAGCGAATCGCAGGCGAGCGAGTTGACTAGCGCGCGCAGCTTGCCGCTGTAGCGTTTGCCGTCCGCGAAGCTGGACCAGTCACTTTCGGCCACATCACAGCGGTAGGTCTCGCCAGCTTGGTCTTTGAAGACCACCGTATAGGTCTCGCTGCGCGTGCCCTGGCGCTCGCAGCCGGGCGCGCTGCAGCCGCTCGAAGCCAACGTGACGGCGGGCCAATGTGGCGCGTCGGCGACGGTCGCGCCCTCGGCGGCGTCTTGACGAAGCTGACTCCATTTCAGCACCGCGTAGTCGCATTTTTCTTCGTAGATCGGCTCTTCCTTGAACTTCGGGGTGCACACCTGCTCTTCCTTGAAGGTGCCGTCACCGCGATCCTTTTTCTGAGCGTGGCAGTCCTGACCGTCGTGCACCTTAGTGGAGCCGTGGCGTTCACGATGCCGTGATACCTGCGTGGCGGCGACCGGAAGCTCGCTACACCACGCTGACTCGCGCGACAGTCCCAAGCGCTCGACGTTGATTGCCCGGCGCCAGGTGTGCGACGCCACCACGAACTGTTGCGGCCTTTTCCAGAGCACCGCTACCACCACCACCGCCACGGACAACAACACCAGGATTGGCAGCACGACCGTCCACGTCGCGCGACGTGGCGCCGCTGTCGCGGCAGCAGCAGCCAACGGCTGGATCTGAGTTTGTGCGAGCGGCTGGACGGCCGCGCCTTCGACCAGTGGCCCCCCGCATTGCCCACAGTTGTGCGCGCGCTTCGAAGACGCCCCGCCGCAATAGCGACACTGCACGTCGACGCCCACGAACTCATGGTTTTGCACCGCCACCTTCTCGTGATCGGCCGGGAAATAGCGGGCGTTAGGGTCCTGCTGCGCGCCGCAATTCGGACAGTGCCGATGCGTGAGGCCTAGGAGCTTATTCGCGCCGCAGTAGCGGCAATCCCAGACCATCTCGTAGACGAGCTCGGCCATGATCCTCAAGCGTAGAGGTTGCGTGTGGCCGGCGCAACTAGCTCGGCGTGCCGATCAAGTACGTGAGCTCGGTGGGCATTTTTGGCACGCGGAGACGCCCGTATTCCCGGCGGTAGTCGCTCTCAGGCAGGCCCGAGACCAGGTCGCGCAGCTCGTCTGGCTCGTACACGCGCAGACACGAGACGATGCCGTCCCACAGGGTGCACAGCGGCACGATCGGCAGCGCGTACGTGTAAAAGAGGCGGCTCCACCGAAACGGCTTGATGAACGGCGTCACCACCAGCTGCGTCGCGGTACCGAGTGTGATCTGCAGCATGCTCAGCGCCGAGCGCTGGGTCAGCTCGACCAACGCGATGCCGCAACGTTTTTGCACGGCGTCGCGCAGACACGCGCGCGCCTGTTCGGGCTTCAGGTGATGAAAGCCATTACACAGCAGCCGAAAGCCTTGGAGCGTATCCGGCACGTCTTGCGCGTCGATCGACTGCGCTTCGAGCTCGACCCAGCTCGGAAACGTCGCGCGCCCGCGCGCCAGCCGCGAGGACCTCGGATACAAATCGGTCAGCACGACATCGACCGGCCGCGCCAGGCGCTTGCGCAGCTCACCCGCGATCACCAGCGCCGGGCCGCCCCCGCCCGAACAGAGATCTACCACGCGCCGATCGCCGGTGCGTTGCATGGCTTCAGCCAGGCGTTCGGTGAACGGTTGGTACGGAATCTTCGACCAGCCACCCATGTGGCTGAGAAAATCCGTCATGTATTCGCGGATCAAGCCTGGGAACCACGTTTGGTCCTCGAACTCGAAGGCGTGGATGCGAGCCATTCGAAGCGCTAGCGTAGCCCGAGCCCTTGACCGAAAGCATAGCCAAACCCGCCGCCGAGGCTGATCAGCGCCGCCCACTCGGCGTGTACATCCACTTCCCGTGGTGCCTCAAGAAGTGTCCGTACTGCGATTTTCTCAGCGTAGCCGCGGCCCGTGACGCCATCCCGCATCGTGCCTACGCGGACGCGGTGCTGCGCGACCTTACCGCGCGCCTCGGGCTGCTCGGAGCAGACTACCGGCTCGAGACGGTATTTTTCGGCGGCGGGACGCCTTCGCTGTGGGCGACCGAGGAGCTCGGCCGAGTGCTCGATGGCGTGCTCAGCGCGTTCGCCGAGCGGCGCGCGACCGACGTCGAAGTCACCGCCGAGTGCAACCCGACCAGCCTCGATCTCGAAAAGGCGCGTGCGCTACGCGACGTGGGCGTGAACCGACTCAGCCTCGGCGTGCAGGGCCTCGACGCCGAGCGGCTGGCGTTCTTGGGCCGACTGCACGACCCGAACGGCGGCGTCGACGCTGCGCGGGCCGCGCTGAGCTCGGAGATGCCGCGCGTCTCGGTCGACTTCATCTTCGGCGTCGCCGGACAGTCTGCCGAGCAAGCCGCGACCGAGGCCCGAACCCTAGCCGCGCTCGGCACGACCCACTTGTCGGCCTACGCGCTCACGATCGAGCCGGGCACCGACTTCGGCGCGCGCGCCAAAAAGGGTCGGCTGCCGTTGCTGGACGAGGCGCAAGTCGCCGATTCGTTCACCGCAGTCGACGAAGCGCTGAGCCACGCCGGTTTCGAGCACTACGAAATCAGCAACTTTTCACGCCAGAACCACGCTTCACGCCACAACCTCGGCTACTGGCGCAGCCACGACTACTTGGGTCTCGGGACGGGCGCGTGGGGCACCGTCACGTTGCCGAGCGGCCGCGTTCGCTACCGCAACTCACCGTCACCGGAGCGCTACCAAGCCTCGTCGTTCACGACGCCGTTTCAGGAGGGACTCGACAGCTGCGCGGTCATCGAGCCAATCGACGCCGAAACTGCGCTGCGCGAGCGTATCATGCTCGGCCTGCGGCTCGCGGAAGGCATCGATCTCGAAGCCGCCGCCGCCGAGCTGGGCGTCGCTGCGCTACCGCCTGAACGTCAACGCGCGCTCGAGCGGCTGCAAAGCACCGGGCGGATTGAACTCGAGGGCGGCCGCCGTCTGCGCATCCCCAAGTCGCAATGGCTGTTCGCGGACGGCATCATCGGCCAGCTGTTATGAAGGCAGGACGGCCACACAACCCAAAACGGCTTGCCCGCACACGCCGGCAAGCCGTTTCAGCACTACCGCTCAGCGACGGCGGCGCGCGAACGCCAAGCCCAAGCCAACCAACCCAAGCCCGACGGCAATGCCGGTGTTGGTGCGACCCGGAACGCTGAGGCTGCAGCCGCCCGAGTCAGCCGCCGGTGCCGGCTTCGATGCCGTACCGCCCGTACCCGCGCCCGCCGGAGCGGCGCCACCTGTGGCAGCGCCCGCGGTCGAGGCTCCGCCGCCCGCGCCAGTGCCAGTGCCACCCGTGCTACCGGGCGGCGCATCGCCAGGCTTCGTGAACGTGCAATGCGGTGCGACGCACCTAGCGCCGAGCCCTGCGCACTTGCAGTTATCATCTGTGGTGCACCAGCCGTCTGCCTTCTTAGGCTGAGTGCCGGCCGGGTTGCAGTAGTACGGCTTGGTGTCAGTTGGCGTGGTAGCTGGCTTTGGCCAATTACAAACTGCGTCGCCGCAGGCGGTGCCGGGGCAATCGGTGTCGTTGTAACAAGCCTCGCCGTCGGCGAGAGCCGTCGACGCAACGAACAGCGTCATCGAACCAACCAGTGTCGCGATCGAACCGCGGAACAATGCTTTCATACGGGTATACCTCCACGCACGCTTTAGCAGCACCCATGCGGCGCGGCTACTTGGGAATGATGATCGCCGTGCAGTTCGTGAACTGGATCGAGGTTTCGACCCGGAAATGTGAGGCGTTCGTGTGGCGCTCGGCGTGGAACAGGTCGAGCGGGTAGGTGCTGCCGATCTTGAGGCCAAAGTCTTTGGCAACCATGTCGAGGTTGATCGACCGGCTGCGCTCCGGGTGCAGGCCGCCGAGGTCGATTCCCAAGTGATTGTTCACGAAGACCCACAGGTCATCGTCACCCGTGAAAGTGAACACCTCACCACCTTTGTATGCAAATTCGGTGTGCAGCTCGAACGTGAACGAGAAGTTGTGGCCGGTCTGTTTGTAGTTACCGAAGCCCTGATTATCGATCGGGAAGAAAGCGCCGTTGTCGTACGACGAGACGCCATTTCCTTTCAGCGCCAGCGGGACCAAAAACTCGATCGCTTGGTTGACGCCATCGGTATTGCGGTACCATTGGTCGTAGCGCTCTTTGCTGGTCGTCTGCTGGCCGTACATCGAGACCATCGGACCTTTGGGCTTGTAGACCGGCTTGTGGTCGGCCCCGAGCATGTCCTCAACGATCCCCACTGACGCGTCCTGGCCCCCGAACGCTTCAAAATCGGGGTGCCCGCCCTTTTCTTCCGCTGCGCGGAAGTCTCGCACGAGGCCGGTGAGGTTCGGGCCGCACTTGCCGTCACCGCCGACGCTGCTGCCG
This sequence comes from Polyangiales bacterium, assembly GCA_038230915.1. Taxonomy (GTDB): domain Bacteria; phylum Myxococcota_A; class Polyangia; order Polyangiales; family Polyangiaceae; genus PMG-095. The sequence continues at coordinate 2,825 of JBBRMI010000246.1, read as the reverse complement.
ACCCCGCCGCCGGTGCCGGTGCCGTTCGAACCACCGAGGTTGAGGGCCGGTTGACCCACGGGAATGCCGGTGTCGGCGCCAGTACCGGCGTTGACGTTGCTGTCACCAGACGAACCACCGCAGGCTGCGAGGCTCGAACTGAGGGCTAAAAGCGAGGCAAAACGAATCGGCGTCATGCGGGCACCTCCGGCAAGATGGGCTACCGAAGGTTACTCTATGTGCCGAGCGCGCGCAGGCCGTGAACAAGATCCGTCAGCGGTTAATGCGAACACTGCTGGAAAATTGCTGTCGCAGCACTCCAGACACCGCGCAGAGTTCGCCAGAATAGGCGCACGCGAAGCAGGCGACGCTTCGCTCAGCGTCGAGCAGTGCTCGCGCGACGACCACGCAACACGACTTGGTACTCACGTATATCGAACCCGCGAAGCGCGTCGACGTGTTTGACCTGCAGCGCATCCCACGGAATGTCGACGATGCTCTGCGTCTCATCGTCGACGAAATGGTGATGCGGAGACAACTTGGGATCAAATACGACTTTGCCCTCGGCCAACACCAGCTCACGCAACAGCCCCTTTTCGACGAAGAGGTTGAGCGTGTTGTAAACAGTCGCGCGCGACAGCATGGGAAAGCGTTCCTTCACGCGGCCCCAAACCTGCTCCGCGGAGGGATGGTCGTCAGTGCCAAGCACGTAGTCAGCGACGGCCACGCGCTGCGCGGACGGCTGAATGCCGACGTGCTCCAGGACTTCGACCACGCTCGCAGTCATGCTATTTAGACTAAGTCTAAGGGTGGACAGCGTCAAGAAAACACGCGCAATTTTCGCGTTGTCAAGAAGCGGCGCCAGGCCGTGGGAGACCGCGCGGGCGTGATTTTGCGGCTGGTGTCGCGATGCTACCCTTTCCGCGCCGCCCTTTGCCTCGGCCTCTCCCTTCGCCGAACACATGAATCACTGGCTCGCCGCTCGCTGGCAAGCATTCCTTGGGTCGTTCGACCCCGACTCGATCAGGCTGGCGTCGGCCCCCGCCCCCAACGGCGGTCGCCGCTATCACGATGGCCAGCGTCTTTGTCGTCGTCGGAGAAGTACCGCTCCTGGCTCGCATGTCGCATGCAACCGCGACGCTGCCGTGCGCTCTGCTCGCGCTCGCCGCTGGCACTTGCACTTACATCGCGTATAGCCAGCACTGCCGCGGCCTGATCGGCTCGCTCGCGACGCTTTTCGACAACGGCCTCTACGCGGCGGCGTTGTCACTTGCGGCCCTGACCACGTCGGGCGGCTTCGCGATCGGCTTCGCGGTCGTGCAGGCGATGATGGTCGTGGCGTTTCCCGCCAGTGTCTACGGCTTCAGCGCGCTGATGGCGTGCTCGCTGAGCGTGCCCACGCTGCTCTTGCTGTTGTGGCATGGCTCGGACGTGACGGTTACGCTCGTGCTGCTGGCGTCGTGCGTGATGTCGTCGTTGATGATGGTAAATACGCAGAAGCGGCGCGAACTGGTGGCGGGCGCGAAGCGGCTCGAACAGGCGCTCGGAGCGACCGACCAGATCTTGGACGTGGCGATGCGGCGCGCGCTGACTACGACCCTGCTAAATCTCGGAAATTTTCTACACGAGCTGCGCAACGTGCAGACCGCGGTGCGCATGAACTTGGAGCTCTTGGATCGGGCCCGGCTCGAGCCGGAAGAAGCCGGCGCCGTCAACGACGCACTGTTCGCCGCCAAAAGCCAGCAGACCCTGCTCGAGGAGACGCTCGAGGAGCTGCGGCGCCAAGCCCAACCACGTCAAGGCACGGTGCTGGTGGTCGGCGAAGTGCTGGAGCGCACGTTGCGCGGCCGGGTCAGCGGGCTTGCCATCGATTACCGCGAGGATGCGCCGCGCTTCGAAGTCCACGGCGAACCGGCACACCTCGCGACCGTGCTCCGCAACTTGCTGCGCAACGCGCGCCAAGCCGGTGCAACCCGCGCCAGCGTGGCGTTGAAGCTCGACCAACTCGCTCGTTCGGTGTCGATCACCGTGACCGACGACGGGCCGGGTATCGCGGCCGAGCAAGCCGCCAAGCTATTTCAGCCATTTACGACGTCGAGCAAGCCGACCGGCACCGGGCTGGGCCTGTACTTGTGTCGGCGCTACGTCGAGCTGATGCAGGGCGACATTCGCATCGAGAGCAAGCCCGGCGAAGGCGCTTGTTTCACGATTCGATTGCCCGGCAGAGTCGTAGTCCCGGCGCATCAAACCGCTAGTCTGCTCGAGCCCGCTTGACGCTTGACGCGCGCGGCCAAGCGCCTGCTAAGGGTCCGTCCACACCTCGCCCTTAGCCGAGCGCGTCCAAAAACTCGCGCAACAGATCGCGGTAGTCTTCGACACCAACCGAAATGCGCACCAGCCCCTCGCCGATACCGTAGCGCGTGAGCTCGTCGATCGACATTTCCGAGTGGGTTGTGGTGCGCGGATGGCAGGCCAACGTCTCGACGCCGCCCAAGCTGACGGCGTTTTTCGCGATCCGCAGTCGGCGCAAGAAGTCGAAAGCTGCGCTACGCCCACCTTTCAAGTCGAGCGCAAACACCGCGCCCGGAAAGCGGCACTGCTCGTCGCGGATGCGGCACTGCTCGGGGTCGGTAAACAGGTCGGGATAGTACGCCGTCTGCACTTTCGGGTGCTGGGCCAGCTGCGGCACGATGCGGGCCGCGTTCTTGCTCTGGCGCGACATGCGCAGCTCGACCGTGGGCAGGCGGCTGTCCAAAATCCAGCACTCGTCCGGCTGCAGAATGTTACCGAGGATCGCCCGCATGCCGCGCAAGCTGGCGATCAGCGTGGGGTCCGTGCCCATCACC
>JBBRMI010000245.1:0-10879 GCA_038230915.1 Polyangiales bacterium | reverse complement strand
GAGCGCAGCTCGGCGTCGATCGCCATCTGCTTGCCCGGCATGGCGTCGAGCGTGAAGCGCGCGCCGACTTCGGCCACGCGCTCGCTACCCTTTGCGATCACCACGAATTGAATGATCGTCAGGATCAGAAAAATTACCGCGCCGACCACGTAGTTGCCACGCACCACGAACTGGCCGAAGGCGCGAATCACCTGCCCGGCGTCGGCCTGCAGTAGGATCAGTCGCGTCGACGAAACGTTCAACGACAAGCGGAACAGCGTCGTCACGAGCAGCAGGGTGGGGAAGGTGGCGATCTTGAGCGCTTCGCCGACGTAGAGCGCGACTAGCAGCACCGCGACCGAGCACGCCAGGTTGGAGGCGATCAGTAAGTCGAGCAGCCAGGTCGGCAGCGGTACGACCATCATGCTGACGATCGCGATTACGAAAAACGCCAGCGCGGCGTCGGCAAAACCGAAACGCGGTCGGCGCGCGCGGAGCCCCAGCGCCTGGGGCGGGGGTGCTGTCTGCGCCGCCATCAGCTGGGAGCAGTGAACACGCCCAGCACGCCGGTGTAAAGTTGCAAAGCGGGCTTGCCGCCGACTTCTGACACTTCGAATGACGATTGCATGCCGGCCAGCGGCAGCTCGCCGAGGCGAGCCTTCAAAATCTTGAGATCGACGTCTTTTTGGCCATAAAGGCTGGAGCCGCGGCCGGCGCAGTTCAGGTAGATGCCGAAGCGCGGCGCCGCGCCATTGGCTTCGCGCAGAAGGTCGCGCACGGCGGTCTGCAGATCTTCACGCGCGGCCCTGGCGTCGCGGACCGCGAACGCCAGCCGCATGCCAGGCCGCACTTCGTCGGAAACGACCAGCCCGCGCCGCACCGGATCGACGCCTTGCACGGCGCGAATCAGCACCTGGGGGCGCTCCGGCACCCGCTCGCTTTGGCTTCCCAGCGACGGGTCGAGCTGCAACGGATCCTGCGTCGGCGGTGGCGCGAGCGCGACGAACACCAACGGCTGGTCTTCGAGATTGTCGGCGACCGAGCTCAACACGTCGAGCGCCGGCGCGCCTTCGATCTCGAGCACCATCGAACCGCGCGTCTTCGAGATCACCTTCAGCGGCATCAATAAGCGACACGCCGCCGACGAGCGGACGAGCGGCATCGTGATGCCACTCAGTACCATGCCACCAGCCGGACCTGGGTTGATGCTGCCGTCGGCGTTGACGGCGACGATCGGCGCTTCGCCGACCGTGCCGGCGCCGATCAACCGCGTGCGCCGCAGCTCACCGAGCGGCTCGAGCACGTGCGGTTGAAGGCCGTTGGGCCGCGCGAAAACCAACGCGGTGATGTTCCGGCCGTTGCTCTCGCTTCTGCGGATCGCCTCCGACAACTGGCTGCCCACTGCCTCGGCGTTGTGTCCGCTGACACTGAATGGTTGGGCGGTCCCACCGCTCCAGACGATGCCGGTGGTCGCCGACTGGCCCTCGACCTCCCCTCGTTCCGAGAGGACGCCGGCTCCGGCGGCGAGGCAAATCGGCAAGCCGGGCATCGCATGAGCCACGGCGCGGCCTAAATCGACCAGGCGCTCACCCAAAACGCCGGCGGCGAAAACGACTGCGCCGCTGGGCCGGTTAACGCGCCGCGCAGCCTGTGCGAAGGCTCGGGCAGCCTTTTCCGGGTCTTCCCCGGTGAAGGTGAAGCTCTGCGCGGTCGTCATTTTCCGGGCGGCTCATGCTACGCCCTTTCGCTCCGCCAAAACATTTCCTATTTTGATCGAGAATGTCCGAGGTCCGTTCCCTTCGCATGCAGTCCTACGGCGGCTCGGACATCGGGCGCCGGCGGACCACCAACGAAGACGCCTACCTCTGCGATGACGAGATCGGCCTGTGGGTGGTGGCCGATGGCATGGGCGGACATGCGGCCGGTGAGATCGCTAGCCAGGAAGCCATCGACACCGTGCACGGCATGGTCAAGCGCGGCAAGACGAGCCTCAAGCTCGAAGGCCCGCTGACGGAAGAGCGCAGCCGTGCGGCCGCGCGGTTACTCGAAGGCGCCGTGCAGGCCGCGACGTACATCGTCTACGCCATGGCCGAGATCGATCGCGGCAAGGCCGGCATGGGCACGACGATCACGGCGATGATGCGCTTTGGTACCGCGCTCGTGACCGCGCAGGTTGGCGACAGTCGCATCTACCGTGTGCGCGCCGAAGACGCACTGCAGCTGACCGAAGACCACACGCTCATCAACTGGCAGCTCAAGCAGGGCATCATCACGCCGGAGGAAGCCCGCGTCAGCAAGCAGCGTAACGTGATCACGCGCGCCGTCGGCAGCCGCGACTATGTCCAAGTCGATACAACGGTTTGCGAACCAGAGCTCGGGGATACCTTCCTGATTTGCAGCGACGGCCTCCACGGTTACCTCCGCACTGAAGAGATCCCCTCCATCCTCGCGGAAGGCGGCAACTTTTCCGTGAAGAAGCTGATCGACCTCGCCAATTCTCGCGGAGGTAAGGACAACATCACGGCCATTGTTGTTGAAGTCTCGTAACCGGGGAGGTTAGGGCTTTGGACGCTACGAGGTAGCCCATGGAGGATGGCCTGACTTGGGTTTTCCTTCGGGTCTTTGGTTTCACCTCGGCGACCCGATCGTCTCGCGACCCTCGCGAGTTTAACCACGGGTTTTGCGCCCGGCCTCGCCGGGTTCCTATGGTCGTGGCCTCTCCGGCGATCGTGATCTGATCGTGCCAAGGTCGGGTGGGGGCGATCCGGCTCGCGCGCAGGCGCGCTCGCGCACGCCGGAACGGTGATTTCAGTCTCGAGATCGAAGCGTGATTTCGATCTCGCGATCGAAAGGGCGCTCCGCCGGTGGTCGGGGGCGCTTCGTTGAGCCCTTGGGGGTAGGCCGTGTTTCTGGTGGGGCTGCCCAGCTGGGCAGCCCGTAACAACGGCCTCAACGCCAGGGCCGCCGCGGGTCGCGAAGCGCGGCCGAGGGAGCGAGCCCGCGTCGATGCCAGCGACTCGTCGATGACGAAGGCGCTCGAGGGCAGGCCCTGAGCCGATCGGGTATGAGCTCATCATGAGCTCATAGGCGCGTCGCGAGGCCTGGACGCGGAGGGGAGCGGCGCCGCAAATGGGTTGGCGCCTCACGGTTTCCAACCCCAAAAAACCTTCCCGTCTTCCCGCCTCCCTGTTGATTCCGCTCGCGCGGGCGCGTTTCCCACCGGATTACTTGGCCACTACCCCGCGTTTTAGATAGCCAAGAGCAACATGAGCTATCGCAAAGTTTCCGTCATCATGGGCGGGACGTCGTCGGAACGGCAGGTCTCACTGGCTTCGGGTGAAGCCGTGATGGAGGCGCTGACCGAACAGGGCGTGGACGCGCGGGCGGTGGTGCTCGGGCCGGACGACGACGCGCTTTCGATGCTGGCGGGCACCGATATGGACGCGGCGTTTTTGGCGCTCCACGGCAAGCTTGGAGAAGACGGCTGCGTGCAGGGATTGCTGGAGCTGCTCGGCATTCCGTACACCGGTTCGAGCGTGCTCTCGAGCGCGTTGGCGATGGACAAGCTCAAGAGCAAAGAGCTGTTTCGGCTGCACAACGTGCCGACGCCGCCGTACTACGTGTTCGACGAGAACAGCACCACGCCGCAGATCGAAGAAGTGCACGGCTCGTTCGGCTTTCCGGTGATCGTGAAGCCGCGCCGTGAAGGCTCGAGCATCGGCGTCAGCCGCGCCAACAACCTGGCCGAGCTAACCGAAGCCATCGAGCTTTCGCTGGCGTTCGACTCGTCAGTGTTGGTCGAGCGCTTCGTGACGGCGCGCGAGGTGGCGGTCGCCATCTTGGACGGCCGCGTGCTCGGTGCGATCGAGATCGCCCCGAAAAGCGGCATCTACGACTTTGCCGCCAAGTACACGCCCGGCATGACCGACTACTTCATGCCCGCGCGCCTGCCAGCGGCCCGCTACCGCAACGTTTTGAACTTGGCCGAGCGCGCTGCGCAGGCGCTCGACACCAGCGGCGCCGTGCGGGTCGACCTGCTCGTGACCGAAGGCCAAAACGAATACGTGCTCGAAGTGAACACGCTGCCTGGCATGACCCCGACCAGTCTGTTGCCCAAGATCGCTGGCGCGGCTGGTTTCAGCTTCGGCGAGCTGTGCATGGCGATGCTGGCTGGCGCCAAAGTTCATACGCGCAAGCCCGAGTCGCGCTCGGTGGTGCACGCGGTGCCGACGACTCCAGAAGCCGCCGACGAAGCCAGCGTGGTAGTGCGGCGCTACGGCGCCGAGCGCCGCTCGCAGCGGTCGCGCACGGCCTGATTGTAACGGCCGGTCATCTCCAGCACGTCGGTCTTCGGCTCTTCGGGCGGGAGATAAACGAAGCGCGACGCGTCCGCGCGTGAACGCTCCGCTTGGCCCGGGTTCACGGCGATCGCACCGATGCCCAATCCAAAGCCAAGGCCGATCGTGACGACACCGCCCGCGACCGCGCGACCGGCGTCGATCTTCTGAACCGGGTGCCCGCTGCCGTCGTTTTGGGTGCCGAACGCGCCGACGAACAAGATCGTACCGACCGCCACCGCGATCGCGCTGACGACCCCGAGCCCGCCAGCGACCAGCTGCTTGGTGTCATGGTTGCGCACGGCGTCGGAGTGACGCGCGAAGCTCGGACCGCCGCCCATGTCGTCGGCCAGGCTAGGGATCGAGACGGGCCGCGTAGCGCCAATGCGGTACAGCGCGACGCCGTCGTCCCGCGTCTCGGAGTGCACGCCATGCTTGTCGACGAACTCGGCGCGCGTCGGCGAAACGACCAGCCAATCTTGCTTCTCGCAGTCCGACTTCGCGACGCCCGCGGCGGTCGGGAAGTCGCCGTCCATGCGATGGACGGTGGTGGAACAGCCGCTAGCAAAGGTGAGCAAGACAAGGGCAGAAACGCCACGCATGAATCCAGCCAGGTACCATGCCGGCTGGGAGGAGTCACCGGCAGGCTTACGACGCCCGCAGCCCGTTTATAGAAACTTCACTGCGGAATTCGCCGATCTTCCGCACCAGGTCCTCACGCGCCGACCAGGGCACCACATTGCCGCGCGGCGTCGCGTACTCCAGGTACAAGTTGCCGTCGGTCGACACTAGCTCCGCCAGCGGCTGGCCGGCCTCGTGCGCGCTGTCTTGCAGAAACCGATCGAGATCCGCATCGGCTACCAGCAAGTCGCCGAGCAGGTTCATCAGCGGGCGTTCGCCGGGCGTGCTGGCCAACACCGAGGGGTGTTGTTGGAGCTCGACTACGCGCGATTCGGATGCGACGAGCGGGTCAATCGAGGCGACCAAGATGCCCTGACCACCGCCGTAGAACAGCGCCACATGCGCGAAGACGCAGCGCAGCGTGTGCACGACCGTTGCGAAGGCATTGCGACGCACGTGGTGCAACTGCACCCACTGCTGGAAGATGCCGTGCGGCGCCAAGTGTTGTCGCACGAGACCATAGAACTCTTGGCTGTACAGGCTGGCGGCGCCCGCGAACCAGATGCTCGACAACTCCATCGAGATTAAATCGTAGCGCCGCTGTTCGACGAGCAGGAAATTGCGACCGTCGCCCAAGTGCAAGGTGAGGCGTGGATCGTGAATCGAGCCGTTGTTGACAGATTGAAAATATTGGTCGGCGACTTCGACGATTGCCGGTGAAATCTCGACCACTTCGAGCTTTTTCCACGGATACGAAGCGATCGTACCGAGCGTCGTGCCGGTGCCGAGCCCGATGATCAGCGCCTGATCGAACTACCTGCCACCCAAGACGCGCCGAGCGCCAGACCGGTCATGAACGCCGACAAGACTGCGCTCACCGCGCGCGCCGTCGACCCGAGCACGTACGACAAATACTTCGAGAAACAGAGCTGATCGACGAGCCCCGTCGGCACCCGAAATCACGAACAGCATCAAAATCACCGTAAAAGGCGGCTGCCGCGCGTTGTTACTTACGGCATTAGCCGCCGAATCCCGCGAAACCCACTCAGCCGAGGCACTCTGCACGGCGCGGACCCTACTCTACGCCCGCTCGATCTTTCTCGGCTTACCGACCGGCGCGCCCTGAAAATAATCCCGATTTCTCGTTGTCGAGCGGCCCGCCGCACACTATCTTCCCGCGCCCTTGCAACAAGTCCCCATCGTCTAGCCCGGCCCAGGACACGGCCCTTTCAAGGCTGTAACAGGGGTTCGAATCCCCTTGGGGACGCAGAGTTACTGACAGCTGATTCGACAGCGAAAATCCTTCCGAGTACCGCGGTTCCTTCGATTTGGAACCGCGGTCCTTGGGAGGTTTCAACGGGCGTGCAAACGAGCGGCCCGTCGAAGAGTGACTGCATCGCCGACCGGGCCTCGTGCCACCGCCAAACTCGCCGTGGTCGAACATCACTACCCAGCCGTCGTCCGTCTCGAAGACGTACTTGACGCCGCGCGCGTGGTCATCAGACATTCGGCTCGCGAGTGGCGTGGGGATCGCTGTGGTGCCTGGTCCTTCACCCTTCACGAGTCCTGCGTGATCGAAGGCCGCCACATAGGACTCGCCGTAGGAGTAGCAGTCCGACTGCGGAAGTCCGCTCGTCAGCGCGAGCGATTGCCAACCTGCCGGAGCAGGCGGCGTCTTGGGCACCTCTTTGACGACGCGAAGGCGGAGCTCAACTGGATCGCCGGATAGGCCGCTGCTCGCCGGGTCAAAACGGATGGTGTACACGCCGATCTGAGTGAAGGGGTGGCACTTGAAGTTCAAGGCGGCAAAGCCCGCTGACGTCCCCGGTTCGCGTGCGGGGTCGCAGTGACCTTCGTTCTTGCTGCCGTCGGGGTTTGTGACGGCAAATTTGGGAGTTTCATTGAAGCGGCCGATTCCGGCGTTGCCCGCGCGGACGATTACCCGAGGGACTTCGCCGAGCGAAATGACGTCTCGCTCGGCCTCGAACTGCACCGCCGACGGAAGCGCGGTGAACGACGCATGGACCGTCGCGTACGGTCCATACGCGTTCTGAAATCCGGAGCATGGCGAAGGGGCCGTTGCTGAGCTCGCCATGCCACACGCACCGAGCAAGCAAACAAAGACCGTTGCAATGTAGGCCCGCATCAGGAGCAGCAGACACGGCGAACAGACCAAAGTTCCTAGCCGCTCGCGGCGTTGTGCCCTGGCCGGCAACCTTGAGTGCGGACCGGCCGAGCTGGGCAGAGCGGCCACATGTGGGCGATCGGCAGATGAGGGCGGGCCCAGGCGAAGCTGAGCCCGGCTTGGGGTGCCGACACTCCGTCGTCGCGGCGAGCGCGGCGGGGGGAAGGCCCGTTTGGAGGCGTCTGGCATATGCGCGCGTTCAGGTAACGGTCCACGGTCCGGCTATGCTAGCTAAACCGTATTACATTTAACTATTTATATCATTTCGCCTTGCGTAATACGCAGAGATGCGTATGCTATTTTCCGAAAGTTAAGTACATGACCGACATGACACTCCACCCTGGACAGGTCTATCGCACGGACGATCTGAGGACCACGAACCCTGCGCGCTATGCCCGCGCTCTCGTGGCTCAGGGCAAGCTCCGGCAGCTGCGGCGCGGGCTCTATGTCGCGCCCAAGATGACTCGCTTTGGCGAGGCGCCCCCGACGGGCGAAGAGCTGCTGTCCAAACTCCTTGATAGTTCGGACTTCGTTTTGACCGGTCCGGATCGCTGGAACGCACTTGGGCTTGGAACGACGGCAATGTTTGCCGAACAGCTTGTCTACAACCGAAAACGATCGGGTTCGTTCGACCTTGCCGGTCAGCGCTTCCGTCTGCGCCGAGTGGCGTTCCCCAAGCGGCCGTCTCCCGAGTGGTTCGTGGTCGATCTGTTCGAGAACGCTGCTTCAGTTGGCGGTTCGCACGACATGCTGACGGCTGCGCTTGTTAGTTCACTTCGCGAGGGGCGTTTTGATCGAAAGGCGCTGAAAAGGGCGGCCCAAAAGTACGGAACGCGCCCGACGCGGGACGCTGTCTTTCGCGCCATTGCTCTGGCTGGGTAACCATGTTCATCCACGAAGATCCCGACTTTTTGAACTTGATCGGAATCGTCGCTGGCAAGCGCGGGCTTGCGCTCGCGATCGTTGAGAAAGACTACTGGGTGACGCATGCGTTGTGGTCGCTCGGCAACGCTGGCTTTGATGTTTGGTTCAAGGGCGGCACGTCGCTATCCAAGGGCTTCGATCTGATCCAGCGCTTCTCCGAAGATCTGGATCTGAAGCTGGAGCACTCCGAGATCCCGCAGCCAACAAGCTGGAGGAATGAAAACGCGGCGCATTGCGGCAAGCGTGAGGCTTTCTTCCGAGGCATCGAGGCCAAGATCAGCGCACCAGGTCTCACGCCGAAGCTTGCGGCTGGCCACGACGGGAGATGGCGGGACGGCAAGATCCAGCTTGTGTACGACAGCAGGACCGACGACTTGCCGTCAAGCATGAGGCCGTTCGTCCTGTTGGAGATCGGCGACGCCACTGTTACGCCGTTCGTCCGATGCGAGACCAAGCATGGATCTCGGGGTAACCCGCACGCTCATCGAAAACGAAGCCTTCGACGTAGGCGAAGCGCTCCAGCTCGTCCAAGAACAGGCAGCGCTGAGCGTTGAGGTACGGCTCGCGGTGCTGAAAGGGTCCGTGGACGCGCCAGTGCGTTGCCGCGAGCGAGCGCGCTACGCGTCGCTGGGGGCTGCCGATGTCGCCGGCCGCGAATGGCTGCCCGTGCGCCAGAACGAAAGCCGCACCGCTGGGGTGCGGCCATTCGGCCGACGGCGCTCCCCGACGGCTGTTGGCCGCGTTTGCTCGAAGCCACGCCAACAACCTCCCGGTTCGGGTCGTCGTCGCGAATTCGAGGTCCAGCGCCGGCATCCGGGATCCTCGCTACGCGATGAGCTTCATCGCGAGCCGGAGGTCGTCGAAAGATCGCGCGTTTTCCGCGGGAGATCCGGGTGTCAGTAAAGTTTCGAATCCCCTTGGGGACGCAGAGTTACTGACACTGGATTCGACAGTGAAAATCCTCCCGATGACCGCGGTTCCTTCGATTCGGAACCGCGGTCCTTCGGAGGTTTCAACGGGCGTGCAAACGAGCGGCCCCTCAAACAGCGACAGCATCGCCGACCGGGCCTCGTCGGAGCGCCCCAGTGCCGTGCCGCCGTGGATGAAGGTCTGCACACAGCTTGAGTGGTGACGAAACCGGCCGCGGAGGGCGAACTTTCAAAGCGGCGTGGCGCCGGCGAGGTAGATGGAGTCGAAGGTCGGGGGCGGGACGGGAACGACCGTGGCTGACTGGCAGAACGCTTCGAGCAGACTGGTGGAGCCGTTGGTGAAGAGCAGCAGGCGCTGGTCCGGGGTGAGCCGCTCGCTAAGGCGAACAGATCGCTCCGAACGCTTCCATCAGGCTATCGAGGCGTATGGGCGGGCTGGCGATGCTCTCGAGAGTCAGCGGCTTGTCGTATAGATGCCCTGGCTTTACGACGTAAAAGACAGACAGCTCCGACCCGTCGAGGAAGTGCACCGGCGCATAGCGCAAGAAGCCGTCGCCACACGGCGGCATGGACTTGAGGCGCGGGGGGATGATGACGGGCGGTACGGTTTGGGCCGGCGGCGGCGCGCAGTGGTTGTGCAAATAGCGGTCGACGTTTTCTGGCTCCGGGCCGAGAGTGCCCAGATCGCGTCCCGCCACGTCTATCAGGAAATAGACGTCTAAGGCCGTCGCCAGCAGCATGTCGTAGCTGTGGCGGTACGCGACGATGCTACCTTCGAGCCCGTGACGCTCGGGACATTGCTCGACAATGCTGTAGCCGTTGGTGTCGACGACGAACGCGACGCTCCGGGCTCGCAGGTCCAGGCGATAGAGCGCGAGTGAAGTGGCCCAGCCGTCGGTCTGAAAGAACACCGTCCGATCATCACGCGAGAAGCGCACGTCGAACACCGCCGCGCTGTCCAAGATGCGCACCTTGCCGTCAGCTAGCTTGACGCGATCGGTCTTTGGATCGAAGACCTGCCGCACAGCGCTGCCGTCCGCCGCAGCAATCCAAATGCTACTCGATTCTGTATCGCGCCGAGTGAACGCTAGCTGGCGCTTGTCGTGCGAGAGCGAAAACGGCAGCGCGGCGCCCGCCAAGTCCTTGGCGGACCGCACCAAGCTACCGGGGTTGTTGTCGTTCGGGTCGCGCCGCGCGGGCAGCCCGGTCTCGGCTGCAAGCGGATCGGCGCTCAGCGATCGAGCGAAGCGCCGGGCCAGTTCGGCGGCTGGTGGATCGGTGATCGGCCTGCTCTCGGCTTCGCGCGGCGACGTCTGGGCCTCGCCTGGCGCCGGCCCTGAAACCGGCGCGGGGCTCGACGCGAGGGGTGTTGGCGGGCGGGGCGCCGCTGGGCTCTGTAGCGGTGACGCAGACTGAAGACTCCCGGCCTGAGACGTTGTGACGGGCGACGCCCCGGCGCACGAAAGCAGCCAGAGCCCGATCAGACGTGACAGGTGCGCAGGCCTCAAGCGCGAATCTTGCGGCGGCCGCACGGGGGCTGCAAGCGGCTAGCTTAGCTAGATCGCGGCGACAAAAGTCGAAGCGCGCGAAAACAAAAGGGAATTCGCGCGCAGGCGGCGATGGAAATAGAAATAGGCGGGGTGACGTTCGTCAATCACCGCCTTCGGGCCAAGCGCTGGGCGCTAGAAATCAGCAACGCGAAGTCGGCGGACGAGCGCAAGCCGCTGTATCGTGACCTTCTGGCGACCACGGAGGAGATACTCGTGCGTATTCCGACGTGATCCGATCAGCGTTCCGACGGCATTCGATCAGCGTTCCGAAAGTATCCGATCAGGATTCCGGGGCATTCGATCAGCGTTCCGCTCATCCGATCAGAGTCGGCCGGGCGGCTGAAGCACGAGGCG
>JBBRMI010000244.1:0-10936 GCA_038230915.1 Polyangiales bacterium | reverse complement strand
AAGAGATCGGGCATGGCCCGCAGGCTCCGCTACGCCTGAACGACGGTGCCGATGATGCCGGCCGAAAATTCGATTTCGCCGGTCGTCTTGTTGCGCACCGAGACGCTGATCTGATTTCCGATCTCAGCGGTCTTGAAGTGCACGTGCGTGTCGATGGAAACTTCGGTGAAAATCGCCGCCGGCACCTCGCCACCGCTCACGAGCTGTGACGTGTTGCCGACCTTGACGTCCTGCACGCCAAAGTCGAAGGCGATGTCCGAAGGGATGACCAGGCGCTCGGGCCTGAACATGTCCTGCGGAGCCGCTGGAATGTTGGAGGTCGCGCCCGCTGCCACGGTCGTGGGCTGAAATCCCAGCGGGAAACGACGGCGTTTGGTCAGGTCGCGTTGCCGAATCGCGACCGCGCCAGGGTCGATCTTGCGGTAGGCGGAGATCTTCTGGGCGGCGCGCCGAAAGGCGTTCGCCGTCTTGTGCTTGCCGCGGCGGGCAGCACCGATCGAGAGCGCGTTGAGCAGATCCTCGTCCCCGCCCCATTCCTCGTGCTCGTCGTCGCCGTCACCACCGACGATTTCCGACGTGCCCATGCCGCCAACGAGATCCAACTCGGCGCCAATTTCGCCGAAGTCGTCGTCGTCACCCATGATTGTTTCCCAACTGGCCATGCTGCTGCTCCTCGTATGCGGTTGAAATTCGTGCGTTTCGGACAAGGCTCCGCCGCTCACCTGGTCGGGTGACCGCGGAGTCTCGGTGGGTCTTGGCCCCGGCCAGCGCCGGGGCGTGCTCATGCCTCGGTCGCTACAGGCTCCGTCGAAGTGCGGCCGCGAGCTGCGCGTCGGTCATCGCGACGTTGACCGGTGGCGCCGCACCAATCGACGGGTGGTTATGCGTCTGCGGACCCATCAGCTCGGGCAAGCCCGCCCAAAACTTGTTGGCGACCTTGCCGGAGCGAGCGTGTTTCCGGAAATACATGGCCGTCGCGCCGTCCAAGATGCCCCGTGACAGCTGAAAGACGACCTTGCCCGCTTCCGAGCCTTCGTCCTTCTTGCCGGCACCCTCCTTCTTCGTTCCCATGTAACCAAGGCCGAATCCGGCGAGCACGCCCAGCGTGCCGAGCGTGAGGTCGGCCGGAAGCGTCGTGCGCGGGATAAAGAAGTTCCCGTCGTCGTCCTCGAACCGGCCGTGCATGAAGCCGATGCCGGCCGCGCCCGCAACGCCCGCGCCCGTGTAGAGCAGCTCGAGCCACTTGCGGTGGTTCTCTTTGCGGTCCTCGCGCTTCTCGATCTCGCGCTTCTTTTCGCGCGCCTCGTAGGTCTCGAGCGTGTTCGCGAGATTCCGCACCTCGGAATCGGACATCATCGCCATGACTTGCCTGCCTTTCGTCCGCGAGGATGGAGCAAGGGCTCGCACTACCCCAACAATCGCTCCGCTATATTGCTAGTCGTAGCCGGCGCCGCTGCTGAATTTGGCTCGAAGATTTTCTTGAGACGAATGCATTGTTTGTGGCACCAACGCTGAGTGTCGCAGTGAGGGGCGCGGGGCGCCGTCGACACGTGTGGCTGTTTCACATCGCCCGCGCAGCAAAGGTTTGTCCATGAAGCTCTACCGTCTCAGTCAGAGTGAATTTCGGTCGTGGCGTGACCGCGGGGCCAGGGCCGCGCTCGAGCGCCGTGTCTTCGACCAGCACGGCACTGCCCAGCTGCGGGCTCCGAGCGGCCGCATTCTCGGCACCGTGCGATCGCCTCAGAACTCGGGGCGCATCCCGATCGAAAGGTCGGTCGCGCGCGGCACGCACCTTGCTGTTTCACCTCGCGAGTGCCTCTGTCGCGAGTGGCAGAAGCCCGAAGGCAAACATGACCAGCACCACCCCATCTGCGTGCACAAGCAGCATTGGGAAGCCCAGCAGCTCCGGAGCCCGGACGTGCCGCGTGCGCGTGCCGTAGTCGGCGCCGCGGCTCGTTCGACCGTGACCGAACCGACCGAACCGATGCTAACAGCCGCTACAACCGCAGCATCGCCGCCGGAGCTGCCGGCAGAGCCCGCGTCGCTGCCGCCGGCTTCGGCTCCTGCGTCCTCGCTCCAGTCACCGGACGCTTGCATCTGCCGAGAATGGGCCGGAGCAGTCGAGGGCAAGCACCACCCCCTGTGCACTGTTCGGAAGGCGTGGGAGGCGCATGAAGGACAGCAAGCCCCTCAGCTCGTCGAGCTCGAGACCGGCTCTGTCATTCGTGAGGCGACCGACGAGGAGGCACTCGCGAGCAAACATAAGGCGATCGAAGACGGAGTCGGCGCCATCGAGCTGAGCGACGGCAAGCTCTACTACGTGAAGGAAGCGTGAGGTCGCCATGTCCGACATCGTCATGATCCCGCTCGGGCGCCTGCGGCCCGATCTGAATCAAGCGCGGCGCACGTTCCAGCGTATCCCGGAGCTTGCCGAATCCATCGCCCGCTATGGCCTGCTCAAAAACCTTGTGGTGCGCGAAGCGGACTCCCGCGGCCTCCACGAAATCAAGGCTGGAGAGCGCCGCTACCGCGCCCTCCATCTCTTGAAGGGCCAGAACCGCTTGACGAGCGAAGATGTGCCCTGCTTCGTGGTGCGGACGGACGGCGAATACGAGGCGCTCGTCGAAAACGTGCAGCACGAGGAAGTGGCGCTCTGGGAGCTCGGGCGCAAGTACCTGAACCTGACCGAATCGGGCCTCTTACAAGCCGAAATCGCCGAGCGCATCGGCAAGACCGCAGGCCACGTCTCGACTGCCATCACGCTGGCGCGAAACCTCGCGCCAGCCGTGGTGGTGCGCCTCTCGACGTTGCCGCCGAGCACCTTCCCGGCGCAGCGTCTTCTACGGCTCGCCACGCTCCTCGACGAAGAAGGCGAACCCGACGAAGAGAACCAGCTTCGATTGTTCGAGAGGATGCTCGGTGCTCCAGCGCGCAAGGCAGGGCGTCCGGCTCGGCCGCGCTCCGAAAAGGAAACCGTCTGGGCTCGGTATCGACGACTCAAGGACGGCGCGAGCGGCCTTCGGCTCGATCCAGTCTTCGCCCCGTTCCTCACGTCGGTTCTTCAGTACCTCGCCGGGGAAACGAAGGGGCTACTCAAATGATTCCGATCCACCGCCTGCCGACGCCCCTCACTCGGGCCTGGGCGACCAACCGCGAGGTGCGGCACAAACTGGCAGCCTGGCTCGCTCACACCTACCCAAGGACGGGCGTCGGCGTGTGTACCGATCTGCTTTTCGTGGTCGCTTGGGTAAACCCGCTCGGACAGATAAAATTTGCCACCCCGCCCTTTCAAAAGGTGATGCGGCATCAGTGCGCGAACAACCCCGCGTGGCGCGACTGCCAGTGCCGCAGGTGGTTCGATCCCGAGAGCGGCGGGCCCTGGGGCAAGCGCGAGACGCAGGGCCACCATCCGCTCTGCATCTTCGAGCCGGGCGCACTTGGTCGCTGGAAAGAGGTCGATCTTCCGGAAAAGGTCGTCGAGCAAGCGATAGCGGGCGGATTCCTGGAGCCCTGACGCTCAAGCCGACCCCATCGGCGGGAGCGGCGGGCGGCGGGCTGCGCGGCGCGCAACGTCAGCGCCTTCTGAGCCTGCTCGTTCGGGAATGGGCACGCGGTCGCCCGCGTTCGATCCCGTGCGACACTCCCGGCGGGTTACGACGACGGTTGGGCTCGCAGTGATCTGAAACCGGTAGCGCGCCGCGTGCGTACTGGCTTCGGCCGCGCCTGCGACCGCTAGGAGCTAGGGACGGGCGCTTCAATGGACCAGAGGGGTCAGGGTTGGGATGCGACCAAGGCAGGGCTTTTCGAGCTCGTCTGAGGAAAGGCGAGCGTTGTCGGCTACGGCAACCTGGTTCCCGAATATCGAAGCGTGCGTCAACCCGAGCAGTCAACTTGGTTGCAGGCAGACCCAGTGCCGCTATCACCTCGAGCATCGTGACCGATACGACCACCGTCGCGCCACAACGCGTGATTGCTCGCTCGCTATAGCGAACGAGGGCCAGCACACGCTCGAGCAAGTGGCCGGACTGCTTGGCGTGAGTGTTGAGCGGGTGCGTCAACTCGAAGAGCGAGCGATGCGAAAGCTGCGTAGCAGTCCCGAGCTCGATGGCACCACGCCGATAGTGGGTGAGACGCCGCAGCCGAAATAGGCTGGAATCTCACTTTTTTCAGGAGATTCTTGAGGTTTCATTTCCAGATCTGTCATGAGAAAGCTGGAAGGTAGGGACTATGTCCAAAACGCTTTCGGGGAGGCCTACGTGCGTCCCCATAGCAGCGTGCCAGCGTGGTGCGCCCGCTGATCAGGTTGAGTCGCCGGCGGCGGAGCATGTTGCTGAGCAGGTCCGTGCGGCGGCGCTTCCGCTGCTACCTGCCGAAGGGCCGCGCCAGCCTTTGGCGCGGCGGCGAATCGCGAGTAATCTACGCGAGCCCGCGGGAATGTTCCTGTGGGAACGCGACTTCCTGCTGGGGCTCGCCGTAGACGTGTTGGAAGGCTTCGTCGAGAATCACGAGTCTGTCGAGAATGACCATGAAGAAGACGATTAGTCCGGGCCCGGCTAGGGCCGCAAAAGCTGTCGGGTACGCAAGGGTAAGCACTCCCGACCAAGCGGAAAAGGATCTGTCGCTACCGGCGCAGATGAAAGCCATCCGGCGCTACGCTCAGGACCATGGCTTGGTGCTCGCCGGTGAATACGTCGAGCGTGGTATCACCGGGACCGACGACAATCGCCCTGAGTTCCGCCGCATGCTTCAGGATATTTTCCAGCCAAGCTCTGAGGTCGGCACCATCATCGTGACGCATGGCTCGCGCTTCATGCGCAACGCGACCAAAGCTCGCATCCACAAGGAGGCGCTGCGAAAGCGCGGTATTCGAGTCGTCGCGATTCAGCAGGAAGTGACCGACGACCCGAACGGTCGCTTCGCCGAGGGTGTCTTCGAGCTCATCGATCAACTCGAGAGCGAAACCAACGGCGTGCGCACACGTGCTGGCATGGTCGAGAATGCACGCCAAGGTTACTTCAACGGCTCGATGCCTCCGTTTGGTTTTCGCGTCGAAAAGGTCGCGACTCCCGCGGGGCAAAAGAACAAGCTGGCCGTGAACCCGGAGGAAGCTGAGCTCGTGCGCGAGGTCTTTCGCCAATACCTGGCCGGTAGCGGCGCGAAGGCTACCGCTCGAGGCCTGAACCAGCGCGGCTTGCTCTATCGCAAGCATCTTTGGACCCGTGACCTCGTGCTTCATGTCATCAGCGATCCGGGAGTCGTCGGCACCTACTACTGGGGCAAGCGCGGCAAGCAACCGCGGCCCGAGAGTGAGTGGATCGCTACCGCCGTCGAGGCCATCGTCGATGATGAGATCTTCGAGATGGCACAGAAGCTTCGCGAGCGTCGCGACCCTGGGCGGAGCGCAGGTCGCCTGCCGTCGAGCCCGCTACTCTTGGCTGGCCTTTTGCGCTGCGGTCGCTGCGGCGACACGTGCCAGCTTGAAAGCTCAGGAAAGTGCGACCCGCGCGGTCAGCCGTATCGGTACTACAACTGCCGCCGTTTCTGCCGAAGCGGCAAAGAGGCTTGCGCCGGCTATCGCATGCCGGTCGAGACCCTCGACAGCGCGATCCTGAACCACATCGCTGAGCACGTTTTCACAGAAGAGCGCTGCCGAGAGATCCTGCGCGACTTTCTCGAAGACCAGGGCGTGCTCAAGCTAAAGACCGTCGAGCAGCGCCGCCTTCTCGAACGCGAGCGCGAAGAGCTCAGCAAGCGGCTCGAGCGCTGGTATGAGCGCATCGAAACGGAGCCCGCGCTCGGCGACGTCGGCGCCGAGCGCCTATCCGAGCTCAAAGCCAAGCGCGACGAGGTGCTCCGCACCCTGGCCAAGCTCAAGCCACTCCACTCGATTCCACCCTATTTGTACAAGGTGGAAACCATCCAGCGCTTCCAGCTGCGCCTGCGTGAGGCCTTCCTCTCAGGCGATCGCTCGACCGCGCGCGTCTACCTGCACAACCTCGTGGACCACATCGTCATCGGCGAAGACGAGATCACGATCGAAGCGCGCGCCAACGCTGCCATCGCGATGATGGCCGAGCCCCGAAATCACAAGGCCGAAGCCGGCCCGGCAGAAGTTCTCGCAGACGTCGTAGACTGGCGCACCCGGCTTGATTCGAACAAGCGACCCTCGGATTCGTAGTCCGATGCTCTATCCAGCTGAGCTACGGGTGCGTAAGGGACGCGGTTGATAGCACGCCGACGTGGGACGCGAGAGGAAAACGCTCCGCATCGCGACGACCGTGCGCGCCGCCCGGCGTGGTTGTTTTGAACGCCGGGCCGGCTGGCCGCGTGGCGCTCGTTGCGGTGTGCGCCGCGACGTCCCAGGGTCGGGAACGACTCTGAAAACTTTTCAGGGTTGGGCGGGTGGCGTGACACGCGAGCCAGGGCTCGGCGCTGCAAATGGAGCGGGCGCTCGCCTTCACGTCCCCAAGCGGTCGTAACTACTGAGCTTTTTATGCGGGAAGCGATCTGGCACGGAGGCTGCTTAAGGGGCCAGCGACTCCGGGCTACACCCCGAGGTCGCTTTAACTTACGCAATGCCCGCTCCGGCGGGTGCTTCCTTGCTTCCGCTTCAGTTTCTTTGCTGCTTCCTTAGAAGCTTCTTTTGCTTACTTCTTTAGACTGAGTGCCTACGGCCCGACGAGCTTGCTCGCCGGGTCTTCGCACTTTGTGGGGTCAGACAAGCGCAAGCGCCAGCTGTTTGGGGGCTAACGTCGCTGCGGGTCGAGAGATTCCCCGCCCAACGCCGGGCCGCTTGGTGCCGTCGAACGCGGTCCAAACAGATGATCGGTCGGCGCCATGTCGTGACAGCGCACACAGCTGGCGTGGTCGCCGGCGACCAAGGCACCCCTGGCATCGAGCTCCTGAGCCGACCAGACGCCGGCGCGCTTCTCGAGCAAGTAGCCGCCCAAGAGCGCGCCCGTCGGAGCTTCGTGCCAGGCGACGACACGGGCGCCGTCAGGCATGACGGTATCGGCCGAAAGCTCGCGGTACGCCGTCAGCGCACTCGGCTCGACTCGAACGTGAATCAACGTGCCGTCGCGACGATGCCCCAACGCCGCTGTGGCGGGCGTCGCTTCGGGCCAAGCGCGCGCCGTCGCAAAATCGGCCCACGGGGTGCGCGGCGTTTCGACGACGTTCGGCGCGGCTTTCTCGGGCACGGCATCGGACATACCGATCGGCGTCGGGTGCTGCGACGCAGCGCACCCCGTAACAAACGCAACCCACGACAGCAGAACGCTGCAGATCACGGCACGAATCGAGGCGAAAGCTGCATGCACCAGGCGCGCATGGTACCATGAACGCTCACGAGCGCGGCCGTCGCTCGCCACTCGTCATGAGGATCCGCTTCGTCTCGTTCTCGCTGAGCTTCTCGCTCGCGCTCTTGCTCAGCGCTTGCGCGAGCGCGACGGGAGGCGCGGCCGCTGCACCGGTCACGACGCCACCGACCAATGCTTCAGCCACGCCCGTGGTCACGACGGCAACTGCGACTCCGCCGGACGCGACCGAGCCCCCCGAATCGGCGCCCGCGCGCGGCGGACCAGGTTGGTTGGGTGTCGAGCTGGCGAAGCGTGACGGTGCGGAGGCCGGCGTGCTGATCCGCAGCGTGATGCGCGCCTCGCCGGCCGAGCGCGCAGGCCTGGCGAATGGCGACGTGGTGACGAACATCGATGGCGAGAACGTGAACGGGCCGACCGAGCTGCGTGCGCGCGTAGTGAAGGCGCAAGCCGGTGCGCGCGTCAGTCTCGGCGTGTTGCGCGGTGCCGAGACGCGGCTGTTCGCCGTCGAGCTCGAAGCGGCGCCGAACGATGACGAATTGATGCGCAAGAACTACGTCGGTTCGCCCGCGCCAGATTTCGGTTCGCTCGACACCGTGCAGGGCAGCATCACGCCCAGCTTGCCGGCGCTCAAGGGCCGCGTCGTCGTGCTCGAGTTCTGGGCCAGCTGGTGCGGCGTCTGCCACGTCATGGCGCCGACGCTCAACGGCTGGCACGACCGCTACTCGGCGCAAGGGGTCACGGTTCTGGGCGTCACCAATGATCCGGTCGACGTCGCTGGCCGCACGGCAGGTGAGCTCGGCATGGGTTACCCGCTCGCCAGCGACACGACCGGTAACATACTGCGCGCTTACCGCGCTTACGCCTTGCCGACGCTGTTCGTCATCGACAAGCGAGGCAACGTGCGCGACGTCCTGATCGGCTACAGCACACCGCGCCTGCGCGAGATCGAAGCGCTGGTGCGAAAGCTGATCGCCGAAGGCTGAAGAGCGGGCTAACCTGCCAGCTCATGGATGATTCTGACGTCCGGGTGCTGCACGAGCGGGCCCAAGCCGGCGGCGCCCCCAAGTACCATCAGAAGAACACCGAGCAGGGCAAGCTGTTCGCGCGCGAGCGCATCGCGCGCCTGACCGACCCGGACAGCTTCATCGAAGACGCCACGCTGGCCAACTCGCTGGCTGAGGAATTGCCCGCCGACGGCGTCATCACCGGCGTCGGGCTGGTGGCGGGGCGCAAGGTCGCGATCATGGCCAACGACTCGACGGTGAAGGCAGGCTCGTGGGGCGCGCGTACCGTCGAGAAAATCTTGCGTGTGCAAGAGACCGCGCAACGCCTGGGTTGCCCCTTGTTGTATTTGGTCGACTCCGCGGGCGCGCGCATTACCGATCAGGTCGAGATGTTTCCGGGCCGGCGCGGCGCGGGCCGCATCTTCAAGAATCAGGTCGCGCTGAGTGGTCGTGTCCCGCAGGTGTGTTTGCTCTTCGGGCCATCGGCGGCAGGCGGCGCCTACATTCCGGCGTTCTGCGACGTGGTGGTGATGGTCGAGGGCAACGCCAGCATGTACCTGGGCTCGCCGCGCATGGCCGAGATGGTGATCGGCGAAAAGGTGACGCTCGAAGAGATGGGCGGCGCCAAAATGCACACCGAGGTCTCGGGTTGCGGCGACCTGATGGTCAAGACCGAAGACGAAGCCATCGCGTTCGCCAAGCGCTACTTGTCGTACCTGCCGCAAAATTTCGAAGCCAAGCCGCCGCTGGCTGCGACCAAGCCTGCTGCCGCCGACGCGCGGCCAATCAGCGAAATCGTGATCCCGGACGAGAACAAGGCGTTCGACATGAAGCAGGTCATCACGGCGATCGTCGATGATCAGAGCTTCTTGGAGATAAAGCCGCGCTTCGCGCGCGAGCTGCTGACCGGTTTCGCCCGCATCGAAGGGCGCGTCGTCGGCGTGGTCGCCAATCAGCCGAAGCACCTGGGCGGCGTGCTGTTCGTGGACAGCGCCGACAAGGCCGCGCGGTTCATCTGGCTGTGCGACGCGTTCAACGTGCCGCTGCTCTACTTGGCCGACGTGCCCGGCTTCATGATCGGCACCAAGGTCGAGCGGCAGGGCATGATTCGCGCAGGCGCCAAGATGATCGCCGCGGTGAGCGAAGCCACCGTGCCGAAGATTTCGGTGATTGTGCGCAAGGCGTACGGCGCCGGCCTGTACGCGATGTGCGGACCTGCGTTCGAGCCGGATGCGTGTTTGGCGCTACCCACGGCGTCGATCGCCGTGATGGGTGCGCAGGCGGCCGTGAACGCCGTCTACTACAATAAGATCCAAGAAGTGCCGGCTGGCCCCGAGCGCGACGCGTTCGTCGAAAAGCTGCGCGCTGAATACCGTGAAGACGTCAACCTGACGAAGCTCGCCAGCGAGCTGGTCGTCGATGAAGTCGTGCCCTTCGAGGGTTTGCGGCGCGAGCTCGCGCGGCGCTTCGAGCTGTACGCGGACAAGACCGAAGCTCGGCCGCCCAAGAAGCACCTCGTCCCGCCGATGTGAGCGAATGCCGGCACGCTCCACCTTCACCCGACATCGCGCGCTGCTCGCTGGCACAGCGGTGGGGCTCGTGATTGGGCTGACGTCAGGGCGAGCGTCCGCGCAGCTCGAGCTGGGCGGTGCGCTGCGGAGTTTGCAGCGCCAAGGCATCCGCACGCTGCCGCGCGCGCTGCGTGGCCCGCCGGCTTCTCGCGTCGCCCTTTTGGCCGAATATCCGGCGGATTCTGGCATTTCGGAGCTGCTCGTGGGTGGCCGCTACCGACCGCTCTGGCTGGCGGCGGACGACATCGCGCAGTTCGCCAACGACCACCCGAATGTCCTCCTGCACTGGGCGCCGCCACGCCACGTTTTGCTCGACGAAGCCGAAAAATGGATCGGCGGCACCGAATTCCGAGACCAAACCGGCTTGACCGGCCAAGGCGTCGTCGTCGGCATCGTCGACACCGGGCTCGACGTGAGCCACCCCGATCTGCAGACCAAAGACGGAAAATCGCGGGTGCGGTTCCTGATCGACTTTTCGCGTCCCGCCGGTGACCGCCAGCCGGAGCTGGAAGCCGAGTACGGCTGTACCGGCGACACCGACTGCGCCATCTACAGCAACGAAGATCTCGACGCCCTGCTGCACGACGGCGTCACCGGTAACGAGCCCACCGACAGCTTCGGTCACGGCACGCACGTGGCGTCGCTCGCGGCCGGCAACGGCTTGGCATCGAAGACGCCGCGCTACATCGGCGTCGCACCCGAGGCGACGATCTTCGGTGCGCGCGTGAGCCGAGCCGGCGACGGCGCGATCCAAGACGCGGACATCATCCAGGCGACGCGCTTCATCTTCGAGCAGGCAGAGCTGCTGCACATGCCCGCCGTCGTAAATCTCAGCCTGGGCAGCGACTTTGGCACCCACGACGGTTCGTCGGCGCTCGAGCAAGGCCTGGCAAGCTTCGTTGGGCCAGAGTATCCGGGCCGCGCGATCGTCGTCGCCGCCGGCAATAGCGGGACCCTGTTCACCGGCATCGGCCAGGGTCAGCCCGAGCCGTTCGGCATCCACACCGAGGTGCACGTTCCGCGCGAGAGCCCGGTCGAAGTT
>JBBRMI010000243.1:0-11045 GCA_038230915.1 Polyangiales bacterium | reverse complement strand
GTCATTGGTCTCATCTCAGCTGTTGAGCACGCCCGCCGATCCTGGCTTCTGGCTTCGTTTTCGCTCCGGTCCGGTGCTCACGTACCAACGTACGCTCCGCTCCGGTCCTCGCGAAAGCCTCGCCAGAAACCAGGCTTGGCGCGCGGGCAGCTGGCAAATGAGACCAATGGTCAGGCGCGTGCGGGCATTCCGCGGCTGTGGTAACTGCTTGCGCATGGTTGCTACCCGGCTGGGCGTCGTCGTATTCGGAACCTGTGCGCTGCTGGGTTGCAGCAAGGAGACGCCGCCGGTTGCAGAAGAGCCGCGCTCCGCGTCCAACGCCGCATCGCCTCAAGGCGCGCCGAAGTCTGGCGAGCCCGCCAACGCCGGGCCCGTCGCGACGGCGCCCGAAGCGGCGGCAGCGCCCACCGGAGCTGCGAAATTCAGCGACACCGGTTTCGACCTCAGCCTGGAGGCGCCGAAGGTCAGCTTGAAGGGTGGCCAAGCCGGCACCGTCGAGATTGTGCTCATCGCCAAAGCGCCGTTTCACGTCAACGACAAGTACCCGATCAAGCTGAAGCTGAAAGAGACGACTGGCGTCAAGTACGACAACCTCACGATCGGTAAAGACGCCGTCAAGCTGGAGCCGATGAAGGCGGTCATGCCCGTCAGTTTCACGCCCGACGGCGCAGGCAAGCGCACCGTCGCAGGACAATTCGCGTTCTCGGTCTGCACTGAGGACAAATGCCTGATGGAAAAACGAGACTTGATGCTCGACATCAACGTCGAGTGATACGCGCGCGAGCGAAACAGCGGGAAGGCGGGAAGGGTGCGGCCCAGATCTTTTGGTGGGTGGGAAGGGCGCCTCGGCGCCGCGGGGTAGCGACGTGGGTTCATTCGCCTGCTCGACCAGAAAAACTTCCCGCCTTCCCGCCTTCCTGTTCTCTCGCCTCTCGAGCATGCGGTTGCGGCAGATTTGTGGCGGATTGTTAAAAGGGCTGCGGGCGGCTACGCTTGGTAGCGATGGCTGCTGATCGCATTTTGGAGGACCTGGCTCGGATCGCCGAGCAAGTGGAGCGGTCCTTCAAGGAGGAGCGGCGGCTGTTGTCGTTCCGCGAATACTTGGCGCTGTTCGCTACCGATCCGGTGCGCCACTCGCGCGACGCCGCACGCTACGTGCGTGACATGTTCGACTATTTCGGTCGCGTCCAGGCGGAGCGGCCGTGGGGCGCGCTGACGCGCTTTCGGCTGTTCGATCTGCCGTTTCTCGACGACGGCGATCGCCAGCGCGAAGCGTTGGTTGGTCAAGAAGCGGTACAGCTCGAGCTTTACCGGGCGCTCAATAACTTCGTCCGTGAAGGACGGCCCAACCGCGTGCTCTTGCTGCACGGCCCCAACGGTTCCGCCAAGAGCACGGTGGCCGCGTGCTTGATGCGCGCGCTCGAGCACTACTCTTCGGAGAGCGAAGGCGCGCTCTACCGCTTTCACTGGGTCTTCCCGAGCGAACGCACGCTGCGCGGCGCGATCGGCTTTGGCGGCAAGAACGACGCGCATCGCGACACCGACAGCTACGCCCGCCTAACCGAAGAGCAGATCGACTCGCGATTGTTCATGGAAGTGCGCGATCACCCCTTGTTCTTGCTGCCGCCGGAGCAGCGCCAAGAATTGGTCACGCGCTTGTATGCCGAAGCCGGCGCGCAGGAGCCGCCGCCGGCCTGGATTCTGCGCGGTAGCCTGTCGCACAAGAGCCAGCTGGTCTACGAGGCGCTGTTGTCGAGCTACGACGGCTCGCTGACCGAGGTCTTGCGCCACGTGCAGGTCGAGCGCTACTTCATTTCGCGTCGCTATCGAATCGGCGCCGTCACCCTCGGTCCACAGCTCTCGGTCGACGCGGGCGAGCGGCAGGTCACCGCCGACCGCAACCTGGGCACGCTGCCGTCGTCGCTGACTTCGGTCGCGTTGTTCGAGGCGTTCGGCGAGCTGATCGACGCGGCCGGTGGAGTGCTGGAGTTTTCTGACCTGCTCAAGCGTCCGCTCGACGCCTTCAAATACCTGCAGATCACTGCGGAAACCGGCGAGGTGCCGCTGCGTTCGCAGAACGTGCAAGTCAACTGCGTGATGATCGCCAGCGGAAACGAGCTGCACTTGTCGGCGTTTCGCGATCACCCGGAGTTCGAGAGCTTCCGTGGGCGGCTAGAATTGATTCGCGCCCCGTACCTGCTCAGCTGGGTCGACGAGCAGAAAATCTACGACTCGCAGATCGCGCCGCAGGTACGACGCCACGTCGCGCCGCACTCCACGCGCATCGCCGCCATGTTCGCCGTGCTGACGCGCATGCGCAAACCGAACGTCGAACGCTACGAAGGCACGATCAAAGACTTGGTCAGCGAGCTGACCGCCGAAGAGAAGCTCGACTTGTACTCGAACGGCGTGGCGCCGCTGCGTCTCGACGAGGAGTCACAAAAGCAGCTGCGCTCGGTGATCCCGCAGCTGTACCGCGAGGGGGATGCGTATCCGATCTACGAGGGCAGCATCGGCGCTAGCCCGCGCGAGATGCGCACCGTGCTGCTCGACGCGGCGCAGAGCCCCCATTACGACTGTCTGTCGCCGTTCGCGGTCTTGAGCGAGCTCGATGCTCTGTGCGAGCTCGGCAGTGAGTACGCCTTCCTGCAGGAAGAAAAGCTGCCGGGCGACTACCACGACCACCTGGCGTTCCGGAAAGCCCTGCGCGAGCGGCTGCTCGATCTGCTGGAAGACGAGTTCCGACAAGCGAGCGGCTTGGTCGACGAGACGCGCTACCTCATGCTTTTCGATCGCTACGTCACCAACGTGAGCTTCTGGACCAAGAAAGAGAAGCTCCGAAACCCGATGACTGGCCAGTACGAAGATCCAGACGAGCGACTAATGAAAGAGGTCGAGGCGCTGCTTGGTGCGCCCGACAAGGTCGAAGACGTGCGAAATGGGCTAATCAACACGATCGCGGCGTGGGCGATCGATCACCCTGATCAAGCCGTCGATCACGCGAAGGTGTTCGCGCCGCAGCTGCGGCGCTTGCGCGAGGCCGTCTTCGGCGAGCGTCGTTCGGCGGTCGCGAAGCTGTGCCGCGACGTGCTGCTGCTGCTCAAAGAGAACGGCGACGGGCTCGACGCTGCCCGCCGTGGCGCGGCTCAGCGCGCCGTGGATCGGCTCAAAACACAGTTCGGCTACGAAGACGGCTCGGCGTCGGACGCCGCCGTGGCGCTCGTGCGGGAGCGGCTCGCGGCGCTCCTGTCGTGAGGCTCGGGGCGGGCGCGGCGCTGCCAGAAGCCGACCGGCGCGTGCTCGGCTTCTGGTCGCTGCTGACGCTCGGCATCAACGGCATCGTCGGGGTCGGCATCTTCCTGGCGCCCGGTCAGCTCGCTCGTGCCGTGCCTGGACCGGCGTCGGCGTTGGCGTTCGTGCTCACGGGGGTGTTGCTAGCGCCGGTGGCGTGGACTTACGGCCGGTTGGGCAGCGCGTACCCCGAGGACGGCGGTCCGTTCGTCTGGGCCCGGGTCGCGCTCGGCGAGCGCTTCGCGTTTGGGGTCGGTTTCGTGGCCTTCGCCTCGGCGGTGCTGAGCACTGCGGCCGTGGTCAGTGCGCTCGGCCAGTACCTGGCGCCCGAGCTCGGGTTTGGCTCGGTCGGATCGCGCTGGGCGTTTCAACTCGGTGCCGCGCTGGTTTTCTCCTCCATCACGCTCTTGGGTTTGCGGCTCAGCGCCGGCGTTTGGTCGGCGCTTACGCTGCTGAAGCTGCTGCCGTTGGCAGTGCTGGCATGGGCTGGAGCCTCGCAGCTGTTCGGCTCGCCGCTGACCGAGCACGCCCCGGTGGTTGCCTCGGGTCTGGGGCGCGCGGCGCTGCTGGCGGTGTTTCCGCTGCAGGGCTTCGAGATCGTGCCCGTTCCGGCCGGCGAGGCCCGCGGCGGACGCAGCACCGTGCTCGGCGCGACGCTGATGTCGCTCGGCTTCGCGGTCGTGCTGTATGTGCTGCTGCAGCTGGCGTGCGTGCACGCGTTGCCGCGTTTGGCGGACTCATCCGCGCCGATCGTCGAGGCTGGTACGCACTACACCCACGGCGTGGGGCGCGGGCTGTTCGCGGCTGGCGCGAACATTTCGGCGGTCGGCATCGCGTTCGGCATGTTCGCAATGACGCCGCGCTACTTGGCTGCGCTCGGCACCGATTCACTGCTGGGCGCCGAGTTGGCGCGCGAGCGGCGCGGGGTACCGGTGCGGGCGCTCGTCATCACGACACTCGCGGTCTTGGTGTTGGTCTCGAGCTCGACCCTGACTGGCTTGTTCGTGTTGTCGAGCCTGGCGGTGCTGCTGCAATACGCGGTCAGCGCGGCCGCGCTGTTTCGGCTCGCGTCCCGCGGTGAACGAGGCTTGGGCAAGCTCGACCGACTGCTAGCGCCGTTCACACTTCTGGCGATCCTGGCGCTGGCGCGGGCGGCTGAGCCCGTGGAGTTGCTGACTTTGGCAGGGATCTTACTGGGTGGCCTGCTCTTGCTGCGTTTTCGCCGCGCTCTGGCGTCGCCGCGCGGCGCGCGGTAAGGCTCGGCTCGGTCATGCTGATCGACACGCACTGCCACCTCGATGGCGAATACTTTCCGGAAGGCGCCGATGAAACGTTGACCCGCGCGCGCAGCGCAGGCGTCACGGGCTTCGTCTGTGTGGGTGTCGGCTCGCTCCCCCAAACGCAGGCGGCGCTCGCGCTGGCCGCGCGTCGCCCGGATGTGTGGGCCACGGTCGGCGTGCATCCGCACGACGCGGCCGCGTGCGATGCCGAGCTCGAGGTAGAGCTCGTGCGCCTGGCGTCCGCGCCGCGCGTGGTCGCAATCGGCGAGATTGGGCTCGATTTTCACTACGACCACTCGCCGCGCGAGCAGCAGCAAGAAGTCTTTCGTCGCTTCATCCAGCTGGCCCGCGCGAGAAAATTGCCGATTGTCGTGCACACGCGCAGTGCGCCCGAACAGACGCTGCAGATCTTGACCGAAGAGAACGCGCGTGACGTCGGTGGCCTGATTCACTGTTTCAGCGAAAACAAGCCGTTCGCGACGCGGGCGCTCGACCTCGGCTTCGATCTGTCTTTCTCGGGCATCGTCACGTTCAAGAGCGCGCTCGCGATTCAAGAGGTCGCCGCCTGGGCCCCGGCCGAGCGCATCCTGGTCGAAACCGACAGCCCCTACCTCGCGCCGATTCCGGTTCGCGGAAAGCGCTGCGAGCCAGCCTATGTCCTGCACACGGCGCGTTTCGTGGCGGGCCTGCGCGGCATCCCGCTCGAGGACCTGGCGCTGCTAACCAGCCAAAATGCCCAGCGTCGGCTTGGAGTAACAGCAGTGCTAAACTGAACGAACTCGGCGCCGTTTAGCCCACCGAGGGCACCACGGCCCGATTCATCGTGACGGGAGCCATCAGCCAACGCCGACGCCGAAGGTGGCCTCTAGGAGGCTCTGGCTTCGCCTTTGCGGGCTCGGTCCTGCTCCACGCTTCGCTGCTGTCGGGTGGCGCCTGGCTCTTGGCCACCAGCCTGCGCGGACCGCCCGCCGTACGGTTGGTCACACCGCCGCCGTCGCCGTTCGAGGTCGAAGCCGACCTTGCACTTCCAGAGATCGCGGCATCTGGTCCGGAGTCGGAAGCGCCGTCCAGCCTGCCGCCGCCGCTCGAAATCACGAGCGGTGGTCGCCACGCTCCGCGTCCCGATCTGGAAGCGGCCGGTCGCGGTGGCGAGCGCACCAGCACCGAGCAGGCGAGCAACCTGGCAAGCTCGATCGATCCGATCGCGCTCGAGCGTGACCCCGCGACCGAACGTGATCGCAGCCAGGTATCACGCTTGCACACTGCGTGGCACCGCGAGAGCAAGGATGATCGGCGCGCCACGCCGACCCCGATGGAGCTCACGTTTCTGGCCACCGGCGCGGGGCACGTCCGCGCACGACGCGCTTTCTCGGCGACCGATCCGGCGCGCGGCATCCTGAGCGGTGACGTGGCGTCGACGGTCGGTACCAAGGTCGGAGGGCAGGGCGCTACCGACACCGGAAGTGAGCCCGACGCCGCGGTCGGCGCTGCCGTCGCTGGCTCCGACAGCGCGCGGTTCGGCAAAGGTGCGCCGGACGGTAGTGACGCCCAGGAATTTCACGCCGCTGCGCGGGTGCTGTTCGCTCGGCCGTTGGTGCCCGCGGCGCGCGCCGCCGTTCCGACCGAGACGCGCGGGCGCCCCAACGACACGCTCGACTCGAGCCAAGAAGTGGCAGCGAAAGTCAGCTCGCTCTTACACGCATCGAGCGCGGGCGGTGAGGTGGGGCCCGGTGTCGGCGGCGACCGCGGTGGTGCTGCGCCGGGCGTATTGGGCACGACGGGCGTTGGCTCACGCTCCTCGCCGAGCGGCGCCAGCTTCGGCAAGGACTTCGCTGACGACCCCGGGTTTTCCGGCTATTCGCGCGCCCTCGGCGCCCAGCTGTCGCGCGTGCTGGCCCAAGCATTTCCAGATTGGGCGATCGACGAGGGGCGCGGCGGTCACGTGATTTTTGAAATGACGCTCAGCGCTGCCGGCAAACCGACTGGCGTGCGCATCGTGCGCCCGAGCGGAGTCGTTGAGTACGACGAGAACGTGCTGCGCGCGGTGCGTGGCGTGGCGAGCTTCGGTCGACTCCCGCCAGCCTTTGGCGCGCCGGCGCAGTTTCGCGTCAGCTGGGATGCGCTCAATCCGATCGTTGGCCGCCAAGGCCAGGGGCCCGGTGGCAAGCACCGCTAGAACGCCGGCGGGTTGCGGGGTTTTAGCGTCTCGCCTCGGCCGCGCGACTACTTCACCCAGGCGGGCAGCGAGCCCGTGCCGGGCAGCTCCACGTTTTGGTGCACGGCTAGTACGATGGCGTCGGTCAGCTGGCGCATGGCTTTCTCGCAAGGCGGCGTGGGGTGGGTGGGTGAGGAGTCGTGGCAACCCTTCTTCTCGGCCTCGCGCCAGCGCGCCACGGCGGCGTTTTTGAGCAACGCCTGCTGTAGCCCTGCGTCCAGGTATTTCCAGATGATGCGCGGGCTCTGCATCGGCGCTGGTACGTAGCTCACGAGCGTTTCAGCGCGAATCGTGGCGCACGTGCCGTCCCAGCGCAGCACGTCCAAGTCGGTGGGGGCGCTGATTTGCACACCTTTGGCTCCGCCGGGCGCGCGCCTGCGCAACACCACGACTTCCTCACCAAACTGCATCCAAGCTTCGCTCTGGTCACCACCGTGCGGATTCACCGGCTCGACATACTCGGCCTTCACGTACAGGTGCTGCCAAGGCATGCGACCCGCGAATAGGTACAGCGGCAAGTCGGGAAATTTGTGCTTGCACACCGCGTCGACGAACGCCGTCGGCGGTACACACACCGAAGCGTCCGCGCACGCGCTCGGCACTTCGCGCGTCGTCGTCGTCGTCGTCGTCTCGGCCTTCGCAGGCGCGGCGTCGGCTTCGGCAGCCGTTGCCTGGGCCGCGTTCGGCACGGGCTCGGCCTTCGCGGCGCTAGTCGTCACCGGCGCGCTCGCGGCCGGCGCGGGCGCGCCTCCGCAACCGCCAACAAGTAACGTCGCGCCCAACCCACAGAACCGAAGCCACGGAGTCGCCATGAAATCCCAACCGCCGAAGGTCGCGCAAGAGCGCTGCGCTTGTCTACAACTTGTCGAGCAGTGGCGCGCTTCCGCTAGCAGTGTAGCGCCGCGGTTTCCGTCGAGGCTGCGCGCCGGGAGGCGGGCACAGAAATCCGCGCTCCCAGCTCGCCGTTGGGAGCTGCCTTGCGCTGACCCTGCCGCTTCGGCGTCGTGGCGGTGGGGCGTATGCTCACCACCCGCGGGTACCCACGTCGACGTGGGATTGAATTACTTGGTGCCGAAGCCCGGACTTGAACCGGGGACAACGCGCTTATGAAGCGCGTGCTCTAACCGACTGAGCTACTTCGGCTGGGTCACAAACGGGCGCGGAATATGGTCGCTCGCCCCCGGCTCTGTCAAGGCAGGACGTACGGCGCCGCCGTGGGCCGAGGAAAACTCGGCCCCGCAGCGGCGAGGCCAGCAGAACACCGCTAGTTATTGCCGAAGAGGTCCTGGATTTTCGAATCCAGGGCGATCGCGATCTTGTAGAGGCTGGAGATCGAGGGGCTCGATTCGGCGCGCTCGATTTGGGACAACAGCGAGATGCTGAGGCCAGTGCGGCGACTCATTTGCTTGAGGGTCAGCTCTTTTTCTTTGCGCATCGTGCGGATGGTGTCGCCGATGATCTTGTGGAGCTGCTCTTCGGGCGTCCGCGCCAGACCCTTCTTCTTCATCACGCGCGCGAGCACGTCGCGGAACTCGTCCACGTTGAAGGGCTTCTTCAAGTAGTCGACGGCGTCGAGCTTCATCGAAGCCACGGCCGAATCGAGGTTCGGATGGGCAGTGAAGATGACGACTGCGATGTCGCTATCGATGGCGCGGACCCGCTTGAGGACCTCGATGCCATCGAGTTTGGGCATCATGAGATCCAAGATCATCACGTGGTAATCGCCGGCGCGGACTTCGTCTTCGACGAGCGTCGGGTCGCTCACGGTCTTGACAATAAAACCGTCCTTTTCCAGCAGCGTTTGCATGTAGTCGCAAATCGCTTTGTCATCGTCCACGATCAGGATTCGCACGCTCGGTACTTCGATCGGCAAGGCTCGCTCCTAGGTCGTTCGCAAAAGCTCTCGGGACAGGTTGCAGTGCCACTTTAATGGGTCGTGATGGTTACCACAACACTAGATTTTTGTTCGTCAGTTTCGCGCGAGAGCAAGCGTGATTACCTGTTAAATTTCATTAAGTTGAAGCCGGGCGGCTGTTCGGTCATTTTGATATGGTGTGGCGGCGATGACCTAAAATGGCGGTAAGGGTGTCGTCGCTTTCGTAGCTGCTCAAGTCCCGAACGATACAGCGATACCCGATTTTCGACGCTGCGTGGCGCCATGGTGCACCGTCTCGTGCGCTACGCTGAAGGATCGATCGAGGACACTTGGAGCAAACGTGCAGCTGACGAAGGACGAGCGACGTGCCACAGAGCGTGGGGTCAAAGGAAGTTTCGTTTCATGAGCTCAGCTCCCGGCGCCACGCAGGTGCGCCGCCCAAAAGTTCTGGTCATCGACGACAACGAGGTTTGCCGCGCTGTCGTGCGTGAGTCGCTGGAACGAGGTGGGTTTGACGTGATCGAGTTGGAGAATCCACTCGGCATGAGCCAGGTCGTGAACCGCGAGAAACCTGACTTGGTGCTGATGGACGTGGAGATGCCGGCGATGGAGGGCGACAAGGCGGTTCAGATCTTCCTCAGGCATCGCCTGCACGAGTGCAAGATCGTGCTGTACTCGGGCCGCCCACCGAGTGAGCTCGAGAAGTTGGTGCGGGCGTGTGGCGCAAGTGGCTTCGTGCCGAAGAGCGTCACGGATGCAGCCCTCACTCAGGCGATTCGCGGCTACTTGCCCCGCTAGTCCCCGTGGCGACGTTCAGCCTGGGGCTAGCGCTCGGCGCGTGGCTCGCACCCTGACATGGGCGCTCTCCAATCAAGCACGCGTTATCCTGAAAGGTTATGGCGGGCTGTGCCACACAGGATATGGAAACCATGAAGACGCGCAAACTCGGCTGGATGTTGTTGGGGGTGGCTTCGCTGGCTTGTTCGGGTCGCTACAACGTCGGCGGCATGGACGCGACCGGTGGTGTGGGCGGCAATCGCGGAGCCGCGGGGGGGGCGGCCCCGGGCGGCGCTTCCCCCAGTGCGGCTGGCGTCCCCGTGGTGGGTCCGGGTGGCGACGCGGGTAACGGCACCCCCGGCGGGATTGCGCCGGATTGCCTGGAAGCCATCGCCCCCGAACCACTCAGCGGGCCGTTCGCGGAGCCGGCTGTGGTGTGGCGTCGCGTAGCTATGTTGACTGGAGGCGACTCGCTAGCACCGCCCCAGCTCCCGGCGGAGACGAGCTACGAGTGGGCGGCAGGGCTCGTACCCATGGCGATCGCCAACGCGCATCTCAAGCTCGGCACGGCTCCCGGCGTCGAGACCTTCTTGCGACAGTGGCTCCGCCTCGCGCCTGACGCGCCCTTCGTCACGAACTGGGGGGCGCTGGTCCCTGTCCCGACGCCCGTGCTCCAGACGCTACTGTCCACGACTGCCAAGCCGAATCGCACGGGCATCTTCACCGAGCCCAGTTGGCTGGCGAAGAACACCAACATCTCGACGCGCGGCGTGAGCATCGAGCGCAGCCTGTTCGGCACCGAGACTCCGCCGGCGCCGCTCGGGAGGGTCCCGAACCCAGAACCCAATCCCAACCTCACGGATCGCCAAGCTCTCGAAACCGAGATTACTTCGCCGACGTGCTCCTCGTGTCACCGCTTGATGGATCCGTCAGGCTTTGCGCTCGGACACTTCGCGGCCGATGGCTCATACCGCAGGCTCGATCACGATCAACCGATCGACCCTAGCGGCTCGCGCTTCTCGCGCCGCGGCGACAGTTCGATCGAATTCGACGGCATCGCGGACTTTGGCCAGAAGTTTGCCAACACTTGTGAAGCTACGCTGGGCTTCTCGGACGCTTTCTTAAGCGCCGTGCTGGTCATCAACCAAGCGCCAGCTTTCGCGCAAGACGACCTGTTTCGGGGCAGCCAGGCGCGGGTTCAGCAAGCCTTTATCAACGGTGGACGGACGTACCACGCTCTAGTCACGGGCTACATCCAAAGCCCGGCAGGTCTTCGGCCGTAAGAGCTGCCATAGACCGCCGCAGAAGGAGCGTGGCGCCGCGTCTTGTGGCGGCGCGCGGAGGTCCCAATCCCAGCCGGCTAGGTGCTCGACTGGGATGAGCCTGAAGGCAAGCGGGGACCTAGCGTGGCGCCAACGATCACGTTCTGGTCATTGGCGCGATCCTTGGCGGGCGCGGACGGCGGGACCCAGCCTTGATTGGTGATCGGGCCGGGTTGGGGAGCGGGATCGGCTGATCGGCAGCGGGATCGGGGTCGGTCGGGGCAGCGGTTTCGGGTCAGCACAAATTCGCAGTCGGCAGCGGTTTCGGTGACGGCAGCAGGTTC
>JBBRMI010000242.1:0-11071 GCA_038230915.1 Polyangiales bacterium | reverse complement strand
TTCGCTGCGGTCCGGTGCTCACGTACCCACGTACGCTCAAAGAGAGGCGACCGGAAGGGTCGCTTGGTCCTCGCGAAAGCCTCGCCAGAACCCAGGCTGAGCGGGCGGGCAGCTGAAAGATCAGACCAATGGTCAGAGGAAGGCGGGGAGGCGGGAAGATTTCGCTGGTTCGAGCACGCGGTCGAGACCCTGTCGCGAACCGGTTGCGCCGAGCTGTCCTGTGTACCCACCCCAAAAACCTTCCTCTGGCGCTTCCCGCCTTCCCGCCTTCCCGTTGCTCTGATTCTCGACTCTGCCGGTGTGGTAGACGGCGGGAGATGGTTGCGGTTTCGGTGTTGATGCCCGCTTACGACGCGGAGGGTACGATTGGGGCGGCGTTGCGGAGTGTTCAGCGGCAGAGTGAAGGCGATTGGGAGTGTGTTGTGGTCGACGATGGGTCGACGGACGGGACGGCGCAGGTCGCGGCAGAATTTGCGGCGCGGGATGCGCGTTTTCGCGTGGTGAGCGTGGTGCACGGCGGGATCGTGGCGGCGTTGAATGCGGGGCTCATGCAGTGCCGTGGCACGCTGGTCGCGCGGATGGACGCGGATGATTTGATGCAGCGGCAGCGGCTCAAAAAGCAGCGAGCTGCGTTGAGCGAGCATCCGGATTGGGACGGGGTGGGGTGCCACGTGCGGCTCTTCCCGCGGCGAGGCATGACCGATGGTCTCAAGAGCTACGAGCTTTGGCTGGCCTCGATATGCGACGCGGCGGATGTCGCGCGGGAAGCCTTCGTGGAGTGCCCGATCGCGCACCCGACGTTGATGCTGCGACGCGATCTGCTGGCTGGGGTCGGCTATAACGACTGCGCGTGGCCCGAAGACTACGATCTCGTGTTGCGTCTGCTGGGCACGGGCGCCGTGCTTGGCGTGGTGCCGGAACGGCTTCTGCATTGGCGTGATGGTGCCGGAAGGTTGTCGCGCAATTCAGCCCGCTATGGCTTGCCCGCTTTCGTCGAGTGCAAAGCCGAGTACCTGGCGCGCGGTTTCTTGGCCAGCACCGAACGCTACGTGCTGTGGGGCTACGGCGACACCGGCAAGGCGCTGGCCGAAGCACTCGCCCAACGCGCCAAACACCCGTCCGCGATCATCGAGCTCCACCCCGGACGCCTCGGTCAATTGATCCGCGGCGTTCGCGTGATCCCCCCAGAAAGCCTGCCGATGCTGCCGCGCCAACCGCTACTCGTCTCCGTCGCCGGCATCACCCCTCGCACTGAAATCCGCGCAGCCCTGACCGCAATCGGCTTTAAAGAGACCACCGACTTCGTCTGCTGCGCGTAGCCGCGCTCTCTTGCCTGGGCCCTCCGCCGACAGCTGTACGCCCCGACCCTTCAATACCGATACTGATAGACCAAGTCGACGCCGGTGCCGATTGTTCCGAGTTGGCCGCGCAGTGAAACGGTCTTGGTCAGGCGCCAGTCCACGGCTGCGCCAACGTTGCCGGCTTCACCCGGATTGTTGGTGCCGGCCGCTTGGTAGTTACCTTCCACGATGATGCGGTCGGAGGCCCGGTACGCGGCGGTGTAGATCGCGCCTTTGGTGGCGTCAGCGCTTTCGCGCCCGCCTAGCTGCACGCGCGCCAGCGGCGTATCGGCGAGCAGGGTGTCGAGCGCGCCGACGCCGATGTTGGCGGTGGCGTTGTCGCTGCTCCCGAGCAGGAGCGCCAGCGCTTGGTCCTGCGGACGATCGAACTGAATTTTGGGTCTGGAAATCGTGCCGGTCACATACATGAAGAGCGTGTCGCCGTCCGGCGAGCGCCAGCTGGCGCGCACGTCCAAACGCGGATCGGCGGGGTCCGGCGTATCGAAGACGATCGCTCCACCCTCGATCGTGAAGATCTTCCCGAGCATCTGCACCGCCCCACGGCGTTGCAACATTACGCTGCCCGTCACGCCGAGACCGTTCGCCAACACCACGTTGGGATCACCGGTGACGGGCAAGTCGAGCAGCACACCGCGCTCGATTCTGGCTTGATCTCCCAGGTGGATCGCGAATTGCCAGGGGATCGCCCCTGCGCCACGCGCGGCTTTGGGCTGCGCGACGGGCTGCAGCAACTGCACGTTGGCGTTCTCGTCCAGCGAAGTTAGGTTGCGCGAAGATTGGTCCGGTAGGCGTGCCACCAGCGACGCAAACTTCACGTCGACCAGAACGCGATCGGCGTTGCGGTTGAGGCTGAGCTCGTCGATCCGAGCGTCAGCGACAGCGCGCGTGATGCCATCGACCACCAGCGGCAAGCCGTTGACGCGGACGCGGCCCGAACCTGAGACGATGTCGAAGCCGGACAAGCGAAACCTGATGCTGGCTTTGAGATTCTGCACTTTCGCGCCGGCGCTCGCGGCGAGATCCGGAATGTCGACGAGCGTCGTCTTACCATCGCGCACGGCGTTGGCCGTGAAGTCCACGTCGCGCAACCTGAAGCCGAGGCCGGCGAGCACGAACGACCCGTCGGTCAGCTTCAACTTGCCGTCGACCTGTCCGACGCGGCGCGACGCTTCACCCTTCGCCAGCCCCTCGAGCCGCGCACTGACCTGGCCGTCGATCTCACCGCGTAGCTCGGACACGAAGTCAGTCATGAACTGCTCTAGGACAGCGGCTTCCAGCTTGGTCGCGCTGAGCGAGAGATCGAGCGGCTCGGCGTCGTCGACCGCCGGCAAGCCCGAAGCCCACGAAACGCCGGCGTTGACGCCACCTTGGACGGCCGCCTTGGCGTGCTGAACCTGAAAATCGACGTGGGCGCGCTTGGCGTCGCTGCGCAGCTTCAACGTGCCGTCGCCGATCTCGAGCCGATCCACCTTCAAATTGGCCAGCTGGAGCTGGGCCGATGCATTCGGTTCCTGCCCACTGCGATCGAGCAGCAGCGTACCGCTCGCTGTACCAGTCACACGCGCATCAGCGAGCTGAGGAATCGTCGCGAGCGGTAGCGCCTCGAGTGTCGCGACCGCGGTGCCGCTCCAAGTCGGGATGCCCGTTTTGGCGTCGAACGGCGCGTGCCCGGTTAGGCGACCGTTGGCGATGCGTTTGCCGTCACAAGGCGTGCGCGGCAGCCTCTGGCCGTTCGGCAGAAATACCTCGGCGCCGACGTTGAACGCGCCGGTCGCCTCGGCGTATTCGGCGGTGCCACACACGTCGATCGGCACGCCGCGATCACCTGCCTCGAGCTGCAGATCCATGACCTGTACGGCTAGCGATGCGACCGGATCCCGGAGCGTGCCGCGCAGCGTGCCCTCGAGCCGGACTGCGCCGCGCACACCAGGCAACCGCAGCGGCTGAGGCAAGCTTTGGAGATCGACCCGGTTGACCACGACCTTTGCCAAAAGCGGCCGGTTTTTTAGCTGTTGGAGGAGCGGAGATTTTTCCGTGAACGCCGCCGCGAGATCAAGCGTCATGTCGGCGCTGGCGGTGAGCAGCCGATCGGCGCCCTGTGCTGCGCTTACCGCCACGGAGGTGTTACCCGTTGTGCCATCATGCGTAGCCGAGAGCATGAGTTCGATGCCAGAAAGCAAAATTGGCGGCTGCGGTTTCCGGTCGACGTGTAGGCTGAGACCGTGGGTCTGGCCGGATAGCTCGAGATTTGGTACGGCATTCTGGTCGCTCCGCGACACGTGGAGCGTGGCGGACGCTTGTCCACCGATGTCCAAGCCTTGCTCGGGGAAAAGCTGGCCCAAATAGTCGAGCGGGACGTCGTTGAGCGCGAAGTTGCCGCTGCCGGTGGCACGCTCGAACGAAGCGCGCTCGGTGGGCGAGCCTGCCAACTGCGCATCCCAATCCGCCGAGAATCCGCCCAGGCCTTCGACGCTTCCAGTGCTTGCGCCCGAAAGTTTGCGCCCGTCGAGCTTCGCGCTCAGCTGCCCCGAAATCCCGCTCAAGTTGGCGATCGTTGCCTTGCTGACCGAGAGTTCGAGGCTGCCGCGCTGCGTCTTGCCGCTGGCGAGCGCGTCGACGGCCAAGCTACCGCGACCTTCCAGCACACCACGCGGGAGGCCCAAAATTCGAGAAAATGCCGAAAGATCGAGGTTCTGTCCTTGCGCGGTCACGCTCAGGGTTTGCGGAGTGAGCTCGGCGTTGCCGGTCAACTCACCGGTCGCACCGCGCAACTGAAGATCACGGATCAGCACGCGATCTTTGGCGAGATCGAGTTGGGCGACGTCGCCGCGGATCTCCACGTTGTCCCGCGACACGCCGAGCGAAAGCTCGCGCAACGACACCGGCTTGCCGAGCACCAGTGTCGCCCGGGCATCGACGTTCGGGCCAGTTGGATCCTTCAAGGTGGCGGTCACGGCGGTCGTTCGCAGCGGACCGCGCGCCGAAGCGCTGACGTCTTCGAACGCGAAGCGGCCCGCGCTCAGCTTCTTGCCGCTGACACGGGCGTCGACGGCCAGCTGGTCCAGCTTGTCGAGGGCGCCCTTGGCGCTGGCGGTGAACCGCCCGCTCTGCAGCGCCACGCCTGCGTAAGAAAGTCCGCGGACGTCGAGCAGTAGCTTGGTATCGAGCCGGCCGTGGTCGAGCGTGGCGTGCATGCGCATATCTGCGTTGCCGCTGCCGTCGAAATACGGCTTGATCCGCTCGACCTTTGCCAGGTTCACGCGCTTCGCCTCGGCGTCCAGGTCGATCTTGCCGTCCGCGTGGACGGTGAAATCGAGCTCGAGCGGCAACCCCAGGTCATGGATTTTGGCCTCGCCGACGAACTCGCCGTTCACGGCGTTGCCGGAGAAGTCGACGGCGGGGATGACCAGCTCGCCAATTCTCGTAGGTTGCCAGGAGCCGCCTAGCTCGAGCACGGTCTTGCCCGCCTCATCGTGGACTCCGACATCGGTGTCGAGGTCGATGCTGGTGGCCGGTACGTTCGCCCAGAGTGCGCGCAGGTCGAGCTTGCGGCCATCGACGTCGAGCTCGAGGCGCATCGGGCTTGCCAGGTGGAGGTTGCCGGTCGCGCTGAGCGTCGCGCTTTCGCCGATCTTGGCCTGCGCGTCTACCTCCAGATCCGGCGGCTTGCCCTTGAGGT
This sequence comes from Polyangiales bacterium, assembly GCA_038230915.1. Lineage (GTDB taxonomy): Bacteria > Myxococcota_A > Polyangia > Polyangiales > Polyangiaceae > PMG-095. Next base: position 6,031 of record JBBRMI010000242.1, on the reverse strand, counting down.
GGACGCGGGCCTCGGCAGGGACCAGCAGCGGCCATTGCGCCAGCAAAGCCCGGGCCGCGTCCGGCTCGGCTCGCGGCAAGTCGAACTTCAGGTCAAGCGCTTCTTTTTCCCAACGCGCCACGCTGCCGAACTGCACGTCGCCGATGTAGCCGTCGAACGAGCTCCAGACCGCGCCCGGCGCTCGAATGTGTAGGGTTGCGATGCCTTTGGCGTCCGCGCCGCCCACACCGCGTGCCACCAGGCCGAAGCGCTCGATGTCGATAGCGGCACCTTTGGGAGTGGCCAAGATCGAGCCATGAACCCCGCTAATCTCGGTCTCCAGCGTCGGGCTGCCGCTGATGCTGCCCCGCGCAAAGCCTTCGCCGATCTCCACCGCGGGCAACCAGACGCGCACGTAGCGCGTCGAGCCGCTCGGCGCTCCGGGAAGGCTCGGGCGTAGCAGGAACGCGTACGCCAGCGTCGGCAGGCCGTCTTCGGCGGGAATGATCTCGGCTTCGGCGTGCTCGACGCGGACGTGGTCGATGACGATGGTCAACTTCTGGTCGCCGCGCACGATGCGCGTCAAGATCTCGAGCACGTCGGCTTGCGCGGTCAGGCGCGTCACCTTCAGCACGACGCGGTGGGCTTGGTCGCGCACCACCACGTCTTCGGCAACGACCTCGTCCGGGCTGACTTTGCTGATCCGGCCGATGCTCACCTGGCCCTGGAATAGATCCACCAGCGTGCTGCCCAGGAAACTGGCCGCGGCGCGCCTACCCGCTGGCAGGTTCAGGTGGCCCAGCAAGCCGGCCGTGAAGCCTACGCCAAACAGCGCCGTGATTCCGACGACCGACAAAATCGTGGTCAGGCCGGAGAACAGCTTCGCGAGTGAATTTCGCTTCGCTCCCGACGCCATCAATAGGCCTCGCCGATCGCCAGATGGATGGCGAGCGGGATTCCAGAATGATCGGTTGGATCCGTGCTGCCAAAATAGCGCGGTCGCTCTTGGCCGTGACTGAGCGGCAGATCCGTCTTACCCCACGCTTGAGCGCCGGGGACGCGAAAACCGAAATCGAGGCGGACGGGCCCCACTGGTGATTCGTAGCGCAACCCCGGACCCACGGAAAGGTGGGGGTAGTTGAATTGCAGCCGGCCAATGTCGCGCGTGACGTCGGCCGCGTCAGCGAACAGCGCCAGCGTTAGCGGGTAGAGCCCCGCGTAACGCAGCTCGATCGAGGCTTCCCACTGCGTGAAGCCACCGAGCGGCCGCGTGCAGCGCGCATCGTTCTTGTCCTGGGGGGTGATGCAGTTGATGCTCGTGGGCACCAGAAATCCGACTGGCCCGTGCGGGCTGATCGCCATCTGCGCGTAACCGCGGTTGGAGTTGGCGCCACCCGAGTAGAAGGCTCGCGCCAACAGCTTCTGTTGGTCGCTGTTGATTTCGGCGGTATTGTCGCCCTGGGCGATCGCTGCAGCTTGATCGGTACGCAGCGTGGTGCCGTAGTCGGGCGCGAGCAGAAATCCGAACTTGACGCGTCCAGCGAGCGTGATGTCGCCGGCCTTCTGCTGCGCATTGCGGCGGCGAGCGCGCAGCGGCAGTAGGACGCGGACCTCGGGCTCGATTTTTACATCGGAGAGTGAGCCACCCAGCAGGCGGCTTTTTCCGACGCGCAGGCCCGCGACTTCGATCGAATTGCGAAATGACAACGCGAATTCGCGTTTAGTTCGGTCCTGAAAAATGTCGCCATTGAAGCTCTGAAACGCCACCTCGAGCTTGGGATACGAAGTCCAGACGGTCTGCAGCCCTACGGGGATTCGACCCTGGTACATGAACGGTACGCGCGCCTGCAAGTTGTACGATGGCTTAATCTGCCCACGCTGACCGAGGAAAGCGCGCTCGAGCCCGACCTGGCCATGCGGCTGGTGGTAGCCGATCACGAGCTCGGTGCGGGGATCCGCTTCGCCGAGCGAATAAATTACAGGTCGCATCGAGTAACCGGTTTGCACGCTGCCCTGCGTGCGGCCGTTGAACAGCGCGGGCTGCTCCAACGCGACGCTGGCGTCGACGATTGGAAAGAGCTTTGGCGTGACCCCCAGGGTGTTCAACCTTTCCAGCCGCCACGGGTAGAGGTCGGCGCCGCCGGTCAGCTCGATGCTCAAGCGGCGCGCGCCACCGAGGAAGTTCTTGTGCTCCCAGCCGGTGCGGACGTGCATCTCCAGCTTGAGCGCGTCGATCACCGTACCGCCGCCGAGCACTAGCTTGCGCAGCTGGTCCTCCTGCAACGTGACTAAGATCGGGACGTCTTCGACGTCGGGGTTAGATAGATCCGGCGTGACTTCGATGCGTGTGAAGAGCTGCATCGCGCCCAGCGCGTCGCGCGCATCGACTTGATCCTCCTCGGAGTAGGGGTCGCCGCGCTTCAGCTCCAAAGCCGCGCGCACCTTTTCCTCCGGAAGCTGCCTGAGTCCAACGATGCGAATCTCGCCGAAGCGTGCGCGCTTGCCCGGGCGCATTTCCGTCACGATGTCGGCGGCGTGCGCGTTCAGGTCGACCGTCGCCGTCACGCGCACTTTGGCGTAAGCGTAGCCGGCCTCTTTGAGCATCTCTTCCAGCGCTTGCTTGCGCTTGTCGAGCATGTCTTCGTCGAAGGCTTTGCCCGAGCTGATCTTAGGCACGAGCGGGAACTTCTTCAGGCTGACCTCAGGCGGCAGGCTGAAGAGGGCCGCTTGGTCTTCGGTTACCTTGCGCACCGTCACCTGGGCTCCGGGCGTGACGTACACCTCGATTTCGACCTTGCGCTCGCCGACGCTCTCGACGCGCGCCGCCACGACCTTTACGTCGTAGTAGCCGCGCGCGCGGTAGAAGCGCTCGATGCGCTCCAGATCGTGTGCGACCACGTTGGCGTCGTACACATCGCGCTCGCGCTCGACCCACAAGAACGTGCGCGGCGCCGCGGTCGCGAGCCCACCGAGCGCATCGTCGAGATCGACGTCGCTGGGTACGGTCTCCATCAGCTTCACGTCGCTGACGGTGCGCTCCTGCCGGGCCGCACCGCAGCCGAGCGCCAGTGCCGCCGCGATTGACGTCAGAATAAGCCGATGAAAAGCGGAGCGGCCGAGTTGCAACGCTTGCTGCAGCATCGGCCGCTTGTCCATTACCGGCTTTGCCGGAAAGACGCCCCTGTTTTCATCGCCGAGACCTCAAGAGACACGCACTCGCCAAGTGGGGGCTTTGGCGAGGTTTTAGCGAGGACTGGAGCGGAGCGTCGAAATCGGCGGGCGTGCTCACCGGTCGAAATACCCGCCAGAAACCGTCACTTCTTCTCTTTGCGCTTCTTGCCGGGCAGCGTCGCCAGCTCGGGTGCCGGCTCCTGGATCGTCATTTCCTGGAAATCCATGACGCCCATGAACGGGTCGGCTTCGGCGCCGGACGAGGCCTTGCTGAAAGACACTCCGTACTGGCCGGTAACCGTGACCTTGGCGCCGGCGGCTGGCAGCGGATTCGGTACCTTCACGCCCCAGTTGGCGTCGTTGTACTCGGCGTTGTCCTTGCCCTTGTCGAATTCGTCGATGGCATCGAAGATCTGCGCAAAGTTCGAGGCCCAGCCCATCACCTTGATGCAGTCAGCTTCCGCGGCGTCTTTGCTGTCGCCAACCCAGAACGCCGGCACCGGCGCCTTACAGTCCTCTGGATCAGCCTTGCCGGCTTTGTGGACCGCACACTCGGGCGCGTCCTTGATGTTGCTCTTGACGATGTAGCCCGCGATGCTGAGGCGCTTGCTCGCGACCTCTTTGCGATGAACGCGGCTGCGCAGCGAGTAGCTCGCGCCCCAGACCGTCCAGGTGTCACCGTTTTTCATCGGGCGCTTCGGCAGGTTGGCCGCCGGGGGAAGGGCCGCGTGGGCACCGCTCGCCGCGCCGCGGGGCTTGTACGGCACCTCCTCTTGTCCGCAGCCAAAAGCTCCCAGGCAGAGGGCGGAGATAAGCGTTGAAATGGCGGCGGAACGGACGCTTTGCGACATTACTGAGGGCCTCCTCGAAACTTTCGCGACCTTAGCTTGCGTTACGCCGCCACTGCAAGAGCAGGAATTGGGTTTTTGGTATGTGGTGTTACCCAGCCGGCGCCCTCGGTCTCGCGGCCGGCTCCCTCGCCGGAATTTTCGGGGGGCGGCGAGACGGCCTCGAACTGCTACTTCGAAGGGAGGGTTCTCAGCTCGCTGCCCGCAACTCCTCACTGCCAACTCCTCCCCATGCCCCGGACGCTGTTCATTGGAGATGTCCACAGTTGTGCCGACGAGCTTTCGGACCTCGTCGACCGCGCCGCGCTGGTGCGCGGTGATCGCGTGGTGTTTACCGGCGATCTGCTTAGCCGCGGGCCGAAGCCGCACCAGGTGCTGAAGCTCTACCGCGAGCTTGGCGGGCGCGCGCCGCTCGGCAATCACGAGCAGCGGTTGCTCGACGCGAAGCGGGCGCGCGCCGCCCGCGAAAAGGGGCCGAAGCTCAGCGCTTCGCACCAAGCCATCGTCGATCAGCTGTCGCCTGAAGATTGGCTGCTGCTCGAAGCACTGCCGTTACTCGTCCACGTGCCCGAGCACGGTGTGGTCGTGGCGCACGCCGGTATCGATCCGCGCTTAGAGTTGTCGCAGCAGGATCCGTGGGTCGTGACGCACATGCGCTCGATCGACGCCGACGGCGAGCCGTCGGAGAAGTGGGGCACCGACTGGGGCGTGAGCTATGTCGGTCCCACGCACGTCGTGTTCGGGCACAACGCGCGCCGGTCGCCGCAGTTGCATCCGTTCGCGACGGGGCTCGACACCGGCTGCGTCTACGGCGGGCGCCTCACGGCGCTTATTTTGCCAGAAAATGCCGGGCCGCCGCCAATCGCAGACCGCGGCGATTGCCTGATCTCGGTGCCGGCGCGCGCCGAGTACTCGTACTACGGGCGGGGACTACCGGACTAGATGGCGCAGCTGTTGCGCGCGCCCCTGAGTCCGCTGGTTGCCGGTGAGCAACAGCTTTCGCGTGAGCTTGGCGGCTACCTCGTACGCGTGCTGCGGCTGCGGAGCGGGGATGCGTTCGTGCTCTTCGATCCGGAGGCGGGCACGGAAGCCGACGCTGAGGTCCTTCGCGACGTACCGGCGGTCGTGCGCGTGAGCGAGCCGCGCGCCGCAACCCGCGTGACGCGACGTGAGATCGTGCTCTTGCAAGGCTTTGCCAAAGGCGACAAGCCGGAGCAGGTGCTGCGCGCCGCGGTGGCGCTCGGCGCGAGCGTGGTGACGTTCGTGCGCACCGAGCGCAGCGTGGCTGGTGCCGAGCTGCGACCCGAGCGCCTGCACGCGGTGATGCTCGACGCCGCCCGGCAGTGCGGGCGCGGAGATTTGCCGACGCTCGGTGGCCTCGTCGACTTCGACGCCTCGTTGGCCCATGCGCGCGGCCTCTTGCTGATGCTCGATCCGACGGCGCCCCGCTCGCTGGTCGAGGTCCTCCGCCACGCACCGCGCGACCGCGCGCTAACGCTCGCCGTGGGGCCCGAGGGCGGGTTCGCGGCCGACGAGGCGGCGAAGTTGTTAGCGGCGGGCTTCGATGCCGTGCGGCTCGCGCCGTTCGTGCTGCGCACCGAGCTAGCGGCAGTGGCGGCGTTGTCGGTCGTCGCCGCGCACGAGTGATGCGGCGGCCGAGCCACAACCTGCGGTTGGAAAGCCACGCCCACAGCAGCGATACATCAAGAATTACGATGCTTTAGCCGTGGCACTCCGGATGCATCCCAGTGCCCTATCATGCTGCTGGCGATTATCCCGGGTCTGGTCGCGATCGCGCTGTTCGTCGCGACGCTAGCGCTGAGGCCGCGCGCCGCACGCGCCACGATGCTCCCGCCGCAGCCAGGGCCGCGCCGAGCCTGAGCCACTTAGGGCTAGTACCGCGACGCAGAGGATTCGATCGATTGCGGTCGTAGCGTCGGGATTTCTTCAGCGGGTATGCACAGCTCGATGCTCCGGGGCTGCCGGGGCACACGACGAATCAAGCCGCGGCGTTCGAGTTCGACGACCATGCG
>JBBRMI010000241.1:0-11093 GCA_038230915.1 Polyangiales bacterium | reverse complement strand
GACGTTCACGGCCTACCTTCCGGCGCTGGTGGTCTGCGACCTGCCGGGGCCGACCTGGCTGCCCGGCGGCCTGGGCTGGTGGTCGCCGCTGGCCGCCGTGGGCGCCTGGCTCGGGGCAGCGGCGCTGTGGCGGTCGGGCGTGCGGCACTACACGGGAGCAGGCGGATGAGCGACCTCGTCATCGAGACCCAGCACCTGCGGCGCGAGTTCGTCGTCCGCCGCAGCAGCGGACGGCTGCGCCGCGAGCGCCAGGTGGTGACGGCCGTCGACGACCTGAGCATCCAGATCGCGGCCGGTGAGGCGGTCGGCTCGATCGGCGCGAACGGCGCCGGCAAGTCGACGACGATCAAGATGCTCACCGGCATCCTGGTGCCGACGTCCGGCACGGTGCGCACCTGCGGGCTGGAGCCGGTGCGGCACCGGCGCGAGGTGGCCCGCCAGGTCGGGGTCGTGTTCGGCCAGCGCAGCCAGCTGTGGTGGGACCTGCCCCTGGCCCGGTCCTTCGAAACGCGTCCGGCACACGCTGGCGGTAAGGTGGATACGATGGAGCCTGCGGCGGCGACAAGCACCGAAACTGCGAGCCGGCCGCGCTGGGACGAAGTCAGCGTCAGCCAGATCACCCCGAAGATGCGCGCCGACGAGCTGCACGCCAGCTTCGGCAGCTCCGAGGTGATCCAGGGCATCAGCCTGCCGATCGCCGAAAAGCTCGTCACGGCCATCATCGGCCCGTCTGGCTGCGGCAAGTCCACGTTCCTCCGCTGCCTCAATCGCATGCATGAGGTGGTGTCGGGCGCGACGACCAAGGGCAAGGTCTGGCTCGACCAGCAGGATATTTATGCGCGCGACGTAGACCCAGTCCGGGTCCGCGGACGGGTCGGGATGGTTTTTCAGAAGCCGAATCCGTTCCCAACGATGTCGATTCGCGACAACGTGCTGGCGGGGCTGCGGCTCAACGGCGTGAAATTGAAAGATCCTGACGGCCAAGTCGAGTCAGCCCTACGAGCTGTGGCACTTTGGGACGAAGTCAAGGATCGCCTTGCCAAGGCTGGCACCAGCTTATCCGGCGGTCAGCAGCAGCGCCTGTGTATCGCCCGGGCGCTGGCGCTCGAGCCCGAAGTGCTGCTGATGGACGAGCCGTGCTCAGCGCTCGACCCGATCGCCACCGCCCGTGTCGAGGAGCTCATTCACCAGCTGCGCGAGACCTACACGATCGTGATCGTGACCCACAACATGCAACAAGCCGCGCGAGTGGCGAATTTTACGGCGTTCTTTTACTTGGGGCAGCTGGTTGAGTACAATCGGACCCAGATCATCTTCACTCGCCCCAAAGAGCAGAAGACGGAAGACTACATTACGGGGCGGTTCGGCTGATCGCCGTGTTGGATATAGATATGGTCGATCGCCGGCACACCGACCGGGAATACGAAAATGAGCTGGCGCAGGTGCGCGAGCGAATCTTGCTAATGGGCGCGCGCGTCGAAGAGATGATGACCGCCTCGCGCAAGTGCTTCGTCGAGCGCAACGCCGATCTCGCCCGTGCGACAATCCGCAACGACTCGCAGATCGACACGCTCGAAGTCGAGATCGACGAGCTGTGCCTGCAGGTGTTGGCGCGGCGTCAGCCGGTCGCTTCCGATCTGCGCTTCATCACCGCCACGCTCAAGCTCGTGACCGACCTCGAACGCATCGGCGACCTGTGCGTCAACATGTGCGAGCGCATCACCGAGCTGTGCGAGGACCCCACCTACCCGACGCAGGGCCCGCTGCCGCGCATCGGTGAGGCGGCTCAGGCCATGCTGCACGACGCTCTCGACGCGTTCGTCGCCGGTGACGCCACCAAGGCGGAGCAGGTCGTAGAGCGCGACAACGTCGTCGACGCGTACTACGCGCAGCTGTTCCCGGAGCTCGTCGCGCACATGATGAGCGATCCGACGGTGGTGTTCCGGTCCACGCGAATGCTGTCGATCGGGAAGTACATCGAGCGCATCGCCGACCACGCTACCAACATCGGGGAGCTGGTGGTGTTCATGGTGCGCGGCCTGGACGTGCGTCACACCGGCCCGGGGTCGAACAACCCCTCAGCCTGAGCCGGGGAGGCGCCCCAAACCCTGGGCCGGTTCCGTTGTCGCCACCGGTGGATGACTTTAGTGTGAAATATCGTCTAGTTTTGTGACGATAGCGGTTCCATTGCTCGGCGACCCTGCGTAACGTCCCCGACGCTTTCGAGGACGCATGTTTGGTATTGGATCTAGCAAGAGCGACCGCTCATTTTACGAGGCGTTCGAACGTCACGCGGCCTGCATCGTGGAGGCCGGCAAGCTGATCACGGAGCTTGCTCGCAATCCGCAACGCTCGGTCGAGCTCGCGCAATCGATCAAAGACATCGAGAACGCCGGCGACAAGATCACGCACGAAACGATCGCCAAGCTCCACAAGACTTGGATTACTCCGATCGATCGCGCCGACATCCACTCGCTGATCAGCGCGCTCGATGACGTGCTCGACCTGATTGAGGCGGTTTCCGAGCGCTTCGCCCTGTACGAGGTCAAGGAGCTGCCGGAGTTCGTGGTCAAGCTGGCTGACTCGTTGCAGTCGGCCACCGTCGCCGTCGATCAGGCGATCAAGCTGTTGCCGCAGGTCAAGCAGCCGAAAGAGATGCTGGTCTTGTGTGTCGAGATCAATCGGCTCGAGAATGAAGCGGACGACGCCTACCGCCACGGCCTGGCCACGCTGTTCAAGGGCGGCTTCGACGCGATTGACGTCATGAAGTGGCGCGACATCATCGACAACCTCGAAGCCGCGACCGATCGCTGCGAGGATGTCGCCAACATCCTCGAAGGCATCGTTCTCGAGTACGCCTGACCGGCAAATCCCTCCGATGGAAGCGCTCATCGCAATCATCGCCCTGGCGTTGGTGTTCGACTACATCAACGGCTTTCACGACGCGGCCAACTCGATCGCGACCGTCGTTTCGACGCGCGTGTTGTCGCCGCGGCTGGCGGTGGCTTGGGCAGCTTTCTTCAATTTCGTGGCGTTTTTCTTCTTCGAGTCGCACGTAGCCGGCAACATCGCCAAGGGCGTGCACGCCAATGTGGTCACGCTCACATTGGTCGGAGCGGGGCTGGTCGGCGCGATCCTTTGGGACTTGCTGACCTGGTGGCTGTCATTACCTACCTCGTCGTCGCACGCGCTCTTGGGTGGTATGGCGGGCGCGGCGATCGTGAAAGGCGGCTTTGGTGCCTTGGACCCCAAGCTGTACATTCAGGCCGGCATCTTCATCTTCGTTTCCCCGCTGATGGGCATGGTGCTCGGCGCGATCCTGATGCGCGTGGTGATGGTCGTGTTCGGCCGCCGCTCACCGAGTGGAGTCGACAAGACCTTCCGTCGCCTGCAGCTGTTGTCGGCGTCGATGTACTCGATCGGCCACGGTGGCAACGACGCGCAGAAGACCGCCGGCATCATTTCGGCGGCGTTGATCGCCGCCGGGCACTTGACGGTCGCGCCCGGGAAATCGCCGCACGTGCCGATTTGGGTGATTTTGGCGTGCCATGCCGCGATGGGCCTGGGCACCCTGTCGGGTGGTTGGCGCATCGTGCAGACCATGGGCATGCGGATCACCAAACTGGCCCCGGTCGGCGGCTTCTGTTCGGAGACGAGCGGGGCCATCACGCTCTTTTTTGCGACCGCGATGGGGGTTCCTGTTTCTACGACCCACACGATCACCGGCGCCATCGTCGGAGCCGGCAGCCAACGCGGGTGGCACGCCGTGCGCTGGGGTGTGGCTGGTCGCATCGTCTGGGCTTGGGTTTTGACCGTTCCAGGGGCCGCCGCGATCAGCGCCCTCACCTACCTCGCGGCGACCGCGCTCGGCGTGAAGCCGTAGCCATGCGGATTCCGAAAAAACCGCTCGCGACTTAGCTGGCATGGCTGTAGGGAAGCCGGGTGCGCCGAGCGTCCGAACGGCCGATTCCCGATGATGAGCTGACTGCGGCGGACCTGCGGGAGATCTGGTCGATCCTCTCGCTGGACGAGCGCGTGCAAGGCTTTCGGGTTCTGCCGCGCGATGAGGCCGAGACCCTACTGTTCAGCCTGACCGACTCGGACCTGACCAAGTTGGTGCTCGCGCTGAAGCCGAGTGATCGCCGTTACTGGGTGCGGCTCTTGCCGCCCGACGACATCGCGGACTTGATTCAGGGCGCACCGAGTGAAGACAAGGACTCGCTCTTGGGTCTGCTCGACGAGCGCACGCGTCACGAAGTCAACGCGCTGCTCGCGTATTCGGAGGACGAAGCCGGTGGTTTGATGAACCCGCGTTACGCGCGCGTTCGGCCGGACATGACGATCGACGAAGCCGTGAGTTACTTGCGCAAGCTGGCGCGCCAGAGCCTCGGTACGTTCTCGTACGCCTACGTGCTCGATGAGCAGCAAAAGCTCCAGGGTGTGATCTCCCTTCGCGAGCTGTTCGTTTCCGGGGGTGATCGCAAGGTGCGCGACGCCATGCAAACCGGCGTGGTCACGTTGCAGGAAAACGTCGATCAGGAGACGGTCAGCCGCGTTTTCGCCGAGACCAACTTGGTGGCCATTCCGGTCGTGGACACCGAAGGCCGCATGAAGGGCGTCGTCACCGTCGACGACGTCGTCGACGTCGTACAAGAGGAGGCGACCGAAGACATCCAGAAGTTCGGCGGCATGTCGGCACTCGAGGCGCCCTATCTGGCGACCAGCTTCTTGGAGATGGTCAAGAAGCGCGGCGGCGTGCTGGCCGTTCTGTTCGTCGGTGAGATGCTCACGGCTACGGCCATGAGCCAGTTCCAAGACGAGATCGCCAAGGCGGTGATTCTAGCGTTGTTCGTGCCGCTGATCATCTCCAGCGGCGGCAACTCCGGCTCGCAAGCGTCCACGCTGGTGATCCGCGCGATGGCGCTGGGCGAGGTCGAGCTGCGCGATGTGGCCCGCGTGCTGCGACGCGAACTCGGCGCGGGACTTGCCATGGGCTCGGGGCTCGGCATCATCGGTTTCACGCGCGTCGTGGTTTGGCAGCAGATCTGGCCGATCTACGGCGCGCACTACCTGCTGGTCGCAACCGTGGTGGCGATCAGCTTGGTCGGGGTCGTGGTGCTGGGCACCGTGACCGGCGGGCTCCTGCCATTTTTTCTCAAGCGCATCGGCTTGGATCCAGCCAGCTCCTCGGCGCCGTTCGTCGCGACGATCGTCGACGTTGCAGGACTCGTCATCTACTTCACGGTGGCCGGCGCGCTCCTGCGTGGCACGATGCTGTAGATTTGCGAGCGGGTCGCGCGAGGCGCTGTGCGCGATCCAGTCCGCGCACGCGGATCCGCTATCCGCTCTCGCGCGACGGCACCAACTGCCGCCACAGCAGCCTCTGCAAGCAAGCTGCGCGTGGGCAGCCAACGCCCGGGTTCTGACTCTAGGGGCGCACGAGCTCGGTTAGGCGGGCGATGGCGGTGTCGATGGTTTCTTCGGAGGGACCGAAGGAGAAGCGGACGTGTTGATCGAAGCGCGAGGCGCGACCGACGCGGCGTTGGCCGGGGTCGACGTCGAAGAAATGACCGGGCACCACGATCACCTGCTTTTCGAGCGCGCGGCGGAACAACCCCTCGCCGGTGTTGAGCCCGGGCGGCAGGTTCGCGACATTGCCCCAAACGTAGAACGTACCCTCCGGCTCGCGCTCGATCCGGACGCCGAGCGCTCGCAGACCGTCGACCAGCTTGTTGCGCTTGCGGCGGAAAGTCGTGCGGATGGCTTCCGCCTCGGCGCGCGCATGCTCGGCCGTGAGCAGCTCGAGCGCAGCTTTTTGCATAGGCCGCGAGCCGCCGCCGTCGAGGAACGAGCCGGCGCTGGCCATCGATTCGATCATTTGCTTGGGGCCGACGCTCCACGTGACGCGCCAGCCTGGGTAACGCCAATTCTTCGTCAAGCCATCGAAGATGACGATTGGATCCTTCTCGACGTCTTCGACGAACTCGGCGGCGCTGAACAGCGCCGGGCCGTCCTTCCACAAGTAGTGCGAGTAAAATTCGTCGAGCAGCAGCGTGCACGACAGCTCGCGCGAAAGCCCGACCCACGACTCCAGCTCCAGTCCGGTAATGGCCTTGCCGGTTGGGTTGCACGGATTCGAGAACAAGAGCGCGCCCAAGCCGCGCCCCGACATTTCACGTCGCAGCTCGTTGAGCGAAAAATCGTAGCCGCGCTCCGAATCGAGCAAAATCGGGATCGGCGTGAAGCGCCGGAAGATGTCGAGCAGCTCTTCGTACGCGGTGTAGTCAGGCAAGAAATGCCCGAGGTTGATCTGCCCGATTGCCGCGCAGGCGCGCATGATCGAGACACGACCGCCGCCGCACACCGCCACGTTTTCGGCGCTGTACTTCGACGGCATGCCGCGTCGAAAGAGATCATTGTACAGGCCGGCTACCGCCTCGCGCACTTCCCACAAGCCGGCTACCGGCGCGTACTCTTGATGCAGGTTTTCGATCGAGATCTTGGTGACGCGGTCGGGCGCGCCCGGCAGTGGCCCGGTCTCCGGCTGCCCCTGACCGAGGTTGCACCAAGCGGGATCCTCCGGCTTGAACCCGGCGCGCTGGGCCTCGACCGTGACGTAGATGACGCCGGTGCGAGGAACAGGTCGAAACGCGCTGATCGGTTCTACGTTGGACATTTCTGGGAGCCCGAACGTAGCACCGCACGGCGCGCTGGCCGTTACTTCGTCGTGATCTCTTTGTTCAAGCGCGCCAACTCGGCTTTGAAGTTCGCGGTCGTGACCTTCTCGAACGCCTCGTCCTCGAAATCTTGCGGCGCCGGAACGGCATTTTCGTCGAGCGGCGGCTCGATGGCAGCGACCGGCTCGGCGTAAGAGGCGGCGGGCGCGGCGAGCACCGGTGCAGGTGCAGCGGCAGCGGTTGCGGACGCGGCGGCGACAGTCGGCTCCGGGTCAGGCGCCTTCTTCTTCAAGAATTTGCAGCCGCCCAGGCCGAGCGCGGCGCCGAACACTAGCGTCGTGAAGACGGTGCGCTGGTTCATTTGGCGGCTCCCGCTGCGACCGTCGGTAGCGCGCCGCTGCGGAGGGCGTTCATCGCGTCGGCGTTGCGGGCGTCTTCCTTGGTGATCAGGATGTCGACGGCTTGCACCGTCTTTGCGTCGCTGGCTTTGCTGGCCAGCGCGCGGATGCGTTGCAGGTAAGCGGTGCGCAGCGCGTGCTGCTTCAGCTCGGTGGCGGCGTTGGTGTTGCGCAGGAGCTCACCCCAGCGCGCTTGCAGCGCCTGGATCTCGGCTTTGCGCCGATCCGGGCGCGTCTTCCTCAGCTCCTCGAGATCGACGCCAATGATGGCTGGTGGCTTCGTTACCGGGACCGCCGACGGCGCAGCAGAGCTCGCGAAGCCGCCCGAGGCCTTCGGGGCCGCCGAGGCCTTCGGGGCCGCCGTCGCGGTGGTGGCTGTCGCGGCCGTGGGCACGGCCGTTGGACGTGTCGTGGCGATTGGGGTCGGCGTGGCGATCGGCGCAGGAGTGGGCGCCGGCGTTGGTGTCGGCGCCGCCGTGGGTACCGGTCGTTGAATCTGGTTCTGCTGTGCCTTCGCCGCAGCGATCTTCGCGTCACGCTGCGCCTTCAACTGCTGAAGGCGCTGCTGCGCTGGGGTCAGCTGGGGCGCCGTCTGAGCGACCGCCTGAGACGCAACGACGCCCGAGGCCACCAGCAGGGCGGCGACGATGGTGGATTTCAATTTCATAGGTCCGCTCTCTTCAGAACAGGGGCCCGTACCCGAGCCCGCTCTTGGTCACTGCAACTTAGCCGTGCACGAGAGCTTCGCGCAACTGTCTGCCGGCCACGGTGCGGGCATATCGTTCGGGAAATTCGTGGGGAGGTCGTTGGCCCAGTCCGCATTCTTGGGTTTGCTCTGGCTGGTGGCCATGCAGTTGATCAGATCGGTGGTGTCGGGCTGCAGGGTTTGCGGATCTCCCCAGAGCCTTGATAGGCTGGCGTTGGGGCTTGTGCCGACCGTGACGCCGCAGCCGCGCACCGCGTCGCGCTTTGCCAGGCCCGTTCCGCGTTCGGTGTTGATGCAGTCGGTGATGTCGGAATACTGCTGGAAGCAGACGTCGTCAGCCAAGCACGTGTCGAGCTCGTTTGAGCAGAGCGCCGTCAAGCACGCTTCGCAGTCGTTGGGATCGGTGACCACGAAAATCGGCCCCGCGCCGCCCGCGCCGCCCGCGCCGGGATCGACGACCGGGCTACCGCCAGCGTCGCCGCCGGCCGTGGACGTCCCCGCAGTTCCGTTCTTGCCGCCCATGGTGTTGGTCTCGCCAGCCGTGGTGTTGCTCTTACCAGCAGTGCCGTTGTTGGCAGTCCCGCCGCTCGCGCTGGGATCCGGACACACGCACGATCCGAAGACGCCGCTGGAATCGCACACCTGGTAGCCGACGCTCCCGTCGGAACAATCGCAGCCGCTGTGCTTGTCGCCCTTGCTGCACGAGCCGTCGTCCTTGGCCTGCTGAACCGTGCAGTTAGCCAAGAAGAGACCAACGGTCACGGAGCTCAACAGCAATTGTAAGTAGGATCGCTTGATATTCATCGATTAGTCCTCGCCCTCGGAAAAGGTCGTTCGTGCGCCTGGCCACCCGGAAGCCACGACCTCCAGGAGCGATACTCTTATACGAAAGGCGCGCGATTGGATCCCCTGGCCGCGCTATTTTCTTTCAGCGGGGCGCTCGGACGAGGCGAATTCCGCGGATAAAATCAGTACTTCGAGCGTTTGGCCATGCCCAGCGCCTGAGCCGGCCACCACTCGCCGGCGCGTGGGCCACCGTTGCAGGCGCCGTCCGATTCACCCGGTCGTTTGAGCCACAGGAACGCGTCGCATAGCGGCTCGTCCGTATCCGTCGTCGGTGGAATGCCCAGCGCGCGACCGTCGGGGTTGCACCACTCGTTACCCGGGGCGGCGCCGTTGCCGTTGCGCGCAGTGTCGATCACGAAATGCGCACCGCCGGTGAGCGCTGAAACCTTCTTACCAAACGCGAGCGTCTCGTCGGTCGCCACGTAGTTCGACACATTCAGCGAGAAGCCGTCGGCGTAGTCGACACCGGCGGCATTGAGGTGAGCGGCGATCTGCTCGGGCGGAAGCCAGCGCGCGTTGCCGGCGTCCAAGTAAACGTGGATGCCCGGGTGCGCCTTGAAAATGCGGATCGCGTCCGCCAAGAGCTTGTAGCGCTCCGCGTGCTTCGCTTTGACGGTGCACTTTTCGAGCAAGCCGAGCGCGTCGGGCTCGAGCACCATCACGGCCTTGCCGTCGTCCACGCCGGCCGCAATCTTATCGATCCATTCCAAGTAGGCGTCGGCGTTCTTGGCGCCGCCTTTGGAGTGCTGGCCGCAGTCGCGATCAGGGATGTTGTACACGATGAACAGCCCGATCGCGCCGGCCTCGGCGTACTGCTTGATCTTGCCCCGGACGAACAGCTTGACGGCACCGCTCCATTCCCCCAGCCACTCGGCTTGCGGCTGCGTCGCGATCTTGTCCATCAACGCGGCGTCTTCGGGCCGCTGGGCGCGCCAGTCGTCGGCTTGCTTGACCGAATGCATGCTGGGATCGACGAACAGCTTGTTGCCCAGAAACGGGTTCGGTCCCGGCTGGTGCTTGGGCACCTCGAAAATGTTCGGTCGTTCGTAGCCGCAGGCCGTGGCCACGCACACGCAGAGTGAGAGCCCAAGGCCGAGCGACAGAGAACGCATCGTCGCTTTTTAGCAGCCCGCGCCCGCAAGCGCCGGAGACACGGCGCCAATTGCCTAGCACTATTCGTCTAAAAAGCAGCGGCTTTGGCCGTGCGGAACTGCGTACAGGTCGGGCGCGTCTTTGGGGCAGCGCTCGAAAGCCTGCGGGCAACGCGGGTGAAAACGGCAGCCGCTCGGCGGACGGGCGGGGGAAGGGACCTCACCGGAAAGAGGCTTTCTTTCGCTCGCGCCCGCGCCGCCCATGCCCGTAGTAAGCGCGCTGGCCACGCGCGGAATCGAGCTCAAGAGCGCTTTGGTGTACGGGTGGGCGGGAGATTCGAACAGGCTCTCGGTGTCGCGCAGCTCGACGATTTGCCCGAGGTACATTACGGCGACGCGGTGGGCGATGTAGCGCACGACGCCCAAGTCATGCGTGATGAACAGGTAGGCGAGGCCACGCTTTTGCTGCACCGAGCGCAACAAATCCAAGATTTGCGCTTGAATCGAGACGTCGAGCGCGGACGTCACTTCATCACACAACAAAAGCTGCGGTTCGACGGCCAGCGCGCGCGCGATGCTGATGCGTTGCCGCTGCCCACCCGAAAACTCGTGCGGGTAGCGCAGCCGCAGCTCGGTATCCAACCCGACTTGGCCGAGCAGCTCGCAGACCTTGGCGTCCACGTTTTGGCGCGTGGCTTTGCCGTGCAGCAGCAACGGTTCGCCGATCGTCTCGGCGATCGTGAAGCGCGGATTCAGGCTGGCGTACGGATCTTGAAAGATCAGTTGTAGCTCGCTGCGGTAGCGGCGCATGGCTTTACGCGAGATGCCGGTGAGCGGCTCACCGTGCCAGAGCGCGCGGCCTGACGTGATCGGGTTCAAGCCGACGAGTGCCTTGGCCAGCGTGGACTTGCCGCAACCGGATTCGCCGACCAACGCCAGTGTCTCGCCGGGAAATAGCTGAAGGTCGACGCCGTCGACGGCTTTGAGCGTGCCGCCGCCGACGTTGAAATGGACGCGCAGATCTTCGACGGTGAGCAGTGGCTTCGCCTCGGTCATCAGCGCTCCAGCATCTCGGCGACCGGGATAATGCAGCGGCGCAGGCGACCCTCCGCCGTCGTTTCCAGGGCCGGCTCGCCGCGTCGACAGCCTTCACGCACGCGCGCGCAGCGCGGCGCAAACGCGCATTCAGTCAGCTTCTCGCCGGACAGCCGCGGCGGCAAACCGGCGATTGGATGTAGTTCTCCGCCGCCCTTCACTTCGACGCGCGGCGTGCTCTTCAAAAGCGCTTCGGTGTACGGGTGCAGCGGGCGCTGCAGCAGCTCGACCGTGGGGCCCTGCTCGACGATGCGACCCGCGTACATGACGATCACCCGGT
>JBBRMI010000240.1:0-11217 GCA_038230915.1 Polyangiales bacterium | reverse complement strand
GATGTCGGCATCGAGTAGCAGGGTCGGATCGCTCGGCACGATTCTGGTCGACCGTATGTGGGATGAAACGCTCGAGCAGTTTGAGCAATGCCGAACGCGGGCAGTTGCCGTGCAGGTACACGAACGCAGGTGTTGCGGGAACCAACTCGAGGAAGACATCGAGAATGGTCGAGCCTAGATGGATGGCGTGAATACCTGCCTCAATCGTTGCTGCCTCTTGAAACGCCTCGATCGATTCCCAACGGTGCACGGGGCGTGGCCAGCGCTCTAAGGATCTCAAAGGAGCGAGGCTGGATTCGAGCTCGGTGAGGTGCGTGGCTCTGGGGGGCGGACCTTAGCGTGTTTCAGCGGCTAATCGGGTAGTTCGATCCCCGCTGAGGGCGCACAGCGGTAAAGGCTTGCTCCGCAAGCAATGGAGGCATTCGTGTCGAGGAGACATCCAATCACGGCCGTCTCTTGAGCAAAAATTCGCGAATCGCCTGTCCCGCGCGTTCGCCGGCTTTGCCGTCCCACAGCTCGGGGCGCACGTGGCGCGGCGGCGGATTGGACAAGACTGCGTCCACCTCGGCTGGCAGAACGCTGGGATCCGAGCCGACCAGCTTGTTGGTGCCGTGGGTGATGGTGACGGGGCGTTCGGTGTTGTCGCGCACCGTCAAGCAAGGCACGCCGAGCGCCGTCGTCTCTTCTTGGACGCCGCCGGAATCGGTGATGACGACGGCCGCCGCGTCCTCGAGCTGCAAGAAGTCGATGTAGCCGAGTGGCTCGGTCAGGCGGAGCCCTGCGGCGCGCACGGCGTTGCCCGGCAACGCTTCGATGCGCGCGCGTGTGCGTGGATGCACCGGAAAGACCACCGGTAAGCGTCGCGACAGATCGGACAGCGTCTGCAGCAGCCGTGCCAGGCGCGCGGGGTCGTCGACGTTGGACGGGCGGTGCAGCGTGACGAGCGCGAAGCCGCGGCGCTGCAATTCGAAGCGTGTCAAGGCCGCGCCCTGCTGAGCCCGCGGCAAGTGCGTCAAAAGCGAGTCGATCATGCAGTTGCCGACGCGCACGATGCTGCTCGCATCGACGCCTTCTCGCCGCAAATTTTCATCCGCGTCGGGCGAGGGCGTGAGGTGCAGCTTGGTCAAACGATCGGTAACGATGCGGTTGATCTCTTCCGGCATCCTCCAATCGCCGGAGCGCAGGCCTGCTTCCAGGTGCGCGACCGGCACGTTGGCTTTTGCTGCTACGACGGAGCAGGCGAGCGTCGAGTTCACGTCGCCGGCGACGACCACCAGGCTTGGCTGGCGCTCAGCGACGAGCTTTTCGAAGCCAAGCATGACGCGTCCGGTTTGCTCAGCGTGCGTGCCCGAGCCTGCGCCGAGATGGACGTCGGGCGCCTTGAGCCCCAGATCGCGAAAAATCGCGTCGTTCAGGTGCTCGTCGTAGTGCTGCCCGGTGTGAACCAGCAGGTGATCGTAACCACCCGGTTGCGCCCACAGCGCGCGCACGACCGGCGCCATTTTCATGAAATTGGGTCGAGCTCCGACCACGTGCAGCACGCAACGAGACATCAGCGTTTGGGGGGCCAGCGGTTAGCGCCGGCGTTTTACCACGCGGTCCAGCTCAAGCAGAACGCCCAACAGCTCTTCCATTTGGTTCAGCGGCCACATGTTCGGGCCGTCGCTGAGCGCCTTGTCCGGATCCGGATGGGTTTCGAGGAAGATGCCCGCGACACCCACAGCGACGGCTGCTCGGGCGAGCGTTGGTACCAGCGCGCGCTGTAAGCCGCCAGGGCCAAACCCCCCCGGTTGCTGGACGGAGTGAGTGGCGTCGAACACGACGGGGCAGCCGGTCTCCTTCATGACGTCCAAGGCGCGCATGTCGGAAACGATCGCGTCGTAGCCGAAGCAAGCGCCGCGCTCGCACAGCATGACGTCGTTGTTGCCGGCGTCGCGAAACTTGGCGACGACGTCGGCCATGTCCCACGGCGCCATGAACTGACCGCGCTTGACGTTCACGGGCTTACCCGCCCTGGCCACGCGCTGAATGAAGCTGGTTTGGCGCGCCAAGAAGGCTGGGGTTTGCAACACGTCGACCACGCTGGCGACTTCGTCCACCGGTGTGTCTTCATGAACGTCGGTGATGACCGGGACGCCGACCTCGCGCTTCACGAGATCCAAGATGCGCAGGCCCTTCTCCATGCCGAGCCCGCGAAACGCTTTGCCGCTCTTGCGGTTGGCCTTGTCGAAGCTCGACTTGAAGATGAAGTCGATGCCGAGGCGCGTGGTCATCTCTTTCAACGCCTGGGCGGTTCGCAGCGTCAGCTCTTGCGACTCAATCACGCACGGCCCAGCGATCAGAAAGATCGGCCGCTCGTTCCCAACTTCAAAGTTCAACAGCTTCATTGACGTACTCTCCCCAGTTACCAAACCATCCACTCCGACCACTCCGCACTAGCTAACCTTGCGGGCATAGCATCGAGCGCGCGCGTCGCCAAGGGTGCGCCGTGCTTGCGTGCATCGCATGTTCTGACGAGGGCGACCGGTTTACTCGCTCCCATTCGCGCCATTCGCGCCACTCGCTTGGGGGTTCGAGCCCAGGACCGCGGAGTCATTTTCGCGCCTCATGGCGAATTCTGACGGGGCTGTTTCTCCACGCGCTTCAGCAGCGATTCGTGGGAGTTTCCTCAGGCGGTGGCTGGCAGGCGGAGCGACTATGACCACCAAGTCGCGATTCCGCGGCGCTCGGTGGGACCGTGGTAAGGAACATTGATGGTTGTCAGGGGACTCTTCGCCGCAATGTTGCCGTTCGTTTTCGCGTGCTCAGCTGAGCCTGCCGCGCCGGCGCGCGCGCCGGATTGCGCGAGCCCGGCGCCGAGCGTGTCGGTCCTCACGCCGCCGCCGCCGACTGCGACTTCGAACGCAATCAAGGCCCTCGCGCCAGCCGCAGCTGACTCCGAGCCCGCGCCGCTACTTTCGCTGGCCGCCGATACCAACCCGCCTCAGCTGGGAAAAATCGGCGACTTGCCACTGGAGAGCGGCGAGAGCATCAAGAATTGTCAGGTCGAATACCGCACACTGGGCACCCCCAACGCGGACAAATCCAACGTCGTCGTTTGGGCGACCTGGTTCAGCGGCACCACCAAAGATCTGCTCGACCTCGTTGGCCCCGGCAAGCTCGTCGATAGCACGCGCTATCAAGTCGTGCTGGTGGGCGCGCTCGCCAACGGCGTTTCGTCGTCGCCGTCGAACAGCCCGCTGCAGCCGCGTGCGCGCTTTCCGGTGCTGACGATCCGCGATATGGTGGAGAGCCAACATCGCCTGCTGACGCACGTGCTCGGCCTGACGCACGTGCGCGCCGTGATGGGCATTTCGATGGGTGGGATGCAAACCTTCCAGTGGGGCTTTTCGCACCCGGAGTTCATGGACCGGCTGATCCCGATCGTCGGTTCACCGCGGCTCGCGCCTTACGATCTGTTGCTGTGGCAAACCAACCTGGACGCCATTCAGCAAAATCCGGCATTTCTAGGCGGTAACTACCGCGAACAACCCGTGCTGAGCGTCGTGCAGCAGCTGGCCGACTTGAACCTCACGACGGCTGAAAACTACAACAAGCAGCTGACGCGCGAGCTGGTGCTGGCGGGTCACGACAAGCTCACGCCACCACGCTTCGACGCGAATGATCGCGTGCGTCAGCTCGGCGCAATGATGGCGCACGACGTATCCAAGCCCTTTGGCGGTTCGCTGGAAAACGCCGCCAAGGGCGTAAAGGCCAAGCTGCTCGTGGTCGTCAACGAGCGCGACGCCATGGTCACGCCCGGTCCGGCGCTCGAGTTTGCCAAGCTGGCCAAAGCGTCGACGCTCGTCCTCAAAGATGACTGCGGCCACAAAGCACCGACTTGCGAAGAAGCCGGGATCGGCAAGCGCATCGCCGAATTTCTCAGGTAGCCACCCGGCACTCGGCGGCTCGAGAGCACAGGGAGTCGGGGAAACGGCTGACCATTCATAGCATTTGGGCCCGCGCGTTCGGCACGTGGGCAAGGCGGGGCGGGTTCGGCACCGCGTTCGATGTCGCATTTGCGACAATGATTCTTCAATGACTTCGGGTCGGATTTTGGCGAAGCTGACGGTGGACGATGCTAGTTGAAAGCAATCGTGAACATGCCGGCTGGGCCGTTGAACACCAAAAGCGCATTGGATAGCACATCACGACCAATGAGCGCGATGATCCCTTGCGCGGCGAGATGCTTGCTTCCCAGCACGCTCGCAAACTGAATCCGCCCTGGCATACCCGCGAACTCGATCTCTGCGGGATAGGCGAGCTGCTGCTCGGCACCAGACGGTGTGAGTACCGTCGTGGTGCCTATCGGGTTGACGCCAAGCGCAAGCAACACATTCTCATCAACCACGGTTGCCGAGGCTCCGGTATCGAGCAACGCGAGCCCCGTTGCAGGCGGCGGCGGTGCCGACGATGGCGTTTGGGCTTGTGTTTGAGCCAACTGCAAGACCGCAGGCGGCGCGTGCACCTCGATGGGCATCAGCGGGCCGCGCGCCTGCAACAGTGCGGAGGCGATGGTAAGTTCGCCCATCACCTGGGGCGACAGCTGCGGCCAGCTATTGCGGAAGGGCAAATAGTACCCCGTGCAGCAAGGCTGGAGCGGCGACCTTGGGCTGAACCGGGACCACCTGACGAATAAGCATCGGGACGTTTCCGAACCGCGCCAGCCCGGCAGTGTACGCAGCTTGAATCGTGTCGAACACGCCGGCCAACTCGCGCTCCTTGATAAGCACGAACTTGCCCGCATGATGATGCAGCAGCTCCGACAGCTGTTGCTCAAAAAACGCTAGCTCGGTGTCGAGGGGGTTGGTCGTCATGGCTTCCGCTCGTTTGCGATGAACTAGCCCAGTGGGCCAAGATACAGCGTGGCGGACGGATCTACTTCAAACGTATACGGACGCACCAGATTCCTACTGTACCGGAGATTCCGGTGCCACGTCTCATCCCACCACGATCGTCCGAGCACGGGACGTCAGGAACGGGGCTAAGTAGCTGAAACTATGAGAGCGAGGCCATAAAGGCCCGGTGTACAGGGCTCCGAGAGATGGAGCCCCTGGCTACCCCGCGCGTTTGCAGCGCGGGCTATCAAGGACAATCGTGACGCCGCTGTTGCTGGGCACCAGCCGGTTCCACAATTGGGTGATTTCGCGGTGGCCGGTGAAGATGTCGACGTGCTCGCCCTTGACGGCTAGCCCGCGATCTTCGGCCAAAAAACAGCCGTCGTGCTTGGCGGTGCCGGATGCGTCGCGGGCGATGCCGTCGTATTCGGGGATGTAGAGCGACGTGCCGAGCGGGATCCGCGTGGAGTCGACTGCGACGGTCACGAGCGGCGTGATGCCCTTGCCGGTGGCGCCGCGGCCCCACGGAAATTGCATTTTGTCGAGCAAGTCGAAGCAGATGTGCTGGCCGGTACGCGGGCAAGCTGCCGCGCAGCTGCAGTCGCGCTTGGCGAAGCTGACGGTGCCGCCCGCTTTCAAGGTGCCGCTGCCTTGGACGCAGACGCTTTCGTAAAATGCGCGTGGCACGCTGGCGATCGATTGACATGAGCCGTTCATCAGGTCGATCGGTTCGCCTTCGAAGTCGCCTTCGCTCGGGAAGTCGTAGTAGGTATTTTTGAAGGTGCCGAGCACCTTACCGCCGCCCGGCGCCTGCTTGCCTTGCGCGTTGCCTTGCGCGAACCCGCCCGGAGTGCCGGCGCCGGCGCTCGGCTGGCTTTCGGGCGGCGGCTGATCGCCGATGACTTGCGTGCGCGTGCTGCGTTGCGGCGCGGCTGGCGCGGCTGGCGCGCGCGCCGCCTCGGTTTGGGACTCCGCCAGCGACGGATTCGTGAGCTCGGTGTCCAGTGGCTGCGCCATCCACGCCGAGCCGGCGGTGTTGCAGCCGATTGCGACGCTCGTGAGCCCGAGCCGCGTGAAATTCCTGAGTGAGCGGTGTGCTCGGTTCATGGCGGTTTCTTGTGCGGCAAAGGCGCGTTGGGGATCGATTCGACGCGCTGCCGAGCGCGGTCGGAATCGCACTCGCGACCCACATCCGCCGTCACCAGCGATCGCAGGCTCTCGGTGTGCGCGAGCCAATGCTGCTTCACGTGCTCCGGAACGCCGGCGGCCTCGAGCGTCTCTTTCAAGATCATCAGCCGCCGCGCGAATTGCCCGCCCATGATTGGGTGAGCGCGGTGGGCTTCGTCGAGCGGTCGCCCGCTGTACGCGATGCCAGCGCCCAGGTGGACGGCCGCAAATTCATATTCCTTTTGCTTGATGCGTTCGCGTCGCGCGTTTCTGAAGAAGAAGCCGATCATCACGTCGTCGAAGACGCGATCGACGAAACGATCGATGATCTGTCGCAAGGCGGGCTCGCCGCCGAGATCTTCGAACAGGGTGCTGGCCATGGGGCGCCGCCAGCTTAGCCCGAAAGCCGGCTTGGTCGCGGCCGCGGCGTTCTGGCCAGGATTCTCGCTACGGCAGCGTGCGCAGGCGGCGGATGCGGCGCTGAGCTTCCTGATTGCTCGGATCGAGCCGATTGGCTTCGCGCCATTCGTGCTCGGCGCCGGGCTTGTCGCCGAGCAGCATCAAGGCGTCGCCCAGCACGACGTGCGAATCGGGATCGCGCGGTTCACGCGCCAAAGCGCGCTGCACCCAGCGCACCGCCGCCGCGCCGTCGCCCAGCTGATTGAGCGCGGCAGCTAGCCCACGGCTGGCTTCCAAGCTGTCCGGCTCGAGCACGATCGCACGGCGGAAAAACCGCTCGGCGCGCGAGACGTCGTGCTTTTTTAGCGAAGCCTCGGCTTCGTGAAGATTGCGCTCGATCAGCGCCTTGAACTGGGCGGTGTCTTTCGGATCCACGCCGGCTGCGAGCAGCCACGCCTGCCGCGCGCCTTGGTGATCGCCG
The DNA here is from genome assembly GCA_038230915.1 of Polyangiales bacterium. Taxonomy (GTDB): domain Bacteria; phylum Myxococcota_A; class Polyangia; order Polyangiales; family Polyangiaceae; genus PMG-095. The sequence continues at coordinate 4,293 of JBBRMI010000240.1, read as the reverse complement.
ATGCGCACCAAGCCGTCGCCGAGCAGAGATTGGGCCCGTCCGCTGTTCGGATCCAGCTCGACCGCGTTTCTGGCTTCGTCGGCGGCGGCGGCGCCGTCTTTGCGGATCAGGAACAGCTGGGCCAAATCGATGTGGGCCTTCGGGTTCTTGCCATCCCAGCGCACGGCCTTGCAGTACGCGAGCTCGGCGTCGTCGACTTTGCCTTGGACGAGCGCCTTGGAGCCGGTGACCTGCTGCTCGTAGGCCGCACCGGGGAAGTTGCCCTGGTCGAGGTTGAGCGGGTCGAGCATCGAGGCGCAGGTCGGCGCGACCGTGCCCGATTCGTCCTTGCCGAGCGGTTGTGTGCGCGGCGGCTCTGGCTGCGCCGCGGCCGCGAGTGCTGCGGCTGCCGGGCTGGCTGGCGTCGCGGCAATGGCGGGTGAGGGTGAGGGTGCGGCGGCAGGTCCGGGTGCGGCGGCAGAGGCGGCCGGCACCGGAACGACGGCGGGCGCGGCAGCAGCCGTCGCCGCCGCGAGTGGCGCTGCTTGGGCGCTGGCGGCAACGTTCGCCACTTCGGCTGCGTGAGACTTCTTCGACAGCGAGCCCAGGAACCACGCCACCAACAAGCCCTGCGCGCAGGCCAAGCCCAGCAGTAGGCCAGCCATCGGCTTGGTGATGCCGAGCCGCTTGCGCGTCGAAAGCCGCGGCGCGGCGCTCGGGCGTGGCGCGCCGATTTCGGCGCCGGAAAGCTCGTCGGTTACTGGCGGCGGCCGTAACGAAGCCTGTGGCGGCGGCGGCAAGCTCGGGCTGTGCGGGGTCGGAATCGATGGCGCGATCGGCGCTTTCTCCGACTCGGCCATGTTGAGCGCGACGTCGATCGTCGACATCACGTTGGTGACCGCCGGCTGCTGCACCGGATCCACATGCACGCGGCCGGAGCTCAGCACCAGAAGGCCGGCCAGCGCCAAGGCTCCGTCAAAAGTGGTGCTCGGATCGTCCTGCAGATGCGCCGAAGCACCGACGATCAACCCTTCCGAGATGTCGATCGACACCGCGAGGCGCGGGTTGTTGACGGTCATCCGCATCGCGCGCGGTGTCGTCACCAGCGCGCGCAGCAGCCGCGCCGGGCCGGTGATCTCGAGCCGCGTGTCGAACGCTTCGCCAATCTGGCCGAGCTCGATCACCGAGCTGTCGGCTTCGGCCAGCGTCGCCAATGCCGACTCGAGCCGGTCGAGCGCCGGCACGCTCAGCGTGTCGGACCACACCTCTTCCCAGCGTACCACCAGCAACGACGCCCAGCGCAGCCGCGTATCCTTGCGCATGCGCCGCAACAGCTCGTAGCCGTGGCCTTGCAGGTGCTGCTCGCCGGCGATCAGCACCTCGGGGTCCACCTGCCGCAGCCGCGCGAAACGCGCCTCCGACGGATTCAAATCAGTGACGACGACGATCGCGCCGCGCGAACGCAGCTCCTGGGCAACGCTGTCGGCGCGAACCGAATCGTCGTCGGCCAGCGCGACGCGCAGGCCTTTCATGCCGTCGGCGGCGATCTGCTCGAAATCGATCTCGGTCGGATCGAGCAGCTTCACGGTTCCACCCGCGCGATCGTCGAACTCGTACTTCAGTGGCTCGGCGTGCACGACATGGCGCCGCACGCGGGTCACGAAGTCGTCGATGAACGCGGCCAGCGGCCGGCCGCTGCCGAGCACGAGCCGCACCGGGTCTTGGGAAGCGTCGCCGCCGTGCACCGAGAGGATGCCGCTGCGCAGCTCGCTGCCGAGCGCCTTCACGAACTCAGCCAGCGTCGCTTCGCCGACTTGGCCCAGCACTTCGCCGCGCTCCGGGATCTCGCGCGCCAGCCGCGCGATCTGCTCGGCGATCGCGTCCATGCTGGCCGAGCGCGGAATCACGGCCGCCGCGCCGTGGCGGAACGCCTGAAGTCGCTGATCGAGCGCCGGATTGTCGTCCAGGATCGCCACCGGTACGACCGAGCTCGACGGCGAAGCGTTCAGCTTCGTGAGCAACGCCCGCCCGCCATCGAGCGCGGCATCGTTCGCCAGCAGCACGAGATCCGGCGCGGTCACGATCACGGTTTCGACGGCGGCGTCGGCGGTCGTGGTCTCGACGTACACGCGATGCCGCGCCAACGCGACGCGCAGCGCCGGCTCGAAACCGGCGTCCGCGCCGACCAACAACACCGTCGGTTCGGCTTGCGCGCTCGGCGATCCGGAACGGCGCGGCGCCGGGCGTGTCTTAACGCCGGTGACCGGTGGTCGAGGCACTCCCGCCGCAGTGGGGCGTGGTGGAGGCACGGACCGGAGCGAGCGCATGACTGCCTATCATCCCAGACTCGCTCCGCAACGCAAAGCTCGGCTGCGTTGGCGCCAAGCTCCATTTCAGCTCCACTACACCACCCGCGTCCGATGGTTTGGGTTACACGGTGGGCGTATGGCTGCGCCTCGCACACCCGTCCCACAGTGTGCGGGTCGCACACCGCAACACTTCGTTAAGTGGTGTCGGCTGCGATCAGCCGCTGCAGGGCGCTGTGCACGCGGCCATTCGAAGCAATCAAATGACCAATCGTTAGGTCGACGTTGCCGCCGTCGAGGGCGGTCAGTTGGCCGCCGGCTGAAAGCAATACCGCCGCTCCTGCCGCGAGATCCCAGGCGTTCAGCCGTCGCTCCCAGTAGGCGTCGTAGGTTCCGTCAGCTACTAGGCACATATCGAGCGCGGCGGAGCCGCAGCGTCGCACACCGCGGACCACCTTCTTCACCCGCACGAAAGTGTCGAGATTGTTCTGGGGTGCGGTTTGACGATCGGGTGGAAATCCAGTGGCAACGAGCGCCTGTTCCAGCTCCGATGTTTCGCTGACGCGGCAAATCTCCGCGGCTCTTTTGGCAGGTCCACCGCGATAGCCCACCCAGGTGAGACCCAATGCCGGCGCAACCACCGCACCGGCCACCGGCTGGCCGTGCTCGAGCAGTCCGATACTGACGGCCCAAAACGGATGGCCGTGGACGAAGTTGGTGGTGCCATCGAGCGGATCGCAGAACCAACTGAGCGGCTTCCGCACACCGCCGCTCTCCTCGGCGACCAACCCGAGCGTCGGCGTCGCGGCTGACAAGCGCGCGACGATCAGCTTTTCACTGTCGAGGTCGAACTCGGTGACCAAGTCGCGGCGAGCTTTTTCGGTCGGGGTCGGTCGGCTGCGGTAGCCGCTGAACAACAGCTTGCCGGCTTCGGTCGCTACCTCGAGCGCCAGGCTCGCGTAGCCCGCTTCGCTCAGCTCGCCCCGTGGCATTTCTTGTACTTCTTGCCGCTGCCGCACGGGCAGGGATCGTTACGACCCGCCTTGGGCCCTTCGTTGCGCACGGGCGGTCCCTTCAGCTCCACGCCGTCGACGAACACCCAGCGCTCGGCCTTCTTCTTGAAGGTGGCGCGCTCGCGGTGATCGATCGAGACGCCGCGGATCTTGTAGCGCGCGACGAACTCGACGCTGCCGGTCTCGTCGGCAGCTTGCCCGCTCTCGGTGGTGATGATCTCGAGGCCGAGCCACTCGGCGCTCTTCGACCAAGCTTCGGTGTTACCGCGATCGACCTCGCCGGCCGTGTCCGGATCGTGCGAGCTCAAGATGAAGTCGATATTGCCCGTCGCGTACGCCGTGTAGCGCGCGCGCATCAACGCTTCGGCCGTCTCGGGCAGGGCGGTGCCAGCCATCACCGGGCCGCAGCAAGTTTCGAGAGATTCGCCTTTTCCGCACGGACAAGTCATCGGGCCATCAACTCCAGAGTGGGCGGCGTCCTAGCATGGGAGCCGGCCGAGGGAACAGCGAGCCGCCTTGGGCCCGAGAACAGCCGAAATTGCGACGGTTTCGTGGGCCAATGGGGTGGCTGCCCAGCCGCGGCCCGATGATTCGTCGCATCTTGGGCTGCCAAGCTGCAGCTCGAATCGCAGAAACTTACGTGTCGTCCCCAGGCAAAGCCTTACGACCGCAAGCCCGCACGGTTTCAAGAACCATTGGCCTGATTGCGACGATGGGCCAGGGCCGAGATTTTTTCACAGGGAGTCGCTGATGGCGGGCGCGCCCGCCGCCCTGATGGGATGAAACCGGGTATCGCTGGGGCGCGTCGCCGCCAGTTTCTTCTTAGCGAGGGGCTCAAGGCTCGGAACACCCACTTCGGGCCCCGCAATGACTGGGCATGCAAAGTCATTGAAGGAACCGCAGAGGCGGAACGAATCTGTTAAACGATTGCAAGTCATTGCGTGTATGGCCAACCCGCGCGTCGTGATTGGCTTGGTATGCAAAGTCATTTCGCG
>JBBRMI010000239.1:0-11251 GCA_038230915.1 Polyangiales bacterium | reverse complement strand
GGGGCTTGTGATCGTCGCTCATGATCTTTTCTGTCACGGCTGAGCGTGAGCGTGGGCCGCGTCGTCGTGGCCGTGGTGCAGGTGTGGCCGGGCGTGGCCGCCTGCCGGGCTGAAGGCTTTGACTTCGGACATCGCCACCATCGGCAGGTAGCGGCAGAACAGCAGGAACAGCGTGAAGAACAGGCCGAAGCTGCCGCCGAGCGTCATGAAGTCGAACTTCGTGGGCAAGAAGTACCCCCAGCTCGAGGGCAGGAAGTCACGCGTGAGCGAGGTGCAGATGATGACGAAGCGCTCGAACCACATGCCGACATTCACGAAGACGCCGATGGCGAGTGTGGCCCACACGTTGGTGCGCACCTTCTTGAACCAAAACAGCTGTGGGAAAAAGACGTTGCATGAAAGCATCGTCCAATACGCCCAAGCGAACGGGCCAAACGCGCGATTCACGAACGTGAAGGCTTCATAGTTGTTGCCGCTGTACCAGGCGACGAAAAACTCCATGCCGTACGCGTAGCCGACCATCAAACTAGTCGCGATCAGCACTTTGTTCATTAGCTCGAGGTGGCGAATCGTGATGATGCGCTTGAGACCGAAGAATTGGCGAGCGGGGACGGCCAGTGTCACCACCATACCGAAGCCGCCGAAGATGGCGCCGGCCACGAAGTAGGGCGGGAAGATGGTCGTGTGCCAGCCGGGCAGCTGGGCGGTGGCGAAGTCGAACGACACCACCGAGTGCACCGACAGCACCAGCGGCGTGGCGAGCGCCGCAAGGATCAGGTAGGCGCGCTCGTAGCGGTGCCACTGCCGCGAAGAACCACGCCAGCCCATCGCCACGATGCCGTACGCGATACGCTTGGCGGTGGAGGTCGAGCGGTCCCGAAACGTCGCAAAGTCCGGGATCATGCCCATGTACCAAAACAGGATCGACACCGTCGCGTAGGTGCTGACCGCGAAGATGTCCCACTCGAGCGGGCTCCGGTACTGCGGCCACATGTCCATCTGATTCGGGATGGGCATCATGTAGTAAGGCAGCCACGGGCGACCGATGTGCACGCCCGGGAAGATACCGGCGCACATCACCGCGAAGATCGTCATCGCTTCGGCGAAACGGTTGATCGCCGTGCGCCAGTTCTGGCGCAGCAGGAACAAGATCGCGCTGATCAGCGTGCCGGCGTGGCCGATACCGATCCAAAACACGAAGTTGACGATCGGGAAACCCCAAGCAACGGGCATCATGTTGCCCCACACGCCGATGCCGTTCCATGCGGCCCAGGTGATGCTGCCGAGGAACATCGTCAGCATGCTGACCGCGATAGCGAAGGCGATGTACCAAGCGCGCGGAGGCTTGGGCGCTTCCATGATGCGCGTCACGTTGTCGGTGATCCGCGCGAACGTGTTGTCGCCCTTGGGCGGCGACTGAAACGGATTGAAGTCGCTGGCAGCAGCCATGATCAGGCAAGCTCCGGATTCGGGTTCGTGATGCGCGCCAAATATTGGACGCGTGGGCGATTGTTGAGCTCGCCGAGTAGCTGGTAGGCGCGCTCGAGCTTCTGCAAGCTGGCGACGCGGCTCTTCTTGTCGTTCAAGTCACCGAACACGATCGCGTCGGTCGGGCACGTCTCTTGGCAGGCGGTCTTGATCTCGCCGTCCTCGATCGCGCGGTGCGCGTTCTTGGCCGGGATCTTGGCGTTTTGGATGCGCTGCACGCAGAACGTGCACTTTTCCATCACGCCGCGCGACCGCACGGTGACCTCCGGATTGAAGACCATCGCCTTCAACTTCATCTTCGGATCGTCGGTCGGCGTGTACGGCGTGATGCCGATCACGTCCAAGTTGTAGTTGAAGTAGTTGAAGCGCCGCACCTTGTACGGGCAGTTGTTCGAGCAGTAGCGGGTGCCGATGCAGCGGTTGTAGACCATGTCGTTCAGCCCTTCGTGGCTGTGCATGGTCGCGCCGACCGGACACACCTGCTCGCACGGTGCGTTCTCGCACTGCTGGCAGGGCATCGGCTGGAAGCGCAGCTCGGGTTCGTTGGGGTCGCCGCGGTAGTAGCGGTCGACGCGCAGCCAGAGCATCTCGCGGCCCATCGCTACGTTGGCTTGGCCGACGACCGGGATGTTGTTCTCGGCTTGGCACGCCGTGACACAAGCGCTGCAGCCGATGCACTTGTTCAGATCGATCGCCATGCCCCACTTGTGGCCCTCGTACGAGACGGGATCGACCCACAGGTTCAGCTCGTGCGGCTGGTGCACCATGTGCTTGGCGAAGTGCGGCTCCTCCTTGAACTTCTCGTAAGGAGCTTCACGCACCAGCTCGGGCAAGCGCTCGGCGATGCCGTCGAGCCCGATTTGGTCCATGGCGTACAGGTCTTGCGTGTTGGCCAGGCGCTTGCCGGGCCCGTTACTCGACACGTTGAGGCCGCCAGCGAAGAACGGCGCGTCGCTGACGCGGATCAAGTTCACGTTGCCGCCGACCGGCGTTACGTCGGTGCCGACCTTGCCGCCGACGCGACCGGCGTGGGTGCGGCCGTAACCGAGCGCCACCTTGACCGAGCCCTCGGCCGAGCCGGGAGCGACGATGCACGGGATGTCGACGGTCTTGCCACCCAGCGTGAGCGTGAGCACGTCGCCGTCGGTGATGCCGAGCGCCTTGGCCGTGGCGACGCTGAAGAACGCGCCGTTGTCCCACGATAGCTTGGAGAACGACTCCGGCAGCTCCTGCAACCAGGCGTTGTTGGCGTAGCGCCCGTCGTACACCTTCGGACACGGCACGAAGCGCACCTCGAGCTGGCCGTTGGCGACCGCGCTCGACACTTCGCGCTCGCTCAACTTGATCGTTGCGATCGGCGTAAGCTTTGGCGAAACGCGATCGAAGGCCGAGCCCTCGACGATGCCGTCGTGCACGGCCTTCCTGAAGCGGCGCTCGTCGCCGAGCAGACCCTTGTGCTGCGCGCGCACCATCTCGAGGCCCTTCGGCTCTTCACCGAGCAGCCGCGCAACGAGCTCGAGCGCCGAACGACCGCCGAAAATCGGCGCGATCAGCGGCTGAACGATGCTGATCGTGCCGTCATACGCGCGGGCGTCGCCCCAGCTCTCCAAGTAGTGAGCGGCCGGCACGTGCCAGGTCGCGGGTTGCGAAGTCTCGTCTTCGTACAGCCCGAGCCGCACGCTGAACGCGACTTTCTCGAGCGCGGCGGCGAACGCCACGTCGCTCGGCGCGTCGTAAGCGGGGTTGCCGCCGAGCACGAGCAGCGTCTCGACTTTACCGGCCGCCATCTCTTCGGTCAGCGCCTTGAGCGCGGCGGTGTCGGACTGCACCGCGTCCGCGCTGTCCTCGGTGTAAAACACGGCGCGGCCGGCGTTGCCCAGCAGCACGTTGATGCGTTCGACCAGCGCGTGCACCTCGGCCGGCTGATGCAGCCCGGCGACGACGATGCTCTTACCGACGTTGGCGAGCAGGTCCTTGGCTACGGCGCCCAGGAACTTCTGCACCTTGGCGTCGTTCAGGAACTCGGCGGCGGGCTTCGGCTGCCCAGCGCCCTGCTCCGGCAGTGCGGAAGCTTTGGCGCTGATCGCGTTGTCGAGGAACGCGGCGACGGCCTTGATCTGCTCCGAGCGCAGCGCCAGGCGATGATCCGACGTGGCGCCCGTCGACGTGAAGGCGCTCTCGATCACGTAGAGGCGATTCATCTCTTCGTGGTCGGGCGTGCGACCCTTGGTCAGGCCGCGCGCGTTGGCCAGGCCGCCCGGGAACGACGGCGCGACGAAGTCGGCGTCGAGGCTGACGATCACTTTGGCTTCGGCGAACGAGTAGTGAACGCGATGCGGCTTGCCGAACGCCAGCGCCGTACCGGCGGCACGGCCGTTGGCGCCCACCGACTCGAACGTCACCCACTTCGACAGCGGAAACGCCGCCATCCAGCGGTCCTTCAGGGCGCCGAGCGTCGGCGAGGAGCTACGCTCCGCGAGCACGCGCAGGCCTTCGCCGCGATTCGCGCGCAGCTTCTTGAGCTGCTCCTTGGCGGCCTTGTCGAACGCTTCGAAGGTCGAGATCTCGCGCGCGCTGCCGTTCTTCTGGCTGACCGCGTCGCTGCGATCCGGATCGTAGACGCCCAGCACACTGCCTTGGTGGTAGGTGCTGGACGCGCCCAGGCTCTCCGGGTGGAGCGGATTGCCGTCGACCTTGATCGGGCGACCGTCGTAGCTGGTGGCGTGCAGGCCCAGCGCGACGCCGTTCAGCTCCATCGCGGTCGCGTAGCGGCTGGTGGTGCCGGGGATCACGCCTTCGGGACGGCGCGTCATCGGCAGGATCTTGTCCTCGTGCCAGCGGCAACCGGCCAGGCCCGCCATCGAGAACGACGCGCCCATCACCTGCATGAAGCGACGACGGCCCGGCGAATCCGGCGGTAGCTCCTGCAACGGCTCGGCGAACTCACGCTCGACGGCATCGCGGAACTCCGGCGTTTGATCGAGCTCGGCCAGGCTACGCCAATAGGTGGGCTTGGGCGAAAGCCCAAGCGTTCCAGGCTGAGCTGCGGCCGTGTCTTGGGCGCGCCCGGGCTCGCTGCGCTCCGAAACAACCCTGAGCTTCTTGTTCATCGATGGCATGTCGAGCAGTCGGTGGGCGGGTTGATGTGGTTTTCGGCGCGCAATTTGGCGCCGTACGCCTCGGCATCGCCGTTGGGCGCTTTCCAAGTCATGTTCGTGACTTCGCTCGGTGGCCGCAGGTTCGGCTCAGGATGGCGGTGGCAATCCAGGCACCAGCCCATGCTGAGCGGCTTGGCCTGATAAACCTCGTCCATCTGGTCGATGCGCTCGTGGCAGGAGACGCAACCGACGCCGCGCGTCACGTGCGCGCTGTGGTTGAAGTACGCGTAGTCGGGAAGATCGTGGACCTTGATCCACTCGACCGGCAGGCCGCTGGCGAAGCTGTCACGGATCGGCGCAAGCTTGGGGCTGCTCGTCCAGACCTTGCTGTGGCAGTTCATGCACGTCGCCGTGGGCGGGATAGCGGCGTGCGCTGCCTTCTCGACCGTGTTGTGACAGTAGCGACAGTCCATGCCCATCTGCCCGGCGTGCAGCTGATGGCTGTACGGGACCGGCTGGTGCGGCTGGTAGCCGACGTCCGTCGTCTTGGGGGAAGCGCCGTACCAGACCAGGCCAATCACGTAGATGGGCGCAGTGCTCAGGAACAAGCCGGCGAGCTGTCGTGTTTTATTGGCCCAACGAGGGAAGACGAAGAGGCTCATGGAGACAGACCGAGCGTGCACGCACGCGACGCCCGCGGCCGCCGTGTGCGAAGGGTTATCGAGGTGCGGGTCATTTAGGGCGGGGTGAGGAAACGCTTCCCGCCTCTGCAACTCGCCGGCTTTGTTTCGCAAAAGCCGCGTCAGGGGCGGGTACGAATCGCCTGACGACGGCGATTTCCGCTGGGGACGCGGGCCCTTATGCGCTGCTCCAAACCAAATGTAAATGATCGCGCGTGGCCGAGCAGTCCCACGCAGTGCAACTATCCGTAATTAATCAATATAGTTGCGTGAAGTGGCGGTGTTTTGGCGGAACGACAGCGCTGGGGTCAGTCATTTTCACGCCACGACGCGTCGAAGCCCCAAGGCCCTCACCCGCAAGGTGAAACCGAGCGGATTTGGACCACGAAACAAACCAAAGCCGGTCACGCTCTCACGCGACCGGCTCGGTTTGCCTATCGATCGACAGGCGACGCTACTTCAGCGCGCTCAGAACTCGCGCATTTGTCTGCGAATCTTGCCGATGGCTTGCTCCTGCAGCTGGCGGATGCGCTCGCGCGACAGATTGTACTTGTCGCCGATTTCCTTCAGCGTGAGCTCGTCCTCGTTGTCGAGGCCGAAGCGCCAGCGGATGATGCGCGATTCGATGGGGGTCAGGGTGCCGAGCAGGCGCTTGACTTCCTCCGCCCATTTCGCGTTCGCCAGACAGTCGTAAGGCGAGAGCGAGTTCTCCTCGACCAGGAAGTCGATGAAGCGGCGCCCGTCCTCGTCGCCGACCGGGCGATCGAGCGAGAACGGCGTGTCGGCGTACAGGTCCTTGACCTTGTCGAGCTTGTCGCGAGGAACGCCCGTTTCCTTCTCGAGCTCTTCGATCGTCGGCTCTTTGCCGGTACGAGCGATGATGGTCTGCGTCGCGCGCGACACGCGGTTGTACGTGTCGAGCATGTGAACCGGGATCCGGACAGCGCGGCCCTTGTCGGCCAGGGCGCGGCTGATCGCGTGGCGAATCCACCACGAAGCGTAGGTGCTGAAACGGTAGCCGCGCGTGTGATCGAAGCGCTCGACCGCCTTCATCAGGCCGATGTTGCCTTCCTGAATCAGGTCGATCAGCGGCAGCCGACCGCGGTTGTAGCGGCGCGCGATGCTGACCACGAGCCGCAGGTTCGCCTTGACGAAGCGGTTCTTGGTCCGGCGCTGCGCGGCGTCGCTCGAGCGCACCTTGTCTAGGTAACGCTTGTAAGCCGGCGTCTCGGGGACGTTCTCGACCTCGACCTCCGCCGTGTCCTCTTCGGGCAGGCGACCGGCGTCCTTCGCTAGCCGCAGCGCGCCGTGCATCCAGATGCGGTCGGAGTCCGGCAGACGGACGTCGTGCGCCAACGACTGCGACAGCTCGGTCCAGCTCCGCAGTTGATCAGCGTGCAGCTTGCTCCGCTGCTTCTTGTAGATCTTCGCCAGCTTTCGCAGCTCGAGGATCTGCGCGATCTCTGGGCGATCTTCCGGGTTTATCTCGCCCAGAGCTTGGTCGAGCAGGTCGAGCATGCGCTCAGCCACCGGGACGTAAGCCAACAGCGCCGCCCAGTGATCGATCTCGGCCTGCTCGACGGCTTGCGCCGCGCGCAGCTCTTCGTCGGGCCCCATCACCTGGTGGGTCGCCATGTCGCGGAAGTAGCGCGAGAGCATCGAATCGTTCGAGGCGTCGGCCGTCGGAGCGGGCGCTTCAGAAGCGAAGCTGGCTGCGTCGCCGCCGGCGGGGTCGAGGAACTCTTCGGGGCTGTCCGGCCCGGACGCGTTGTTCAGTCCTGTCGGAGCGGCCCGTACGGCGGTCTGTTCGGGCGAGTCCTCGGTGTACTCTTCCTCGCGGCGCGCCTGCGACTGGGTGTTGGTGCTCTTCTGGGACATGGTGGGCCTGACCTTACTTTGCGTTCGGGGAGACAGCGGCGCGGTGGGGCGCGACAGCGCCTTTGCAGCAACGGGACGTTTCGGTGAAGTTTTCAGCAAATTGCGTGCCGGATGCGTGGCGCTCGGCGGGGGCGCACTGGGCGCACTCCGGACAGCACCGTTTTGCGGGGCTGGCTGACTCTTCCTAGGTACCCGTTGGCTCATAAAATCAGTTGAACCTCAGACGTCATTAGATACGTTGCTCGAGGCTCCGGAGATCCACCCCGCCAGCGATTTTGCTTCAGGGCCGCTGGGCCGGTTTGACTGGCATCTCTGGGTGTGCATGGAGGTTGGGTGCGTGACCAGGGCGTCCCGATCACAACAACATCAGTACGGCCAATCTGTTCCGCAAGGTTACATGCGGCGGTAAATCACCCGCTTTACGTCGGGCCGACGGACCTGCACGTCAACCGGCCCCAACGCCGAGTGCGGGCCGATTCCGGGGGCGCCGACGGGCCGGGCTAGGCCGTTCCGCTCCGCCGAGCGCGTTGCCGTCGCGATCTCCGAGCCCGGTGGCGCGCAAGTATTGCGAGGTCGTAGCCGCCAGTTGGCAGCGGCACAAGCTGTGCCGCCCGATGGCACGCAGGTCTCGCTCGGAGACGTGAAGATGTCGGTGGTGTCTCGTCCGGGGAACAAAAACTGAAAAGCCGGATCCGCGAGTTAGGCGGGCCCGGCTTTCAGAGTTGAAATCTAGCCTTGCATTTCGCAAGTCCACATTTCGCTAAGTCCCTGATTCTATAGCTTCGCCTGGTAGGCCTCTGTCGGGGCCTGTAGGGCGATGCGGGTGGACTCAGCCGGCCTTCGCGACAGCCATCTCGGCGATCTTGGTGAAGGCTGCCGCGTCGTTGACGGCCATGTCCGCCAGCACCTTGCGGTCGAGCTCAAGCCCAGCTTGCTTGAGGCCTGCGATCAGGCGCGAGTAGCTGGTGCCGTTGACGCGGCAGGCGGCGTTGATGCGGGCAATCCACAGCGAACGGAAGTCGCGCTTGCGCAGCTTGCGACCGATGTAGGCGTATTGCCACGACTTCCACAAGACGTGGAACGCCTGGCGATAGCGGTTCTTGCGGCCGCCGAAGAAGCCTTCGGTTTGCTGCAGGACGCGCTTGTGACGGCGACGGGGACTCGGACCACGTTTTACGCGGGACATTCTGGTGCTCCTTGTCGATCAGCCGTAGGGGAGAAGGAGTTTGACGCGGCCTTCCATAGCCTTGTCGACCATGTCTTGGTCGCGCAAGCGGCGCCGCTGCTTGCGAGATTTGCCGATCATGTTGTGTTGCGCACCGCACTTCGAGCGGCGAATGCGCCCACTGCCGCTCACTGAGAAGCGCTTGGCAGCGGCTCGGTTCGTCTTCATCTTCGGCATTGTCGACTCTCCACGGAGACCTAAGCTCCAGACCGGGGTCCTCGAAATGAGGCGCTTGTAGCCCGGGGGGCCGGACTTATGGCGGATGCCCCGGCGCTCGTCAAGGATGCTCACGGGGCCGGCAGGCACATCTTGTAGCGCTGGACGTGGAGCTCGCTCCCGGCGCCAGCCGTGGCCGGCTGGATCCAGGCGACCGCCACTTGCTGGCTCGGCAGAATGCCGACCGCCGGCCAGTCGGGGCCGGCGAAGCCGTCGGCCTGGCTGGCATCGTTGTGGGCGATCTCCAAAAGGCCGGTGTCGACGTCGCCGCCGATGGTCGTGGAGGTGGTCTTGGACGGGGCGGAGACGTCGGCGCGGCTGAGAGCCAGGCTCAGCTTGGCTTCGACCGTGGCTGGGTCGTCGGCCTTGAGGGCGATCTGCGGGATGGCGACCACTGAGTAGAGGATGCCGGGGTCATCGGTGGCGAAATGCACCGCGGCGCCAGCGATGTCGCGGATGCCGTTGGACGGCTTGGCCTTGGCGCAGTCTTCGGCGGCGGCCGTGCAGGCGTTGTTGCCGCACACCACCGTGCCGCTGCCGCTCGTCAAATAGTCGGTCCCGAAGCGCGTGATGGTGGCGAGCCACAGCCCTGGCACCTGTGTGCCGATGGCCGACGAGCTCAGGTATTGGCCGGCGCGCGTTTCGCACTCGGCGAGCCGTGCCCGATTCTGGCCCGAGGTCTCGACGTACGTGCCGATGGCGGTCGTGCCGTTTTGGGCAGTGAACATCACCGCAGGCTTGTCGTCGGCGGTGGACAACAACGACAGCGTGGTAGCCGGCAGCGTCGTGGCGCCGAACGTGTCGGTGCGTACGCCGCCGACGTCGTGAACCGCGATCGTACCGTCCGACTGAACCCAGGCGCCGACGATTTTGCCGCCCATGCTCAGGGCTTGCGGGAAGACCGTGTCGTTGTCGGCCTTGTAGGACATGCCAACCAGATTGCTGGTGGTCGTGTCGGCGTGATTCACGAGGTGATAGACCCTCGGCGCGAGGTTGCCGAGCTTGGGTTTCGCCGCCAAAAATCCGTGCAGCGCCACGTCGCCGAGCGTCAGCTCTTCGACTGCCAGCCCCACGTTGCTGACCGGAGTGCCTTCGAGCTTCAAGTCCGTGCCGAGGGCTTCGAGCTCGGTGCCGTCGCTGGCGAGCCGATGCAGCGAAATCCGCGGCACGTCTTTGTCGACGCGGAGCGTGGCCAGGTAGAACAGCTGACCGCTGGCGACCAGCGACACGCGCACAAAGCGATCGGCGGACAACGAGGTTTCGAAGCCGTCGAGCTTCAGGCCTTCGGTTGGTTCGTGCCGGCAGGTCGGGGTCGCGCCGGTCTCGTCGCAGGTGTCCACCGTGCAGGCGTCGTGGTCGTTGCAGTCGCCGCACGACGACGAGCTAGCGCCGGCCTCGACGCCGCCCGTCGCGGCGCCGCCTGCGCCGCCCGTCTGGGCTGGGCCACCCGACTGCAGATCGTCATAGTTGAGCAGGAAGACGCACGAGGCCAGAAGCGGAGACAGGCACAACGGCAGCAAGTAACGAAAGAAGCGCGGCATCAGAAGCACCACGCGGCGCTAGCCGAGGCTGCCGTTGGTGCGAGCGCGACATCGAAGCGCGGAGCGCTCCGGCTCAGGTCGTCGCTGTCACCTCCCGACGTCAGCAGCAGCGCGACACCGAGCCCGACCCCCAACACCGCAGCTCCAGTCAGCACAGTGCTTGTGATCGCGAACGTGCGGCTGCTGGAGAGCTGGGAATCGCTACAGGCGCGACCGCAGCTTCGCTTGGCGTCGTCGTATGTGCCCTTGGCGAGCAGGCCGGTGGCGAGCGAAGCGCCGGCCAGCACGCCGCCGACGCCCAAGCTGATGAAAGCGGGCAAGCGGCTTGGTTCGGCCTTGGCGTGAGGCGCGGGCGCGGGCGCGGGCGTTTTGGCGGGAGGTCGCGCGGCGGGCGATGGCGGGAGCCGCGTGGCGGGCGGCGCCACAGCGGGATCGGCCTTGGCCTTGTCTTGGTCTTGCAGGCGCTTTTCCAGGTTTTGGATGCGCAGCTTGACCGTCTCGACGCGCTCACCCTGCGGGGCGGCGTCCAGGTAGGCTTGGAGCGCAGTCACGGCGGCGTGCAAATCGCTCTGGCGCTCGTGGACGGTGGCGATGTTGAGCAAGATCTCCGGGCGTTTCGACAGCTCGTAGGCCTTTTGGAAGGCTTTGAGCGCGTTGTCGTAGTCGCTCTCTTCCAGGTAGGCGACGCCGGAGTCGAAGTGGCGCCGTGCCAAGTCGTCCGAAGTGCTCTGCCCGTAGCCGGTCGCGCCGCACAGCCAAACTGCGCAAGCCAATGCTGCGGCGACGCGGACAGAACCCGCGGGCCACAGCCTTCTCCGAGAAAGCATCACAAATTCATACCACGGCGGCGTTCGTCTCCCGGATTTTTCACCGGGAGCCGAGGAGGTCGCGAGCTCCGCGAGCCCAGAATTTGGCGGTCGAGCGGCGCCATGTCGTTCCGAGCCCGCGCAGTCGCCCCACATTTCGTGGCTCGAGCAGCGAGCGAACAGGAAGGCGGCTGACCATTCATCGCATTTTGCGATTCGAGCAACGAGCGAACAGGAAGGCGGGAAGGCGGGAAGAATTCCAGGTGTTCGAGCAGGCAACTGAGGCCCAATTGCTATCCCTAGCGTCGAGCTTACCCGT
>JBBRMI010000238.1:0-11355 GCA_038230915.1 Polyangiales bacterium | reverse complement strand
GCCAGATGTAGCAGTGACGCCCAGTGCTTTTCTGGTGGCTGCTGCCTCGACGAGTGCGGCTGCAATCTTTGAAGAACGTGGCTGCCGGATGTGACTCGTAGTTTGGCGCCGGTAAATACGACTGCGCTTACTCCGCCGGTTGTTGGTTACGTCATCTATATCCCCCGTGTGGTCGAGGGAATTCTGGTACCCGACAGTTTCGCCTCCGCCACGATCAACTCGAAGGGTGAGACGACCATGGAGTGGGTCTACTGGCCTTCGTTCCCTCGAAAGATACTGGACGACGCCAAGACGCTCGCCGCTACCCTGGCTGCCCCCGGTACACGTGGAAACTTCCTGACTTTGCTTCCCGCGGCGGAGCGGACGAATCCGGGCGAAGTAGCCATCCGGCACTCCGACTTTGATGATGATCACACGTTCCAGGTTTTTGCTTCCTACGACGTTCATGCCCCCAAGGGCCCCAAGCACGGGCGCGCCATCACGCTCAACTTTGGTGTGGATGGAAAGGAACGCGTCCATCCGAACCGTAGAGCTGGCGTGCCCACCTTGCCCACGTCATCCTCTAAGCCATGAGGGTACCGTTGTTGTTGTGCTGCCTCGCGGTTGCCTGCGGGGCGAAGGTGAAGAGCTCGCCGTCGAGTGAAACGGTTGGCGTCGGAGCGGTGGGTGGTGGAGGGGCCGCAGCGTCGACGAGTGGCGCGTCTTCGACCGTCGCCACTTCTGGGTCCGATGGGCGGGGGGCGGACGCCGGTGCGAGCATCTCTGATGGTGGCGCCCCGCAAACCTACGAGGGGACTTTCACTTGCCCCGAATACACCACCAATGAGGGATTTCTGAAGAACCGCCAGCTTTCGGGCGTGTGCCCAAAGGAAGGACAGGTTTGCGAGTTTTCCGGGCCCGCCCTCTGCCCACCCGGATCGTCACACATCCCGGACCTGAGCTATCGGTGCGAATGTGCAAAATCGGCGTGGATGTGTATTTCTACCGGGTCGGGTCATAGCGGGTGTTCGTGATCGGAGAGCTCGAACACAACAGCTGCCACGCCCAGCCGTTCGAGGTGGTTAGCACCCACTTTTGGAACATCTGGGGAAATCCGCGGTGATTCAAGGAACGTCGGGCCGAAGCGCGCGCGCTTGAGGCGCTTCGTCCACATTGTCACCGCCAAATGGGCCAGCTTGAGCGGCGGGGATGCAGTTAGGTTGCGTCGGGCATGAGCCTCGATCGGCGACGACGTCGCGAACCACGGCATGACTGACATGCCGTTCTGGATCGCGGGCGGCAGCAAACGCTTCAGGTCGGGGGAATTCAAACTTTCAGGGCGCTCTGACGTCGAACTCTACACGACCATCTTGCGCGGCCTCGGTATCAACGCCGCTTTCGGTGATCAAGCGCACTACAGCCAACTGCTGCCGCTGATGGCATGACGCGCCGCCCGGTTGCGGCGCCTCCAGCCGACGGCCAGCCCGGCGAACAACGCCCACAACCAAGCCGCGCCCGGCTGCATGGAGCGCGGCGCAGCCACTGAGCAACCCGCGTCGTTCGTCGCCGCGGGCTGGGGTGCGAGCGCGTTCCCACCCGACTGGCCGCCGCCGGTCGCCAACGCTGGGCTCGCACCACCGGAATCCGAGCCCGACGCGGAGGGGGCTGCGGGTTGGCCCCCGACTCCTCCCGCGCCAGTTCCGCCGACCCCTCCGGAGCTGGCGCCAGATGATGCGCCGCCGCTCGTTCCTCCATTCAAGCCTCCGCCCGCGGCTCCGCCCCCGGCGCCCGCGCTGCTCACACCTCCGGTGCTCGCGCCGCTCATGCCTCCGCTGCCGGCGCCTGCCATACCGGGCGGACCAGCATTCTTGATAGCGGCGTAAACTGTCTCAGCTTCAGTCTGCAGGCCCGCATCATTCGACAGGTGGTAGTCGTCTTTGAAGAGCAGCTTTTTGCCAGAAAAAGTCGCGTATAAGTCGATGATCGGCAGCTGGTGGGCGGCAGCCGTCTTCTTGACGGCTGGTAGCATGATGGTGGTCACCGGCTTGGCATCGGCGGGCGCCATCGAGCCTTCGGGGTACGGGACCGGCGTCGAGACGAACAGTTTGGGCGGCTTGGGTAAATCGAGGTATCGCTTGACCAGCAGCTCGTAGTCCGCCTCGAATTCGGCCGCCACGATGCTGCTCTGCGGGCCGAACCCACCGGTCTCGTCCATGTCATGCTTGCCGATCCCGCCGATGACCACGATGTCCGGTCCGTAGGCGATGCTCTGGTCGAGCTGAAAGCCAGCATCGGTGAACACGTGCGATCCGTGCGTGTTCGTGTAGCGCGAGGCGCGGAGCACGGTGCCGCAGCAGTCGCCGAAATTTTTCACTTCGTAGCCGGCACCGAGCAGCACCTGAAGCTTGGCGGGATACTCTTGCGCCGGCTGCAGCTGATCACTGTGGGTCGATGGATCACCGAAACAAGCGACCTTGATCGGTGCGGCCAGCGCCAGCCCCGATACCAGGTTGAGAGCCACGACCAGCGCCAACGAGCAACGTGCCTTTGAGGTGTCCACCCTAGGGTGTCGTTGGCTTCAGGGAAGACCAGGCAACAATTTGGGCGCAGACGCACAGCTCTTCCATCACCCAGACCACCGGCCGAAGCGAGCGCCAAAAGCGCTTCGCTTGGCCGAACGTCTCGCCAGGCAGGTCAGCTCAGGTCAGCTCAGAGGCCGCCCGCACCGCCAGCGCCTCCAGTACCCATGTCAGACAACGTGATCTTGTCGAAGTTGGGTCCGCTGCCGCCGTTGGTTGCCAAGCCCAGGCTATTGACGCCGGCCTTGAGGGCCACAGTGATCGTTACGTCGCCGAGCCAGCCGACGTTCCAGTCCGGAGTAGTCTTGAGCACGGGGAAGTTCGGTACCTTGGTACCGTTGACCGTTACGTCCATGTCGCGCTGCTCCTTCTGCGCGTAATGGAACGTTATGTCGTACGTTCCGGCGGCCGGCGCCTTGAGGTACCACCAAAGCGAGCCCTCCTTGCCCTGCCAATCCACGTAGGTGACCGGGGCATTCGTAAGGACCACGCCGCCGCCAGTGATGAGCGCATCTTCAGCCTCGCACGTGCTCTCACCAGGTTTAAGGTCGCAGGTCGGGCGCGAGAGGATGAGCTTGTCGAAATTGGGGCCGCTGCCGCCGTTGGTGCGAAGCACCAGCTTGTTGGTACCCTTCCGGAACAGCACGCTCTGACTAACGTCTGCCTTGAAGGTGGTATCCCAATCCCCAGTGACCATGAACGGCAGGGAGGCACTGGCCAGAGTGCAATTGGCGTCGAGCGCCATGTCGCGCCCTTCCATCTGGGTATACCTGAACGTGATCTTGTACGCGCCGTCATCCGGAGACTCGAGCAGCCAGGTGAGTGCGCCTTCGCCGCCCACCATGTCGACATAGTCCACGCCCAAGTGGCTCGCTTTAGCGGCCGTGCCAGAGAGCATGGCCGATTCGGCCTGCACTTCTTGAGGCCCTGCCGCTACATCTCCGAACGCCACGCCGCCGGTATCCACGAGCATGCAAGGCGGGGGGGCGACACCGCCCGTGCCTGCAGTGCCGCCAGTCCCGGCGCTAACGCCGCCAGCTCCACCGCCGCCGGCCGTCGCCCCGCCGTTCCCGCCCTGACCGCTGGAACCCGCGCTTGCACCACCACTGCCCGCTGCTGAGCTCGGTGTCCCGGCTGTTCCGGCGGGCACAGCTGGGCTGCCCGCCGTCGACAACACGCTGCCGCCGCTGCCGCCGCTGCCGCCGCTCACGCCGCCGGAGCTGCTACCGGCCTGTGATTGCGCGGGCGGTGTCGGGTCGCTGCTGCAAGCTGAAACCGCCGTTACAACCAGCGCGGCCGCAAGGCCGACTCGCGTTACATTGGGAAGCGCCAGAGCGGCAAATGGAAACCGAGCGGCGAAGCGAGCCGAGAATCGATGGGTCATGAATTGCTGTTTCCTCAAAGGGCGAGCCTGCGGCCAAAGTCCCAAGACGCTGGTCACGCAGGCGCTCGCAAGCGGTTGTCGAGCGCCTTAAGTTCCCTGACCCAGCCGTTAGGTGAGAAGAAACATTCAGTAGCAGTCGCTTTTTGTTGCCCGGCGCGCTGCGTGGTTCGCTCAGAGAGACTTCAGGTACGCCAGCAAGTTGGTGCGGTCGCTCGAACCCAACGCGCGAAAGGCGGAGGCCGCCGCCGCGCCTTGACCAGCATGAGCGGAAATGGCGGTCGCCAGATCGCTGGTGCGACCGTCGTGAAGGAACAATTTGCGGAACCTGAGGCCCCACAAAAGCGCGGTACGCATTTCGAGCGGCTTGGCCATGCCAGCGTCGCCGATGCTGTCGCCCAGGCTGCCCATATCGTGGATCAGAAAGTCGGAGAATGGTTGAAAGGAGAAGTTGCCGGGGACGCCGTTGGCAGGACTCGCGGGCGTGGTGAACGTCTTCCGGCTGTGACAGTTGTGGCAGCCGACCTTTTCGTAAACGGCATCTCCAGCCTGCTCCGTGGCTCCGACGGCGCCGCGTGGCGGTGGGCTCAAGAATTTCATGAACGTCGTGAACTTCGAAATATTGTCCTCGATGGCCGTGCGACCGCCTGAGCAACTGCCCACGCTCAAGTCGGTACCAGCGGGAACACCTGGAGGTGCGGGCGGGGCGTCATCATCGCAACCCAGTGGGACCGGGATTCCGTTGGGTGCAGACTCGGTTGAAAATGCGGTGATCGAAGTGCCCTTGTAGCAGTGCTGAGTCGTGATCCCCATCTCATTCAGGTACGCGTCAGCCGCGAACTGAATCAAGGTCGCAACTCCCGCTTTCCAGCCGAATCGCCCAGCGCGTGTGGAACTGATCGATTGAGTCGAGTCGCCCGGATCTGGAAACAGGACGCTCACGAAATTAACTCGGCCGCGCGTCGCTGAGGACTCGCCAGCCGCCAAGTTCACAAACGTCGAGTCTGGCAATGCGTCGACCAAGCCTAGTCCGAAAAGCGGAGTGCTCAGACGCCCAACGTTGTGCACGTTGGCTTCGCTCGGCTCTACTTCGAGCGGCACACTGCAGCCGGGTTTCCATGCGCCGAGGGTGAACAGCTGGCGCAGTGACCCGCCGTGTCGGCTGAGCGAGTTGAATACGCCGTCTTTCAGCAGTCCGAAGCGACGTTCGATCTGTGTTCCCGAGCCGCCGGTTGCGCCGAGGTTGTGGCACGTGCCGCACGCCTTCTCGTTGAAGATCGGGCCAAGGCCTTCATCAACGCCTTCCACCTGTTGGAACTCGGCTTGGCTAGCGAGGAAATTGGCATCGGAGACTCCCGTCAGGTGACTGCCGAGCGCAAGCTCCTGAGAGCTGACGCCGAAATCTGCATCTGCAGCCGCTGGATCATCGTTTGCGCCTGCGCAGCCATTGAGACCGAGCGCCACTGCTCCGCCGACAACGAGATAGAGAGCCGTCTGCTGGTTCATCGGGATCGTCCTTGTTCGAATTGACGGATCGCCCGTCCTCGCGCTCAGATGTCGAGCCCGCACGGTAGCGGCAGGCAGTTTTTTGAGGCGCGCCGCTTTCCCGGACAAGTCGGATCAATGACCCGAGCGATCTCGCACAACTTTAAGACTGACCTTGTCTCAACTTGTTGCCTGCACGTCTTGCCGGCCAACGACAAGAGAACGGCAGGACGACCATTGCACGCGCTCTGGGTTTTGTCGGCGGTAGCGGTCCCAGTCCAGTTTGGGGCGCGCCGGCGCTTTGCGGCGCAGCGATTCGAGCGGGCACACAAGGGCCGCCGCGCGACCTAGCTGGTCGAGCGTCAACAGACGCAGCGTGTAGCGAAGAATCACCGCGACGCCGAGTCCAGCATGGGCGGCTGTTCGCGCCCGCAGCCGGCGTAGCGCCAGCGTGAAGGCGATCACGCCCTGGTAAGCTTCGGTTTTGCCACCGCCCGTAGGGAAGAAGATCAGCTCCGCGCATTCGTGATCAGGGTGAGTCGGGTCGGCGATGCCGCGCAAATTGAGCAGCACGAACGCCAGCTGAAACAGGCGCCAGCTCGGCTCGTCATTCGGACGCTTTGTGCGCGCGGCCATCGCCATGGCCCGGTTCGCGAGACAAAACGCTTCCAGCACGTCCTCTTGCTCGCCCAACAGCGCGATGCCGTCGCGGCGTTCGCGGCCTTGTTCAACAGCAGAGTCTGCGCTTCACGTCGCGGCCAAGTGGCGCGTGATCAGCTTGGCCGAGGTAGGCGAACGGGCTTGCCTGGGACCAGAGGACCGCTCGCCGGGTAGGGGCGGTCGTGAAGTGCGTTGACCTGGCACTCGGGCGGTAGGGGGGCTCGTGCGGCCAAGACCTCGGGGGATGGCCTGAGTCTCCTCGCGCGTCGTAGCGCGATGCGATCAGGTTGCGAAGACATCGTTGAGTGAAGCGGCGGAGAGTAAGCGTTCTGACCAACTCTGGAGCTCTGTGTCGGGCGCGCCGGCGATCCGTTCGCGAATGTGCTGCGGAAGCTCGCCGAACTTCAGCGTCAGCAAGTGCTGGACGAGGTCGGCTTTGCCCTCGGCTTTGCCTTCGGCCTTGCCCTCGGCTTTGCCCTCGGCCTTGCCTTCGCGCCACACCACGCCCATGTCCAGCTCGTAGGAGATTTGGGCCATCTCGCGCTGCTCGGCGCGCATGCGCGCTTCGTCGTCGGCGCTGAGGCGGTCGAGGGCGTCTTTGGCTTGCCTGAGCACGGGGTTTTGCATAGCGAGCGTCTCCAATTCCTCGTCTGATGTCGCAGCCAGGAATTTACCCCAAGCCGCTAAGCTTGGCTCGTCGTTTTGATCCATGGCGCTCCGGAGCTTGGGTAGCTCCAGGACGTGCAGCTCTAGGTGGTTGGTCAGCGCCTCAGCGCTGTGCTCGTCACGAAGCCGAAATGTCGAATGAAAGCGGGGGGTCGCGAGCTCCGTGAAGTTGGTGATCAGAATTACGGCGCAGCGCCTGAGGTCGGAGTACGAAGCACCGCGGTGCAGCTGGCCTGCGTACAAGCGCGCCCAGTAGTACAGGGCCCGCGGGCGTTGCGCCGGTCGGCGTTGGCTCTGCATCTCGACGTCGACCTGCTCGCCACTCGCGAGTCGCGCGCGCACGTCGAGCGCGATGCTCTTGTCGTCCACGGCCAATCGCTCGGGCTGCGCGTGCAGAATTTCGGCCGACTCGATGGGGACGGCGGGCCTGAGCACCGCGTTGAGCAGGGATATCAGCAGCGCACGATTCTGCTCGGCGCCAAATAGCATCCAAAATACGATGTCGAGCTTCGGATCGAGTGTACGGCGTTCCCCAGGGCTTCGCTCGAGCATGGGAGCCTCATCGGTCGTCCCTAGAGCCAGTTGCTTGGGTTCTTGCGCGCGAAGGAGATCGCCCCCACGCTAAGCGCGCACGCCGGGAAGCGGGCCCATCCTCGGAGAGTTGAGAATCGTGGCGCCGGTGAGCATCGATTCGGGTAGACCGAACGCCTCGAGAATCGTCAACCAAAGATCGGCGAATGGTCGCTCCGGAAATTTCAAAAACTGCCCACCCTTGAAGCCCAAGTTCTTGCCGCCAAACAGGCAGATCGGCATGTTGTTCTTATGGTGAGTGGCCCCCGAAACTTCGCTCAGAAACGGAATCACCGTGTTGTCCAACAAGGGGTTTCCGTAGATGTCCTTCGTCGTCTTCATGAGATTGACCAGCTCGCCCATGCGCTTGTTGTACCAAGTGCCGACGTTGGCCAAGAACTGAACGTTGGCCGAGCGTCTAGCTGCATCAGGTTCCAATATCTCCTCGTCCTTCACCTGATGGCTGATCGGATGGTGGGTGTAGATCCCGTTAGGGTTGTCGGGGTGAATGCCTTTGAAGGCGATGTGGTTGGTGCCCGGGGACCATTGGAACGTGGCGACGCGGGTGAGATCGCAGGCGAACGCGGCACGGATAATCGCCATGTGAAGCTCGCCGATCTGTTGATGCATCGTGTCGTCGGAAGTGGTCGCGTTGGGGAACTCGTCATGGTCTAGGCCGTCGTCGGGAATCGCGGAAATCCCGGGAGGAGCGGTGGCGAGACCGCACGTCATCGAGTTCGGCACTGAGTCCAACTCCTTCTCGAGGTCGCGGATAGCCTGCGCGTGTTGGTCGATCATTTGCGACTGACTAGCTGGCGCCAGCGTACGGAGTCGGTCGAGCTCACGCATCGAGAAATCGAGGACGCTCTTCTTCGCCGCCCGGGCTCGGGTGAGGTCGGCGTCGTTGCCGCCCCCCGGTATCATCTTGCCAAAGACCCGGTTGTAGAGGTCGAGTGGCTTGAGATAGGGGCGGATCGGAATGTTTTCGTAAGCGTTGTTGTCGTTAATGCCTCGCTGCGGTTGCGTTGCTACATCGTAGGTCAAGCAACGGCAGGAGATCTCTTGGTGGTCGATGCGATCGTCGCAGAGCGCCTGGAGCGACTTGAACGGCCGATCGCTCAGCGTCGGCAGCTTGCTGATCATCAGCTGGTCGACGGAAGGGCCGGCGGCCATCGGATCGTCGCCTTCGGTCTGCCCGGTGCGCGTCCATTTGGTGGGGCTCGCCGTCGACATGGTGACGCTACCCTTTTCGTGCCCGCCGCCGGGGCCATCGATGGTTTCCATGTTCATCCCGTCGATGATGATCAGGTCGTTCCTAAGGCCCGCGTCCTCGAACGGCTTCAAGATTGGCGAGAACGTGAAGTCGGTTCCGGCGCCGGAGCACACCCATAGCGGTCGAATCGTCCCGACCGGCGTGTGCGTGAGCAACAGCCGTTGAGGGGAACCCATGCCCTGTGCCGCAGCCTCCATGTTGCGCAGGAGCGCGTGGAGACCGACGGCCGCACCAGTCCAGGCGAGGAAGCTGCGTCGCGCGAATTTGTAGGACCTCATTGGGCACCTTTCCGAACTGCGAGGGTCTTGGAGAGTGCGACTTGCCGAACCAAACTTGCGAAGGATTGATCGGTGGTCTTGAACGAGTCGTGGATCGACTTGACCGAGCAATCGGTCGACGTGATGGCGCCAGCGC
Organism: Polyangiales bacterium; assembly: GCA_038230915.1. Classification (GTDB taxonomy): domain Bacteria; phylum Myxococcota_A; class Polyangia; order Polyangiales; family Polyangiaceae; genus PMG-095. The sequence goes on along the minus strand of JBBRMI010000238.1, from coordinate 2,348 downwards.
TGCCCAGCGCGTATTTGAGCATGTTGGTCGATAGGCAGACCGAGTAGGTGCCGTTCTGCGTGACGGTATCTATCAGCTGTGTCACGTCGGTCACCTGAGCTCCCCCGGCCAACGCGGGGAGCTTGACCGAAGTATCTATCGCCTTACCGTCGGGGTAAGTGGCTCGGTACTTGCCAATCGCGTCGTAGGTTTCGAGAACGAGGCCATACTGATCGAAGCTGGCGTGGCAACCGTTGCATGGCGAGGTCGTCGCCCTCACATCGGCTTTCTCGCGCTCATTGAGCATCGTGTTCTTGTTGAGCGCGTCGATCTGCGCCGCGTTGGCGGCCGGCGGTGACGGAATGGTCTGTCCGCAGAGAATGCTGCTGTTGATGTACAGGCCCCGGCTCACGACCGACGTGGTGTTGGTGCGCGAGTGCATCGACAGAAAGCTCGCCTGCGTGAGCAGACCCTTGCGTTGCCCCACGGGAAATTCGAAGGGCACGAACCCAGTGCCGCCCGGATATTGGACCCCGTAAAAAGCGGCCAGCTTTTCATCGATGAACGTCTTCCGGGTGGTGAGCAGATCGTTGACGGTGCCTTGCCAGAGCATCTCCTGGATGAATTTCTGAGTCTCGGTGTACATGCTCCGCACGAGACCCTGGTAGCTCGGGAAGAGCATCGGATCTTTGATGGTCGTGGAGAGGTCGGAGAGGCGATAGTACGCGGTCACCACCTCTCCGAGGTTGGTGGCCGACGCCGGCAGAGCGATCAGGCGATCGACCTCGGACGCGACGCCCTCGGCCGTAGACAGCGCGCCCGCCTTGGCGGCATCGAGCAGCGTCTTGTCGGGCGGACCGTTGGTGATGAAGTACGAAAGCTCGCTGGCCTTCTCGTACGCGTCGAGGGCATAGAGGCCGTCGGCGCCCTTAACACCGAACTCGGTGCGATAAAGCGATGGCGGTGCGATCGTGATGCCCTCCACGGTGTAGCGAACCGACTCGTCGATCGAGTTGCCCGCTGTTTTTAGATCGGCGTAGAGCTTGAGCATGGATGCGCTCTCGTCGGCGGTGAGCGGTCTGCGGTAAGAACCTTCGGCGTATTTGGCCAGATATTGCTGGGCGCACGCGTCAGTAGTCGGAGCGGTGCAGCCGGTGACCGCGGTGAATCGTGCCGGTGCAACCAGGCTCGCGGCCGCCGCCTCGGCGATGGACACCGTCTTGGGGAGGACCTGACCGTTGATGAGGTCACCCTCGTTGAGCAACGTTTGAAACTCGCGCTTGTTGAGCTCGACGATGTCGACGCCGGTCATCGCCTCGGGTCCAAGCTCAGCTATGGTGGAATTTCCGAGCTGGCGGTAGCTCAGCCGGACCAAGCGCGCCGCAGGCGGTTCGTCGATGGTGCACTCGCCGTCCTTACCGAGACCGGTGTACGACGGGCCGCCCGCGCCGTCGGGCCCGACTGAGCCGCTCGAGCCGCTCGCTCCACCGGTCGTGGCACCCCGATCGTTAGGGACACCGCCGCTGAGTTGGGAGCATCCTGCAAAGAGCAGCGAGGTCGCGGCGACACTCCATGCCGACAATGATCGTTGGTTTTTCATGTTCGAAGCCTTCGCAAACCCGATTTAAGGGAGCACTTTCCAGCAAGCATCGCCGCCCGTAGGATCCTCGCAGTCCCATTGCCAGAACTGGCCGTCGATCGCGGTATTGTCGTAGGGCGCTACGGCCGCGACGCCTGGGAACGTGTACTTCGGACAATTGCGAATCTCGCCGCCGTTCAGGTCGTCGAACAGAAACGTTGCCGTCGACTGGCCGCGAGCCTTGATCGTAAAGACTTCGTCGAGCTTTTCGACGCGATGCGGCTCGTCGATCGGTGCCATGTTCATGTAGAAGTCTTGCCGCGGATCGTTCAAGCGGAAGTTCATCCAGTTGAAGCTGTCATCGCTATTCGCAACGTTCTGCCCCGTGCCGTCGCAGACCATTGGATGGTGGCCGTCGTCGGCTCGCACGTTGACTTCTTTGCAGTTTTTATACGTCTTCGGTTCGGTGATTCCACGCAGGCGGAGCTTGATCTCGTAGACCTTGCTCGGATCTCCGCCGAATTTCCAAACCGGAGGATTCGGATCGAACCACCGGTCATCGTTGGTCCGCTCAGCACAGACATCGAGGTTGTTTTCGCTGCAAGTCGGGAAGTTGGAAATGGGCTGCCCGCCGCGGTACTTGCAGGCGTGTGTGTAGCGCCACTTGTGCTGCAACATTTCCAGAGGGATGGGGCTGCCAGCGCCCGGTTCGATGACGGCAGCTGAACCACCCGAGCCCGCGGTTCCGCCCGAATTGACGTTCCCGCCCGAGGCGACGGTTCCGCCCGAG